>NZ_DATMRK010000051.1:0-164057 GCF_035566375.1 Collimonas sp.
ATCATTGAACTTGAAGCCGGTTTCGATTTCAGCCAGAGTTTCGCTGTCGCACTCGATGTTGAGGCAGACGTAATGTGCTTTAGCCAGTTTCTGGATCAGGTATGCCAGTTGGCGGCGGCCCCAGTCTTCCACGCGATGTACGGTGCCGCCACGTGTGGTGACGATACCTTTGTAGCGTTCGATCATTGCAGGCACTTGCTCGCTTTGATCTGGATGGACGATAAATACGATTTCATAATGACGCATGTAAGCTCCTTTTGGACGGATTGAAGAATCGCCCACCTCGGCGTCAAGACGAGTGTGGGAAGAGGAAAACCAGTAATAATACTAGCAATTGCAACAAAACTCAACGTTTTCAGGTGTTTGGGACTGACGGAAATGCAAGACGGCCACAAAAAGGGGGATTAAGGAACGACCTAACAGCATCAATTTGTCTTGCATTTGCACAAATACTGTACAAAAATACAGACTGTTGTTATGCACAGCATTCGCCAGGCGCAACAGCGCGGCCCTTGCTGCTTTTTTCCAGCACCTTCTACGCCACACACACCATGATCAAATTGACCGCTCGTCAACAACAAATCCTCGATCTGATCAAGGACGCCATCGAAAACACCGGCTTCCCGCCGACACGCGCTGAAATAGCGGCCGAGCTGGGCTTTCGCTCAGCCAATGCGGCGGAAGAGCATTTGCAGGCGCTGGCGCGCAAAGGCGCCATCGCAATCGCGCCCGGCACCTCGCGCGGAATCCGCCTTACCGAAAGCATCAGCCGCAGCCAGGGCACACAGCTGGCGTTGCCGCACCCTGCCCTGATGCAGCTCAGCCTGCCATTGGTCGGCCGAGTCGCAGCAGGATCGCCGATTCTGGCGCAAGAGCATATCCAGGCCAGCTACAACGTCGACCCCGCCCTGTTCAGCGCCAAACCGGATTATTTGCTCAAGGTACGCGGCATGTCGATGCGTGACGCCGGCATCCTGGATGGCGACTTGCTCGCGGTCAAAAAGGCC
This sequence comes from Collimonas sp., assembly GCF_035566375.1. Taxonomy (GTDB): domain Bacteria; phylum Pseudomonadota; class Gammaproteobacteria; order Burkholderiales; family Burkholderiaceae_D; genus Collimonas. The sequence goes on from NZ_DATMRK010000051.1 coordinate 1,008, forward strand.
GACAGCGCCAGAAACGGCCAGATCGTGGTAGCTCGCCTGGGCGACGATGTCACGGTCAAGCGCTATCAAAAATCCGGCTCAGTGATTCAGTTGCTGCCGGAAAACCCGGATTTCTTGCCTATCATCGTGACGTCGCAACAAGAGGATTTCGCGCTGGAAGGGTTGGCGGTCGGCCTGCTGCGCAGTTGGGCTTGATCGCAGTTGAGTCCATGCAGTTGAGCCCATGCAGTTGGGTCCACGCAGTTAGGTCCACCTAAGCCGTGGCTCGCTCAGGATCGATCGAGGCGGCGCCGCTTGGTCAAGATCTGACTGGCAATTCCGCGCAGGATATTCACCTCTTCAGTTTCCAGCTGCGTACGTGAAAACAGGCGCTTCAGGCGCGGCATCAGCTTTTTGGGACTGGCCGGATCTAGAAACTCAATCTCCACCAAGGCTTTTTCGAGATGCGCAAACATGCCATCAATATCAGCCAGGCTGGCGGCATTGCCCTGGAAACCGATCTCGCTGCCAGTTGGCGGCGACAAATCCTCGCTGGCGGCAACCCGGCATTCATAGGCTAGCACCTGTACCGCCTGCGCCAGATTCAGCGACGAATACTCTGGATTGGCTGGGATATTCAACAGCACATTGCATTTTTCGACAATCTCGTTGGGCAAGCCATAGCGCTCGCTACCGAACAACACTGCCGCATTCAGGCTTGAATCGCCGGCAAGCTGTGCTGCCAAGGCGCGCGGCGCAGTCAAAGGCGGTGAAAATTCACGCAAACGAGCACTCAAGGCCGCGGCAAAATTGCAGCCATCCAAGGCCTGCTCTACGCTATCGACAATCCGCGCCGCCGCCAGAATGTCTTGCGCACCGCTGGCAAACGCGATGGCTTCGTCGCGTTGCAATACATCGGGAAAACGCGGATTCACCAGGATCAACTCAGAAAACCCCATGGTTTTGATAGCGCGGGCAGCCGCGCCGACATTGCCCGGGCTGCTGGTTTCGACCAGCACAAAGCGCAGTCGTTTGAAAAGAGACGTGTTGGTTTTTGCCGGCTTCATTTAAAATAGCGCCATTCCGCGGATTTCTTCGACTAAAAGCTGCTTATTTATCAAAATATTCATCTGGGACGTCCGCTTCGTTCATTATTATTCATCATATAGGTGGTTCTGTTCCCGGTTGGCACAGTGCCGCCATTTTAACGGAACCCGATCATGCATCCAATGCTCAATACGGCCATCAAGGCCGCCCGTAACGGTGCCAAGGTTATCTCGCGCGCCTCTTTCGACCTCGATCTGCTGAAAGTGACAAAAAAACAGCATAACGATTTTGTTACCGAAGTCGACCAGGCTGCAGAAGCAGCGATCATTGATGTATTGAAGAATGCCTATCCGGACCATGCCATCCTGGCAGAGGAATCCGGCGCTTCCGCCAATCTGCACGACGACAATGAAAACGTCTGGATCATTGATCCGCTCGACGGCACTACCAACTTCATCCACGGTTTCCCACAATACTGCGTATCGATCGCATTGCAACACCGCGGCCAGATCACCCAAGCTGTCATTTACGACCCGACCCGCAACGACTTGTTCACCGCCACCAAAGGTTCCGGCGCCTATCTGAACGACAAGCGGATCCGTGTCGGCAAACGCGACAAGATTGCCGACGCCCTGATTGGCACCGGCTTCCCATTCCGCGAAACCGAAGGCCCGGCAATGGATGAATACATGAAAATGTTCCGCATCATGACGCAAAACTGTGCTGGCCTGCGTCGCCCTGGCGCTGCCGCGCTCGATCTGGCGTATGTCGCTGCAGGCCGCCTGGACGGCTTCTTTGAAAAAGGCTTGAAGCCATGGGATATCGCTGCCGGCTCCTTGCTCATCAGCGAATCGGGCGGCATTGTCGGCGATTTCACCGGCGAGTCCGATTATTTGTACAAGGGCGATGTGCTGGCTGGCAGCCCGAAGGTTTTTGCACAAATGGTTGGCTTACTGTCCCCGTTCGGCAAGAAATAAAACCAGACTTTCCGGCGATAAGGAATCCTTTTCGCCGGAACCCGCAAAATACTGTTTTTGTCATGTCAACTGCGCAGTCGAACGTCTACAATGCATGCGCAACAGCGCGCTTTGGATATCCACTTGGGATACCGCATTCAGGATAAATTTAACGACCATCTCTCAACTCGCAGGAGAATAATATGGCAGTCAAACCAATTCCCGACGGTTACTCTACCGTCACTCCCTATCTCGTTGTCGACGGCGCCGCCGAGGCCATCGCGTTTTATAAAAAAGCCTTCAATGCGGTGGAAATATTTCGCATGGAAGGTCCGGATCACAGAATCGGACACGCAGAAATAAAAATTGGCGATTCCCACATCATGCTGGCCGACGCCTTCCCTGAGATGGAAATTCGCAGCCCGAAAACATTGGGCGGAGCTGGCGTCAGCATTGTGCTGTACGTGGAAAATGTGAACCTGCTTTACCCGCAGGCAATTGCCGCCGGCGGCACGGAGCTGCGGCCGCTGCAAGACCAGTTTTATGGCGATCGCTCCGGCACCCTGAAAGATCCGTTCGGCCATGTCTGGACCGTAAGCACACATATCGCCGACTATTCAGAAGAAGAAGAACTGCGCGAGCGCGCCGCTGCCGCCATGAAAAAAGCTGGCTGACCGGGGCTTTCCGAGCATCGATTCGACATATTGCGATCCGCTGTACTCCGCGGCGGATCGCTCACCGTAAATTTTATGCTGCGCCGACTCGCAAGACGCCGAAAAACACGCCGGAATTACTTGCCTGTAGCGCGCCGTTGTTATACTCTGCGGCGACACAGCACATTCTCCAGTCAAATGCTGCTGTCAAGGAGCCAATACAGCTCCAATCTCCTCTAATCCGTTTGCCTGCGACTGGCGCCTCTTGATAGGCGACAGGCCGATATTCTTCTAATGAGTTGTCATGTCTTTTTCTGAACTCGGCTTGTCCGAAGCCATCGTTCGTGCCGTAACCGAACATGGGTACACCACCCCTACCCCGATCCAGAGCCAGGCAATCCCTGCGGTGCTGGCGGGCGGCGATCTACTGGCCGGCGCCCAGACCGGCACCGGCAAGACCGCCGGCTTTACCTTGCCTGTGCTGCATCGCTTGTCGACCTCGGCCACCAACCCGACCGGCAGTCAACGCCCGATCCGCGCACTGGTGCTGACACCAACGCGCGAACTGGCGGCGCAAGTCGAAGAAAGCGTGCGCCTGTACGGCAAGTATCTGAAGCTGACTTCGGCCGTGATTTTCGGCGGCGTCGGCATCAATCCGCAAATCAAGCTGCTCAAGCATGGCGTCGATATTCTGGTGTGCACCCCAGGCCGCCTGCTGGATCATATGCAACAAGGCACCGTCAATCTGAGCCAGGTGGAAATCCTGATCCTGGACGAAGCTGACCGCATGCTGGACATGGGCTTTATCCGCGATATCAAAAAGATTCTTGCGGTACTGCCGAAGAAGCGTCAGAACCTGCTGTTTTCCGCTACCTTCTCAGACGAAATCAAGATCCTCGCCGACAATTTGCTGAATTCACCGGCCATGATTGAAGTGGCACGCCGCAATTCCACAGTCGAAGTGATCCAGCAAAAGATTCATCCGGTCGACCGCGACCGCAAGCATCCGCTGCTGGCGCATTTGATCAAGACTCATCAATGGTCGCAAGTACTGGTATTTACCCGCACCAAGCATGGCGCCAACAAACTGGTTGAGCAGCTGGAGAAAGACGGCATCAGCGGCATGGCGATCCACGGCAACAAGAGCCAGTCGGCACGTACCCGCGCGCTCGCAGAGTTCAAGGATGGCAGCCTGCAGGTGCTGGTAGCGACTGACATCGCGGCGCGTGGCATCGACATCGATCAACTGCCGCACGTGGTCAACTATGATTTGCCTAACGTGCCGGAAGACTACGTCCACCGGATCGGTCGTACCGGCCGCGCCGGCGCTACTGGCGAAGCGGTATCGCTGGTGTGCGTGGATGAACATCAGATGTTGAAAGACATCGAGAAACTGATCAAACGCGAATTGCCGAAAGAAGTGGTCGTCGGTTTTGAACCAGATCCGAATGCGCGCGCCCAGCCTATACAACTGCGTAGTGGCGGCGGCGGTGGCGGCAATCGTGGCGCTGGTGGTGGCGGACGTGGACGCTCACAAGGCGCAGCACCCGGCGTCAAGCCAAGCCAGGGACCATCGCGCGGCCATGGCGGCGGCACTGGCTCGCAAGCTCGTCCTGCGGCCCCACGCCGCTCGGGCGGACGCGGTCGTTAAATCGAACTGAGCCACGTTGAAACCAGTGCGATGCCGGATCAATCGGCATCGCCACCACATATCTGCAGCACAAATAGCGCCTGCCGATGAGCTTGGCTTAAGCCTCCCTCATCGGCACGACGTCGTCATACACAGCATTTCCTAGCTATGGACCCGATCCGCAGCGGATCGCAGTGCCTTCATGCAATTTCCCCTAATTCACTTCACCGATGCCCGTAATGCATCGCAATATTGCGATCGCACAGGCGAACCAACAAACGTGTACTTAGTTTTATCCAGCAGGAGTTTCAGGAGAATGAATGGATAGCAAGAATCCGCGAACATGCTTAAGTCGCAGACGAGATATTGCAAATATGGATTTTGATAACGGGATGCTGCGGTGAAAAGATTGGCTAAAAACTGGTCCGGCCGGAGGGAATCGAACCCCCAACATTTCGGGTAGAAGCCGAATGCTCTATCCAGTTGAGCTACGGCCGGATTCATGCGCCAAGTGATGCTTTGATTCCGATCGTGAGATCTATCAGCAAATGCAGCTGATCTTTCCAAACTACAAATGAAAAACGGGCTGTCCGAAGACAGCCCGCTTATTTTTTGGTCGGAGTACAAGGATTCGAACCTTGGACCCCCTGGTCCCAAACCAGGTGCGCTACCGGGCTGCGCTACACTCCGAGAAGCAAGATAATAAACAGTATTCCGATTTTTGTCAAATTTTTATACAGGAAAATTTTGAAATTTTGCTGCAAAAACCAACCCAATAACGGTACCGCCAAAAGCTTATCTGCTGAAAAACTTGAGAGACGGATTAGACCAGAATTTAGAAAAATATGCGAGAGAAAATCGCATATTTTAATAAAAATTTTGCTCTGCTTTCCATTCTGCTTAAAACATCAGCAAATCAGCGAAAAACAAATAAGAAACGAGTAAAAAACAGCGCCGATACACGATGCAAATCACCGCTTCAAAATTATTTATAAATTTTATTAATCCCGCCTTAATCAATCCTGCCGCAACGCTAGTTGCGCACGCTGAAAACTCGCTTTAAAACGACTGCCCTTGCCATATTCGGAAGTAATTTCCAGATGGCCGCGATGACGCAACAGAACATGCTTCACAATCGCCAGGCCGAGACCGGTTCCTTGCGTGGCGCGCGAGCGGGTTTTGTCGACGCGATAGAAACGTTCGGTCAGCCGGCTCAGATGCTCGGCCGCGATGCCGATGCCATCGTCAACCACGGTCAGGCTTGCATGGTCGTTTTCCATGCCCCAGCTGACATCGATACGGCCGCCATCGGGGGTATACCGGACTGCGTTCGAGAGCAGATTGGTAAACGCGCTTTCCAACTCGTCGTGATTGCCTTTCAGATCGATTTCCTGCACCTTCAAAGTAATGCTGTGCTTGCCGCCGGATAAAGCCCTGGCCTCTTCCACTATGCGACTCAGCAGTGGCTTGATGCGCACAGTATCGCTAGACGGCGGCTGCAGCAGAGATTCCAGCCGGGTCAAGGTCAACATGTCGGCCACCAGCCTCTGCATGCGCTGCCCCTGCTCCGCCATCAGATGAAGCTGGCGTTGTCGGGTTTCATCGCTCATCTCGCTGCTCAACGCATGCTCAAGAAAGCCGTTGATCACCGTCAGCGGGGTGCGCAACTCATGCGATGCATTGGCGATGAAATCGCGCCGCATGGTATCCATTTTTTCGTTTTGCGTCACGTCATGGGTGACCAGAATCTGACGCCGGCTTTCGAAGGAAATAAGTTGCACCAGAATTTTTCGATCGTGATGCATGAACGGTAGCGGCTGCTCGAAACGACCCGCCAGCATGTAGTCGACAAAATCGGGGGACCGTATCAGGTTGGTCAGCAAACGCCCCTCATCCCGCTTCAGATCCAGGCCCAGATGAGCTTGCGCTGCGGGGTTGCACCATTCCAGATGCATCACGCCGTCGACGATCACCACGCCGTCCGGCAGCAGGCTCATGGCTTGCCGAAAACGCGCCAGCCATTCCGCCATCTCGGCGCGCGAACGTTCGTCTTCCCGCCTGATGTCTTCCAGTGCAGAAAATGCATGCGCCCATAAGCCCCAGGTACGCGGTCGCCGGCCGCCAACCGGCGCATCCATCCACAGTTCGATCTGATACAGCGACCACATCTGCAGAAACAGCAAACCTGCCAGCGACAAACTAAAGAACAACAGGCCTACGATGACGCCGCCAATGACAGCGAGCGCCACCGCAACCAACGATAGCAAACCAAACCAGAGCAGCGCCGGCACCCAGAATTTGCGTGCGCTACGGCTGCCCGCCAAGGGCCTTGTCACGCCGTCGGCTCGGCGTTGAGTTTATAGCCGACGCCGCGCACGGTCTTGACGTAATCGGCGGCGAGGCCGAGCGATTTGCGCAGGCGCATGATGTGGACATCGACCGTGCGCTCTTCGATGAAAGTATGATCGCCCCAGACTTTATCGAGCAACTGTGCGCGTGAAAAAATCCGGTCCGGATGCGCCACCAGGAAACGCAGCAATTTGAACTCTGCCTGATCCAGTTCGATTTCCCGGCTGTCGACAGTGACCTGATAGCGATCGGTGTCGATCTGGATCAAACCGTGGCTGAGCAGGCTTTGTCCGAGCTCCGGTATCTTGCGCCGTAACAGCGCTTGAATCCGTGCGATCAGTTCCTTCGGCGAAAACGGTTTGGTGACATAGTCGTCGGCGCCGGCGTTGAGCCCGCGAACCTTGTCCTCATCCATCCCCTTGGCCGTCAGCATAATGACCGGCAAGGTAGCGCTGCGCTGCTGGCTGCGCCACTCCTGCAACAGCGCCAGGCCAGAGGTGTCGGGCAGCATCCAGTCCAGCAGCACGGCCTTGGGTAAAACACCGACGATCGCTTGCCGCGCCTCGCTGGCGCTATATGCAATCTCGCAGGAAAACCCGGCGTCATCGAGCGTAAATCTCAATAGCTCAGCGATGCCGGGCTCATCTTCGACGATCAAAATGTGGGTTTGATATTTCGACATCGGCAATTAACTCTATTCAGTTAGACGATCTGGAACAGCGTCAAGCCGTCACTTTATCTGCGATCCGGCGCGCCATCGTTTGCGCCAGATCGGCACTTTTTGCCTCGACCATGACACGTATCAATGGCTCAGTGCCGGAGGCCCGAATCAACACCCGTCCGTTATCGCCGAGCTCCCGTTCAACCGCTTCTTTCTCTGCCACCATCGCCGGATTTTTCTTCCAGTCGAAACCTGCGCTCACTTTTACATTGATCAAGGTTTGTGGATAGAGTGCAATATCAGCAGTCAGTTGCGCCAGGGTTTTACCAGTGCGCTTCAATGCCGACAAGACCTGCAAGGCAGAAACGATGCCGTCGCCGGTGGTGTGTTTGTCCAGGCAGAGCAGATGGCCCGAACCCTCGCCACCCAGGTTCCAGCCGCGCTCTTTCATCACTTCCAGCACATAGCGATCGCCAACATTGGCGCGTGCAAACTCGACTCCCATTGCGCGGAACGCCACTTCCAGCGCCATATTCGTCATCAGCGTGCCGACCGCGCCTTTTACCGGACCCACCTTCATGCGATCCTTGACCATCACATACAACAGCTCGTCGCCATTATAGATGCGGCCACTGGCGTCCACCATCACCAGGCGGTCAGCGTCGCCGTCCAGGGCGATCCCGATATCTGCGTGATTGGAACGCACTGCCAGCGCCAGCGCATCCGGCGCGGTGGCGCCAAAGCCGTCGTTGATGTTGAAACCGTTCGGCTGGTTACCGATAGAAATGACTTCGGCTCCCAACTCGTGAAATACGTGATGCGCAATATGATAGGCAGCGCCATGGGCGCTATCGACCACAATGGTCAGCCCGCGCAAATCGAGCTCGTTGGGGAAAGTGCTTTTGCAAAACTCGATGTAACGTCCGGGAGCGTCATCCAGGCGTCTTGCCTTGCCCAGCTTATCGGAGGCCACACATTCCATCGGCAATTCCAAGGCCGCCTCGATCGCGGTTTCCACCGCATCCGGCAATTTAGTACCCTGCGCCGAAAAGAATTTGATGCCGTTATCTTCATAAGGATTATGCGATGCCGAAATCACCACCCCGGCCGACAAGCGCAAAGCCCGCGTCAGATAGGCAATCGCTGGCGTAGGCATCGGGCCGGCCAGCATCACGTCAACTCCCGCCGCGGCAAAGCCAGCCTCCAGCGCTGCCTCCAGCATATAGCCGGAGACGCGGGTATCTTTACCTATCAATACAGTCGGTTTCCCCGTGCCCGATTTCGCTTGCGCCAGCACCTTGCCGGCGGCATAACCCAGTCTCATTACAAAATCCGGTGTGATCGGCGCTACACCGACACGACCACGCACACCATCGGTACCAAAATATTTTCTTGTCATCTCAGCCTTCGTTCGCTTTCACTTCAATCACAACGGTGTTACTGCTTCCGTATTACTGCTTATATTCTTACTGCCTATATCTCTGTCGCTTGTATCCGCTGCGCCGCTTGCCATACCTTGAGCGCGTCCACAGTCTCGGCCACATCATGCACCCGGATTATCTTGGCGCCCAGGGAAACCGCCGCTAAAGCCGCTGCCAGGCTGCCCGCAAGGCGCCGTTCCAGCGGCTTGCCGGTCAGCTCCCCCAACATGGTTTTACGCGAGATTCCCGCCAGCAAAGGTAGATCCAGAACGCTTTGAATATCCCCGATGCTTTGCAACAAGGCAACATTATGCGCCAAGGTCTTGCCAAAGCCAAAGCCCGGATCGATGCTGATGCGATTTCGGGCTACCCCGGCCTGTTCCAGCGCATTCACCCGTTCCAGTAAAAAAGCGCTGACTTCGGCCACCACATCCTGGTATTCGGGCTTGATTTGCATGGTTTGAGGATTGGCCTGCATATGCATGACACACACGCCGCAATCGCTGTCGCGCACCGCTTCCAAGGCGCCAGGCTCGCGCAAGCCATTGATGTCGTTGACCAGGTCGACGCCGGCGGCCAGCGCTTCACGCATCACCGCCGGTTTATAGGTATCGATGGAGAGCGGCTTGCCACAATCGCGCAAGGCGTAAATGGCAGGCATGACCCGATCCAGCTCCTCTTCCAGCGACAGCGCCGGACTGCCGGGGCGACTCGACTCACCGCCTATGTCGATGATATCGACGCCATCCGCGATCATCTGCTCCGCACGCGACAAGGCAAATTCGAGTGAATAGAATTGTCCGCCGTCGGAAAACGAATCGGGGGTGATGTTGAGTATGCCCATCACCAAAGGCCGCGCCTGTGGCGTATTGACCGGCAGCCGGTAACGGCCGCATTGAAAATATGGTTGCATATGAAAGGTAAAGTAAATCTCGAAAGCGTGAAAATAAACAAAAAGGGCGAGGATTGCTCCTCACCCTTGCTGATAATATTTCACAGGCTACGCCAAGCAGGCGCTACAGAGCCGATCAGGCCGGCGCCGTAGCATTCGGCGAAACACCGCCAGACGAACTATCGCTAGGCGCTTTGCGGACCGAACTACCAGCTTTTGGCAGGCGTGGCTCCAGGCCGTCCATGATGTCGTTGATCTGATCCGCATCGATGGTTTCCCAATCCAGCAAAGCCTTGGTCATCGCTTCGACCTTGTCCTTGTTTTCCTCTAACAGACGGCGCGACAAGGCATATTGCTGATCGAGAATGCTGCGAATCTCGGCATCGACTTTTTGCTGGGTGGCTTCCGACACGGTCTTGGCCGACATGCGGCCGAAATAGGCGTCCTGCTCAGTATCTTCGTAGACCATGGTGCCCAGGGTCTCGGACATGCCGTAACGGGTAACCATCGCCCGCGCCAGCTTGGTGGCGCGCTCGAAGTCGTTCGAAGCGCCAGTCGACATCTGATGCATGAAAATCTCTTCTGAAATACGGCCGCCGAACAGGATGGCGATTTCTTCCAGCATCTTGTCCTTGTACATATTGACCCGATCATGCTCAGGCAATTGCCAGGTCAGGCCAAGCGCAAAGCCGCGCGGCATGATGGTGACTTTATGCACCGGATCGGCTTTCGGCAACAGCTTGGCCACCACTGCATGGCCGGATTCGTGATAGGCGGTATTGCGACGCTCTTCTTCGCGCATCACTGCCGATCTGCGTTCAGGTCCCATCACGATCTTGTCCTTGGCGTCCTCGAAATCCTGCATCTCGACCAGGCGCTTGGAACGACGAGCCGCAAACAAGGCAGCCTCATTGACCAGATTGGCCAGGTCAGCGCCCGAGAAGCCAGGCGTACCACGCGCCAGGATGTCGGCTTTGACGTCGGTGGAAATCGGCACCTTGCGCATGTGCACATTCAAGATCTGTTCACGGCCGCGGATATCCGGCAAGCCCACCACCACCTGACGGTCAAAGCGACCCGGACGCAGCAAGGCTTTGTCCAGCACGTCGGAACGGTTGGTAGCGGCGATCACGATCACACCGGAATTGGCTTCGAAGCCATCCATCTCAACCAGCATCTGGTTCAGCGTTTGTTCGCGTTCGTCATTGCCGCCGCCCATGCCAGCGCCGCGATGGCGGCCGACAGCATCGATTTCATCGATGAAAATAATGCAAGGAGCGTGTTTTTTTGCGTTTTCGAACATATCGCGTACCCGCGATGCGCCGACACCGACAAACATTTCAACGAAATCGGAACCGGAAATGGTGAAAAACGGTACTTTGGCTTCGCCCGCAATCGCACGCGCCAGCAAGGTTTTACCGGTACCTGGAGGACCGACCATCAGTACGCCATGTGGAATGCGGCCGCCCAATTTCTGGAATTTGGTCGGGTCACGCAGGAAGTCGACCATCTCGGAAACTTCTTCCTTGGCTTCATCGCAGCCGGCAACATCGGCGAAGGTCACCGAATTGCTGTTTTCATCCAGCATGCGCGCCTTCGACTTGCCGAACGAGAATGCTCCGCCCTTGCCGCCGCCTTGCATTTGCCGCATGAAGAAAATCCAGACTCCGAGCAACAGGATCATCGGGAACCAGGAGATGAAGATTTGTTGCAGGAACGATGGTTCTTCCGGTTGCTTGATCTCGAATTTGACGTTGTTGTTGACCAGGTCGCCGATCAAACCGCGATCCAGCATGGTAATAGCAGTCTTGACTTTCTTGCCGTCGGAAGTAGTGGCAACAATGCTGCGGTCTTCGATCGTCGCATCAGTGATATGGCCCGACCGTATTTCGCTGATGAGGTCGGAATAGGCGATCGGCCCTGCGCCGCTTGCCAGTCCTCGCCCGTCGAACTGCTTGAATACGGTGAAAAGCACCAGGGCGATGACCACCCAGATGGCGGCTTTGGAAAACATGTTGTTCACTAGAACTCCTTGGACGCGCTGCGCGCCGGACATAGGTACTGCTTCGAGGTATTCCTTAGATTTTACTCGGAATAGGTACGGCTTGCTAGGAGCCTGCCGGACTTAGGGGATCGAAGCGACAAAATATGGACCGCCCGGGTATTTTTTCAGCCGATCACCCTAAGTTCGGCAGGCTCCGTTGCTGGATATGCGGCCGCCCCATGATAAATCAAGGAAAATTTGTGAATTACCGTGGATTTTTCAAGATCTTTCCGAGCAAAAAGATTTCTGACGACTTGTCACGGCTGGCTTTAGGCTTCCTGGACGCTACGGTTTTGAATTCCTGACGGAATTTCATCAGCACTTCATTGTAGCCAGTGCCGTTGAAACATTTTGCCAACAGTGCACCCGTGGGCTTCATATGCTGTTGCGCAAATTCAATTGCCAAATCAATAATTTCCTCGACTCGAGCTGCGTCGGAAATAGCGATACCGGACAGATTGGGCGCCATGTCGGACAGCACCAGATCCACCTTGCGCCCTTCCAGCAAGCGCTCCAACTGGCGCAAGCTGTCCGCCTCACGGAAATCTCCCTGGATGAAATGAACGTCGGCAATCGGCTCCATCGGCAAGATATCCAGGCCGATGATCATGCCATGGATGCCGCCACCGTCCTGCCCTGCCAGCTTGTTGCGCGCATATTGCGACCAGCTGCCCGGAGTAGATCCAAGGTCGACAATGATCTGGCCAGGCTTAATGAGCTTGTCCAGTTCGTCGATTTCCTTCAGCTTGTAAGCGGCCCGCGCACGGTAGCCTTCTTTCTGCGCCAGCTTCACGTAAGGATCGTTAATGTGGTCGTGCAGCCAGTTTTTGTTTAATTTCTTCTTTGCCATTCGCGTAGAATACCGTTTTTAAGGAATTTTTATGTTGAAACTTACATCCGCCGAGCGTAGCGAGCTCCGTTCCCAAGCCCACGGACTGAATCCGGTGGTCCTGATCAGCGAAGATGGCTTGAAACCGTCCCTGATGAAAGAGATCGATGCCAGCCTGAACTCGCACGGCCTGATTAAAGTGCGTGTATTCGGTGATGATCGCGAGGCACGGATTGCCATCTACGAAACCATTTGCGAAAAACTCGGTGCAGCGCCAATACAACACATCGGCAAACTGCTGGTCCTGTATCGCCCGCAAAAAGATGCCGCTAAAGAACGCAGCGAAAGCCGCGGCAAGGGCATGCGTGAAGTGACCATCGTCAAACCAAGCCCAAGCGGCACCAAGCGGCCATCGGTGACCAAGGTCATGGTAAAAGGCAATGAACGCGTGACCCAAGGCGGTAATATCAAACGCGCCAAACCGCGCCAGAAAAGCAGCAAGAAGTCAGCACTAGGCCGTTAATGCTCGCCGCCTCGGCAAGCACAACAACGCGATACCAGGCAAAGGGGCCGCAATTTTTTGCGGCGGCACCAGGATCCAGCTAGATCGGATTCTTCTGTGCCGCCCCTTGCGACTAGCACCCATTACAGTTTGCGCCTAGCGCAAACTACGCAAGCGCAAAATCAGCCCGACTCCAAACAAACTCTGAATCACATAGATGCCTTGGGCAACCCCGTGCAAAATGCCGAACTGCGTTTTGGCGCTTTCATTCATTACGCCGCCGGTAACCACAGCCGCTTCGCGCAAGGCAGCCATGAATGGCTGGGTACAGAAATAACCGACCAAGGTGCAAGCCAGCATCGCTAGCGTCAGCCGTAGCAAAGACTTGCGCAACGGCGCTGCATCGTCATGGGTTCTATAGCTGAACAACATGATCAGGACGATCCCGCAGGCTAGCGTCAGCCATGCTTCGATCCGAAACAGGTTGCCGGCGATGGTGCCGGCCAGCACGCGGTCGGGCAAGGTGGCAAACAAAGTCGGCGCGACCAGATAACCAACCGTCCACAGACTACCCACCCATAAGGTGGCAATTAACAATCTAAGCCTTACTACAAGCATTGCCACTCCCGGTTTTCCGATCAAACTACGCTAATCGCCTCGGCCGCATGCAAGTACGCAAAATGCCCGGCCAGACTGCTTAGATGTAGCGAACTTCCAAAATCTCATATTCACGGATGCCGGATGGCGCTTGTACGCCAACCACGTCGCCGGCGGTCTTGCCAATCAGCGCGCGCGCGATCGGCGACGTAACGGAAACCTTGGCCAGCTTGATGTCGGCCTCATCGGTGCCGACGATTTGATAAGTTACCTTGTCGCCCGATTCCAGGTCTTCCAGATCGACCGTAGAGGCAAACACCACGCGCCCATCCGCATCCAGGGTTGCCGGATCAATAACCTGCGCAGCTCCCAGCTTCCCCTCCAGGTCGGCAATCCGACCCTCGACAAAACCTTGCCGCTCTTTGGCCGCATCATAATCCGCGTTTTCCGAAAGATCGCCATGTGCGCGCGCTTCTGCGATGGCCTTGATGACAGCTTGACGCTCTTTGGTTTTCAAATGATGCAATTCATCTTTCAACAATTGCGCGCCATGTTTAGTAAGAGGTACTGAGCTCATAGGGATGGTATTCAACAAATATTAAATAAGGTTTATGACGCAGAAGCTTTATGACGCAGGGTTTATCCCGCACACAATAAAAGGTCACGGAGGTCAAAAACGTACCGAAAAAGGGTGCGCTTATGACCTCCGCAGGAACTTCTGTAGCTAAATTGTAGGTTTCGGCGGCTTTTCGGGCAGCAAGCAGCCCGAAAGCGATTCAGGATGCGCATAGACGCATCCTGATTTGACCTTAGTGTAAGGTTTTATGCAGGCCTTGTAAATCATAGACATGCAACTCGTCCAGATGACGCATGCCCTCAACCGCCGCCTCTGCGCCTGCAATCGTAGTATACGTCGTGGCGCGCGCCGCCAGTGCCGAGATGCGGATCGCCCGTGAATCGACAATCGCACTGCGCTTTTCTTCGACCGTGTTGATCACCAATGAAATCTCATTGTTCTTGATCATGTCGACCACGTGCGGACGCCCTTCCACCACCTTGTTCACGGTTTCCACCGGGATGCCGGCAGCGCTGATTGCCGCCGCCGTACCCTTGGTCGCCACCACCGAGAAGCCGATTGCCACCAGATCCTTGGCAACCTGCACCGCACGTGGTTTGTCGCTGCCCTTGACGCTGAGGAATACCTTGCCCGACTTCGGCAACTTGATGCCGGCGCCGAGTTGCGACTTGACGAACGCTTCACCGAAAGTTTTGCCAACGCCCATTACTTCACCGGTGGATTTCATTTCCGGCCCGAGGATGGTATCGACGCCAGGGAATTTAACGAAGGGGAATACCGCTTCCTTGACGCTGAAGTATTTCGGCACGACTTCTTCCTTGATACCCTGGCTGTCGAGCGACTGGCCGACCATGCAGCGGGCGGCAATCTTGGCCAGTTGCAAACCGGTAGCCTTGGATACAAACGGCACGGTACGCGAGGCGCGCGGATTGACTTCCAGCACAAACACGACGTCCTTGCCATCGATCTGCTGAATCGCAAACTGCACGTTCATCAAACCAACCACGTTCAAGCCCTTGGCCATCAGCGACGTCTGCCGCTTGATCTCTTCGATAGTTTCCTGCGACAGCGAGTAAGGCGGCAGCGAACAAGCCGAATCGCCAGAGTGCACGCCAGCCTGTTCGATATGCTCCATGACGCCGCCGATGAAGGTGCGCTCGCCGTCGGACAGACAGTCGACGTCGACTTCGATAGCGTCGTTCAGGAAGCGGTCCAGCAATACCGGTGAATCATGCGAGACCTTGACCGCTTCGCGCATGTAGCGCTCAAGGTCGCGTTGCTCATGGACGATTTCCATTGCGCGGCCGCCCAATACGTAGGATGGACGCACCACCAGCGGATAACCGATTTCCTGCGCCAGGCGCAATGCGTCTTCTTCGGTGCGGGCGGTACGGTTAGGCGGCTGGCGCAAATTCAGATCGTGCAACAGTTTCTGGAAACGCTCGCGATCTTCGGCAGCGTCGATCATGTCCGGCGAAGTGCCGACGATAGGCACACCGTTAGCTTCCAGGTCGAGCGCCAGCTTCAACGGCGTCTGGCCGCCGTATTGCACGATCACGCCGTAAGGCTTTTCCTTGTCGACGATTTCCAATACGTCTTCCAGCGTCACCGGTTCGAAATACAGGCGATCGGAAGTGTCGTAATCGGTCGATACGGTTTCCGGATTACAGTTGACCATAATGGTCTCGTAACCGTCTTCGCGCATCGCCAGCGCCGCATGCACGCAGCAATAGTCAAATTCGATACCCTGGCCGATGCGGTTAGGACCGCCGCCCAGCACCATGATCTTCTTTTTGTCGGTCGGCTTCGATTCGCACTCTTCCTCGTAGGTCGAGTACATGTAGGCGGTGTTGGTCGAAAATTCGCCGGCGCAGGTATCAACCCGCTTGTACACCGGACGGATGTTCAATGCCAGGCGCTTGAGGCGCACCGCGGTATCGGTAGTCTTCAGCAGCTTGGCCAGGCGGCGATCGCCAAAGCCCTTTTGCTTCAGGCGGAACAGCGTATCGCGATCCAGCGCTTCCAGCGTCTGGCTGTTTTCCAGCCACAATTCGATATCGACGATTTCCTTGATTTGCGACAGGAACCACGGATCGATGTGCGTCAGCTGGTGCACTTCTTCCAGCGTGAAGCCTTGGGCAAACGCATCGCCCACATACCAGATACGATCCGGACCAGGCTCGCCCAATTCCTCTTCGATGACTTCGCGGTCCTGGGTCTTTTCGTTCATGCCGTCGACACCGACTTCGAGGCCGCGCAAGGCTTTCTGGAACGATTCCTGGAAGGTGCGGCCGATCGCCATCACCTCGCCCACCGATTTCATCTGAGTCGTCAGATGGTCGTCGGCGGTCGGGAATTTTTCAAACGCAAAACGCGGGATCTTGGTGACCACGTAATCGATCGAAGGTTCGAACGATGCCGGCGTAGCGCCGCCGGTAATTTCATTGCGCAACTCGTCCAGCGTAAAACCCACCGCCAGTTTCGCCGCGATCTTGGCGATCGGGAAACCGGTAGCCTTGGACGCCAGCGCCGAGGAACGCGATACACGCGGATTCATTTCGATCACGATCATGCGGCCGTCGGCCGGATTGACCGAGAACTGCACGTTGGAGCCGCCGGTATCGACACCGATCTCACGCAATACTGCCAGCGAGGCGTTACGCATGATCTGGTATTCCTTGTCGGTCAGCGTTTGCGCCGGCGCTACCGTGATCGAATCGCCGGTATGCACACCCATCGGATCCAGGTTTTCGATCGAGCAGACGATGATGCAGTTGTCCGCCTTGTCGCGCACCACTTCCATCTCATACTCTTTCCAGCCGATCAGCGATTCCTCGATCAGCAATTCCTTGGTCGGCGATGCTTCCAGGCCGCGCTTGCAGATGGTTTCGAATTCTTCTGCGTTGTAAGCAATGCCGCCGCCGGTGCCGCCCATGGTGAACGATGGCCGGATGATGACCGGGAAGCCGAGTTCCTTCTGCACGCCCCAGGATTCATCCATGGTGTGGGCGACGCCGGAACGCGCCGAGCCGAGGCCGATCTTGGTCATCGCCGCCTTGAACTTGGAGCGGTCTTCAGCCTTGTCGATGGCTTCCGGCGAAGCGCCGATCAATTCAACGTTGTATTTGGTCAGGATGCCGTTGTGATGCAAATCCAGCGCGCAATTGAGCGCGGTCTGGCCGCCCATGGTCGGCAGGATCGCGTCCGGCTTTTCCTTGGCGATGATGCGTTCCACCGCTTGCCAGGTAATCGGCTCGATGTAGGTGACATCGGCCATTTCCGGATCGGTCATGATGGTGGCCGGATTGCTGTTGACCAGGATTACCTTGTAACCCTCTTCGCGCAGCGCCTTGCAAGCCTGCGCGCCCGAGTAGTCGAACTCGCAAGCCTGACCGATGATGATCGGGCCAGCGCCGATAATCAGAATACTTTTAATATCACTACGCTTAGGCATTTTTATTTTTCTCCAACTTCGTTTGATTCATCAGCTGAATGAAACGATCGAACAAGGGGGCGATGTCATGCGGGCCAGGCGATGCTTCCGGGTGGCCCTGGAAGCAAAATGCCGGCTTGTCGGTGCGGGCGAAGCCCTGCAGCGAACCGTCGAACAACGATACGTGAGTCACGCGGCAATTGGCCGGCAGAGTTGCGCCGTCTACTGCAAAACCGTGGTTTTGCGACGTGATCAGCACTTGCTTGCTATCCAGGTCTTGCACCGGATGATTGGCGCCGTGGTGGCCGAACTTCATCTTCAGTGTCTTGGCGCCGGATGCCAGCGCCATGATTTGATGGCCGAGGCAAATGCCGAAAGTCGGAATCGCGCGTTCGATCAATTCCTTGACGGCGGCAATCGCGTAATCGCACGGCTCCGGATCGCCCGGGCCGTTGGACAGGAAAATGCCATCCGGATTTAGCGCCAGCGCATCGGCGGCCGAAGCTTGCGCCGGCAGCACGGTGATCTTGCAGCCGCGCTGGGCCAGCATGCGCAGGATGTTGAATTTGACGCCGTAGTCAAACGCCACCACATGATACTTAGGCGTGATCTGCTGGTCGTAGCCGCGGCCGAGACGCCATTCGGTCTCGCTCCAGCTGTAAGCCTTGGTAGTAGAAACCACCTTGGCCAGGTCCATGCCGGCCAGGCCAGGGAAACCACGCGCCAACTCCAGCGCCTTGGCGGTAGCCGCGGCGATGTCGGCCTCACCGGCGACAATGGCGCCGCCCTGCGCGCCCTTTTCGCGCAAGATGCGCGTCAGCTTGCGCGTATCGATGCCAGCGATGGCAACGATATTCGATTCTTGCAGGTAGGCGTCCAGGGTCTTGGTCGAGCGGAAATTCGAGACCAGGCGCGGCAGGTCACGGATGATGAGCCCGGCAGCGTGGATTTGCGAAGATTCGACATCTTCTTCATTGACACCGGTATTACCGATATGCGGATAAGTGAGGGTGACGATCTGACGGCTATAGCTTGGATCGGTGAGGATTTCCTGGTAGCCGGTCATGGCGGTATTGAATACGACTTCGCCAGTCGTATGACCAGCAGCGCCGATTGAAATACCTTGGAAAATCGTCCCATCTGCTAGCGCGAGGATGGCCGGTACGGTGAGGCCAGAAAAAAATGGCTGCAAGGGGTAACTCCTGATGTTGTTACCGCCGCTGCGCTGCGCCAAACGACCGCTATGAAACCCCAAACAGTGATGATTTGGCGGTTTTACGTGGTCTGCTTTTAGTCCTTTGGGGACGAGATGGAAGGTGGTATGCGCTACGGCGGAGTAAATTGGGCTAAACCCTGCAATTATAGCCGACAGCAACCTGCCCGGCAATCCGAACAGACGCCAAGCTGAAGATTTTTGTATAAATAATTATGAAAAACACGCAAGCATGATGGAGTTGACAACAATACTGACAAACTGCGTGACAAACTACGCCACGATGGCCAGCACGGCGAACAATATTGGTCAGCTTGTCGATTCGGCATTTCGAACCGGCAAGCTGCTTTACCAGTCACCCCAAAAACAGCTTGCCAGCCATCGCAGCAAACCGAATTTTAGAACCCAGCTCAGGCGCCCAAGGCAGCAATGCCGGCCTTGGCGATTTGTACGTCTTCGCTCGACTTGACGCCGGAAACACCGACCGCACCCAGATATTCGCCGCCGACCACGATTGGCACGCCACCCTCCAGCAAACCTTCCAGATTTGGTGCAGTGATAAACGAGAAACGGCCATTGTTGATCATATCTTCATAGATCTTCGATTCGCGCTGACCCAATGCGGCAGTCTTGGCCTTGGCCGGTGCAATATGGGCCGAAATCGGCGCGCAGCCATCCATGCGCTGCAGCCACAGCAGGTGGCCGCCGTCGTCAACGATTGAAATTGTCACCGCCCAGCGATTCTTCAAGGCCTCAGCCTCTGCCGCAGCGGCAATTTTCTTGACATCATCGAGTGTCAGCACTTGTTTGGATTTCATTTTTGCTCCTTGTGAAAATAACTGAATATTGTACTTTAGTGCCCCGCAATAGGCACCTGCATCACTTGCATTCCAGTCAGATTATTTCTGGCGCGATACTTGCTTCAGAGAAAACCCAAACAAAATGAGCTTCCCACGATTTTCAAGATTTGTCTGATATTGATTGGCATATTGGCATGCTATAGTTTTGCCCTATCGCCTGCCAGATTTGACAGGTACCTCTTATTCACTTACATTCGTGCGATCGTAATGTCCCAAAGCCTACCCATAACGATGACGATTAAAGAAGCCTTCCCCCTATTCCAGACATTGGCGCTTGCCTGTGCCCTGATCGCCAGCTTATGGCTCTGCACCCCCGCCCGCGCTTCTGATATCACCGATATCGACATGCGGCCGCAACCCAACAGCACACGCAGCAAACTCCAGCAATTTACCGATCGGGCGTCGGATCTGGCCGTGAGCGCGATGGGTATGATAGGGATTCATTACAAATACGGCGGTACTAACCCGGAAAACGGCCTGGATTGCAGCGGCCTGGTACGCTATGTTTTCAAGGATGCTTGGGGTGTCAACGTTCCGCGCACCGCCGCCGAATTGAGCCGCAGCGGTGAGAAAATCGACAAGCAGGATTTAAAGCCGGGCGACCTGGTGTTCTATAACACGCTACGCCGCAGCTTCTCTCACGTCGGCATTTACCTGGGCGACAATAAATTCATTCACTCGCCCTCTGCCGGCGGCAAAGTCCGCATCGAAAGCATGGATCTGGCTTATTGGAAAGCGCGCTTTAACGGCGCACGCCGTATCAATGACCCGGAACCCGATACCGATAACCATCAATAGTCGGCCTTAGAATCGGCCCTAGCGCCCAACAAAATGCCCCTGCCAGTCCGAGACTGCCAGGGGCATTTTGCTGAAAAGCGAAGCCAGCGGCGCGCCGTTTTGCTAAGGACAGATCCGCTTTGAGCGGCATTTACTCCTCGCGCTTTTCCTTCAATTTCTTTTTGATGCTGGCCATCTGCGCCATTGCCGCCTGTTCGCCGGCCAGGATCGCGGTGTTGCGCGCCGTGAAGTCATTGCCCTTCATCGCCCCCAACTCCGGACGAATGACAACATCGGCATCTTTCAATTCATAGTTATTGATGCTTTGCCCCATGATGGCAAAAGTCTGCAGCAATACGTCGACCGAACTGGAGGCGGCTTGAGCCTCTGGCGATGCCGAAATATTCACTGCAATCACAAAATCCGCCCCCATTTCATGGGCAAACCGCACCGGCACCGGCGACACCAGGCCTCCATCCACATACAGATGACCGCCGACATTCACTGACTGAAAGACACCCGGCACTGCAGAAGAGGCACGCACGGCGACACCGGTGTTGCCGCGTCGAAACAGAATCGGTGCGCCACTGTTCAAATCGGTGGCGACCGCGCCAAACGGGATTTTCAGTTTTTCAATCGGTACATTACGTATGGTCTTGTTGACGTAATTCTGGATCGCCTCGCCCTTCAGCACGCCACTGACCTTGGCAAAAAACGGCACCGACCAGTCGGAGATAGCCCCCTCGTCCATTTGCAAGGCGATCTTCTGCAGCGCAAAACCGTTATTGCCAGCCGCATACAGCGCGCCGACCACACTACCAGCGCTGGTGCCGACCACGATGTCGGGCACGATCCCCTGCGCTTCCAGCGCCTTGATCACGCCGATATGGGCGAAACCACGGGCAGCGCCGCCGCCCAACGCCAGGCCGATCTTGATTGGCTTGGGTGTTTTCGGGACTACCGTAGGGATCACTGCCACCGGCGGTGTTTGCGGCGCCAGCGGATTACTGCCGCAGGCGGCCAGCAAAACGCATAAAACAAGACTAAAAGAGGACAGCAGGCGGGAGCGAGACAGGGGGAAGGACATGGGGACGGACATGAGCATGGGGAAAAACTTAGGAAGACGAAAGGAAGGCGCAAACGTTGTCAATCGTCAACAATGAACGCGGCTGGCGACACGCTGTCGCCGCAGAATTGTAGCCGATGTTGAGAACTTCGACCGATCGCGGCAGCGCTCAGCCTTTCTCTGCGACAACGACTGAAGTCGCCGGCAATTTAACCGTGAACACACTACCCTCGCCTGGCCGCGACTCAACCCCCAAGCTGCCATGATGGCGCAGCAATACGTGTTTGACGATCGCCAGGCCGAGGCCGGTGCCCTGGGTTTCCCGCGAACGGCTTTTATCGACCCGGTAAAAGCGCTCGGTCAGTCGCGAGATATGCTCGGAGCTGATGCCGATACCGGAATCCTTGACCACCAGTTGCGGCCCAGCCTTACCGTTTTGCCAGATGATCTGGATCTTGCCGCCGGCCGGCGTATACCGGACCGCGTTGGAAATCAGGTTGCTGAAAGCGCTGCGCAATTCGTCGTTGCTGCCTGTGATGTCAGGCCCATCGACTGCCAGAGAAAAACTGTGCTTCCCGGCCGACAAGACTTCCGCTTCCAGCAACAAACTACGCAACATCGCCTGCATATCCACCGGCTCGGGCCGCAAGGGATAATCGACCGACTCCAGGCGCGTCAAGGTCAGCATGTCGCCGATCAGGTTTTGCATGCGATGACCCTGCTCCGTCATCAGCTGCAAATGGGCGGCGCGGGTTTTTCGATCGAGATCGGGCTGCGCCTGCGCAATCTCCAGAAAACCGTTGATCACGGTGAGCGGCGTGCGTAACTCGTGCGAGGCGTTGGCGATGAAATCACGCCGCATCATGTCGATTCTTTCGGATTCGGTGGCGTCGTGGGTCACCAGGATCTGGCGTCGGTTTTCAAACGGAATGATTTGCACGATGAGCTTGCGCTCACGCAAACTCAAGGTCAGCGGCTGATCGTAGCGGCCCAGAATGATGTAATCGATAAAATCCGGGGTACGGATCAGATTGGTCACCCGCATCCCCTTGTCGCGCCCGTGCTGCAGGCCGAGATGCCGTTCGGCGGCCGGGTTGCACCACTCCAGGAACAAGACATCGTCCATGATGACGACGCCATCCGGCAATAAATGCATGGCCTGGCGAAAGCGCGCCAGCCATTCGCTCAATTCGGTCTGATGCTTTTCATCGTCGCGCCGCAGGCGATACAGGCGCGAAAAAATATCGGTCCAGGCGCCCCAGCCGTCCGGCAGTTTTTCGCTGCGCGGATTATCCAGCCAGCCGCTGAGCCGAAACAGATAATGCAGTTGCACCACCACCGCAATCGACATCAAAGCCAAACCCAATAACAGGCCTGGCAGCACGCCGAACAACGCCCAGATCACGCCGGAGATGACAAAAATCAGCAGGATCCGTAGCAATGCCGGGATCCAGAACAACATCTGTGGGTTCATAAATCACTATTTTGGGAGGGAGGCATCATTCACGGCAGCGAACCAGGGTGAGTGGTTCGCGTTCGAGATCCAGCTATATATTTTGCGCTATTTTGCCGAGAGCATATAACCGACGCTGCGCACCGTCCGAATCAGGTGCTCCGATTCGCGCAGCGCCTTGCGCAAGCGCAGCACGTGGACATCCACGGTACGCTCTTCGATCACCACGTGGTCGCCCCAGACCTTGTCCAGCAGCTGGCTGCGCGAGAAAACCCGGTCCGGATTAGCCATGAAGAATTTCAGCAAACGGTATTCAGCGTGGCCGATATCGATTTTCTGGTTTTCCAGACAGACCGAACAACTGGCAGGATCGAGCGAGACCGCACCAGCCGACATCATGCCCGGCACTTCATCAGTACCCTTGCGCCGCAACAAGGCCTTGACCCGCGATGTCAGTTCACGCGGCGAAAAAGGCTTGGTCATGTAATCGTCGGCGCCATTGTCGAGGCCGGAGATCTTGTCCTCCTCCATGCTTTTCGCAGTCAGCATCATGATCAGCATGGATTGCAGCTGGCGATCGGCGCGCATTTGCGACAGCAGGCGCAAACCGCTCTGGTCCGGCAACATCCAGTCCAGCAACACCAGATGCGGCGTGCGGCGCTGGACGAATTCCCAGCCGTCTGCCGCGGTATGCACGATGGACGGCGTCCAGCCGGCTTCCTTGATGGTAAAACCGATCAGCTCGGCAATCGCCGGCTCATCTTCAATGATCAGGATGGATGTTTTGTCGGCGGCCATTTTTTAACACACGGTTAACATTACGCGTCATCGCCGAGCTGGCTGGCGGCGTAATCCGTATGACGGATATCCTTGCCCTCGACAATGTAAATCACGTACTCGGCGATGTTCTTGGCATGATCGCCGATACGCTCGATCGCCTTGGCCACCCATAAGGTATCCATGGAAGCCGAAATCGTGCGCGGATCTTCCATCATGAAGGTGATCAGGTTGCGCATGATCGAGCGGAAATCGCGATCGATCACCTCGTCCTGCGCAATCAGCCTCATGGCTTGCTTCTCGTCCAGGCGCGCCAACGCATCCAGCGCATCGTGCAGCAGGTCAGCCGCACCGACGGCGATAACCCGCACCGTTTCGATGTGATCGATAGTGCCAGTGCCGCGCTTGTGCAGATGGATTGCGGTGCGCGCGATTTTTGCCGCTTCGTCGCCGATCCGTTCCAGGTCGGTAATCACCTTGATAGTCGCCATCACGGTCCGCAAATCGTTGGCGGTCGGTTGGCGGCGCACGATCAAGTGGCTGCAAGCGTCATCCAGCTCAACTTCCAGGCGGTTCACCTGATCGTCGTCCTTGATGACTCTTTCCGCCGCTTCCAGGTTGCCGTTGCGGAAAACGTTGATCGCTTCCTGGAACTGGCGTTCAACCAGGCCGCCCATGAGCAACACTTTGGAACGTATGGTTTCCAGATCCGTGTCGTATTGTTTTGAAGAGTGTTCGCCGCTCATCTGCATTCCTTCTGTTCTTTGCGATTCATGTCAGGTTAATAGGTCGCTGCGCGCTCAACCAAAGCGGCCGGTGATGTAATCCTGGGTTTCCTTGCGTGCCGGATTCATGAAAATCTGATCGGTCTCGCCGAACTCCACCAGCTCGCCCAGATACATATAGGCGGTGTAATCGGAGCAACGCGCCGCCTGCTGCATGTTGTGCGTCACGATGGCGATGGTGTAATCCTGTTTCAGTTCGCTGATCAATTCTTCCACCTTGGCGGTCGAAATCGGATCCAGCGCCGACGTCGGCTCATCCAGCAGCAAGACGTCAGGACGCACCGCCACACTGCGCGCGATGCACAAGCGCTGCTGCTGGCCGCCGGACAAACTCAGTCCGCTCTTGTTCAGCTTATCCTTGACTTCACCCCACAGGGCCGCCTTAGACAAGGCCCATTCGACGCGCTCGTCCATCTCGCCCTTAGGCAGGTTTTCGTACAGGCGGATGCCAAAAGCGATGTTGTCGTAAATCGACATCGGAAACGGCGTCGGCTTCTGGAACACCATGCCAACCTTGGCGCGCAGCATGTTCAGATCTTGCCCCGGCTCCAGGATATTGCGGCCGGCGTACATGATCTTGCCTTCGGCGCGTTGACCTGGATACAGGTCGTACATCCGGTTCAGCGTGCGCAGCAAGGTCGATTTGCCGCAACCCGACGGGCCGATAAATGCAGTCACTTTCTTTTCATTGACATGCAGATTGATATTCTTCAAGCCTTGGAAATTGCCATAGTAGAAATCCAGCTGCGAGATTTCTATGGTCGGCTGCTTGGTCTGCTGTTCGCTGAAATGATTCAATTTGCTCGATGTTTGCATGATATTGACAATCTAAGTGAATACAAGAGGGTCGACTTAGCCCGGGATTTTTTGACTGAACAATGAACGCGAGACGATGTTCAAAGCCAGCACACTGAACGTGATCAACAGCGCCCCACCCCATGCCAGCGGCACCCAGTTATCAAACGGACTCATCGCAAACTGGCTGATAACCACCGGCAGATTCGCAATCGGCTTGTTCATGTTGCTGCTGAAGAACTGGTTATTCAAGGCAGTGAATAACAAGGGCGCAGTTTCCCCGGCAATCCGCGCCACCGCCAGCAATACACCGGTGACCACGCCGGCCTTGACCGCTCGCAGACGCACCAGCAAGGCCACCTTCCAACGCGGCGCACCCAGGGAAAACGCCGCTTCGCGCAGGCTGCCGGGCACCAGCTTCAACATATTGTCGGTAGTCCGCACCACCACCGGCACTGCAATCAGGGACAAGGCAAAGGTACCGGCCCAACCGGAGAAATGACCAACCTTAGCAACGTAGATAGCGTAGACAAACAAGCCGATCACGATCGACGGCGCCGACAACATGATGTCGGTGATAAACCGTGTCACCTGCGCCAGCTTGCTTTCCTCGCCATATTCAGCCAGATAGATACCGGCCAGGATACCGACCGGTGTGCTGATCAGCGTTGCCAGCCCCACTAGCATCAAGCTGCCGACAATTGGATTCAGCAGACCGCCCGCGCCTGAGCCAGGGGCCGGCGTGTTTTGCGTCAGCATGCCGAGATTCAGCGCGCCAAAACCCTTGATGACCAGAGTCGCCAGAATCCAGGCCAATACCGCGAGACCCAAGGCCATCGCCAGGAAAGACAGCAGCATGCCGAAACGATGCATCAGCAGGCGTTTCCGATAGACCTGATTGGTCAGCGGACTGGCCTGGATATCGGCGTCAACTTGCGAAGAATTTTTCATTTTGAGCCTTCCTTACGGGACATGCCCATCAACATGATTTTGGCAATCGACAAAACGATGAAGGTAATCACGAACAGAATCAGGCCCAATGCGAACAAGGCGGATACATGCAGCGTGCTGGAAGCCTCGGCGATTTCATTGGCCAGCGTCGAAGCAATACTATTGCCGGAGGCAAATAGCGACCAGGACAAGCGCTGCGCATTGCCGATCACAAACGTCACCGCCATGGTCTCGCCCAAAGCACGCCCGAGGCCGAGCATGACACCGCCGACAACACCGGTTTTGGCATACGGCAGCACCACCTTGCGCACTACTTCCCAACGGGTGCAACCCAGACCATAGGCAGACTCTTTCAACACCGCAGGGACCACTTCAAACACGTCCCGCATGACAGAGGAAATAAACGGGATAATCATCACCGCCAGAATCAGGCCGGCGGTCAGCAAGCCAATGCCCATCTTAGGGCCGTTGAACAGGGCGCCGATCAGCGGCAGCTGGCCGAGCGTGGAAGACAGGAAAGGCTGGCCGTATTTGGCAAACAGCGGCGCAAAGACAAACAAACCCCACATGCCGTAGATAATGCTCGGCACGCCGGCCAGCAGTTCCACTGCGGTACCCAGCGGACGGCGCAATTTTGGCGGGCAGATTTCAGTCAGGAACAAGGCAATCCCGAAACTCACTGGAAACGCGATCGCCAGCGCAATGAACGAGGTCACCAGGGTGCCGACGATGGCGATCATGGCGCCGTAATGGTCATTGACCGGATCCCACTCGACGGTGGTAATGAAGGATGGCCCGAACTCGCGGAATACCGGCCAGGCGCCGATCGCCAGAACAACGATAATGCCGAGCAAAACCAGCAGCACGATCAGCGAAAACAGCAACGTGATTTTGTGAAACAGGAAATCCTGGATGCGTTGCTTGCGCATCGTGGCAAGCAAGCTCTGATGCGATAAACCCGCCTCTTCAGCGCTGATTGCCTGGGGTGAGATTGATTGTTCCATGACAGGAATATTTGCACTCATGAGTAGCGATATCCGATGAAGAATAAGATGCTGCGGCGAAGATTTCAACTGCCAGCCGGGCTTGATCTGGAGATATTTCGCGTGGAGACTAGGTGATTCAATCAGGCCGGCAATTCTCGCTATTTCCCGAGCAAAGCCAGCCATGCATATCTATAACGCTATAACGCTATAACGCAACGCTACAACGGTTAACACTCGCAATGCGGACCTGAACCCGTCAAGTCCGCATCAAGTTACGACAATTACCAGACGGCTTTACCAGCGTTATCCTTGATCTGGCTTTTCCACGACTCTTCCACCAGCTTCACCACCGATGCAGGAATCGCGACATAGTCCAGTTCGGTAGCAGAAGCGCCGCCGTTCTTGTAGGCCCATTCAAAGAATTTCAGTACTTCCTTGCCCTTGGCTGCATCAGCCTGGGTTTTGTGGATCAGGATGAAAGAAGCGCTAGTGATAGGCCAGCTGGTCTTGCCCGCTGCGTCGGTGAAATCCACTGCGAAACCTGGGGTTTTAGCCCAGTCGGCGCCGGCTGCGGCTGCCTTGAAAGTTTCGTCGTCCGGTTGCACAAAACCGCCATCGCGATTTTTCAGCTGGGTATGCTGCAGTTTGTTTTTCTTGGCGTAAGCATATTCAACATAGCCGATCGAACCTTTGATCTTCTGGACGTTGGCAGCAACACCTTCGTTACCCTTGCCGCCGACACCGACTGGCCACTTGACAGCAGTACCCGCGCCGACGCCGCTCTTGAATGCTGGGCTAGTCTTCGACAGGTAGCTGGTGAATACGAATGAAGTGCCCGAGCCGTCAGCGCGATATACCACGGTGATGTCGTCAGCCGGCAATTTGACGCCTGGATTGAGCGCAGTGATTTCAGCGGCGTTCCACTTGGTGATCTTGCCCAGATAGATATCTGCCAGCACCGCGCCGGTCAATTTGACCTGGCCTGGAGCCACACCGTCCAGATTCACGACCGGCACCACGCCACCCATGATTGCCGGGAACTGCGCCAGGTTATCGGCGTTCAAGTCTTCAGCTTTCAACGGCATGTCGGAAGCGCCGAAATCCACTGTTTTCGCTTTGATCTGCTTGATACCGCCGCCGGAGCCGATCGATTGATAGTTCAGGCTGTTGCCGGTTGCGGCTTTATAGGCCTCAGCCCATTTCGAATAGATCGGATAAGGAAAAGAAGCGCCGGCGCCGGTGATTTCCGCAGCCATGACTGAAGAAACCGCCAGTGTCGAACTCATGGCAAGAATGGCAGCTTTGACGAAGTGATTCAATCGCATTTGTTACTCCCTTGATGACTATAGATGTGGTGTGCCCGAGTCGAGACTGTTGTGAGATGCACCTTTTGGCAAGAAGGTTAATTTCACAACAGCCCCTGAGACAGGGCGAACTCTAACCAACATTTATGACAGCTTTATGACGAGCAAAAAATGAAGCGAAATGACGATTGAATTATCAATAAATCAATAACGGAATGCAGTATCGAGCCGCCCAGTTTTCCCTGCAAAGCGCCAGGCGGCGCAGTATCAAAACATTAAGTGACTTGCAACACTTCCATTTTCTTCATCAAGCTGTCATATTCACTGCATACACTCCGCCCTAACCATCAGACCAGCTGCTTGATTCATGAACAAGAAAACCAAGTCGGACGATGCCACCCAGCACCCCAGCGCCAGAATAGGCGCCAATCCAAGCTATCTGAACCGCGAATTATCACAACTGGCCTTCAACCGGCGCGTCCTGGCCCAGGCCGAAGACCGGCATATCCCACTGCTGGAGCGATTGCGATATTTATGCATCGTCAGTAATAATCTTGATGAATTCTTTGAAGTCCGTATCGCCAGCCTGCTGGCAAATAGTCAAATTGATGGGGCAGAACCACCGGCACTGGTTGCAGCGCTTGAACGCACCAGCGTAGAGTGCCATCAGATCGTCGACCGCCAGTACGCCATCCTGAACCAGACCATTTTGCCGCAACTCTCAGCCAACGGCGTCCACCTGCTAAGGCATAGCGACCGCAACGAAGAACAACGGGCCTGGGTGAAAACCTTCTTCGACCAGGAAATCCGTCCCCTGCTAACCCCTATCGGGCTGGATCCAGCCCACCCCTTCCCCCAGGTAGTCAACAAGAGTCTCAATTTCATTGTCGAAATGGCGGGCAAAGATGCGTTCGGCCGCAGCACTTCCATCGCCATCATCAAAGCGCCACGGGTATTGCCGCGCGTGATCAAGCTGCCCGATGTGATGTCGCCCAACGGCAGCTCGTTCTGTTTGCTGTCGTCCATCATCCATGCCCATATAGGCGAGCTTTTTTCCGGCCGCCAGCTATTGGCTTATTCGCAATTCCGGGTGACCCGCAACAGCGATCTCTGGGTTGACGAAGAAGAAGTCAAGAACTTGCGGCAAGCGCTGCAAAGCGAACTGCAAAGCCGCCAGTTCGGGGTTGCGGTGCGGCTGGAAGTGGCGCGCACCTGTCCGCCGCACCTGTCCCAGTTTCTGCTCGACCAGTTTGGCATTGCCGCCAACCGCTTATACGCGGTCGATGGGCCGGTCAATATGGTGCGCTTGTCGGAGATGGTCGACCAGATCAGCAATCCCGGCTTGCGCTTCCCGTCATTTGCGCCCGGCTTGCCGCCGCATCTGCAGCTGGACAACGGCAACGACATCTTCGAACAACTGAAGCAGAAAGACGTGCTGCTGCATCATCCCTTCCAGTCGTTCCAGCCGGTGGTCGATTTTGTCCGCTCCGCAGCGTTTGACCACAATGTGGTGGCGATCAAGCAAACCATTTATCGCACCGGCATGAACTCCGACCTGATGGAAGCACTGATTGTCGGCGCGCAACGCGGCAAAGAGGTGACCGTGGTGGTGGAATTGATGGCGCGCTTTGATGAAGAAGCCAATATCAACTGGGCCGACAAACTGGAGCGCGCCGGCGCCCAAGTGGTGTACGGCGTGGTCGGCCTCAAAACCCACGCCAAGTTGTCGCTGGTGATCCGCCGCGAGCGCAATAAGGACAAGGACGGCAACGGCGAACTGCGCTATTACGCCCACCTCGGTACCGGCAACTATCATCCCACCACTACCAAGCTGTATACCGATTTCGGCTTGCTCACCTCAAACCAGAAACTGGCAATCGAAGTCAACGAAGTCTTCATGCACCTGACCAGCCTGACCAAACCCAAGAAAATGGATTATCTGTGGCTGGCGCCGTTCTTATTGCAAAAAGAAATCATCCGGGCCATCCATAATGAAGCCGAGATTGCGCGCCAGGGCCGGCCGGCGCGCATCGTCGCCAAGATGAATGCGCTGCTGGACGAATCGGTCATCCGCGCCCTGTACGACGCCTCTGCCGACGGCGTCAAGATCGAGTTGATCGTGCGCGGCGCTTGCGCCCTCAGGCCAGGTGTTCCAGGCCTGTCCGAAAACATTCATGTACGCTCCATCATCGGCCGCTTCCTGGAGCATAGCCGCATCTATTATTTCCGCAACAACCTGCAGCACGATGTTTATCTGGCCAGCGCCGACTGGATGAACCGCAATCTGTTCCGGCGGGTCGAAGTAGCCTTCCCGGTACACGACAAAACGCTCAAGAGAAGAGTCATCAACGAGGGTCTCACGCCCTACCTGAAAGATAATACCAATGCCTGGAGCCTCGGCTCTGACGGCAACTGGCATAAAAACAAGCCTCATCGGAGACAAAAGCAATACGGTGCGCAACGACATTTGATGCTAGCTTTAGGCGCGCTTTCTCCCACCCAATCTTCAAATAAATGAGCAAGGGCAAATCATGGAATTGATTCTATGGCGGCACGCGGAGGCAGAAATCGGCGAACCGGACCAGGGCCGCGCCCTGACCGGCAAGGGGCACAAACAAGCCTGGAAAATGGCTGACTGGCTGGACCACAACCTGCCGCATAGCTGCAAGATCATCAGCAGCCCGGCCACCCGCACGGTGCAAACGGCAGAAGCGCTCGGCCGCAAATTCAAGACCCATCACGAACTCGCTCCCGACTGTAGCGCGGAGCAATTGCTGGCGGTGGCCAACTGGCCCAACAACCGCGAACCGGTGCTGATCATCGGCCACCAACCCACGCTGGGCCAGGCCGCTGCATTGCTGATAGCGGGTCAGAAGCTGGAATGGTCGATCAGAAAAGGCAATGTCTGGTGGATCGCCCAGCGCGAACGCGGTGATATCACGACCAACTATTTAAAAGCGATCATGTCGCCGGACTTGATTGCTAAATAAAAGCTGGCCGCTGCGCGCCTGTGCAAAATTAAAATCCAATTACAGTTAAAACAAGAAAAACCAGACATTTCTTATATTTCGACACGATAACAATCGTGAAAATGGTGCTTCCTTGACCATATGGAAATTGTGCCGCGATTACCCCTGCTTTACCGGGAGTAAGTCAGCACGCCGCGTTCAACATGAACGACCTAGCTCTTACACAAATGATTTCGCTGCGGCTACCCCGCGGATTTTCCGCGAGTCGACCAGCGGCGGTTGAGATCAGGCCGCCATGGCTTCAACCATCTTCCATCACTCCCCCGAAGCGGCCTGACACCTGAGGCCGCAACACTCGTACCCCCTATTGCAACAGCTATCCCGCCCTGGGCACCTCTCCTTGCGGGTGCTAGCTGATCCCGACGTCATTTATGGAGATTTTATGCATCGCCGTCATTCTCGCGCCATACCTATTCTAAGCACGCTGCTAGCCGCCAGCATTTTGCTAAGCGGATGCAACCGCCGCACTCCGGAAAACCAGGCGCACGCTGCGCCAGAAGTTGAAGTCGCCGTAATGACGCCAACCACGGTCAAGCTGGACACCGAACTGCCGGGACGCACCAGCGCCTACACCATCGCTGAAATCCGGCCGCAGGTCGGCGGCATCATCAAGACCCGCGCGTTTACCGAGGGCAGCGATGTCAAGGCCGGCGCCCTCCTGTATCAAATCGATGCCCGCACCTACCAGGCCAATCTGGATAGCGCCAGGGCGGCCTTGGCCAAGGCCCGCGCCAATCTGTTCTCGGTCGGCCTGCAGGCAGGGCGTTATAGCGACCTGGTGCAAATCAAGGCGGTCAGCCAGCAGGATTACGACAACGCCGTCGCCGCCCTCCAGCAAGCGGAGGCTGATGTCGCCTCGTCGCAGGCGGCCGTCGACAGTGCCCGCATCAATCTCGATTACACCCGCGTCACGGCGCCGATCAGCGGCCGCATCGGCCAGTCTACGGTTACCGCCGGCGCCCTGGTTACCGCCAGCCAAACCAACTCCTTAGCCACGGTGCAGCAACTCGATCCAATCTATGTCGATGTCACCCAATCGAGCAGTCAGTTGCTCAAATTGCAGCGTGATCTGGCCGCTGGAGCTATCGAAAAAAGCGCCGCAGGCAAGGCCAAGGTCCAACTCGTGCTGGAAGACGGCAGCACCTACCCGCTCGCCGGCACTTTGCAATTCGCCGGCGTGACCGTCGATCAGACTACCGGCTCGGTCACGCTGCGCGCGGTGTTCCCGAATCCGCAACACACTTTGCTGCCTGGTATGTATGTCCGCACCATCGTCCAGCAAGGCGTTAAAAACGACGCCATCCTGGTGCCGCAGCAAGGCGTCACCCGCGACAGCCGCGGCGATACCAGCTCGCTGGTGCTGAACGCCGACAACAAGGTTGAACAACGCGCACTCAAGGTCGACCGCACCATCGGCGCCCAATGGCTGGTCAGCGAAGGCTTGAAAGCGGGCGACCGCGTGATCGTCGCCGGCCTGCAGAAAGTCCGCCCCGGCATCGAAGCCAAGGTGGCAGCGGCCGCTGGATCTGCCACGCCCGCCGCCTCAGCCAAGCCGCAATAAGGAGTTATCTTCATGTCTCGCTTTTTTATCGACCGGCCGATCTTTGCCTGGGTCATCGCCATCATCATCATGATGGCTGGCGTACTGGCGATCGGTTCGCTGCCTATTTCGCAATACCCCAGCATCGCGCCGCCATCGGTGGCGATCAGCGCCACCTATCCCGGCGCCTCCGCCGAAACGCTGGAAGACACGGTGACCCAGGTCATCGAACAGCAGATGAACGGCATCGATCATCTGCGCTACATGGCCTCGACCAGCGATTCCGCCGGCAGCGTCAAGATCACGCTGACCTTCGACGCCGGCACCGATCCCGACATCGCCCAGGTGCAAGTGCAAAACAAACTGCAACTGGCGACACCGCTGTTGCCGCAAGAAGTGCAGCAACAGGGGATTGCGGTCAGCAAAGCCTCGAAGAGTTTCCTGATGGTGCTCGGGTTTGTTTCCGATGACGGCAGCATGAATCGGGCCGATCTCTCGGATTACGTGGCAGCCAATCTGCAAGACCCCATCAGCCGCTTGCCGGGTGTCGGTATCGTCCAGCTGTTTGGCGCGCAATATGCGATGCGGATCTGGCTGGACCCCAGCAAACTGAACAATTACGGCTTGACCCCGACCGATGTCAGCAACGCCATCGTTTCCCAGAACGCCCAGATTTCGATGGGGCAGCTGGGCGGCACGCCAGCTATTCCAGGCCAGCAGTTGAACGCCACCATTACCGCCCAGACCCGCTTGCAAACGCCAGAACAATTCCGCAATATCCTGCTGCGCACCAACACCGACGGTTCCTCGGTGCTGCTCAGCGATGTCGCCCGGGTCGAGCTGGGCAGCGCCAGCTACAACGTCGAATCGCGTTACAACGGCAAGGATGCAACCGGCCTGGCGATCAGCTTGTCGACCGGCGCCAACGCCCTAGACACCGCCAAGGCGGTCGAAAACTTTATTGTCAAACAGTCTGGCACTTTCCCGCAAGGCATGAAAGTCGTGATGCCTTACGACACCACGCCATTTGTCAAGATTTCGATCGAAGAAGTGATCAAGACCTTGCTGGAAGCCGTGGTTCTAGTATTCCTGGTGATGTATCTGTTCATGCAAAACATCCGCGCCACGTTGATTCCTACGATCGTGGTTCCAGTAGTGCTGCTAGGGACTTTCGGGGTGCTGGCGCTGGCCGGCTTCTCAGTCAATACCCTGACCATGTTCGCCATGGTGCTGGCGATCGGCTTGCTGGTGGATGACGCCATCGTGGTGGTGGAAAACGTCCAGCGGGTGATGTCGGAAGACGGCTTGTCGCCGCTGGAAGCGACCCGCAAATCGATGGGCCAGATCACCGGCGCGCTGGTCGGCATCGCCATGGTGCTGTGCGCCGTGTTCATCCCGATGGCTTTTTTCGGCGGCTCCACCGGCGTGATTTACCGGCAGTTCTCGATCACCATCGTGTCGGCCATGGTGCTGTCGGTATTGATGGCGATGATTTTGACGCCGGCGCTGTGCGCGACCATGCTCAAGCCGGTCGCCAAGGGTCAGTCGATTGAAAAAGAACATGGTTTCTTTGGCTGGTTCAACCGCATGTTTGCGCGCAATACCACCAGATACGAATCGACCGTGGGGCGTTTTATCAATAACAGCAAGCGTTATCTGGTGATTTATGTCGCCATCGTCGCCGTCATGGCTTTGTTGTTCATGCGCTTGCCGACTTCTTTCCTGCCGGAAGAAGATCAGGGCATCTTGTTTGCGCAGATACAACTGCCTACCGGCGCCACCCAGGAACGCACCCTGGAAGTGCTCAAGCAAGTCGAGAATCATTTCCTCAACGACGAAAAAGGCGCGGTCGAATCTCTGTTTACCGTGGCTGGCTTCAGCTTCGGCGGCCAGGGCCAGAACAGCGGCCTTGCCTTCGTCAAGCTGCGCGACTGGAAGGTCCGCAACCGTGCCGATCTGCGCGCCGACGCCGTGGTTGGCCGCGCCATGCAAACGTTCTCGAAAATCCGCGATGCGATGGTGTTCGCCTTTGTGCCGCCGGCGGTATCCGAACTGGGTAACTCTTCCGGCTTCGACTTCGAACTGAAAGACGAGGCCGGACTCGGTCATGAAAAACTGCTGGCGGCCCGCAATCAATTGCTGGCGGCGGCGGCCAAGGATCCGGCGCTGGCGGCGGTACGCCCCAACGGCCAGGACGACACGCCGCAATTCAAGATCGAAGTCGACCAGGCCAAGGCGCAAGCGCTGGGCCTGGCGCTGACGGATATCAACAACGCCTTATCGATTGCCTGGGGCAGCAGCTACGTCAACGATTTTATCGACAAAGGCCGGGTCAAAAAGGTCTACCTGCAAGCGGAGGCAGCCTCGCGCATGGTGCCGGAAGACCTGGATAAATGGTATGTCCGCAACGCTGCCGGCAACATGGTGCCGTTCTCGGCTTTCGCCAGCAGCAAATGGACTTATGGTTCGCCGCTGCTGGAACGCTACAACGGCGTGTCATCGGCTGAAATCCTCGGCTCGCCGGCCCCCGGCGTGAGCTCCGGAACGGCCATGGATGCGATGGAAAAAATCGCCGCGACCCTGCCCAAAGGCATCGGTTTCGAATGGACCGGCCTCTCCTACGAGCAGTTGATGTCCGGCGCGCAAGCACCGGCGCTGTATGCGATTTCGCTGATGATTGTGTTCCTTTGCCTGGCCGCATTATATGAAAGCTGGTCGATCCCGTTCGCGGTGATGCTGGTGGTGCCGCTCGGTGTAGTCGGCGCCTTGCTGGCGACCACTGCACGCGGCTTATCCAACGACGTGTATTTCCAGGTCGGCTTGCTGACCACGGTCGGCCTGTCGGCCAAGAACGCGATCCTGATCGTCGAATTCGCCAAGGAGCAATACGACGACGGCAAGGACCTGATCGCGGCCACCCTGACCGCAGTGCGTCTGCGCCTGCGGCCTATCTTGATGACCTCGATCGCCTTCGTACTGGGCGTGTTGCCGCTGGCGATCAGCACCGGCGCCGGTTCCGGTAGCCAGAACGCGCTCGGCACCGCCGTCATCGGCGGCATGCTGACCGCCACTTTCCTGGCGATTTTCTTCGTGCCACTGTTCTTTGTGGTGGTAACGCATCTGTTCGGCGGCCGCAGCAAGCCGTCCGCCGCGGCAGCAACTCCAGATATTGCCTCACCATCGGTGGAGAACTGATCCATGACTAACAGAACCCTCCCCTCGCTCGCCCTGCTGTGCCTGACCTTGTCGGCCTGCAGTCTGACGCCGGAATACACCCGTCCGGCCATGCCGACAGCGCAGACCTGGCCGGCTGGCGCCGCCACTCAAACAGCGCCGGCGCTGCCGGCCGCCAGCACCGCCGAACTTGGCTGGCGCGATTATTTTCGCGACGACAAGCTCAAGCAAATGATCGCGCTGGCGCTGGCCAATAACCGCGACCTGCGGGTCGCCATCCTCAACATCGAGAAGGCGCGCGCGCAATATCAGATTCAACGCGCCGATCTGCTGCCTGCAATCAACGCCAGCGGCAGCGGCAACGGCCAGCGCACGCCGGCTTCGCTATCGACCAGCGGCGCGCCGACCATCAGCCATTCCTACAGTGCCGGCATCGGGTTCAGCGCTTATGAACTGGATTTCTTCGGCCGCGTCCGCAGCCTCAACCAGCAAGCACTGGAAAGCTATCTGGCGACCGAAGAAGCGCGCCGCAGCGCCCACATCAGCCTGATTGCCGAAGTCGCCAACGCCTACCTGACCTTGTCGGCCGATCTGTATCATCTGAATATCGCCAAGGACACCCGCGATAGCCAACTGGCTTCCTACGACCTTACTTTGCGCAGCATGCAAAGAGGCGTTTCGTCCGAGCTCGATCTGCGCCAGGCTCAGACCAGCGTCGACAGCGCCCGCGTCGATGTCGCGAAATACTCGCAGCAGGTGGCGCAAGACCAGACTGCGCTGGCGCTATTGCTCGGCACCCCGCTGCCGCCGGCGCTGCTGCCCGACGGCCGCCTGGCGGAAGTGACCAGCTTCACCGAACTGCCTGCCGATATTCCATCGGCGGTATTGCAGCGGCGGCCCGACATCTTGCAGGCGGAACACCAGCTCAAGGCAGCCAACGCCAACATCGGCGCCGCCCGCGCCGCCTTCTTCCCGAGCATCTCGCTCACGGCTAGCGGCGGCGCATCGAGCGCGCAACTGTCCGATCTGTTCAAGGCCGGCGCCGGTTCCTGGAGTTTCATGCCACAGATCAATCTGCCGATCTTCCACGGCGGCGCCAATCTGGCCAACCTGAAAGTAGCGAAAGTCGAACGCGAGATCGCCGTTGCCCAATATGAAAAAGCGATCCAGAGCGGCTTCCAGGAGGTTGCCGATGCGCTGGCGGCGCGCGGCACCTTGGATCAGCAATTGCAGGCGCAGATGTCGCTGGCTGAAGCCACTGCCGAAACTTATCGCTTGTCGGATGCGAGAGTGCGCAGCGGCGTCGACAGCTACCTGACCTTGCTCGACTCGCAACGGGCGATGTATAGCGCGCAGCAGAACCTGGCCGCACTGCAATTGTCGCGGCTGTCGAACTTTGTCACGCTGTACAAGGTGATGGGCGGCGGCTGGGTTGAGGCCGCAACGCCGACAGCAACACCGGTAGCGGCATCGGCCAGCAAGGGCTAAGCCATACACGGAGCCGCCATTTTTGCAATTGCCAGGATGGCGCTGCTTCACAAGAGATCAGAGACAAGACATGTTTTCAACCAACCACCAGTGCCGGATCGGATGGCCATCCTGGCGCATATCCGCTCTGGCACTCAACCACCAAGGAGATTTACATGAGAAATACTGTAAGCAAATTTGCAATATGCGCTGGCGTATTGATGGCTGTCCTGGCCCCTGTGCACGCCCAAGTCGCCGGCAGCGCGGTGCTGGGTGTGTCGGTTTCTGAAATGGACGTCGTGATCAAGGGCTGGAGCGCAAAAAAGCAATTGATCGGTCAAACCGTGTATAACGCCAAGAAGGAAAAGATCGGCAAGATCGATGACTTGATCGTGTCGCCTGAGAAGGCAGTCTCATTCGTGATTATTGGTGCTGGCGGCTTCGTCGGCATCGATCGTCATGACGTGGCGATTCCAGTCAATCAGATCAAGGAAGATGCTGGCAAGATCACGCTGCCAGACGCTACCAAAGATACGATCAAGGCACTTCCCGCCTTTACCTACCCTGCCAAACGTGGCTAATGCCATAACACTGAAGTAACACAGCGGAGTTGTCATGCGAAACCGGCCAGGCAGCGCTGGATCCGTATGGCAACTCCGTTCCTATTACGGGCTTTTGTTACGGTTATTCAAACAAATTCATTGCCCCTCAGAAATCTTAAGACGATACTTTGAGTGCAAGCACTCAAACTGTGCGTCAAATGCGCTGTTTAGGTGAAGCAAGTGGTATATTTGCGGCCAAATCGTTTACTCTATTTTCTGCCGTTGTTGTGAAACTACAGGATTTTTGCGACATTTCCGTGCATAAGATAAAATGGTACTTAAATTGCATTAAGTGCAATATTTTTACGCTAAACCGTTGCACTGAACCACCGCAATGAATCACCCAAGAGGTAAGGCATGCTCTATCAATTTCACGAATTCAACCGGTCTTTACTGCTTCCTCTGGTGCAATGGGCCGACGCTGGCAGCCGACTCTTCACCGATCCGATCTCGCCCCTAGCCCACACGCCATTCGCGCAACGCATCGCCGCCGGTTACGAGTTGATGTACCGCCTCGGCAAACAGTATGAAAAACCTGAATTCGAAATCGACAGCACGCTGATCAATGACAAACCGGTCGGAATCGTCGAGGAAGTCGCCACCACCCTGCCGTTTTGCCGCCTGCTGCATTTCAAGAAGAGTTTGAGCGCCAAGGAATTGACCGCTCTCAAGCAGCCGACCGTGTTACTGGTCGCACCCTTGTCCGGCCATCATTCGACCCTGTTGCGCGATACCGTGCGCGGCCTGTTGCCTGAGCATGACGTCTATATCACCGACTGGACCGACGCCCGCATGGTGCCTGCCAGCGCCGGCCCTTTCCATTTGCATGACTATATATATTACGTCCAGGATTTCATCCGCCAGTTGGGGCCGGACCTGCATGTAATTTCAGTCTGCCAGCCGACGGTGCCGGTATTGGCCGCTATCGCACTGATGGCGACCGCCAAGGATAGCCACCTGCCGAAGAGCATGACCATGATGGGCGGCCCGATCGATCCGCGCAAGTCGCCGACCGATGTCAATAACCTGGCGACCGAGAAACCGTTCAGCTGGTTTGAAAACACGGTGATCTACAGCGTGCCTTCCAACTACCCTGGTTTCGGCCGCAAGGTATACCCGGGCTTTCTGCAACATGCAGGTTTTGTTGCGATGAATCCAAGCCGTCATGCCCAGAGCCATTGGGATTTCTACATGCACTTGCGTGAAGGCGACAACGAATCGGCCGACAGCCATCGCAAATTCTATAACGAGTACAACGCGGTGCTGGATATGCCGGCCGAGTACTACCTGGAAACCATCAAGACCGTGTTCCAGGATTTCGCCCTGCCGCATGGCACTTGGGAAGTTGGGGGCAAGCTGGTGCGGCCGCAAGATATCAAAAGTGTCGCGCTGTTTACCATCGAAGGCGAACTAGACGACATTTCCGGTCCAGGGCAAACCCAGGCTGCGCACGATTTGTGCAGTTCCATCCCGAAAGCCAAAAAACAACATTTCACGGCGGAGAAATGCGGCCACTACGGGATTTTCTCTGGCCGCCGCTGGCGCGAAGTGATTTGCCCGAAAATAAGCACATTTATCAAGAACAACGCTTAACGGCAGTCGTTTGAGCGGCAAAAATCCGCTGTAAAAGCCGTTCCTTCGCCAGGAACGGCTTTTTTCATTTGGCGCACCGACTGTTTACTCGGATAATAGAGTCTATGTTGTCATCATCCAGTTCCCCGCCGCCTGTGCCAGTCCTACCCTCGCCTTCCCTCGCTGACCGTATTGAAGCGCTGCTGCCGCAGACGCAATGCACCAAGTGCGGATATCCGGCGTGCCGCCCCTATGCCGAAGCCATCGCCGACGGCAGCGCCAGTTACAACCAGTGTCCGCCCGGCGGTCAGCAAGGCGTGGCCCGGCTGGCGCAATTGCTGCAAAAACCAGTCATCCCGCTGAACCCGGCCAACGGCGCCGAACGGCCGCGGCCGGTGGCGGTCATTGATGAAGCTGTCTGCATCGGCTGTACCCTCTGCATCCAGGCTTGTCCGGTGGACGCCATCGCCGGCGGCGCCAAACAAATGCACACGGTGATCAACGATCTCTGCACTGGCTGCGATCTGTGTCTGGCGCCGTGCCCGGTCGACTGCATCACCATGGTCGACGTCAGCGGTGCCCGCACCGGCTGGGACGCCTGGACCCAGCAGCAAGCCGATGAAGCCCGCGCTCGCCATGATTTCCATATACTCAGGCTGGCGCGCGAAAAACAGGAGAACGACGAGCGCCTGGCTGCCAAGGCAGCGGAAAAACTCAAGGCAGTCGCCGCCGAATCTGCGGCCACCCCGGAACAACAAGCCGAACAACAGCGCAAGAAAGCCATCATTCAGGCTGCCATCGAACGGGCCCGGCTGAAGAAAGAACAACAAGCCGAACAGGCCGCCAAGGACTCGCAATGAATGCTGAAAAACGCCGGGAAATATTTACCCGCCTGCGCGCCGCCATGCCGCATCCGACCACCGAACTGGAATACACCTCGCCGTTCGAATTGCTGATCTCGGTGATCCTGTCGGCGCAAGCCACCGATGTCTCGGTCAACAAGGCGACCCGCAAGCTGTACCCGGTTGCCAATACGCCGGCGCAAATCTACGCGCTCGGCGTCGACGGCCTGATTCCGTATATCCAGACCATCGGTTTATATCGCACCAAGGCCAAGAACGTGATCGAAACCTGCCGCATGCTGGTGACCCAGCATGACAGCCAGGTACCGCGTACCCGCGAACAGCTGGAAGCCTTGCCCGGCGTCGGCCGCAAGACTGCCAACGTGGTGCTGAATACCGCCTTTGGCGTGCCGACGATTGCAGTCGACACCCACATCTTCCGGGTCGCCAACCGCACCGGCATCGCGCCCGGCAAGGATGTCGACGCGGTCGAACACAAGTTGATGAAACTGGTGCCCACCGAATTCCTGCTGGATGCGCATCATTGGCTGATCCTGCATGGCCGCTATACCTGCATCGCCCGCAAGCCGCTGTGCTGGAACTGCAATATTGCGGACCTCTGCGATTTCAAGGCGAAAACACCGCTACCGGAAAAAGGGGTCTGAATCCATGCAGCACACTCACCCGCATACCGAACACCATTTCGAAGCCAGCGACACCGTACGCGACATAGTCATCGGCATGGCTGACGGCTTGACGGTGCCGTTTGCGCTGGCCGCCGGCATCAGCGGCGCGGCCGTCGGCATCAACATCGTGGTCACTGCCGGCGTTGCGGAAATTGCCGCCGGCTCAATCGCCATGGGCCTGGGCGGCTACCTGGCCGGACGCACCCAGCGCCAGCACTATTACGCCGAGCGCGACCGCGAAGAGCAGGAAATCCGGCAAGTACCGCATCGCGAACGCAAGGAAGTGATCGATATCATGGCGCAATACGGCGTCACCAAACAGGAGTGCGAGCCGATGCTGGCCGGACTGGAACGTAATCCGATTGCCTGGCGCGACTTCATGATGCGCTTTGAACTCGGCTTGGAAGAACCGCAACCGGCTGCGGCCAGGAAAAGCGCTGTGACCATCGCGCTGTCCTACCTGGTCGGCGGCCTGATCCCGCTGGCGCCGTACATGCTGATGACTTCCATTCCGCGCGCCCTCGCCGCCTCCATCGTAGTCACACTGCTGGCGCTGTTTATCTTCGGCTAC
Organism: Collimonas sp.; assembly: GCF_035566375.1. Classification (GTDB taxonomy): domain Bacteria; phylum Pseudomonadota; class Gammaproteobacteria; order Burkholderiales; family Burkholderiaceae_D; genus Collimonas. The sequence goes on from NZ_DATMRK010000051.1 coordinate 43,028, forward strand.
CTGAAAGGTAGCGTAACCGGCACCGGTGCCTTTAAATCGGCGCTGCAAACCCTGGTGGTCGGCGGCCTCGCTGCGGCCGTCGCTTTCGGCGTCGCCAGACTGATCAGCTAACATCATGTTCAATCCATCTCAAGACGACGTCCGCCGCTTTTTCTGCGAAACCTATCGCAAGCACCGCGCCAATGAAATCCTGACACCGCTGGAAGCCATCGCCAGCGACTGGCTGGCGCAGCACCCGGAATATGCCGACGATCTGAAAGATGTCGACGCCGCACTGAGCGCCGATTATTCGGTCGAGAACGGCCGCACCAATCCTTTCCTGCACCTGTCCATGCATCTGTCGATTGCTGAGCAAATCTCGATCGACCAGCCGCCTGGCATACGCGCCGCCGCGACCGCCTTGACCCAACGCCTGCAATCGGAACATGAAGCCCATCACCACATCATGGAATGCCTGGGCGAGATGATCTGGAATTCGCAACGCAGCGGCTTGCCACCGGATGGCGCTGCCTATATCGATTGCGTCAGGAAACGCGTCTAGCGGTTTGCTGCGGTCTCGCCTATTTGATCCGCGCCTTCATCGTCACGACGGTGAAATAACTGGTACAGGATCGGCAGCACCAGCAAGGTCAGGATGGTCGACGACAGAATCCCGCCGATCACCACCGTTGCCAGCGGCCTCTGCACTTCAGCGCCGGTGCCGGTAGCAATCGCCATCGGCACAAAACCCAGCGACGCCACCAGCGCCGTCATCAGCACCGGCCGCAAGCGTGTCAAGGCCCCTTCGCGGATTGCCACATCCAGGCTGCGGCCCTCTTCGCGCAAGCTGCGGATAAAGGCGATCATCACCAGGCCGTTCAGCACAGCCACGCCGCACAAGGCAATGAAACCGACTGCCGCCGAAATCGACAAGGGAATTCCACGTAGCCATAAAGCGACGATGCCGCCGGTCAATGCAAACGGAATGCCGCTGAATACCAGCAAACCATCCTTGATATTGCCAAACATGGCGAACAACAGCGTGAATACCAGCAGCAAAGCTAGCGGGATCACGATCTGCAAACGCTGAGCAGCCGATTGCAGCTGCTCGAACTGGCCGCCCCAGCTGGTCCAGTACCCGGACGGGATCTTGACTTGCTGCTGCAGCCTGGTCTCGGCCTCGGCGACAAACGAGCCGATATCACGGCCTCGCACATTGGCGCTCACCACGATCCGCCGCTTGCCGTTTTCGCGGCTGATTTGATTCGGCCCCGGCGCCAGTTCCAGGCTGGCTACTTCGCCCAATGGAATATAGTTGGTGCGGCCTTCGCCACCGGCACCGGCACTGGCACTGGCACTGATATTACGAGGCAAGGAAATCGGCAGGCGCTTGAATATCTCCAGATCGCTACGCAACTCCTCCGGCAGGCGCACTACGATATCGAAACGGCGGTCGCCCTGAAACAAGGTGCCGGCTTCCTTGCCGCCTATCGCAGTGGCTACGACATCCTGTACATCGGCCACATTGAGGCCGTAGCGCGCAGTTTTATCCCTGTCGATATTCACCGTCAGCATCGGCAAACCGGAAGTCTGCTCGATTTTCACCTCGGCCGCGCCGGTGATCTTGCCCAGCACCGTCGAGACCTTATCGGCGGTATCGTTCAAGACCGCCATGTCGTCACCGAATATCTTGACTGCGACATCGCTGCGTACGCCGGAAATCAGCTCGTTGAAACGCAGCTGGATCGGCTGTGAAAATTCGTAGTTATTACCAGGAATCCTGTTGGCGGCCTCCTGAATGGCGGCCAGCAACTCTGGCCGCGATTTCTTCGGCTTGGGCCAGCTGGCTTCCGGCTTGAGCATGATGTAGCCATCGGAGATATTCGGCGGCATCGGATCGGAGGCAATTTCTGCGGTTCCGGTGCGAGCGAACACCCGTTCTATCTCGGGAAATTGCCGCTTCAATGTGGTTTCGATCTGCTTTTGCATCTCCAGCGATTGCGTCAGGCTGGTACCGGGGATACGCATGGCCTGGATCGCCATATCGCCTTCATTCAGGCTCGGCACGAACTCGCTGCCGAGACGGGTTGCCAGCAAGCCCGATAGCAGCAGCACGATGAGCGCGCCGCTCAACACCGCAGCCTTGCGCTCCATCACCAATTCCAGCACCGGGGCATAAAAGCGCTTGGCGCCGCGCATCAGGAAATTTTCGGTTTCCGATACGCGTTTGCCGATAAACAGCGCCACTGCAGCCGGGATGAAGGTAATCGACAAAATCATCGCACCGACCAAGGCGATCACCACCGTCAAGGCCATGGGATTGAACATTTTCCCTTCGACGCCGGTGAGCGCAAAGATCGGCAGGTAGACCACCATGATGATGACCTGGCCGAACAACAAGGGACGACGGGCTTCCTTGGAGGCGGCAAATACTTCATGGAAGCGCTCGCTGCGCGTCAACGGCCGCCCGTGGTGCGCCTGTGCATGCGCCAGCCGCCGCACACAATTTTCGACGATGACCACCGCACCATCGATGATGATGCCGAAATCCAGTGCGCCGAGGCTGAGCAGGTTGGCGCTGACCTTGTACTGGACCATGCCGGTAAAGGTAAACAACATCGATAGCGGAATCACCATCGCGGTAATGATCGCGGCGCGCATGTTACCGAGGAACAGGAACAGAATCGCGATCACCAGGATGGCGCCTTCCAGCAAATTCTTTTTGACGGTGTTGATCGCCTTGTCGACCAGCACCGTGCGGTCGTATACCGTGACCGCCTCCACCCCGGCCGGCAAACTGCGGTTGATTTCCACCATCTTGCGATCGACTGCCTGCGACACTGCACGACTGTTTTCGCCGATCAGCATGAATACCGTACCCAGCACCACTTCGCGGCCGTTTTCGGTGGCGGCGCCGGTGCGCAGTTCGCGGCCGATGCCAACCTCGCCGACATCGCGGATACGGATCGGCACCCCCTGCACATTGCCAAGGATGATGTTACGGATATCTTCTATTGAACTGACCTGGCCCGGAGCACGGATCAACAACTGTTCGCCGCGTTTTTCGATATAACCAGCGCCGACGTTACTATTGTTGCGATCCAGCGCAGTGACGATATCCTGCAGGGTCAAACCATACGAGGCCAGTTTTTCCGGCACTGGCGCAACCTGGTATTCCTTGGCGAACCCGCCGATTGAATTGATTTCGGTGACGCCGCTGACGTTGCGCAATTGCGGCTTGATGATCCAGTCCTGGATTTCTCTAAGGTCGGTCGCCGTGTAGGCGCTGCCATCGGCTTTTTTTGCGCCATCCCTGGCTTCCACGGTCCACAGGTAGATTTCGCCCAGGCCGCTTGAAATCGGCCCCATCGCCGGCGTCACGCCGGCCGGCAATCTGCCCTTGGCTTCCTGGATCCGTTCGTTCACCATCTGGCGCGCGAAATAGATATCCGTGCCATCGTTGAAAATCACCGTCACTTGCGACAGGCCGTAGCGCGACAGCGAACGTGTCTGTTGCAGATGCGGTAAGCCCGACATCACCGTTTCTATCGGAAAAGTGACACGCTGTTCAGTCTCCAACGGTGAATAGCCTGGCGTAGCGGTATTGATCTGCACCTGGACATTGGTAATATCCGGCACTGCATCGATCGGCAGTTTCTGGTAGTTGTAAATGCCGAGTGCAGCCATCGCGAACACCGCCAGCATGATCAGCCAGCGTTGCTCAATCGAGAAACGTATGATGCGTTCAAACATGAGATCGGATCCTTTGCTTCATCAGTGGGCGTGTTCGGCGCTGTTCTTGCCGAGTTCCGATTTGAGAACGAAGCTGCCGTCAGTCGCGTAACGTGCGCCTACCTTGAGCCCCTTGACGATCTCTACATGCTGGCTGTCGGCGCGGCCGGTAGTTACCGGCTGCACCATGAAACCGTCGGCGATGCGGACGAACACCACCTGTTTGTCATCCACGTTCTGGATCGCTTGCGGCTGCACCGCCACCGCTACCTCGGCATCGCTGGCAACCACCTCGACATTGACAAACAAACCCGGCCGCCAGGCCATATCCGGATTGGCCAGGGTGACGCGGGCCTTGGCGGTACGGGTCTGCTCGCCGAGCAAGGCGCCGACATAGGAGATGCTGCCGCTCGCGGTCGACTCGAAGGCGGTGGCGCTGATCTTGACTTTTTCGCCCAGCCGCACCAGGTTCAGATCCTTGGCCGGCACGATAATTTCGGCCCACACCGTCGACAGGTCAGAGATAGTAAAAATGCTGGCGTCGGCCGCTACCGCTTCACCCAGCGCGATGTGTTTCTCGGTCACCAGGCCATTGAACGGCGCCCGGATTTCATAACGATTCAAGGCGCCGGAACTGCCTGCTCCGGTGCCCAGCACATTGAGTTTTTGACGTGCATTCTGCAAGGCGATTTCGGCCTCGTTCATGACTTGGCGCGCTTGCTGATAATCCTGTTCTGCGGATATTTTTTCTTCCCACAGCTTCTTTTCCCGTTCGTAGGTAGTGCGAGAAAAGGCGTAACGCTTTTGCGCTGCCAGTAATTCGCTGCGTTGTTCCGCCAGGCCGGTGCTGGCCACCACCGCCAGCAATTGCCCGCGCTTGACCTGCTGCCCCAGACTGACCGCGACCTGCTCCACCACGCCCGCCAGACGCGGCACTACGTGGGCGGTCTTGTCTTCATTGAAGCGAATTTCCCCCGGCAAGGTAATCGCCGTCTTTACTTTTGCCACTCCAGCGCTCTCAAGTCTGACGCCGGCCGCAGCGACCTGGGCCTCGTCCAGCTCTATCTTGCCTTCTTCCTGGGAAGATCCGGCCTGCATAGTCTGGTCGTGATGTTCGGCATCGGCGTGCGCCGCCGCTTCCCGGTGCGTGGCCTCATCCTGTGCTTCGCCGGCATTGCTGCCGCTACTCAGATATACCGCGGCTGCTATCAGCACGACAATCGTTGCCACGCCGGCCGCAACGGCTTTGCTTTTGCTCAAATTGATTTTCATATTGGCTGCTGTATAAGTTGGCTAATAAGTTGACTAACAAGCCGACTACAAGGAGTCGCTTGACGGAAAAGCCCCTACTACGCGTTCGATTTCGGTAGCAGCGCGATGGGTATCGGCGAGTGCGCGCAGGGTCTGTGATTTGGCTTGAAACAATACGCGCTGCGCATCCAGCACTTCCAGGAAACTGAATTTCCCGAGTTCAAAACCCTTGGTAGTGATGTCATAGGTTTTCTGCGCAGCCGGCAGAATTTCGTTCTGCAACGCCACCACTTGCTGACGTCCCGACTTCAAGCGTTCATAGGCATCCGCCAGCTCGCCCTTGAGCCGTAGTTCAGCGCTTTTCTGTTCGTCGCGGGCCTTGTCGGTGCGGCGCAAGGCTTCCAGCAAATTGCCTTGATTACGGTCAAAAACAGGAATTGGAATCGACAGGCCGAGAATCATCTGGGTACGCCCGTCTTCCGGTACCCGCTTGCCGCCGATGCTGACGGTGAGGTCGGGAATCCGACGACTACGCTCCAGCTCGGTCATAGCCTGACGCCGTTCAACTTCCAGCCGCGCTCTGGCAAAAGCTGGTGAATCTTGCAGCCGTGCCTGCAACGTACTCATCTCAGGCAGCGCCGGTAAATTGTTGATTTCACCGTCGACAGTTGCAAACGCTGGCCTGCTGTCGCCCCAAGTGGCGGCCAGGCGGCGGCGCCCAATATTCAAGGCGCTATCGGCCAGTTGCAACTCGACCTGGACACCGGCTTCGGCAACCCGCGCCTTGGTTTCCTCGATCGGCGCCACCTTGCCGGCGATAACGCGTTTCGAGGTGATTGCAGTAGCGCGTTGAGCGAGTAGCAAGGAGTTTCGCAGCAATTTCAGATTCTCTTGTGCTTCCAGCACTGAGAAATAGGCAGCAACTACTTCCGCTTGTATATCGGCACGCTTGGCGAGCAGATCGGCTTGCGCCGCATCCCGTCCTTTTTCTGCGGCGGTAATCCGCGCACCGCGTTTGCCACCTAATTCCAACGCTTGATTCAGCTGTACCGTGGTAGTCCGGGTCGCCTTGCGCGTATCTTCCAGCAAGGTCGAGAATTCCGGATTGGGCCTTGCACCGGCTTGCAAAATCGAGGCTTTGACTGCTTCTACTTCAAGTACCGCAGCAGCCAGTTCCGGATTGGACTTGAATGCTTGCGCCAGCGCCTGTTCCAGCGTCAGCTTGCCGCCCGCATCGCTGCTGCTGAGCGGCGGCAGCTTGTAATTGATATTGGGCTGCACAGTCTCCGGTCTTATCTCCTGCGCCAAAGACGGCTGGCAGACCAATGCCGCTAAACCGATCGGCAATAAAAGCTTGTACATAGCCGGCTCTCCTAAAAACAGCTACAGATGTCCCAGCTTGCATGGCTGACGGGCCGTTAGACCCGCGCCATGAAATCTGCCTCATGAATAATTTTTCAAAGACCTCCAACGAGGGATGCGGCTTCCGTAGCACGCTTGCCGCGTCGGAGAGATGAGTTACGCGGGATTGTGCTATCAGGCGCCGGAATGAATCGACTTCTTCGGGCCGTCTTCTTTGTGGTCATGCGCAGAGGACTTGCTTTTGCCTTCAGCCGGCTTGCTTGTTTCCTGGGCTACCGTGGCTTTGCTATCAGTACTGCTGCTCTTGGCAGCGCTTGCCGGTTTGTCGGCGGCAGGTGCTTGCGCCAGCACGACGCCGCTGGCAGCCAATAAAGTCACGATGGCAAATAACTGTTTTACGTTCATTTCAATCTCCAGAAATTAAGAAAGAGTTCAACGAGGAAGCCGCTGCTTGCAGGCAAGTCACTCACTAAAGCGCTTGCAACGGCCAGATCGTTGAAGGCAAGTGTAGGAAGCAGACGGAAACCGGAAGGTGACGGCTGGATTACGCTTTTGTAATCCACCACCGCTGCTTTCTGTAAGATAATCGGCGGCAAACATAGGCAAGCAGAAGGGTGATATATGCGCATCCTGTTGGTAGAAGATGAGCCCAAGGCTGGTGAATACCTGCGCAAAGGACTGAGTGAATCCGGTTATGTGGTCGATTGGATGAGGACTGGCGTCGACGGTCTGCACCGCGCGACTTCGGAGGACTACGATCTGATCGTGCTGGACGTCATGCTGCCCGGCATGGATGGCTGGCTGGTGATCAGCGAGCTGCGCAAGACCCATTCGACGCCGGTGCTGTTTTTAACCGCACGCGACGAGGTTGACGATCGCATCAAAGGCCTGGAACTGGGAGCCGACGACTATCTGGTCAAGCCGTTTGCGTTTGCCGAACTGGTCGCCAGGATCCGTACCCTGCTGCGGCGCGGGCCGCTGCGAGAATCCGATCTGTTGCATATCGCGGATATGGAAATCGATGTAATGAAACGGCGCGTCACCCGCAATGGTGAGCGTATCGACCTGACCACCAAGGAATTCTCCCTGTTGCATCTGATGGCAAAACGCCAGTCTGAAGTATTGTCGCGCTCGCTGATCGCGTCGCAGGTCTGGGATATGAATTTTGACAGCGACACCAATGTCGTCGATGTCGCCATCCGGCGCTTGCGCATCAAGATCGACGAACCCTATGCGCCGCCCTTGATTCACACCGTGCGCGGCATGGGTTACGTGCTGGAGGACCGCACTTGAGACACTGGGGGCCACGCTCGCTTACCGTGCGTCTGGCGCTATTGTTTGCGCTGGCGACATTGCTCACGTTTACCCTGGTCGGCAGCTATCTGTATTATTCGCTGGCGCGCCAGCTGGAGAGCCACGACGACCAGGAGCTGATGGGAAAAATCACGCTGATGCGGCATCTGGTTGCCAAGGCCAGATCGGTCCAGGCCATTCGCGACGACCCGCACTCGTTCATGGATGCGACGCTCGGTCACAATGATCTGCTATTGATGCTGCGCAGCGCAGACGGTGCGCCATTGCTGGACACCAGGCCCGAGGCCGGCAGTTTACCGGCCTTGCCGATGGCGGCCGTCGACCAGACACCGGATGAAAAATCCCGGCAAAACCTGCGCACCTCGGCCGGTTTGCCGGTACGGGCAACGGCGCTCTGGGCCAAGGTCGACAGCAGCGGCGAAAAAGTGCAAATCATCGTTGCCCACAATATCAGCGACAGCCTGAAGCTGCTGGCCAGCTATCGCAATCAGATACTCGGCGCCGCATTATCGGGTGCGATCCTGGCAGCCCTGCTGGGTTACCTGCTGGTGCGGCGCGGTTTGCGCCCTGCCCGCCTGATCGCGCAACAGGCGCATTCCATCACCGCGCAACGCCTTGACCGCGGCCTGGATGTCGCCAGCGCGCCGTATGAGTTGCAGCAATTGGTGCTGGCGTTCAATAGCATGCTGGATCGCCTGCACGACAGCTTCCAGCGTCTCTCGCAATTTTCCGCCGACCTGGCGCACGACTTGCGCACACCGATCAATAACCTGATGGTGCAAACCCAGGTGGCGCTGGCGCAGCCACGCTTGCAGGAAGAATATCAAGGACTGCTGGTATCCAACGTGGAGGAGTATGAAAGACTGGCGCGCATGCTCGACAATATGTTGTTCCTGGCGCGCGCCGATCATGCACATGTCGCGCTCGCCTTCGAGCAGCTCGACTGCCGCCTGGAATTACAGCGTATCGCCGACTATTTTGAAGGAGTGGCGGAAGACAGCGGCGTCCGCCTGAACATTGTCGCATCCGGCAATGTGCGGGCCGATGCGATGCTGTTACGGCGTGCGATCAGCAATCTGGTCGCTAACGCAATTCGTTATACCGCTGCCGGCCAGGCGATTCGGCTGGAAGCGAAACCAGCGGAGCAAGCGACCTTGATCACGGTCAGCAATCCCGGACCGCAGATAGCGGCAGCGGCGGTTCCGAGGCTGTTTGATCGTTTTTACCGGGTCGACCCGGCGCGCAGTGATTCGGCTTCATCGGCCGGGCTCGGCCTGGCCATCGTGCAATCGATCATGAGACTGCACGGCGGCCGGGTTGAACTAAGCCGAAGCGCGGATCAGATGACCGTATTTACGCTGCACTTCCCGCACGCGCACCGCTGAAAAAAAACCACGCAACAGTCATTGCGTGGTTTTTTACATGGTCCGGTGGCGGCTAGGCCTTACTTGCTGCCCTACTTGCTGGCTTACTTGCGCAACACCAGTGTGGTCGGCAGGCTGTGCAGGTAGGCCGCAATGTCTTGTATTTCCTGATGCGACAGCGACTTGGCCAGGCCACCCATCACCGCATTGTTACGGCCATTCGGACCGTCAGCGCCGCGTTGGTAGGCAATCAAAGCATGCTGCAGATAATCTTGAGGCTGACCGGCCAGCCTTGGGATATCCGGCGTGGTCGGGCTGTGAAAATCGGCGCCGTGGCAGGCTGCGCAGGAATTTTTTTTCACTGCAGCTTCGCCCGCCGCGATATTCCCGGCAGCATGCGCAGTCATGAATGCGCTAGTGGAAAGCAGAAACACCACGCCAGCAAAAATCTTTTTCATTGTGTGGGTCCCTTATTTTTGCTGCGAGTAATATGCCGCAATATCCGCCATGTCCTGTTCGGACAAGCTGGCTGCGATACCGCGCATGGTTGGCATCTTGCGATCGCCCTTTTTATAGGCCATCAGCGCATTTTGAATATATTGCGCCGACTGACCGCCAAGCATAGGCACTTGATAGACTTCCGGGAAGGTAGCTTTATAGCCGGGAATGCCATGGCAGCCGATACACATCGATACCTTGTTTTCAGCTGCCTTAGCGTTGCCGACCACGTCCGCAGCTGCGGCCAGGTTGGCAAGACTCGCAAGCGCGAGAAGTGCAATTAGTTTTTTCATATTAGCTGGGTAATTTGTAGCGAAACCGGTTTAAAGAGCTACTCAAAACCTGATACTCGGCGCAATCCCGGCGCCGCGATGCTCACACAGTATTTCGTATGGCTACGCGTCTCCTGCCGGCCTGCCACCGCTCACTACGGTTTTTTGTGGCCCCTCTTACTGCGAACTTGCCGCGAATATTGCCTCAAATACTGAAACAAATACAGCGCGGACGGCAGATATAGTCCCTATACCTTGCCGCGTATACCACCGCATATTACATAAGGTAGCCCTGCCCGACGCCGACTGCCGTCGCCACCCTACACCAAAACCGGCTAATTCTACCCCAAGAAACAGGCACAGTCCACGCCCGCCAATGTCAATTTAGCCATGGCGGCTGCCGGGCTGGCGTTGCGGCGCGGGAGGCGGCTCAGTCGGCTGCGCGGAGGCGGCGATATCTGCTGCTGCGATGTCGGCAACCACGCCATCTGCCTGAGACGCTGAGGTAAGCGACGCCGACCGCTCGGGGAACAGGAAAGAACGCGGCGAAGCGCTGAAACGGCGTAGCACCGCCCGAAACACCAGCCGCCTTATGCGTGCCGGCACATCGCGTGCACGCAAAGCCAGGGTCAGCGCACAGGTAAACGAGACGCCGACATTCAACACGCCGATGCAGGCAATCCCGGCAATCGCCAGCCAGAATTGCGGCGTCGCCAGCACCTGCCAGCCGAGGCTGCTGGCAGCGGCAGTCAGTGTGCCGGTGGCCAGCGTGACATGCCGCACATCCAGCGGCAAACCGAAGAACTGCGCCAGCACCGGCGTCATCCCCAACAGGAAGCCAAGCGAGACATTGCCCGCAATCTGCGCCACATTCCGATCCAGCCAAGCGGCCCAGCGTTCAGCCCGCATCGGGCCCAGTATGAACACCAGGCGCCGCTGATAGGTAAGCGCTTCGCGCAGACGGCGCAGGGCAAACCAATTGTCGGCAAAACCCGACGCCAGGCTCGACAGCCACAACAAAATCCCGGTAAAAGCGGCAAACAGAGGGCTCGGCCCGATCACGGACAGGCTATGCAAGCTGGCGCGGGCATGCCCCGCCGTCATCATCGGCGCATCGGTAGTCAGCATGATGAGGCCGGAAATCAGCAGCATCACCGGAATCACGCCCATCAGATTGCCGAACACTGCAGCGGCTTGCGAGCGCAACAGCAAGGCGATTTCACTCAGCAGAGCGCGCAAGCCTTCTACCGTATCCAGCTGCCCCATCTTGGAGGCCAGCACCGGCGCCGTCACCGCCGGTTGTTTGGTGGCCAGCACGCCGCCGACGGCAGAAATCGCCATGAAACTGACGGCATAATTCAAGGAAGCGAATACCCCCTCGAAAAACCTGGCCGCACCGATTCCCGAGAGCAGGGATTTGCCGAGCACGGTAAACGCGGTGATAACACCGCCGCGCCCGGCGGCTTTCAGCATGGCCCGGTACTCCTTGCTATCGCGCGCAATATAATGTTCGCCATGATCGGCATTGCGCTCGACCATCTTGCGCGCCAGTAGAGAGAAGCTGCGTTGTATCAATCCACGTACTGAAGAGCGTTGATGATGGGCTGCGATCAGATCTCCCAGCAAGGCCTGGATCTGCCCTGCGCCCGGCTCTATATCCTGGGCCCCGGCCGCACTGGCGCCGTAAATCACCGAGCGCAAATCGGTCAGCAGCGCCATCCGCGTCAGCTGTGCGCGCATGCGCTCGACCCGGTAGACCAGGCTGACCGAGACGCCATGCTCGTCAAGATGGGCGTAAATTCTATCCGTCTGCGCCTGGCAGACGGCGATCAGCATGCGCACGCTGCGCAAGGCGGCCTCATCCCTTGGGCTGACATACAAATAGGTTTCCAGCTCACGGCGCAAGACCATGAACGGGGTTGCCTGCAAAGGCATCTTGGGGTCCAGCTTCTGGCGGAAGGCCTTGCTGATGCCGTCCGCCAATACCGTCGCCGCCAGATAAATCAATGCCTCATCGATCTGCTGCTGATAGCTATGGGCGATGCCGTCATCGGCAATCAGTTTCCAGATTTTCGCCACGCTTTGCCGATCCAGCGCTAACAGCCAGTCGGCATCTTCCGGGGTCGGAAACAAGGCGGTGAACAATGACGACAAATCGGCTTCGAACGGCGGTTTCGGCAGCACCAGCTTGATGGCGTGCTCAGACAGCTCGCTAAAGAACGCCGGCTCATGCGGCAAGCCTGTGGCGCAAAACAGCTCCGGGCCGGCGGCTTCGCGCAAGGTTTTTTGCAGCGTGGCCTGCACTAGCCGACGGACGTCGCGGTTGCTGTCCAGCCATTCCAGCAGGAACAGCAAACGCTGCTGCTTGGCGCGCAGCTTGGCGTCGTCGTCGAGCATCGAGACTTTGGGGACGTGGCGCAGCCATTGGACAATATCGATAATCCAGTTGGCGCGTTCTTGCCAGGAATAAAATGGATTGGCGCGGCGCATCAAAGCGTCGACTTGGATGGCGTAATGCTGGTTATCGCTTTGCAGATGCCGCTCGCCGTGTCGAAACCGGCGCCACATTACCCGCAGGCGGAGAAACAGTATTTTCATTGGCTATTCTTATAATGGTGAGGGGGTGCTTGTCTCGTCTGCAAGGCTGATCAATGATCAACAATGATCAAAACAGGCGTTGTCAAGCTCGGGCCAGCCAATCGGCCATCTCGTTTATACTCGGTACTCGGCTTTATTTGCTTACCTCGTTGCTTCCTCATGATTAACCACAATGCGAACCACAATGCGACCTGAGACACGTTTTGAAAGTTCCCCCGGCTACGTCGCCACCGATGATCTGAAACTTGCCGTAAATGCTGCGCTGACACTGCAAAGACCGCTGCTGATCAAGGGCGAGCCGGGCACCGGCAAAACCATGCTGGCTGAAGAAGTGGCCGCCGCCCTGAATATGCCCTTGTTGCAATGGCATATCAAGTCGACCACAAAAGCCCAGCAAGGCTTGTACGAATACGACGCCGTCTCGCGCCTGCGCGATTCGCAACTGGGAGACGCCAGGGTCAAGGACATTCACAATTACATTGTCAAAGGTGTACTGTGGCAAGCGTTTAACGCAGACGAACAAGTGGTTTTGCTGATTGATGAGATCGACAAAGCCGACATTGAGTTCCCCAACGACTTGTTGCGCGAGCTGGATCGCATGGAATTTTATGTGTATGAAACACGTGAAATGGTGCGTGCCAAGTATCGTCCGTTAGTCATCATCACCTCGAATAACGAAAAAGAATTGCCGGACGCCTTCCTGCGCCGCTGCTTCTTTCACTACATTAAGTTTCCAGACAAGGCGACCATGCAGGATATCGTCAATGTCCATTTCCCGAATCTGAAAAAAGACATGCTGGCGCAAGCGCTGGAAACCTTCTACCAGGTGCGCGATGTGGCGGGCCTGAAAAAGAAACCGTCGACCTCGGAACTGCTGGACTGGCTCAAGCTGTTGCTGGCAGAAGACATTCCGCCGGCAGCGCTGCACAGCAGCGACGCCAAGGCCGTGGTGCCGCCGCTGCACGGCGCCCTGCTGAAAAATGAGCAAGATGTGCATCTGTTTGAGCGCCTGGTGTTCATGGCCAGGAAAAATAGATAAACATAAATAAGCCACGCCATGCTGATCGATTTTTTCTTCACACTGAAAGACGCCAGGATTCCGGTGTCGATTAAGGAATTTCTAATCCTGCTGGAAGCACTGCAGAAGAACGTCATTTCGCCCACGCTCGATAATTTTTATTATCTGGCGCGCACCACGCTGGTCAAGGATGAAGCCCATTTCGACAAATTCGACCAGGCTTTCGGCCGCTACTTCAAGGGGATTCAAACCGTCTTCGAGAAAAATCCGGAGATCCCGCTGGAATGGCTGATCCAGCGCATGAAACGCGAATTATCGCCGGAACAGCAAGCGCAGCTGGAGAAATTCGGTTACGACAAGCTGATGGATCGTCTGCAGGAGCTGCTTAAAGAGCAGAAAGAACGGCACGAAGGCGGCAGCAAATGGATAGGCACCGGCGGTACTTCGCCGTTCGGCCACGGCGGCAGCAATCCGGAAGGGATCCGCATCGGCGGCAGCGGCGGCAATCGCACTGCGGTCAAAGTGTGGGATGCGCGTGCCTACCGCGATTATGATGACGACCTTGAACTGGGCACACGCAACATCAAGGTGGCCCTGCGCCGCTTGCGCAAGTTCGCGCGCGAAGGCATAGCCGAAGAGCTGGCGCTGGATGACACCATACGCGCCACAGCCAACAATGCCGGCTACCTCGACATCAAGATGCGGCCCGAGCGCAAGAACAACATCAAGGTCCTGATGTTGCTGGACGTCGGCGGCACCATGGACGATCACATCGCCCGCACCGAAGAATTATTTTCGGCCGCCAAGACCGAATTCAAAAACATGGAGTTCTTTTATTTTCACAATTGCGTCTACGACTATGTGTGGAAAAACAATCAACGCCGTCATGCCGAACGCTTCCCGACCTGGGACATCTTGCGCAAATACACGCCGGACACCAAACTGATTTTTGTCGGCGACGCCACTATGAGTCCTTATGAAATCCTGCAGCCCGGCGGCTCGGTCGAATACAACAACGAAGAAGCCGGCGCCGAATGGCTGCAGCGATTCACCAAGGCTTTCCCCAAGTTCATCTGGCTCAATCCTGAGCCCGAGGGCCTGTGGCAATACCGTCAATCGGTGGAAGTGATCCGGCAGTTGATGAGTAACCGCATGTTTCCAGTGACGATGGATGGACTGGAACGCGGCATGCGTTTGTTAAGCAAATAATGCAATTTCTGAACAGTATTTTCTAGCGCCGCAAGGACAGAAACTTCCCCAGCGCCAGTAATATCTGGGGCTGCTCCAGATGCCGGTTGAGGAAACCGTCGCATTCAACCTGCCGTGCCCGCACATGGTCGTAAACGAAGTTTTGATCGATCAGGAAAATAACCGCAATCCTGCTATCCCGATGCTGATGTTTGATGCTGCTGCACAAATCATAGGGATCAAACGACCCTGACTGGGGACTGATCAGCACTACCGAAATGCTCCGCCGTGCGTAGACTTCAGCCGCGGCTTCGGGATCGCTGGCCCATTCAACCGGCACCACATGATGCGCCAAGGTAATTGCCAAATCATCGCGAAACGTCGAATGGTCATCGATCACCAGGATGCGATCACTTTGCGGAGGAATGCTGCGCATGCGCTCATATTCGAGCGGATCGGTCAAATCCAGATCGAGACGCTCACGCCGG
The DNA here is from genome assembly GCF_035566375.1 of Collimonas sp. Classification (GTDB taxonomy): domain Bacteria; phylum Pseudomonadota; class Gammaproteobacteria; order Burkholderiales; family Burkholderiaceae_D; genus Collimonas. Next base: position 58,092 of record NZ_DATMRK010000051.1, read on the forward strand.
CGGCGCTCCGGCGCATTATTGAGCAATGCTGCATCGGCTGGATTTTGCTTGGCCAGCATGATCAGGCGCCGTTCCATCAAGGTATCCAGCGCATCGAACAATTTCGGCCAGCGTATCGGCCGCTCGATATTGGCAAACGGCAGTTCCACATGAGGGGCGCCGACCAGCAATACCGGCCGCAGATTATTCGGTTCCATGTCGGCCAGGGTAGCCAGGGCTTTCAGATCGTCGGCGTTGACCAGATACAGATCCGGTTCCTGCAGGCTGTCGACGGATAAACGGAAATATTGTTTCCGGCGCTTTTGCTCGACCGAAAAAGTAGCATCAAAGATATTGATTTCACGAGCGGAAAATCCGATGCATCGGATAGCGAATGGTGCGTCATGAATTTTCATTTTTTAGTCCCTTCTACGCTATTGCCGACGGCAAGCATCATAACAGTGCCATTTTTTAAATGTTATTTTTGCAAACACACTGCATAAAACAACAACATTTGATTGCTGGACGTCAATAAAATACACACTTCGCAGCGACGCCATCGGATGATATTTCTTTTAGCGCATCTTGCTTGCGCAAGCGAAGCGCTTTTTCATTAGAATGCGCAAGGATGATAACGACTAAGCTCCGCTTCAGTTGCAAATTAGTTTCGAATTAACAACAATTCACATTTAACCCTACACCACTGAATGGCAACCAAAAAATCACCGCAATCTCAATCTGACTATAGCGAATCATCGATCCGTGTACTGAAGGGCCTGGAGCCGGTCAAGCAACGCCCTGGCATGTACACCCGCACCGAAAATCCGCTGCATATCATTCAGGAAGTGATTGACAACGCCTCGGACGAAGCTCTCGGCGGATTTTGCAAGAATATCCTGGTAACTTTGAATACCGACGGCAGCGTCAGCGTCGAGGATGACGGCCGCGGCATTCCAGTCGGCATGCATCCGGAAGAAAAGGTACCGACGGTAGAAATCGTATTCACCCGCTTGCATGCTGGCGGCAAGTTCGACAAAGGCAGCGGCGGCGCCTACTCGTTCTCCGGCGGTTTGCACGGCGTTGGCGTCTCGGTCACTAACGCCCTCTCCTCGCGGCTAGAGATTACGGTGTGGCGTGAAGGCGGCGTGCATCATATGGTGTTTGCCGATGGCGACGTGATTGAAACGCTCAAGTCGCGCCCGATCAACCGTGAAGACAATAAAAAAACGGGTACCCGCGTCACCGCCTGGCCGAATCCCAAATACTTCGACTCACCCGCCATCTCGCAGCCGGAATTGCAGCGCCTGCTACGCTCCAAGGCGGTGCTGCTGCCTGGCGTTAAAGTAACGTTGCTGAACGCCAAGAGCGGCGAAAGCCAGACCTGGCAATACGATCAAGGCTTGCGCGGCTACCTGATGGAATCGCTGGCGCAATCCTCCAATGCCGAGCCGCTGATCCCCCTGTTCGAAGGCGAGCAATACGCCAATGCCGACGCCGAGGGTTTCGCCGAAGGCGAAGGCGCGGCCTGGGTCGTGGCCTGGACCGAAGATGGCGCCATCGTGCGCGAATCGTACGTCAACCTGATTCCGACCTCGGCCGGCGGCACCCATGAATCCGGCTTGCGCGAAGGTTTGTTCGGCGCTGTCAAAAGCTTTGTCGAAATGCACTCGCTGTTGCCTAAGGGCGTCAAGCTGTTGCCGGAAGATGTGTTTGCACGCGTCTCCTTCGTCCTCTCCGCCAAGGTGCTGGACCCGCAGTTTCAGGGGCAGATTAAGGAACGTTTGAATTCGCGCGATGCAGTGCGGCTGGTTTCGACCTACACCCGTCCGGCGCTGGAGCTGTGGTTGAACCAGCACGTCGAGTACGGCAAGAAACTGGCCGATCTGGTGATCAAGCAAGCCCAGAACCGCCTGCGTTCGGCGCAAAAAGTCGAGAAGAAAAAATCGTCCGGAGTTGCCGTCTTGCCGGGCAAACTGACCGATTGCGAATCCAGTGATATCAGCCGCAATGAATTGTTCCTGGTCGAGGGCGATTCCGCCGGCGGTTCCGCAAAAATGGGCCGCGACAAGGAATTCCAGGCGATTCTGCCGCTGCGCGGCAAAGTGCTGAATTCGTGGGAGACCGAACGCGACCGCCTGTTCGCCAACAATGAAATCCACGATATTGCGGTCGCCATCGGCGTCGATCCTCACAGCAAAACCGACACTATCGATTTCAGCGGCCTGCGTTACGGCAAGATCTGCATCCTGTCCGACGCCGACGTCGATGGTTCGCACATCCAGGTGCTGCTGCTGACGCTGTTTTTCCGTCACTTCCCGCAATTGATCGATCGCGGCAATATCTGCATCGCCCGGCCGCCGCTATACCGGGTCGACGCCCCGGCGCGCGGCAAGAAACCGGCGCAGAAGATTTACGCGCTGGACGATGGCGAGCTGGAAGCCATCGAGGATAAATTGCGCAAGGATGGCGTCAAGGATAGCGCCTGGTCCATCTCCCGCTTCAAAGGCCTGGGCGAAATGAACGCTGAGCAGCTGTGGGAAACCACGATGAATCCGGATACCCGCAGATTGCTGCCGGTTGCACTCGGCAACTTCGATCTGGAAGCCTCGGAAAACCGCTTCAACATGCTAATGGGTAAGGGCGAGGCCGCAGCGCGCCGGGCCTGGATCGAAGAGCATGGGAATGAGGCTGAGGCGGATATCTAGTGCGGCGCTTCGCACTAGTTATCTATTAGGAAACCTGGCGCTTTTATCGGCGCCAGCCATCCGTAACAGCAAAACGTATTATCATGGCCGGAGTTTTAGCGCGGTTGTCGCAGTTGTATACCTTGCCCGCTGCCTTGGTATAGCGCGGCTTGTCTGCTTGCCCGCAATTCCGATCATTCCTGCAATATTGCGTGCGCGCCAAGAATTGACACCTTGCCCAGGCTCTTTTTTAATACGCGCGCTGGCAAATCCAAAGGACATTGCTTTTCATGAAACACCGTAACGCCACTGAACACATGATTGGCCATTGATAGCAAATGACGCAGCTCCGCCATCACTTCGGCCGATTCTTCACAGCTACTCTGCTGACGCTCGCATTATTCAGCGTGGTCGGCAGCGCGCGCGCGGATATCTTCGGCTACATCGATGCGGATGGCATGGGGCATTTCTCGACTGAAAAACTGGATAACCGTTACCAGCTTTTCATGCGCGGCGACGGCTTTTTCGACTCCTCCCAATTGGCGGCCGGCAGCACCAAACCGCTTGATCCGAAAATGCGTAACAGCCCGCTATTCCGCTATCTGTCGCAACATCCGAATCTGAAAAAATACGAAGCACTGGTGGATCAGGCGGCGCTGGAGTTTGCGCTTGAGCCGGCCTTGCTGAAGGCAGTGATGGCGGCTGAATCCGGCTTCAATCCCGGCGCGGTGTCGCCTAAAGGCGCGATTGGGCTGATGCAGATCATGCCGGCTACGGCCGAGCGCTACGGCTTGACCGGCGACAGCAAAAAACCGGTCGAGAAAAAGCTGACCGACCCCCGCACCAATATCCGCCTGGGTGCGCGCTATCTGCGCGACTTGCTGAAGCTTTATCCGGCCCAGCAAGAGCTGGTGATCGCCTCTTACAATGCTGGCGAAGGTGCGGTGCAAAAGTACAATAATCAAGTGCCGCCGTATCCTGAGACACGTAATTATGTGCAGTTGGTGCGCCAGTTTTATCAACTGTATAAACCCGCGCTTGGGCAATTGGGGCAATCCAGCGCCGGCAACGATGGCAATCTGAAGCGCATCCGCCTGGTGATTCCCGGACGCAGCAATATGCCCGCCGGCACAACACCGGCCGCGACACTGATTCCGCCAGCTGCGGCAATACCCGCGGCAGCGCCACTTTTTATCGAATAACCGTCCACTCTTCTATACATGACTGACCAAAACGATCTGTTTGCTACGCCAGATGCACCAACCCCGGACGCTGAATCCTTAACCCTTGCCACTTTCGCTGAACGCGCCTACCTTGATTACGCCATTTCGGTAGTCAAAGGGCGCGCCTTGCCCGACGTCTCCGACGGTCAGAAACCGGTACAGCGCCGCATCTTGTATGCGATGAGCGAACTGGGCCTGAACGCCGCCGCCAAACCGCGCAAATCGGCGCTGGTGGTGGGCGATGTGCTGGGTAAGCTGCATCCGCACGGCGATCAATCGGTGTATGACGCTCTGGTGCGCATGACCCAGGATTTCTCGCTGCGTTACCCGCTGGTCGACGGCCAGGGCAACTTCGGCTCGCGCGACGGCGACGGTGCTGCGGCAATGCGTTATACCGAAGCGCGCCTGACGCCGATCGCCAGGCTGCTGCTGGAAGAAATCGACATGGGCACGGTCGATTTCCAGCCCAACTACGATGGCTCGACCGAAGAACCGAAACTGCTGCCGGCGCGCCTGCCCTTCGTACTGCTGAACGGCGCTTCCGGGATTGCGGTTGGCCTGGCGACCGAAATCCCATCGCACAATCTGCAGGAAGTCGCCAAGGCGGCCGTAGCCCTGATCCGCAATCCTAACTTGAGCCATGCCGAGCTGATGCAAATCATCCCCGGCCCGGATTTCCCCGGCGGCGGCCAGATCATCACCTCGGCCAGCGCGATTTCGGAAATGTACGAAAGCGGACGCGGCAGCTTGAAGGTGCGCGCCACCTGGAAAATCGAAGACCTGGCGCGCGGCCAATGGCAGGCGGTGGTTACCGAACTGCCGCCCGGCGCTTCTTCGCAAAAGATCCTGGAAGAAATCGAAGAGCTGACCAATCCGAAAATCAAGCTCGGCAAGAAAACCCTGACGCCGGAACAGCTGGCGCTCAAGACTTCCATCCTGTCTGTGCTCGATACAGTACGCGATGAGTCGGGGCGCGATGCGCCGGTACGCCTGGTGTTCGAGCCAAAATCCAAGAACCTGGACCAGACCGAGTTCACCAACATGCTGTTGGCCCATACCTCGCTGGAAAGCAGCGCCTCGATCAATCTGGTGATGATAGGCGGCGATGGCCGTCCGCGCCAAAAAGGCTTGGGCATGATCTTGCGCGAGTGGATCGCTTTCCGCTTTGCCACCATTACCCGCCGCTCGCAATTCAAGCTGCAGAAAATCGAAGACCGCATCCATATCCTGGAAGGCCGCGAAGCGATCCTGCTGAATATCGACAAGGTCATCAAGATCATCCGCGAATCGGATGAACCAAAGCCTGCCTTGATCACGGCCTTCAATCTGTCCGACCGCCAGGCCGAAGACATTCTTGAAATCCGCTTGCGCCAATTGGCGCGCCTGGAGTCGATCAAGATCCAGCAGGAACTGGCGGAGCTGCGCAATGAAAAAGCCACCCTGCTCGATCTGCTCGACAATCCGGCGTCGATGAAGCGCCTGGTGATCAAGGAAATCGAAGCCGACCAGAAACAGTTCGGCGATGCACGCCGCACGCTGATTGAAGCAGCGGAAAAAGCCGTGGTGGAAACCAGGATCGTCGATGAACCGGTGACCGTCATCATTTCGCAAAAAGGCTGGGTCCGCGCACGTACCGGCCACGGCCATGACGCCAGTCAGTTTGGTTTCAAGGCTGGCGACACCTTGTACGGCGCCTTTGAATGCCGCACCGTCGACAATCTGCTGACCTTCGGCTCCAACGGCCGCATCTATTCAGTATCGGTGGCAAGCTTGCCCAACGCCCGCGGCGATGGCGTGCCGATCACCACCCTGATCGACCTCGCTAACGGCAGCAGCGTCATGCATTATTTTGCTGGCCCATCCGAGCTGATGCTGCTGTTGGCCAGCTCCGGCGGCTACGGTTTCACCGCCAAGATCGGCGATATGCTGAGCCGGGTCAAGGCTGGTAAATCCTATGTCACGCTAGATGAAGGCGACCTGCCCTTGCCGCCGCAGGCACTAAGCAACGCTGTCAGCGCCATCGCCTGCCTGTCGGAAAAGGGCCGCCTGCTGGTGTTCGGCCTGGACGAATGCAAGACGCTCAGCAATGGCGGCCGTGGCGTGATCCTGATGGAACTGGAGCCCAACGAGAAATTGCTGGCGGCGCAACCGATCAGCCAGCGCGGCGTATTGGTGACCGGCGCCGGCCGTGGCGGCAAGGCGCAGCAGGTGGCTTTGTCGGCATCCGGACTGGCGCCGCATATCGGTAAGCGGGCGCGTAAAGGCAAACTGCTGGAGTCGAAGTTGAAGCCGGCTGCATTGACGGCGCAATCCTAAACTCAACGTCCATGGCTTCATCTGAAGACGGCGTGATTCGACGCCGTCTTCAATTTCTCGCAACATCCAACAGTTTTCTCCAAGACTGTTGGTTTCTACGCTCTGCGGCACATTGAATCGCGAGTTGCCGAATCCTCCTCAGAATACCTCCCAAGTACGTAGTTAAATCAAAAATCGAATTTATTCTATAGTGCACGCCAACCCGCTTTGGCATAGTTCGGTTCAGCGGCTGCGCCGCTTTAATTTAACTACGCAAAGGGAAATAACATGAAGACCAAACTGATCGCTGCCATCATTCCTCTGTCCATGCTGGTAGCCGGCCATGCATTCGCCGCCACCAACAACTGTTCGATAAAGATCAACCAGATCCAGACGCAAATCGACTTTGCGAAAAAAGCTGGCAACACTTACCAAATCGCCGGCCTGGAAAAGGCGCTGAGAGAAGCCCAGCAGCATTGCACCGACGCCGGTCAAAATCTGCGCGCCGAACAAAAAGTCCGCAAGGAACAGGAAAATGTGAGCAAGGCGCAGCAAGAGATCGCCAAGACTGAAGCCGATTTGCGCGAAGCGCAAGCTAGAGGCGACGCCAAAAAGATCGAAAAAACACAAAAGAAGCTGAGCGAAAAACAAGATAAGCTGCGTGAAAAAATGGAAGACCTGCGCAGCGCACAAGCTGATCTGGCTACTTTGAAGGGCTGATCCGGCAACAACGAAGATGCATTCTTTTCCATAGACAAAAAGGAGGATTTTTCCTCCTTTTTTTCGCCTCCTCAAAACTGGTACGCAAGCTGGATTCCCGCGTTCGCGGGAATGACGGAGCTGCCATGTGGGGGAATTGCCCTAACTGAACGACATTAGGGCATCACCTCCCTTTTCCATTTACGACACGCGATCCAATGCGAAAGATTGTTCGTTGCTTCGGAAGTCTGCTCCTGCTGTTGCCGTTACTCGCTCAGGCGGCAGCCGTCGCCGCCAATCCGCCGGCATCACAATCGCCCATCGATGACGCCGCCTTGCATACAGAAAAAATGCTCGACCGTGGCCTTATGAAAACCGCTGTCTACGTTAACGGCCATTGGCAGGGTTATACCTGGCTGCGCCTGCGGGCAAACGGCGAACCTTGCATCAACGTCGCATCCTGGCTGGACTGGGGGCTGGCCTCAACGCTGAAATTCAGCAGCGAACATGACGGCGCCGACGACGTGTGTGTCCTGCCGCCCAGCGATGAGGAGCAAGTACGACTGCGTTACGACGCGCGCCGCCAGCAGCTATCGGTCCGGATCGCGCCGGAATTGATGAACCGCGCTCGCGGCGACGTGCCGATATCGCGCCGCGATGCGGGCATTCCTGCGCTGCGGCTGGACTATCAACTGTCCGGCTCACAAAACAGCGGTCTCGATTCTGAAGATAATGAACGCGGCACGCAATTGTTCGCGGCACTGAACGCCGGCGCCAACTGGGGCGCATGGCGTTTGCGCAGCAATCATACCTGGACGCAGCCACTATCCGGCGCCCCCCAATGGGAACATAGCGACAGTTATCTGCAGCGCGATCTCGCCGCCTGGCGCGGCAAATTGCTGCTGGGCGATAGCCATACCGATGAACTTCTGTTTGACAGCGTGGCGTTTCGCGGCGCACAACTAATGTCCCAGGACGAAATGCTGCCCGATTACCTGCATGCTTTTTCGCCGGTAATACGTGGCATCGCACAAGGCAACACCGAAATCTCCATTAGACAGAACGGCAGGCTGTTCTACCATGCGTTTGTTGCCAGCGGCCCGTTTGCGTTATACGACGTGCGCCCGCCCGGCGGCGGTGACATCGAAGTCACCTTGCGTGAAGCCGATGGCGATGAGCGCGTATATATCGAACCATACATCGCGATGCCGCTGCTGGTTCACGGCAAAGTCTGGAAATATGCCGTAAACGCTGGCCGCTTTCGACCGGCCGGCTGGTCAAACCAGGCCAGTCCTGAATTCCTGCAGGCGACAGTCGGCTACGGCTTGCCGATGAAGCTGAGTTTGTTCGGCGGGCTGCTGAGCGCGCGCAACTACCAAAGCAACGCCGTCGGCATTGGCAAGGACCTGGACCAGTACGGCTCGCTGTCGCTGGATCTGACCCGCTCCGAAACCGAGAGCGCCCCGCAAAACCGAAGCGGCAATCGTCTCCGGATGCGCTATGCTAAATCCTTTGTCGGCCACGGAGTCGGCCTCGGTGTCGACTACCAACGCTATACCGCCGGCCAGTTCCGCACTCTGGATGCGGCCCTTAAACGCGACGCCGACGAAACATTCTGGCGCGACTTGCTGGGTGACGACGCCGAGAATTTTCTATCCGAAACCCGGCCCGCACAACAACTGCAGATCAACCTGAAAAAAAATGTCGGCGAAGATGGCAGCCTGAATGCGACTTTCATCGGGCGCAGCTATAAAAACGAGAATAAGCCAAGCCGGATTTCCACGCAATTGGGTGCAACCTGGAGCGGCGACAACTTCGATCTTGATGCACAAGCCGGCTACACCATGAGCGGGCGCCGGAAAGAGCTTTCCTTCCAGCTCAGTGTATCGGTCAACCTCGGCAAATTGCCTGGCAATCTGCGCTATGGCGGCACAGTAAGCAAGAACCACGACGCCCCCCTGACACGGGGCAACAGCCTGTCCGGATCGGCTCTGCAGGATTACCGTCTGAGTTATAGCCTGGACCAGGAATATTCTCGCGAAAGCGGCAATCAATACAGTGCGCGCACTTCGTACCAGGGTGACGGCGGCACGGTGGCGCTCGGTTATGCCGAGGGCAGAAATTTCGGCAAGCTGGACTGGTCTGCGGCAGGCAGCATGGTCGCTTACGCAGGCGGTTTGGTCCTGGGACAATCGCTGGGAGATACTATCGCTATTGTGGATGCCCCAGGATATGCCGGTGTCGCGGTGGACGGCCAGTTCGGCATGCGCACCAACAGCCAGGGCCGCGCGATAATTTCCTGGCTGACCCCTTACCGCATGAACCGGATCGGGCTAGACAGCACAGTATTTGACGGCACGATCGATTATCAATCGCTGTTTCGCGAAGTCGCGCCGACCGCTGGCGCCGTCATCTATCGCCGCATCGCACCGCAAACCCAGCCGCCCGGCTAGCGCCAGGTCGAGCTTGCAGCACAGTGCGCGGCGCTAGTGCGCCAGGCGTCAAGCGGGGCCAGCTTACATCTTGGCGGCGATCAATTTACCCAGACGCTCAATCCCTTCGCGTATCTTGGCCGGCGGCACAGTAACGAAACTCAGGCGCAAGGTATGCTGTTCCGGCGTATTGCCGTAGAACGGGCCGCCTGGCACAAACGCCACGTGCTGTTCCACCGCCTCCGCCAGCAATTTGACGCTGTCGATATGCTTGGGCAAGGTTACCCAGATAAACATGCCGCCTTCCGGCTTGGTCCAGCTGGTACCGCTTGGGAAATAGGTTTTGAGCGCATCCAGCATGGCGTCGCATTGATCCGAATACAGTTTGCGGATGGTCGGGATATGCTGATCGAGGAAACCGTCTTTGATGGTTTCGTACACCACCATCTGCGTCAGCTGGGCGGTATGCAGATCGGTAGCTTGCTTGGCTTGTTCCAGCTTTTCGATCAGCGGCCGCGGCGCCACCACGTAACCCAGCCGGATGCCCGGCGTCAGGATCTTGGAGAACGATCCCATGTAAATCACGCCGCCCGGATTCATGCTCAGCATCTTAGGCAGCGGTTCAGCGCGATAGCTGAGCGCACCGTAAGGATCGTCTTCGATCAGCGGCAAACCGAGCCGGGCGCAGATATCCACCAGGGCGTGACGGCGTTCTACCGATAAAGTCCGGCCGGTAGGATTCTGGAAATTCGGCAGCGCGTACAACATGCGCGCGCCCTGTCCCAGGGTTGCCACGGTTTCCGGGATCAAGCCGCCTTCGTCGCTAGGCACCGAAACGAACTCCGGGCCGTACAGGGAAAAAGCTTGCAAAGCGCCCAGGTAACTAGGCGTTTCGACCAGCACCTTGCTGCCTTCATCGATCAATACCTTACCCAGCAAATCCAGGCCCTGCTGCGAACCGGAAGTCATCATGACTTGATTTGCCATGATCTTGGCGCCGCTGGTCGATAAAGAGTCGGCCACCCACTCGCGCAGCGGCCCATAACCATCGGTAGGACCGTATTGCAAGGCGACCTTGCCTTGTAGCGACAGCACTTTGTCAAACGCCGCTTTCAATGGCTCGACCGGGAAAGTAGCCGGCGACGGCAAACCACCGGCGAAGGAAATGATTTCCGGACGCATGGTGATCTTGAGGATTTCACGGATGGCCGAGCTTTGCAGTTTCTGTGCGCGCTGCGAAAAATGCCATTGCAGCGGCGCTGGATTTTCGATTTTCATACTGTTCTCTTCAAGTGATCTTGTTCTGAGAGACTGCCGCCAAGCGCCGGCCCAAAGCGGGCCTGGACGCATGTGTGCAACAGCCTGCGGTTTTTATGATCTGCCGTCTCCTGGGCTGGCAGCGGATAGCGCTACCAGGACTACACTGCTGCGCGGACTACTCTAATTCAGCAATCATTTCAATTTCCACGCAGGCGCCCAACGGCAGCTGTGCTACGCCAAAGGCGGAACGGGCATGCTTGCCCTGCTCGCCAAACACTTCGCCGATCAATTCGGAGGCGCCGTTGGTGACCAGGTGCTGCTCGGTAAAATCGGGCGTTGAATTAACCAGGCTCATCAGTTTGACGACGCGTTTGACGCGCTTCAGATCGCCGCCGCAAGCAGCTTGCAAGGTGGCGATCAGATCAACCGCGATGCCGCGTGCGGCCAATTTTGCTTCTTCGGTAGTGGTGTCTTTGCCCAGTTGGCCGACCCAGATCTTGCCGTCTTTCTTAGACAAATGACCGGACAGGTAAACCGTATTGCCGCTTTGGGCATACATCACGTAGGCAGCAGCAGGTGCGGCTACCGCAGGTAATGTGATATTCAGGGCTTGCAACTTTTCATATACAGACATCTGACACTCCGAAGAAAAAAGTCATTTGTCGACGCTTTTGACGCCAGCAACAATGACGGGATAAATGAGATACAGCCGGTTTGTCCCGGCCAATGAACGATTATCTCACTTACCGCCAAGTTTACGAAAGCCCGGCTTGATATTTTGCAATGCGGGTTAAGGCCTACTGACTAAGGCGTGTTGCTAGGCCGCCTGCCGCCGCACCGTCATCTTGCGGCCAAACGCCACCACCACCAGCACTGCCATTGCGAACAGCATATTGCTGCGGTTCAAGGTCTCGCCCAGCAACAACGCGGCCCCCAGCAATGTCAGGAACGGCTGCAATAGTTGCACCTGGCCAACCCGCGCAATGCCGCCCAGCGCCAGGCCCTTGTACCAAAAAAAGAAACCGATAAGCATCGAAAACAGCGATACGTAGGCAAATCCGAGCCATGCTCTGGGCGAAGCATTGACGCCGTAACGCCAGCCTAGCCAGATGGTTATAGGCAGCAAGACCGGCAAAGCCAATAACAAGGCCCAGGCAATGACTTGCTGCCCGCCCATGGTTTGCGACAAGCGCCCGCCTTCGGCGTAACCCATGGCGGCGGCTAACACCGCCGCCAGCAAGGCCAGGTCAGCCAGCGTCAAACCGCCGCCACCTTGGTTTAGTGCAAAAACAATAACGATGGCGCTGCCGGCTACGGCCGCAATCCAGAATCCGGCCGAAGGCCGTTCGCCAAACCGCAAGGCTCCAAACATGGCGGTCGCCAGGGGCAAGATGCCGAGCACGATGGCGCCGTGCGCCGCCGGGACATAGCGCATCGCTACCGAAGAAAACACAGGAAAGCCAATCACCACGCCCAAGGCAGTAACCGCCAGTGGTTTCCATTGCGCAGCGGTTGGCAGTGTCGCTTTCAGTTTCCACAGCAACAGCATGGAACAGAGCGCCGCCACCACAGCCCGGCCGAACGCCACAAACACCGGATTCAGTTCTGCCACCGCCATCCGGGTAAACGGCAGGGTCAGGCTGAATACAGCAACGCCGGCCAGTCCCAACCACATACCCTTGGATTCGTCCGTCATGTCATTTGTCTTTCGAGTAGTGATCAGAGCCAGATCGAAACCGCGGAATAGATAGTCAGCAACACCATCACCGTACAAAACACGCGCTGCCACAAGGGCTGCGCCAGATAGCGCCGCAACACCGAACCGGCGCCGGCCCAGACGCTCACGCACGGCAGGTTGATGACGCAGAACACCAGGCAATAGATGGCGATCGACAGCCAGATAGGCTGTAACGGCGGCAGAAATGCCGAAGCGCTGGTGATCGCCATGATCCAGGCTTTCGGGTTGGCGGCTTGAAATGCAGCCGCCCCCAGGAAAGTCATCGGCCTATGATTACCGCCGACCGCCGATTTGAAAGACATATGGCGCAGCTTCCAGGCCAGATACAGCAAATAGGCCGAGCCCAGGGTTTTCAGGATCACATGAATCGATGGCAAGGCCAGCACCAGGCCGCCTATGCCGGCGGCGCACAGCACCAGCATCACACCGAAACCGAAGGTAACGCCGAGCATGTGCGGGATGGTGCGGTTAAAGCCGAACATGATGCCGGACGAGGTCAGCATGATGTTGTTCGGCCCCGGTGTGATCGAGGAGACAAAGGCAAACACGGCCAGCGGCAGCAGAGAAGTCAACATCATGACACGCTGGTGGCTGGGTGGAAGCCAGGGTCGCGCAGGCGCGCCAGCAGCGCCCGCAGAATGCCCGGCGTACCGCGCTGCGGCAAGCCGCTCAGGCTGATGCGGCTGTTGCCTGGGTCGGACTCGACCACCACTACCCGCCCCGGCAACAAAGTCAGTGAACGGCCGGCGTGCAGCCAGTGATCTTCCGGCTGCCCCTCAAAAGTCACCCAGACACGGCCGCTGACCACCTTCAGGATCAACTGCTGTTCTGTGACGCCGGACAGCACGCTGCCGCCCGACAAGGTATGAGACTGTTGCTTGAATAGTGTTTGCATGGCGCACTCGCTTCCGGATTTGCAGCATTGAGGATTTAGGTCTATGCTAAGCCAATAAACCAATACAGTACCAGTACAGTTAAACAAGTAGTTCCTGACATTGTCCCGGCCAAACTACCAATACAGTACCCAACACAGTGACCAACACAATCCCTCCCCGCAAGCTGAGCAACAGCCAGCTGCCTTCCGCCGCGCAGACTCTGTCACGCGATAGCGATACCTCGCTGGTCGAGCAGATCGTGCGCAGTATCGAAACCCGCATCAGCGACCGCCTGCTGCGCACCGGCGCCCGCATGCCGTCGATCCGCCAGTTTGCCGACAGCCACAGCGTGTCGCGCTTCACGGTAGTGGAAGCCTACGACCGGCTGGTCGCCAAAGGCTGCCTGGAATCACGGCGCGGCTCGGGCTTTTATGTGCGCGAACGCTCGCCGCTGCTGAACGAGCGCGGCAGTAACCCCGCCAACGACAAACAACCGCAACTGATCGATGTGGTCTGGCTGGTGCGCAATATGCACCAGCAGGCGCCGAACAAGAAAATGCCGGGTTCGGGCATGTTTCCCAGCGAGTGGCTGGATGCCGACCTGATCGCCAACGCCCTGCGCAGCATCAGCCGGCAGAACCCGGCGCAACTGCTCTCCTACGGCATTCCGCAGGGCTTTTTGCCGTTGCGTCAGCAATTGCAGCTGAAGATGGCCGAACTGGAAATCGCCGCCACGCCAGAACAGTTCGTCACCACCACCGGCGTCACCCAGGCGCTGGACCTGGTGGCGCGCCACTTTACCCAGCCCGGCGACGTGATTCTGGTCGACGATCCATCCTGGTTCCTGATGTTCGCCTCGTTCGCCGCGCTGGGCGCCAAGGTGGTCGGCGTACCGCGCCTGGCCGATGGCCCCGACATGCTCAAGCTGGCGGAACTGGTGGCGCTGCACAAGCCCAAGCTGTATGTGCTGGTGTCGGTGCTGCACAATCCAACCTCGACCTCGCTTTCGGCAGCCAAGGCGTTCCAGATCCTCAAGCTGGCCGAAGAGCATGATTTCATGATTGTCGAAGACGACATCTATTGCGACATGCATCCCGGCTCGGCAATCCAGCCGGCGACTCGCATTGCTGCGCTAGACCAGCTTAATCGCGTGATCTACATGGGCGGCTTCTCGAAGACGTTGTCGCCCAACCTGCGCTCCGGCTTCATCGCCACTTCGCTGGAACTAGCCCAGCACTTTGCCGATCGTAAGATGCTGACCAACCTGACCAGCGCTGAAGTCGGCGAACGGGTAGTCTATAAAATCCTCTCCGAAGGCCACTACCGCAAGCATCTCGACCGCTTGCGCAACAAGCTCGACAGCGTGCGCGACCGCACCATCAGGCAGATGGAAAGGATAGGCATGACGGTCGACATCAGCACCCCGGCCGGCATCTTTGTCTGGGCCGATACCGGCCACGACACTAATGTGATGGCGGAAAAAGCCTTGGCCGAGGGCTTTTTGCTGGCGCCTGGCGCCTTGTTCTCGCCCAGCCAGCTGCCCTCCTCGCGGATGCGGGTCAACGTGGCAGCGATGTCGGATCCAGCCATCTGGCGCTTCCTCGAACAGGAATGTGGCAAATAAGGCAAGTTGAAAGGCCGCTGCCCGATCCGCTCTTGTAAAATCCGGATTACTCCCCATTTTTCGAACAATGCACAGCGCGAAAGCGGAGCCTGTCCGGCCGCTTTACCGACTTTTATCGTTTTCACATCACTTTTTCTACGTTTATATAGAGGAAACTATGGCCGTATCCGAAAAGCAAACCCTTGGTTTTCAGGCAGAAGTAAAGCAACTGCTGCAATTGATGATCCACTCGCTGTATTCGAACAAGGAAATTTTCCTGCGCGAGCTGGTTTCCAATGCATCCGACGCCGCCGACAAGCTGCGCTTTGAAGCGATCAACAACGGCGCCCTGTTCGAGAACGATCCGGAATTGAAAATCAAGGTCGGTTTCGACAAGGCCGCACGCACCATCACGATCTCGGACAACGGCATCGGCATGAGCCGCGATGAAGCCATCTCGCACCTGGGTACGATCGCCAAGTCCGGCACCAAGGAATTTTTCTCGAAACTGTCCGGCGACCAGCAAAAAGACGCCGCCCTGATCGGCCAGTTCGGTGTCGGTTTCTACTCCGCTTTCATCATTGCCGACAAGATCACGGTTGACACGCGCCGCGCTGGCGCCAACGCCACCGAAGGCGTGCGCTGGGAATCCACCGGCGCCGGCGATTTCAGCGTCGAAGCGATCGATAAGCCATCACGCGGCACCACCATCACCCTGCATCTGCGCGAAGGCGAAGACGAGTACCTGTCGGCCTGGAAACTGAAATCCATCATCCGCAAATATTCCGACCATATCTCGCTGCCGATCGTGATGCAGAAAGAAGAATGGGATGAAGAGAAAAAAGAAACCGTGGTCAAGGACGAGTTGGAAACCGTCAACCAGGCCAGTGCGCTGTGGGCACGCAACAAGTCGGACATCACGGAAGAGCAATACATCGAGTTCTACAAACACGTCTCGCACGATTTCGAAGCACCGCTGACCTACACCCACAACCGGGTTGAGGGCCGTAGCGAATACACGCAACTGCTGTACGTTCCAAGCCGCGCCCCGTTCGATCTGTGGGATCGCAACAAGCGCGGCGGCATCAAGCTGTACGTCAAGCGCGTCTTCATCATGGACGACGCCGAACAACTGATGCCGGTCTACCTGCGCTTCGTCAAGGGCGTGATCGATTCGAGCGATCTGCCATTGAATGTCTCGCGTGAAATCCTGCAGGAATCGCGCGATGTACGGGTGATCCGCGAAGGTTCGACCAAACGCGTGCTGGGCTTGCTGGAAGAATTGGCAAACAGCGACGACCAGGCGCAAAAGGACAAGTACGCCGCCTTCTGGAAAGAATTCGGCCAGGTCTTGAAAGAAGGCATAGGCGAAGACGCGACCAACAAGGAAAGAATCGCCAAGCTGTTGCGCTTTGCCTCAACCAATAACGACGGCGACGCACAGACCGTCTCCTTCGCCGACTATATCGGCCGCATGAAAGAAGGCCAGGACAAGATCTATTACGCCACCGGCGAAACCTTTGCCGCGGCCAAGAACAGCCCGCACCTGGAAATTTTCCGCAAGAAAGGCGTTGAAGTACTGCTGCTGACCGATCGCGTCGATGAATGGATGCTGTCTTTCCTGCAGGATTTCGAAGGCAAGGAACTGGCGTCGGTGGCCAAGGGCGGCCTCGATCTCGGCACACTGGAAGACGAAGCAGAAAAGAAACAGCACGAAGAAACCGAAACCCAGTTCAAGGACCTGGTTGAAAAGATGAAGACGGCGCTGGCTGACAAAGCCAAGGATGTGCGCGTCACCTTCCGCCTGACCGATTCGCCAGCCTGTCTGGTGGCCGATGAAAACGAATTGTCGGGCAACCTGCTGCGCATGCTGAAAGCCGCCGGCCAGGAAGCACCTGACTCCAAGCCGATCCTGGAAATCAATCCGGATCATCCGCTGGTGCAACGCTTGAAGTACGAAGAAGCCAAGTTCGGCGACTGGTCGCACATCTTGTTCGATCAGGCGTTGCTGGCGGAAGGCGGAGCGTTGGCCGATCCGGCTGGCTTCGTCAAACGACTCAATGAAATGTTGTTGGGCATGACTGGCAAGTAAGCCAGGGGAAAATCGCCTTATCGCCCGTACGGGCAAAAACAAAGGGCTGGGAGACATGATTGTCTGCCAGCCCTTTTGCTTTAGCCGCGCCCTAACCTCAAGCAGCCTGTTCTTGCGTGATCGGCTTGCGAGCTGCCAGCATGTCGTCCACCATATCGGTCAAGCTATATGCATGCGACCAATGCCACTCCTGGCGCGCCTTGGAATCGTCAATCGAACGCGGCCATGCGTCGGCAATCGCCTGGCGGAAATCCGGCTTGTATGCAATTTGAAAGGCCGGATAATGCTGCTTGATGATCGCCGCCAGTTCATGCGGCGAAAAACTCCAGGCTGCGAGATTGTATGAACCAACAACCTTGAGCTGCTCCTTCGGCGCGCTCATCAATTCGATGGTCGCACGCACCGCGTCCGGCATGTACATCATCGGCAGCGTGCTGTCCGCACTCAGGAAACTGGTGTAGTCGTGGCCGGCGGCGGCAGCAAACAAGGCCTGGATCGCGTAATCGGTGGTGCCGCCGCCTGGTTCGGCAGAATAGCTGATCAAACCCGGATAGCGCAGGCTGCGAATATCCATGCCGTATTTTTCCGCATACCAGGAACACCAGTGCTCGCCCGCCAGCTTGGAGATGCCATAAACAGTCTTGGGATCCATGGCGCCGGTCTGCGGTGCATTGTCGCGCGGCGTCGAAGGGCCGAAGGCTGCAATCGAACTCGGCCAGAACACTTTTGACAGCTTGGCCTGGCGCGCTACTTCCAGCACATTCAGAAGGCCTGTCATGTTCAAATTCCAGGCCCACTCCGGATGCTCTTCACCTTTGGCCGACAAGGCCGCCGCCAAGTGATAGATTTCGCCGATGTCGTGCTGCTGCACTACCTCGGCCAAATGCCTGGCGTCGGTCACATCCAGTTTTTCGTAGGCCAGTTCCTGGTGCCGGCCGAGGGCTTGTATATCGCTCGCAACCACTTGCTGTGCGCCATGCAGCTTGACCAGCGCCGTCGTCAGCTCGGTGCCGATCTGGCCGTTGGCGCCAATTACCAATATTTTTTTCATCGCTTGTCTCTTCAATTCTTCTCTTCAGTTCGTTACCAAGCCGAGCTCTTCACCGGCTTGCCGGAAGATGCTCACTGCGCGCTGCAATGTCGCCTCATCATGGACCGCCGACATCTGCACCCGGATCCGCGCCTGCCCTTGCGGCACGACCGGATAGAAGAAACCAACCGCGTAGACGCCGAGTTCATACAAACGACGCGACAAATTCTGCGCAACCACGGCGTCGTACACCATCAACGGCACGATCGGATGGGTGCCCGGCTTGATCTCGAAGCCGGCTTCAGTGATGGCTTTGCGGAAATAGACGGTATTGCGTTCCAGGCGGTCGCGCAATTCGGTGGACGCCTCCAGCAGATTGAGTGCTTCGATGGAAGCGCCGACAATCGCCGGCATCAGGGTATTCGAAAACAGATAAGGCCTGGAGCGCTGCCGCAGCAAGTCGATCACTTCGCGCCGGCCGGCAGTGAAGCCGCCGCTGGCGCCGCCCAAGGCTTTGCCTAGCGTGCCGGTAATCACGTCGACCTTGCCGAAAATGCCGCGTGCTTCATGCGTGCCGCGGCCCCGCGCTCCCATGAAACCGGTGGCGTGACAATCGTCGACACCGAGCAATGCATCGTACTTGTCGCATAGTTGACGGATGACGTCGAGCTGCGCCACCGTGCCGTCCATCGAAAACACGCCGTCGGTAAACACCATGGCGAAACGGGCATTGTCGGCCCGCGCTTGCTTCAGGCAGCGCTCCAGATCCTCCATGTCGTTGTGGGCATAACGGTAGCGCTTGGCCTTGCATAAACGGACGCCGTCGATAATCGATGCGTGGTTGAGCGAATCGCTGATGATGGCGTCCTGCTCTCCCAGCAAGGGTTCGAACAAACCGCCATTGGCGTCGAATGCTGCCGCATACAGAATGCAGTCTTCGGTGCCCAGGAAGCTCGCCAGGCGCTGCTCCAGCTGGCGGTGGATGTCTTGCGTACCGCAAATGAAACGCACCGAACTCATGCCGAAACCATGGCTGTCCAGGGCGGCGTGTGCGGCTTTGATCAAGGCTGGATGGGAAGACAATCCGAGGTAATTGTTGGCGCACAAATTGATTAATTCGCCACTTTCGGTATTGATCTTGCCGCCTTGCGGGCCAAGGATGAGACGCTCGGACTTCAACAGGCCGGCGGCCTCGATCGCAGTCAGTTCATCGCGCAGGTGGGTGTAAAACCCGGGAGCGCCAGCGTTCGTAGTTGCATCTGTGCTTGCATCTTGTGTCATTGTCAGCCTCGATCTTATATAATATATTGTTCTAATTCGATATATCGAACACAAATTCCACGATAATGCACAAAAACGAGGTTGTCAACCAGATGAGCAGCAATTCAGGTAAAAATTTGGAGGACGCACCACCCAAGGTTGGCGATACCTTGGTGAAACTGCGCCAGGCTGACGGACTCTCGCTGGATGCCTTATCGAAACGCGCCGGCGTCTCCAAGTCCATGCTATCGCAAATCGAACGCAACCAGGCCAATCCGACAGTTGCCGTGGTCTGGCGCCTGGCGAATGCCTTGGGCGTGCCTATCTCGCTGCTGGTCGACGGCAATCAGCCGGTTGCGGCATCGATCGAAACCTTGCCTAGCCACGCCACCCCTTCGCTGCGCTCAAGAGACGGCCATTGCGTGCTGCGCATCCTCGGGCCGATCGAGCTGGCCGGCCAGTTTGAATGGTATGAACTGTCGGTGGAACCTGGCGGCTGCCTCGACTCGGAAGCGCACGAGCCGGCTTCGCGTGAACATCTGACGGTGCTGTCCGGTATATTGGAAGTCCAGAGCGGCAGCAATCTCACCAAGATAAAAGTCGGCGAAACGGCGCGCTATGCGGCAGACCGCCCCCATTACATCAAAAATGTCGGCAAGAATGCGGCTACCGCTTTGCTGGTGGTGATTCATAACGGGCAGTAAATCTACCCGCTAAACGCGGACAATAAAAAAGGCTGGAAGACAATCATGTCTTCCAGCCTTTTGCTTTTACCAGCGCTTGATAAAGCTATTAGTGCGCCAGCTATTAATGCGTGACCCGTGTAACGCCGCCCGATGACAGCAAGCGGACGCGGTCGCCGACATTGAAGCGTTCGTCAGCATCCTGGGTAATCGCGCGCAACTCGCCGTTATTCAGACGCACGGTAATTTCCAGCCCTGGACGCTGGTTCAGGTTACTTTCGACCTGGTTGCCCGCAATCCCGCCAAGTACCGCGCCAACCACGCCAGCCGCCAGCGAACCGTTACCCTTACCGATCAGCGAACCGGCAGCAACCCCACCGAGCGCACCGCCGGCCAAGGTGCCGGCAGCGTTGTCCCCGCGATTCTTGTCGATGGTGACCGGACGCACCGAATCAACCACCGCCATACGCACCGACTGCTCGCCCTGAGCCTGCCTGCTGGTATACACGTTTGCCGAATTCGGGGTCACGGCGCAACCGCCCAATGCCACCAGAGCAGCGACTACGATCAGTTTCTTCATTCTTATTAACTCCATCATAAATTGTTCTCACACTAAAATTGCCGCATAAAAATAAGCCACGAAGCGCACCAACAGAGGGGTTGCCGACCCAGCCTATTGCAGCATCATTGGATTGCACTTTCGCCAACACCGCGCATTTTATCAATTTTCGCAGGCAGCCGGGATTTCGTCAAAAGATCAGAGCCGGCGCTCCGCTTGCCTTTAGAACCGCGCCACATCAACGGCCGCCGGCAACATCGATAAATGCACCGGTCGAATACGACGCCTCGTCCGATACCAGCCACATGATCGCCCGCGCCACTTCCTCGGTGCTGCCGCCACGCTGCATCGGCACCGACGCTTTGACCCGATCGACCCGGCCCGGTTCCCCGCCGCTCGCATGAATATCGGTATAGATGACGCCGGGCCTGACGGCGTTGACGCGGATGCCCTGGTCGGCGACTTCCTTCGCCAAGCCAACCGTCATGGCGTCGATAGCTCCCTTGGATGCAGCGTAATCGACATATTCGCCCGGACCGCCCAGCTTGGCCGCCATCGACGACAGATTGACGATGGCGCCGCCGTGGCCGCCGAAGCGAGTCGACATGCGGCGCACCGCTTCACGCGCGCACAGGAAACTGCCGACGATATTGGTGGTAAACACGCGCTGCAAACGCGCCAGATCCATTTCATCAACGCGCATCTGCCGCTCCAGAATCCCGGCGTTGTTGACCAGGGCGGTCAGCGTGCCTAGTTGTTCATCCACGGTTTGAAACAGCTTTAACACGTCCGCCTCGACCGCAACATCGGCGGCCACCGCCAAAGCTTCGCCACCGGTTTTGCGGATCGCATCGACCACCAGTTCGGCGGCGCTGCGATTATGCACGTAATTGACACACACCGCATAACCACGGGCAGCGGCCAGATGGGCGGTAGCAGCGCCGATACCGCGGCTGGCGCCGGTAATCACGATCACTTGTTTCGACATCGGCTACTTCCCTCATTCGTATTTGCGTGCATCCTCGATAAGCTTGCCGTCATTCGGCAAACTGCCCGGCGCGACAAATAAAACCTCGCCGCGCAACTTAGTCACTTCGCGCAGACTAGTCGCAATCTGCTCAGCGGCATCGGCCGCCGCAGCCGCCAACTCGCAATGCAGCGTCATCACATCGTTCGCCATTGCACCGCTCACCACCAGCCGCGCTTTCAGAATCTGCGGATGACGTTTCAACACCTCTGCCAGCTGCGACGGATGAACGAACATGCCGCGCACCTTGGTCACCTGGTCGGCACGCCCCATCCAACCCTTGATGCGGGTATTGGTGCGGCCGCATGGCGAAACGCCCTCCAGCACCGCAGACAAATCGCCTGTAGCAAAACGTATCAAAGGATAATCCGGATTGAAAGAAGTCAGCACCACCTCGCCTACTTCGCCAACGGCGACCGGATCACCGCTGCCCGGCCGCACGATTTCCAGGATCAGATCCTCGTCCAGAATCATACCCGGATTGAGCTGGCCGTTGCTGAGTGATTCGTAAGCGATATTGCCGATATCGGCCGAGGCATACAATTGCAGCACGTGCGGCACGCCGTTATCCTGGAACCATTGGCGCAGCGACGGCGGCAAGGCCTCGGCGCTGAGCAGCGCCCGTTGCAGGGTGGCGATATCCGCTCCCATCTCACGCGCTTTTTCGATAATGATCTTGAGGAAAGACGGCGTGCCGACATAGGCGTCCGGACGCAAGGCCGACATTGCCTGCACCTGCAATTCAGTCTGCCCGCTGCCGGCCGGGATCACGGCGCAGCCAAGCTTGCTGGCCGCCCCTTCGACCATGAAGGCGGCCGGCGTGAAATGGTAGGCGAAGCAATTCTGGATCAGATGGCCGGCGCGCAATCCCAAGGCCCGCATCGGCCGTGCGAAGCGCCACCAGTCCTGGCTATATCCTTCTGGGTCGAAAATCGGCCCGGGCGAAACGTACAAGCGCCGCAGTTGCCGGTGCGGCGTCGTCGTCAAGCCGCCGAACGGCGGCTGCTGCGCCTGCAGATTGTACAAATCCGATTTGCGTGTGAGCGGCAATTGCGCCAGCGCGGCCCGGTCGCGGATCTCGGCGGCAGGTACGCCGTGCAGAATGCGCGCCCAGCCGGATGCACCCTGAGCCCGCGCAATCAGTTGCGGCAGGTTCGCCATCAGGTCCGCCTCACGTTGTTGCGGCAGACGTTGTTCTAGAGGATCGAGAATGTCAGACATGGCGTGGCCTGTATACGTGGGCGGGAAGCTGCTGATATAAAAACGAGAACGTCAGGCCAGCCAGCGCTTGCGGCGTCGATAAAATTTCATGTCGCGGAAATTCTTGCGGCCTGCAGCCGATACGCCTAAATAAAATTCTTTCACGTCTTCGTTGTTGGCCAACTCGCTGGCAGCACCCTCCATCACTACCCGGCCGTTTTCCAGGATGTAGCCGAAATCGGCGTAACGCAGCGCCACCATGGTGTTTTGTTCCGCCAGCAGGAAAGACACGTTTTCCCTGCGGTTCAAATCCTTGACGATCTCGAAAATCTCTTCCACCACTTGCGGCGCCAGGCCCATCGACGGTTCGTCCAGCAAAATCATCGATGGCTTGGCCATCATCGCCCTGCCGATCGCCGTCATCTGCTGTTCGCCGCCGGAGGTATACCCGGATTGCGATTTACGCCTTGTTTTCAGGCGCGGGAAATAATCGTAGATTTTCTCCAGGTCGTGTTTGACCTGGGTATTGCTGACGTTGCGGGTATAAGCCCCGGTCAAGAGATTTTCTTCCACCGTCAGATGGCCGAAACAATGACGCCCTTCCATCACCTGGATCACACCGCGCTTGACCAGATCGTTCGGCGTCAGGCGGTCGACCCGCTCGCCCTTGTATTCGATGCTGCCCTTGGTGACATCGCCACGTTCCGCCGACAGCAAATTGGAAATCGCCTTCAGGGTCGTGCTTTTGCCGGCGCCGTTAGCGCCCAACAAGGCAACGATCTTCCCTTCCGGCACCGCCAGCGACACCCCTTTGAGCACCAGGATGACGTGATCGTAAATCACTTCGATGTTGTTGATGTTGAGCGCTGTACCCATGCTTTCCTCTAGCTGACCTGGCCGTATACGGTGGCAAAAAACGGTGGCAAAAAACGGTGGCAAAAAACGTCGACACCCCGGCGAGCGCCGACGCCGGAATTACTTCATGCAAGCCGGAGTAATGCCCTTTTCCTTGGCGTACTTAGCGGCCGAAGCCTTGAACAAAGGATGGATCAGGTTCTTGTTGCCTTCGATCCAGTCGGATACCAACACCCACTTGCCGCCATCCCATTGCTGGATCTTGATCTTGCCGGAGCCTTCATGGTTGTCGCAGGAAGTCTTGATTTCAGGCAGCAGGCCGCTGGCACCCAGTTGCTGCAGGCGGGCGTTGGTGATGTTCAGGTTCTCCAATCCCCAGCGCACGTCTTCACCGCTCATCACCTTGCCTTTGCCGTACTTGGCTTGCGCGGTGCGGATCGCTTCCACCGTGGCCACTGCCGCCGAGACGCCACGGTTATAAAGTATCGAACCGATCTTGGCCTTGTCCTGCATATTGCCTTTGCCGGCGCCGTACACCACCTTCTCGATATCGGCAATCAGCGGCACGGCTTTGCCGGAAACATTCCAGGTCGCGCTCAGATACCCTTTGGCGGCGTCGCCGGCCGGGATGGTGTCTTCCTCAGAGCCAGCCCACCAGGAACCGATGATCTTGTCGCGTGCGAAGCCGACTTTTTGCGCCGCTTTCAAGGCCGTCTGGTTCATCACGCCCCAGCCCCAGAAGATGACGTAATCCGGATTCTCCTGGCGGATTTTCAGCCATTGCGCGCCCTGTTCGTTGCCGGGATGGGCGACCGGGATCTGTACCAGCTTGAACTTGCCCAGCGTCGCCTCGGCCTCCAGCGCCACGATCGGCTCCTTACCGTAGGCCGAATCGTGATACAGGAACACGATCTTCTTGCCGGCCAGCGAACCGCCGTTCTTACTTGCCAGGTATTTCACGATGGCCGACACCTGCATCTGGTAGGTAGTCACCAGCGGAAAGGCGTACGGGAAGACCGAACCGTCGACCGCATCGGTACGGCCGTAACCGACCATCAACAGCGGCACTTTGTCTTCCGCCGTCTTGTCGATCAGGGCATAGGCGATGCCGGTCGCCATGGCGTTGATGGCGGTGCCCTTGGTGACCGGGTTCTTGCCCTTCAGGCGTTCGTAACACTCGACGCCCTTGGCATTGTTGTATTCGGTTTCGCATTCTTCCCAGGACAGCTTGACACCGTTGACGCCGCCCTCCTTCAGGTTGACGTAGCTTAGGTAATCGATATAACCGCCGTAATAGGACTGGCCGTTGTTGCCGTAAGGGCCGACCCGGTAGCTGGGGATCGCAATGAATTGATCGCTAGGCTGCGCTTGCGCCATCGCCGGCAAGGCTGGCGCGAGCATGCAGGCTGCAGCTGCGACAGCAAGCATGATCCGTTTAATGTTTTTCATTATCTTGTCTCCTAGTGCGGGTTATTCAATGCGGGAACGGCCACAAGCGCAATTTTTCCTTGGTGATCTGCCACAGGCGCGCCAACCCGTGCGGCTCTACAATCAGGAAGAAAATGATCAGGCCGCCAAACAGCATCATCTGGATATGCGACACCGTGGCGTTGGTAAATGGCAGATGCAGCCAGGTCGCCAGAGGCGGCAACACGTTATCCAGGAAAATCGGCAGCAGCAGGATAAAGGCGGAACCGAGAAACGCGCCCAGGATGCTGCCGACGCCGCCGACGATAATCATGAACAGGATGCGGAACGATAGGTCCAGGGAAAAGCCGTCCGGCTCCACCGAGCCCAGATAACAGAAGGCGTACAGGGCGCCGGCGACACCGCAGAAAAAAGAACTGACGGCAAACGCCAGCAGCTTGGTCGGCATCAAGCGGATACCGATGACTTCCGCCGCCACATCCATATCGCGCACCGCCATCCAGGCCCGTCCGGTGGAGGAGCGCACGAGGTTTTTGGCCAGCAGCGCCATCACGCAGACAATCGCCAGCACGAACAGGTATTTCCTGACCGGGGTGTTGATGGCGAAGCCAAACAGATCTATTTTTTGTGCACTGATGACGCCGGAAGAGCTGTTGTTGGAAAACCAGGAAAACTTGGTCAACACCCAGACCACGAAAAATTGCGCGGCCAGCGTCGCCACCGCCAGGTAAAAACCCTTGATCCGCAATGACGGCAAGCCGAACACCACGCCGACCGCAGCCGCGCAACAGCCGGCCAGAATAAAGGATAGCAAGATGGGAATGCCATCCACCCGCAGCTGGAAATTGTAGGCAGCGTAGGCGCCCACCGCCATGAAAGCCGCCGAGCCCAGCGACAACTGACCGGCGTAACCGGTCAGTATGTTCAAGCCTAGCGCCGCCAGCGCAAATACCAGGAACGGAATCAGGATCGCGGAAAACCAGTATTCGCTGCCGATCATCGGGATACCGACAAAGGCGATGGCCAGCAAGATGGCCATGCCGATGCGATCCTGGCGGATCGGGAATATCTGACTATCCGCGATGTACGAGGTTTTAAACTGTCCGGCCTCACGATAAAGCATGGCATTTCTCCGTTTGAATTCTCAAGGCTCTATAAACACGCACAGCGTCACACCCGATCGATATGGCGCTCACCGAACAAGCCCTCCGGCCGCACCAATAAAAACAGCAATGCGAACACATACGGGAACCATCCTTCTATGCCGCCGAAATTACCGCCGAACATGTCTTGCATCACCGGCGGAATATAGATCTCAGCCAGTTTTTCCGATACGCCGATAATCAAGCCGCCGGCAATCGCCCCCGGAATCGAGGTAAAGCCGCCGAGGATCAATACCGGCAAGGCCTTCAAGGCGGTCATCGTCAAGGCAAACTGGACGCCGTTGCGCGAGCCCCACAGCAAGCCGGCAACCAGAGCCACAAATCCGGCCACGCCCCAGACGATGACCCAGATATGGCGTAGAGGAATCCCCAGCGAGAGCGCCGCCTGATGATCGTCGGCCACTGCCCGCAAGGCGCGGCCGACCTTGGTTTTCTGGAAAAACAGCGCCAGCAGCAAGACCAGCACTATCACCATGCCCGAGGCGAACAAATCGA
Source organism: Collimonas sp. (assembly GCF_035566375.1). Classification (GTDB taxonomy): domain Bacteria; phylum Pseudomonadota; class Gammaproteobacteria; order Burkholderiales; family Burkholderiaceae_D; genus Collimonas. The sequence continues at coordinate 84,672 of NZ_DATMRK010000051.1, forward strand.
ATTTGGAAATGCCGATGCCAAAGCTATCCATGACCGATGCAATCGGCTCGTCGACGATGCCCAGGTTGATCGCCCGCACTTCACTGCCGAACAGCATCGGCCCCAATCCTTCCAGGAAAAAAGCCAGGCCGATGGTTGCCATGAATAGCGTGATCGGCGGCTGGTTGACCAGCTTGCGCAGCACCAGGCGTTCGGTCGCCACGGCGACCACCAGCATCACCGCGAAGGCGCCGATAATCGCCGCCCACATGGGCAGGCCTTTATCCATCAGGCCGACCACCGCCAGCGCCGCAAAATAAACCATCGCGCCCTGGGCAAAATTGAACACGCCGGACGCCTTGTAGATCAGCACGAAACCCAGCGCCACCAGCGAATACATCAGGCCCGAAAGCAAGCCGCTTAGCGCCACTTCAAAGAAGAATTGCATTTATCGCCTCCATTCAGTGAGAGCTAATGAGAGCTGCCTAGGTAAGCCTTGATGACTTCCGGATTGTTCATGACTTCATCGGGCGTGCCGTCGCCGATTTTCTTGCCGTAATCGAGCACCACCACCCGGTCCGATATATCCATCACCACGCCCATGTCATGCTCGATCAGCACGATGGTGCTGCCGAACTGGTCGTTGACATCCAGGATGAAGCGGCACATGTCCTGTTTTTCCTCGACATTCATGCCGGCCATAGGCTCGTCCAGCAGCAGCATGCTGGGCTCAGCGGCCAGCGCCCGCGCCAGCTCCACCCTTTTTTGCAAACCGTAAGGCAAGCGCCCGACCGGGGTTTTGCGGATGTGCTGGATTTCCAGGAAGTCGATCACCTCCTCGACCTTGCGCCGGTGCTGCATCTCTTCATTGCGGGCCCGCCCCCACCAGATGGCGTTGGCCAGGAAACCGGCGTGCATCTTGGTATTGCGGCCGGTCATGATATTGTCGAGCACCGTCATGCCCTTGAACAGGGCGATATTCTGGAAGGTGCGCGCGATCCCTTGCCGCGCCACTTTGCTCGGCTGCATGCTGTGGCGCGGTACGCCGTGAAATACGATGCTGCCCTGTTGCGGATGATAGACGCCGTTGATGACGTTGATCATCGAGCTTTTGCCGGCGCCGTTGGGGCCGATGATGGCGCGGATCTCATGTTCTTTCACATTGAACGAGATATCGGTAAGCGCCTTGACGCCGCCGAAGGAGAGCGAGATATTTTGCAGATCCAGCACCACTTCGCCGATGTTGCGTTCTCTACCGGTCGCCTGCGGCCGCGGATCGCGCAGCACTGAAGCTAGCGGCGCCGGCTCCAGCGGCAGGACTTCCGTCGAGACATCTCCCGCAGTTACATCTCCCGCCGTTACATCTCTTTTCATGATCGCGCTCATAGTGGCTCAGGCTGCTTTATCAATGTTGGCAAAAGTCTTGGCGTCGGCGATCTGCAAATCGGCAGCGATCATGCCTTGCCGACCGTCTTCGAACTTGACCTGGGTTTCTATGTACTGCGATTGCTTGCCGCCATACAGGGCGTCGATCAGTACGGCATATTTCTTAGCAATGAAATCGCGCCGCACCTTGCGGGTCCGCGTCAGCTCGTCGTCATCCGCATCCAGCTCCTTGTGCAAGACCAAAAAGCGGTGAATCTGCGACGCCGCCAGCAAAGGATCTTGCACCAGGTCGGCATTGACTTTTTCGACGCAGCCGGCGATCAGCGCATACACCGCCTGCTGCGCCGCGAGGTCGGTATAACTGCTGTAAGCCAGGTTGCGGCGCTCGGCCCAGTTGCCGACCGCATCCATATCGATATTGATGAAAGCGGTGCATTGCTGGCGCTGGTTGCCGAACACCACCGCCTCTTTAATGAAGGGAAAAAACTTCAGTTTGTTTTCGATGTACTTCGGCGCGAACAAGGTGCCGCCAGCCATCTTGCCGACATCCTTGGCGCGGTCGATGATTTTCAAATGGCCGTCGCCGTCGAAAAAACCGGCGTCGCCGGTATGAAAATAACCGTCGGCGTCGATCGCTTCGGCAGTTGCGTCTGGCCGCTTGAAATACGCTTTCATCAAACCCGGCGAACGCACCAGCACTTCGCCCTTGCTATCGATGTGCACCTCGACCCCCTTCATCGGCCGCCCCACCGTATCCAGCTTGACGTCGCCGGATGGCTGCATGCAGACGGTGACGCAGGTTTCGGTCATGCCGTACAACTGCTTCAGGTTGATTCCCAGCGAACGGTAGAAATCAAACAGGTCAGGGCCGATTGCTTCACCGCCGGTATAGGCGACACGGATACGCGACATGCCCAGCACATTCTTCAACGGGCCGTAGATCAGCAGATGGCCGAGCCCGTACAGCAGGCGATCGGCCAGCGCCACATCCGGCTTCTTATCGAGTATGCGGATGCCGACACGCCGGGCGACGCCCATGAAGACATGGAATAGCTTGCGCTTGATCCAGCCGGCGTCTTCAATCCTGATCATGACTTGCGTCAGGATATTTTCATAGATGCGCGGCGGTGCGAAATAGTAAGTCGGCCCGATCTCGCGCAAGTCCGTCATCACGGTATTCGGCGATTCCGGGCAATTCAGGCAGAAACCGGCAATATGTGCTTGCGCAAACGAATACAGGAAATCGCCGACCCAGGCCAGCGGCAGATAACACAGCAGATCGTCATGTTCGTTCAGCTGATCGAATTCGACCAGCGTCTGCGCAGTGGTGATCATTGCCGCGTGCGAATGGCAAACGCCTTTCGGTTTGCCGGTAGTGCCGGAGGTATACAAGATGATAGCGATATCGTCGGCCTGGCCGGCATCCACCGCGGCCATGAAAAATGCCGGATGCATCTGGTCGTAAGCGCGTCCCATCTCAGCCACTTCGGCAAACGATGTCAATTCCGGCTGATGATAATTGCGCAGGCCGCGTTCATCGTCGACGATGATGCGGCTTAGCCGTGACGGCGGCAGTGTCTGCTTGATTTCAAACACCTTGTCGACCTGCTCCTGGTCTTCGACCACCACGAAATCGATTTCCGCATCGTCCATGACAAAGGCCATATCAGCCGCAGGCGCATCCTGATACAGCGGCACTGGCATGCCGCCCAGACACTGGGCGGCCGACATCGCCCAATACAGCCGCGGGCAGTTATTGCCGACTATCGCCAGCCGCATGCCGCGCTGGAAGCCAAGCGCCGCCAGGCCGCAGGCAAAAGCTCTGACTTCGTCGGCAACCTGGGCCCAGCTGCTGGCCTGCCAGATGCCGAGATCTTTTTCCCGGAACGCCGGCCGCTGCGGGCGTAGCTGGGCATGCTTCAGGAGCAGGCTTGGAAATGTCTCCGCTCCTGGACGTCGTGTTGTCTCCACCATCGTCCCCACCTTTTTTATATGGGCCCATGAGATCGATTCGATATCGACGCCATGCGCCTTGTCAGTGTCTAGTCAGTCTGCACCGGCATGCTTACATTGCACTTACTTTAGTGTAGTACCCATGCCGGTTATTCGCTGCTTTATGCGATGATAGTAATGTCAGCCGAGAGATGCGGTTGTCATCTCGCAGACAATTGCCAATAAATTTTAAAACGCGATATTGCAACGCATCATAATGATCCAAGAGACGTCGATTAAAGACATGCTGGCTAAAACCATGTGGGCCCCTTCGCTCACCAGCGCACAGCTGACGCGCGTTGAAGCGGAGGTGTTCAGCCGCAAGATTGCCGCTGGCGCCTTTGTTTGCCACAAAGGCGATCCGGTCAGCCATTGGATAGGCGTGCACGAGGGGCTGCTGAAGATGAGCAGCGTCTCTCCCGAGGGCAAACCGGTATCGTTTGCCGGCATGGCGAACGGCGGCTGGCTGGGCGAAGGCTCGCTGCTCAAGAGCGAGCCGCGCAAATACGATGTGGTGGCGCTGCGCGACAGCGAACTGCTGTACATGCCGAAAGCTACTTATCTATGGCTGCTTGACAACAGCATTCAATTCAACCGTTTCCTGGTCACGCAACTGAATGAACGGCTGGCGCTGTTTATTTCGCTGGTGGAATATGATCGCATGCTGGAACCTGACGCCAGGGTTGCGCGTTGTCTGGCGGCACTGTTCAACCCCTATCTGAATCCAGGCATAGGCCGCGAACTGCAAATTTCCCAGGAAGAAGTCGGCAACCTGTCCGGCGCTTCGCGCCAGCGCGCCAACCAGGCGCTGCAAGTATTGGAAAAGGCCGGTCTGTTGAAGGTCGATTACGGCAGCATCACCATCCTTGACCTTGACGGCTTGCGCCAATTCCATTCCTAGGGCCAGCAACGATGACCCGCAAACGCAGCTTTCCGCCGGTGGTGGATCAACAGGTTCGCATCCTGATACTGGGCAGCCTGCCGGGCAATGTGTCCCTCGCCCACAGCCAGTATTACGCACATCCGCAAAACCGCTTTTGGAAATTGCTGGCGCAAGTGACCGCCGTCGACCTGCCGGCGCTGCCCTATCCAGAGCGGCTGCAGACGCTGCTGGCCAAACATATCGGTTTGTGGGATGTGGTGGCCGAAGCGCGGCGCGATGGCAGCCTCGACAGCAATATCCGCGACCATGTCCATAACGACCTGCCCAGCCTGGCCGCCAGCCTGCCGCAACTGACCGCCATCGCCTTCAACGGCGGCACCGCCGCCAGGTTGGGGCTGAAGGCGCTGGGCCAGCAGGCTGAGCGTTATCGCATCATCCAGCTGCCGTCCAGCAGCCCGGCCTATACCCGGCCGTATGCCGAAAAGCTGGCCGCCTGGCTGGCGCTGCAGGATTGCCTGGCTTGAGATTGCCGGCCGCGGCTTAAATTACGTAATGAATAAAGCAAGGAATTAGGCAAGATTTGCCATAGTTCCTGCTGCGGCGCGGTATCATTGCCCTACATTTTTATTCGACGCCCGCTATTTCACCCCCTATTTCGCCTCATGCTGATCAAACGCAAATCCATAGAAGCCGACGCCAACCGTAAGGCCGGCCCCGGAAAACGTTCCGAAGTTGCAAAAAAAGACACGCCAAAACCCGCTCGCAAACCTAAATTTGCTCCCGTCACGCTGTCCGAACAAGACGGTGTGCGTTACCTGCATTTCGGCACCGAGTGGGTGCAAGGCGCCATGCGGATTCGCAAGCCGGATTGGCCGGAACTCGAATATGCGCAGCAAATGATGGCCTGGATGCTATTTAACCAGCAACCGCAACACATCGTGCAATTGGGCCTGGGCACCGCCGCGCTGACCAAATTCAGTTATCGCCAGTTCCCCGCCGCACGTGTTACGGCGATTGAACTGAATCCCTCCGTGCTGACAATCTGCGCCTCCATGTTCAAGCTACCGGCCGATGACGAACGGCTCTCGGTGCTGGAGATGGACGCCATGGATTTCGTGCTGGATCCGCTCAACCACGGCAGCATCGATGCCTTGCAGGTCGATCTGTACGACGCTACCGCACGCGGCCCGGTGCTCGACACTCCCGAGTTTTACAGCGCTTGCGCGGCTTGCCTGACAGATGATGGCGTCATGACCGTCAACCTGTTCGGCGACCACCCCAGTTATGCCAAGAACCTGAAGGCCATGAAATTTGCCTTCGACGACGTCTGGTGTCTGCCGGAAGTCCACGAAGGCAATGTCATCGCCATCGCTTTCAAAAAAGCCCCGCCAGCCGATTTTGGCGCCCTATATGAACGCGCCGCCGAAATTACCGCGGCCACCAAGCTGCCGGCCAAATCCTGGGTCAACGGCTTGAAGGCCTGGCATTCGCCGCATTAAGAAGTTAGGCTGGACCAACCAACGCTGCTCAACTAATCGATACTCCTATCGCAATGAACAACGCATCGCCAAAAACACTAGACCTGCAGCAAATCTTCACCTGGTTGCTGAACGATGGCACGGTCGACAAGAATGAGGTCAAAGCCTTCTACACCCAGGCGCAGGGGATTTTCCGCAACGCCCCGATTGCGATCCATCCGCTTAACGCCGTAGCCCAGTGCAAGCGCCAGTCGGCGTTGCCGCCGCATCGCGTCATCACTCTGGAGTGGCTTACCGAATGGCTGGCGCGCCAGGTGCAAATGCCGTTCTACCGGATCGATCCGCTCAAGATTGATTTCGCCAAAGTGGCCGACGTCATGTCCGCCAGTTACGCCACCCGTTTCAATATCCTGCCGGTCGAACTGAGCCTGACCGATCTGGTAATCGCCACCGCCGAGCCGTTCCGCACCGAATGGCAGGCGGAAATCGCCAAGATCACGCGCCGCAATATCCGCCTGGTGATTGCCAATCCGCTCGATATCACGCAATACATCACGCAGTTTTTCACGCTGGCGAAATCGATCAAGAGTGCGCATAAATCAGGCGGCCAGGAACTGGCGCTGCGCAACAACTTCGAGCAACTGGTCGAGCTGGGCAAATCCAACAAGCAAGTCGACGCCAACGACCAGCACATCGTCAATATCGTCGACTGGTTGTGGCAATACGCGTTTGAACAACGCGCCTCCGACATCCACATGGAACCGAAGCGCGATTTCAGCGCCATCCGTTTTCGGATCGACGGCGTCTTGCACCAGGTCTACCAGGTGCCGGCGGTGGTCATGATTGCCATGACCGCGCGCATCAAATTGCTGGGGCGGATGGACGTCATCGAAAAGCGCCGGCCGCAAGATGGCCGGATCAAGACCCGCACCGCCGGCGGCCAGGAGATTGAACTGCGTTTGTCGACCTTGCCGACTGCCTTCGGCGAAAAACTGGTGATGCGGATTTTCGATCCGGACGTGGTGGTGAAAACCTTGCCGGAACTCGGTTTCCCGAGCGACGACGCCTTGCGTTGGGATGCGCTGACCAAACGCCCGCACGGCATTATCCTGGTCACCGGCCCCACCGGCTCCGGTAAAACCACGACGCTGTACACCACCCTCAAGGCGCTGGCCACTTCCGAAGTCAACGTCTGTTCGGTGGAAGATCCGATCGAAATGGTGGAGCCGTCCTTCAACCAGATGCAGGTCAATCATGGCATCGACCTCACCTTCGCCGACGGTGTGCGGGCTTTGATGCGGCAGGATCCTGACATCATCATGGTGGGCGAAATCCGCGATCTGGAAACCGCGGAAATGGCAATCCAGGCGGCGCTCACCGGCCATCTGGTGCTATCCACCTTGCACACTAACGACGCGCCGTCGGCAGTGATGCGCTTGCTGGAACTGGGCGTACCCTACTATCTGCTGGAAACCACCTTGATCGGCATCATGGCGCAACGCCTGGTGCGTACCCTCTGCACCCATTGCAAAAGCGCCGACGGCCAGGTCGCCGACGACGTCTGGGCCACGCTGGTGGAAAACTGGAAGCTGCCCAAGCCGGCCAGCGTCTATCATCCGGTCGGCTGCCCGGAATGCCGCCAGACCGGCTACCGCGGACGCACCGGCCTGTATGAATTGCTGACCGTCAGCCAACCGTTCTCGAAACTGATCCAGACCGAAACCGACATCCATGCGCTGAAGCAGCAAAGCATCAGCGACGGCATGAAACCTTTGCGCCTGGCTGGTGCGCTGAAGGTGCTGGAAGGCGTCACCACCGTGGAAGAAGTCCTGAAGGTCACCTCGGCGCTGACCTGAAGCGGCAATCTGCCGCTACCGAAACACGCCATAAAGGGCTAGCCGTCTGCGCGACGGCTAGCCCTTTTGTCCATTTGTCATCGCTCCGATATAAAAACAGCTCGCTTGTTTATTTTAGAATTGATTTCCAATAGACAATTATTTAACCTTTGCGTAAGCTTAGGCACGCTGTTGCCGACGCCGTTTTCCATGCTTGCTCATTTGCTTGAAAGCGGCGTCAGTACTGGCTCAGGGAGAGGCATGTATTTTGCAATACAGGGAGTAGTGAGCAGCGATTAGTTTGCAATAAAAAAAACAGGCGGGAAATCCGCTCCGACCATAAGCAGTCAAATCCGGATAAAAATAATGAAATTGACACATTTTAATTTCGTAACGGTAGCACTTGTCTTCGGCCTCATCAGTTCCACATTCGCGCAGGAAGATCCAACCTTGTTCCTGAACCGCGCCAACGCCAAAATCGCCAAAGCGATGGCTTTTAAAACCACTTGGGACGGCCCCACCAGCGGCCCGAAAATCGCAGCACAAAAAAAATCGATTGTACTGATCGCCTCAAGCCTCAAGAACAATAGTGTCTTGCGCGTCGCCAATGGCGTGAAAGAGGCAGCGGCGGTCGCGGGCTGGGATGTGTTTGTGATCGATTGCTGGGGCGTCAACAGCAAACATGCGGAAGCCTTCAGCAGAGCGCTGGCGCTGAATCCGAACGGCATCGTGCTGGCCGGGATCGACGCCAACGAACAACCCAAGGAAATGCATGCCGCCAACAGCCAAAATGTACCTGTGGTCGGCTGGCATGCTTCCACCAGGATCGGCCCTAGCGATGGCTTGTTTACCAATGTCACTGCCGATCCTAAAGAAGAAGCCCTGATCGCGACCCTGTTAAGCGTCGTCGACTCCAACGGCAAGGCCGGGGTGGTGGTCCTGACCGATCCGAACAGCCTGTACGCGCAATCGAAATCGAATGAAATCGTCGCCGTCGTCAAACAATGCCGGACTTGCAGCCTGCTCAGTGTGGAGGCATTGCCCGCCACTACTGCCGCCGACAAGATGCCCGCCCTGCTGACTTCACTGGCGCAGCGTTTCGGTAAGAAATGGACGCACATAATCGGCGTCAACGACAACTACCTTGATCTGCTGGCAACGCCAGCCTCGACGGCGATTATCGCCAGCAACAAAGTGCAGGCGCTGTCTGCAGGCGAAGGCTCTGAAACGGCCTATCAACGCATCCGCAGCAAGACTGCCCAGCTCGCCACCGTACCGGAACCGTTCAGCCAGCAAGGCTGGCAAATCATCGACGAACTGAACCGCTCGTTTGCCGGCGAAAAAGCCAGCGCCTACGCCACTCCGGTGTATCTGCTCACCGAGCAGAACATTGCCTTTCACGGCGGCCAGCAAAACACCTTTGAACCGAATAACGGCTACCGTAGCGAGTATAAGAAAATCTGGGGGAAATAACGCCCGTGGCCGCGAGGCTGTGCTGGCGCGATGAGCGTAGAATCGGCAAAGGATAGCTCCGTTCAACGATAGCTCAAGGGGAAGCAAATGCATTCCAGAAAAATCCTTATCGCGCAAGGCGGCGGCCCTACCGCCGTCATCAATCAATCCCTGGTGGGAGTGGTCCTGGCGGCGCGCGGCGTACGCGATGTCGACCTGGTTTATGGTGCACGGAACGGCGTGCGCGGCATAGTCAATGAAGATTTCCTCGATCTAAGCCAGGAGACCAGCCACAACCTGGAGCTGGTGGCAAACACCCCGTCTTCCGCACTGGGATCGACACGCGACAAACCTGACCTCAAATATTGCCAGGAAATCATCCAGGTGCTGCAAGCGCACCAGATCAATCATTTCTTTTACATCGGCGGCAACGATTCGTCCGACACCCTGCGCATCCTCAGTCTTGAAGCAGAAAAACTGGCCTTCCCGCTACGCTGCATCCATATCCCTAAAACCATAGACAACGATCTGGTCAGCAACGATCACACGCCGGGCTTTCCATCGGCTGCGCGTTTCGTGGCGCAGGCGTTTGCCGGCGCCAGCCTGGATAACGCCGCCCTGCCCGGTGTGTATGTCGGCGTGGTGATGGGCCGGCACGCCGGTTTTTTGACGGCGGCAGCGGCGCTAGGCAGGAAATTTGCCGACGACGGCCCGCATTTGATTTATCTGCCTGAGCGCATCTTTGTGCTGGAAAAATTCCTGGCCGATGTGAAACTGGCTTATGAACGCTTCGGCCGTTGCGTGATTGCGGTCTCTGAAGGCATACACGATGCATCGGGCACGCCTATCGCCAGCCTGCTGGCGAAGACGGTGGAGCGCGACGCTCACGGCAATGTGCAACTGTCGGGCAACGGCGCCCTGGCCGACTTGCTGTGCGAAGAGATCAAGTCGAAATTGAACATCAAGCGCGTGCGCGGCGATACCTTTGGTTATCTGCAGCGTTCGTTCATGGGTTGCGTCTCGGATGTGGACCAGCGAGAAGCGCGTGAAGTCGGCGAAAAAGCGCTGCAGTTTGCCGTCCACGATGACCGTAACGGTACGGTGGCGATCAAGCGCAACGGAAATTATTCGGTCAACTATGAATTGCTGGCGCTGGATGTGGTGGCAGGCAAAACCCGCGTCATGGAAGATGAGTTGATCGCCGCCAGCGGCACCGATGTCACCGATGCTTTCCGGCTCTATCTGCAACCGCTGCTGGGATCGGGCATGCCGGACGGCTTCCGGTTACGCTCTCCTGCGGTGGCCAGGATACGCAGCAGTTCCGGCTAAAAGACGGCCTCCCGCAGTCTCCTCAGAGCGGCGTAGCTTCCATGGCGCTGTCGTACTTGCCGGCGCGCGCCAAGCCGTTCAAATGGCAGCGCCGAAAGAAAGTTTTTTGCGCTTCGGCGACATTCTGCTCCAGCCCCTTCCAGGCCGTCAGCACCGGCGCCTGCAGCGCCCGGCCGTAAGAAAAACTCACTTGCCAGGGATGCGGGCCGAGCTGGTTCATGGCATTCAAATGGGCAGTCGCATCTTGCGCGCTTTGGCCGCCAGACAGAAACACTATGCCCGGCACCGCCGCCGGCACATAGCGCACCAGGCAACGCACGGTGGCTGCAGCAACTTGATACAGATCGACTTGCTGCGTGCACTTCATGCCGGCAATCACCATATTCGGCTTGAGCAGCATGCCCTCGAATACGACACGCTGCGCATCAAGTTCGGCAAACACGATTTCCAACACTTGCGAGGTCACCGCCTCGCACCGTTCCAGGCTATGGGAACCGTCCATCAGTACTTCCGGTTCGACGATCGGCACGATACCGGCTTCCTGGCACAACGCGGCGTAACGCGCCAAAGCGTGGGCGTTGGCTCGGATGCCGTAGGCGCTTGGAATGCCGTGTTCGTCAATCTCGATCACGCCGCGCCACTTGGCGAACCTGGCCCCCAGTTGCCGATACTCCAGCAGGCGTTCGCGCAAACCATCCAGCCCCTCGGTGATTTTCTCGCCCGCATGCAAGGCCAGCGGCTTGGCGCCGCCGTCTACCTTGACGCCGGGGATGATGCCGCGGCGCGCCAGCAGCTCCGCAAACGGCGTACCGTCGGCACTGCTCTGACGCAGCGTTTCGTCGTACAGGATGACACCGCCCAGATAAGCTTCGACGCCCTCGGTAGTAAACAGGATTTCGCGATAGCGGCGGCGGTTTTCTTCGCTGCATTCCAGTTTGATGGCATCAAACCGTTTCTTGATGGTCGGCCCGCTTTCGTCCGCCGCCAATATGCCTTTCGGTTCTGCAACGATAGCGTTTGCCACCGCGCTTAGTTGGTCGAGGTTCATTGCTGGTTACTCCCAGTGATGACTGTAAACTGCGGAAAACCTTCCAAAACACACTTCCCCGCGTTGTAACTACTGTATGCCAAGATTACTCTGAATACAAAAGGATGGCCTGAATTCCGCCAGCAGGCTTAGGTGCGCTACCGTACCGACTACACGCCGTTTTGCGGCTATTTTCAAAGCCATAGTATAGGTATTTTCCTATAACTTGACATTTGATAAAGAGGTGTTCCATGAAAACGATGCAAAAGATTTCAGCCGGCGCGATGACTCTGCTGATGGTTCTTAGCTTGAGTGCATGCGACGGCATGTCGCGCCGTGGCCAGGACACTGCAATCGGCGCCGGTATAGGTGCGGTCGGTGGTGCTGTGTTGACCAACGGTAGCGCCGTTGGCACGGTCGGTGGCGCCGCAGTTGGCGGTCTCATCGGTAACCAGGCTGGGAAGCGCTAAGTAGCCAGTAGTACGGCAGAGCCGACAAGCTTGCTTGCGACAGGTTTGGCGGCGTCTTGCTGAAAAAAAACAGCGGCCCGCTCCATGGGCCTCGACAATCAGCACAACAGTGCTGCATAAGCCTGCTGCTCGACGGCGTAACAACCGCATGCAGCGGCTTCCAGTCCGGCTCTATTCAACACCTTGAGATTGCCGCGTCGATATTCTATAAGCCCTTTACGTTGCAAGGCGCTGGCGGCGGCGGTGACGCCTTCACGGCGCACGCCGAGCATGGCGGCCAGGAATTCGTGGGTTACACGGAAGCTGTCGGAATGTGCACGATCCTGGCTCATCAACAGCCAACGCGCCAAGCGTGGACCGATCAGATGAAAGCGCAGGCAGGCGGCCGAAGTTGTCATCTGCGCCATGCGTACATACAGATAATGGTGCAGGCCGCGCTGTAAAGCCGGGCTCGTCGCCAATTCGCTGCGAAAAGCATTGACACCTATGCGCCGTACCGCGCCAGGGCTTTGCACCACGGCATGCACCGAGGCCGTGACCATACCTAGCGCCATCTGCCCGCCCAGCATGCCTTCCCGCCCCACCATGCCAACCTCGACACCGGGACTGCCATCAATCAAAGCCATCAACGAAATCGATGCTTCGATGGGGAAATAGACGTGACGGATAGCCAGGCCAGGCTCGCACAGTATTTCGGACAACTCCAGTTCAATCTGCTCGCTGACAGCCAGCAGACGCAAGCGATCCTTGCGAGGAAGCAGCTCGATCAAATGGTTCTCGACGGTGCCCAAACTAGTTCTCCGGTATATTGCCGCCCGGCTTAACTGGTTTGCCGGAGCGGGACCGAAATGAAGATCGCCTTATTGACGAATACAATGTCGGGTATTACCAGCAGTTTGCAACAGGCATTTACGCCTGACCGTCTGCTAGCACACATAAGGAAGATTTGATGGAAGCGCCGGCAAGACAGCGCAGGCGGCTAAATCAGCTTGCCAATTTATCCGGGAGCAACCGATCGCATTCCTTCTTGACCACTGCATAACATTCGCAAGTGCGTTTCTCTAACCCCTCTCGGTCTAGCACTGTGATGTGTCCGCGCACATAGCGAATCAGTCCTGCCGTCTGCAAACTTCCCGCTGCCTCGGTCACACCTTCGCGACGTACGCCGAGCATGTTGGCGATCAGTTCCTGGGTCATCACCAGATCGTTGCCCTGCAGCCGATCCAGGCTCAGCAGCAACCAGCGGCATAGTTGCTGGTCCAGCGTATGGTGCCGGTTGCAAACTGCCGTCTGCGACATCTGCGTGATCAAAGCCTGGGTATAGCGCAACAACAGGTGCAGCACCGGCCCGGCGCGATTGAACTCTTCTTTCATAACCCGCGCTCGCAGCCGAAAACCCTGGCCGGCACTTTGCACCACCGCACGGCTAGGCGTGGTTTCACCGCCCATGAACAAGGAAACGCCGACCAGGCCTTCGTTGCCCACCACCGCGATCTCGGCCGAAGCGCCGTTTTCCAGCAGATACAGCAGTGAAACGATGGAGGTGGTCGGGAAATAGACATAATTCAGCGTACTGCCCGATTCGTACAGTACTTGGCCGAGCGGCATCTCGATCGCTTCCAGTTGCGGCAACCAGCGCTGCCACTCAGCTTCAGGAAGCGCCGCCAGCAAATGGTTTTTTCTAGGGTCAGGTAGCTTGTCCATGAAGAAACTCCAAGCTGGTTTGACTTCTGGAAATCCCTCCGGCGATGCTCAATCCGGGTCTTAATAATATACGCCGGATGTGTTTTTATGTGCGCTACTGTACAAAGAAAGACGACTAAGAACAAAAAGGGTTAGCGCCGCCCTGTATTTTTATGCAAAAGACAACAAGCTGTAAGCGGCGGCTCGTATCGTTACTGCTGTTCGTAAGCTTGTTTTAAAAGTGCGCTGTCGATCTTGCTCATCTTCATCATTGCCTGCATGACTCTTTGCGCTTTGGCGGCATCCTTGTCTTGCAGCAGCTCGCCCAGAATGGTCGGGATGATTTGCCAGCACAGGCCAAACTTGTCTTTGATCCAGCCGCAGCCCTGCGGCTCGCCGCCTTCGGAGAACTTGCCCCAGAGCTCATCGACTTCTTCTTGCGTCTCGCAATTCACGAAGAAAGAAATGGCTGGCGTGAAGCTGAATTGCGGGCCGCCGTTCAAGGCGATGAAATCCTGTCCATGCAGCTGGAATGTCGCCGACATCACGCTGCCTTTGGGGCCGGGGCCGGCATCGCCGTAACGCATGACGTTGCCGACTTTCGCATCTTTGAAAATCGAGGTATAAAAATTCATTGCCTCCTCGGCTTTACCGTCGAACCATAGGAATGGAGAAATTTTCTGCATTTTGTTTACTCCTCAATAACGGAAATACATCAGGCGCTCGCCACTTGTGGTTCCATGCACATGACCCCCATACGGCTTTAAACGGCTTCGTCGGCGGCCGCCATGTTGCCTATGTCGAGCTCCCGCACCGGCCTTACTTCGATGCTGCCAAAACGGGCTGGCGGGATTTTCGAGGCCCAGTGGATCGCCTCGTTGAGATCCTTGGCTTCGATCATGTAGAAACCTGCCAGTTGCTCCTTGGTTTCGGCAAACGGGCCGTCGGTCAAGGTCAACTGGCCGTTACGCACGCGCACGGTGGTCGCGGTGGCTATCGGTTGCAGCGCTTGCCCGGCGACGTAGTGGCCGCTCTCGCGCAGCTCCTGCCCATAGGCAAAACAAACGCTGTCCGGACAGGCGTGCAGCTTGTCCTGAGCGAGATAGACGAGGCATAGATAATTCATGTTGGTCTCCAATAGATGACGAGGATTGGTGGGCGGCAGCCGGCGGTGCAATGCCTGTCTGGCGTCGGCTTATATACACTTACTTGCACTTACACTGGGTAGTCGAATCACACACGGCGCAATCGACAGTTATTCGAATATTTTTACTTTTCCGGCGCAGGCCAGCATCGTATACATTCTCAATCCGGCAACGCCGCCAGGCGCCGATGCAGAAAGCGCCGCTCCGGTTCTTGCTGGGTCAAGGCCAGCGCCCGGCCGTAAGCGGCCCGCGCTTCCGCCACATGGCCCAGGCGTCGGTGCAAATCGGCTTGCGCTGCGTGCGCCAGATGATAATTTTGCAACTGGCCGCCGGCAATCAGGCTATCCACCAAGGCTAGGCCGCTATCCGGCCCCTGATGCATGGCGATGGCCACCGCCCGGTTCAGCTCGACCACCGGGGTCGGCTCCAGCCGCAGCAAGGCGTCATACAGGCCGACGATTTGTTCCCAGTCGGTGGCCTCGGCATGGCGCGCTTCCGCATGCACCGCTGAAATCGCGGCCTGCAACGCATACGCTCCAAAGTGCCCCGCTGACATGGCGCGCGCCACCAGCGCCGAACCTTCGGCGATGTGCTCGGCGTTCCACAAACTCCGGTCCTGTTCATCCAGCGGCACCAGGTCGCCGCCCACAGTACTGCGCGCAGTGCGACGCGATTCATGCAACAGCATCAAGGCCAGCAAACTCATGACCTCAGGCGCGGGCAGCAATTCCAGCAGGAGGCGCGCCAGCCGGATCGCTTCTTGCGATAAATCATGGCGTGTCAGCGTCGCCCCCGAGGATGCCGAATAGCCTTCGTTAAACACCAGGTAGATGACACGCAAGACAGTCCCGAGTCGCGCCGGCAATTCGTCGCGACCGGGAACCTGATAGGGGATGCGGGCGTCGCGGATCTTGCCTTTGGCGCGCACGATGCGCTGCGCCAGCGTAGGCGCGGGAGTCAGGAAAGCGTGCGCGATCTGCTCCGTGGTCAGGCCGCAAACCTCACGCAAGGTGAGCGCAATCTGCGCATCCGCTGCCAGCGAGGGATGGCAACAGGTGAAGATCAGCCGCAAGCGATCATCCTCGACGTGCTCGCGCTCGTCCGGCGCCGGCGTCTCGTCGGCCATCGCCTCGATCGTCTCGGCCACCTCGTCATAGGCGGTAAACCTGGCTTGACGCCGTATGCCGTCGATCGCTTTGAAGCGCCCTGCCGATACCAGCCACGGTACCGGCTTATCGGGAACGCCGTCGCGCGGCCATTGCTCCATCGCCGCCTTGAACGCCTCTTGCAAGGCTTCTTCAGCCATGTCGAAATCGCCCAGCAGGCGAATCAGGGTGGCGAATACGCGTCGCGATTCGCTGCGGTAAATACTATCAATCGTGTCACTTATTGGCATCGTGTCTGGCAATGTATCTGGTGATAGTTTTTTTCGCGGTGCAACACCCGGTGTTGCGCTTACGGCCTGACAGGATCGTACACCACACTCGCGTAGCCAGCCAAACTCCTCCGCTGCCACAGCAAGCATTGAAGTTTTAGATTTTTAAGCTTGACTTCAGTATCCAACATAATAGAAAATTCATCCATTATTTTGGATATTGAGGACGCATTCCCTTATGGACATCAATGCCCGCATTGCCGCCCGCGTGAGTTTCTTGCGCCAGGAACGCGGCCTGTCGCTGGATGCGCTGGCCACCAAATGCAGTGTCAGCCGCTCGATGATTTCCTTGATCGAGAGAGGTCAAAGCAACGCCACCGCAGTCGTCCTGGAAAAGCTGGCGACCGGACTTGGCGTTTTGCTGGCGGCCTTGTTCGAAGATCCGCAGCCGCAAACCGCACCGCTCATGCGCCACGCCGACCAACCGGAATGGCGCGATCCGCAATCGGGATACCTGCGCCGCAATATCTCGCCGCCAAACCCGCAATCGCCGCTGCGGATTGTCGAAGTGCAGTTTCCGGCCGGCGCCAAAGTGACTTACGAGACCGCCGCCCGCGAAGCTCTTGTGCAGCAGCAGGTATGGATCCTGGAAGGCCGGATGGATGTCAGCGTCGGCAATGCACACTATGCGATCGCAGCGGGCGACTGCCTGGCGTTCCAGTTAAACCTCCCCGTCACCTTTCACAACCCCCATCGCAAACCTGCGCGCTACGCCGTGATTACCTGCACGGACAAGCCGCACGGATAGCCTGCGTCAATAAGGAGTAAGCCATGCAAGACAACCTGCAAATCCGTCGCTTAACCTCGCTTGAAGATCCGGCCTCGATCGCCGCCTTGAGCGAAATCCTGATCGATTGCGTCGACGGCGGCGCTTCGGTCAGTTTCATGCATCCTCTGTCGCGCTCGCGGGCAGACGGTTTCTGGCGCGGCGTCGCGGCCGGTGTCGCCGCCGGCGAACGCCTGTTGCTGGTGGCCCAAGACCAGCATGGCGAGATTCTAGGCACGGTACAAGTGGTGCTGAGCCAGCCGGAGAATCAGCCGCATCGCGCGGACGTAGCAAAACTGCTGGTCCATCGCAAGGCGCGGCGCGCTGGTTTGGGAGCGGCGCTGGTGACGGCAGCGGAGGATTTCGCCGCGCGCGCCGGCAAAAGTTTGCTGGTATTGGATACAGTCAGCGGCAGCCCGGCGGAACAGTTGTACAAACAGTTGGGGTGGCAAGTATCCGGAGTTATTCCCGACTATGCGCTGTGGCCGAATGGCGGCTTGTGCGCAACTACTATCTTCTACAAGCGTGTAGGAAACAGCAGATTGGGATGAGCGACTATGCATGCAGGCCGGTAGAAATGCATGCGTCGAGTGGCTTATATGCACAAAGCGTTTGCCAGTCCTTCCGTTCTGGATTGTGCTTTTTCAAATTGCTGCTTACTCATAATTCACCTTTCCGGTGCGTACCGCTCTTCTCATATCAGCTGACTCTTCCTGCAATATCTGATGCAGTACAACAGGACGCTGGGCTGACGGCTGCTGCGGCGGCCGCTGCCTGTCGGCGACACTTTCCACACCGTCGGTAGTAATGGCTTCGAGGAAAGCCAGGACGTTGCGGTGGTAATCGACCCGCATTTCCGCTTCCAATAATTGTCTTTCGGACTGGAACAATGACAGACGCGTATCGCGTAATTCATTTCCTGCCAGTTTTTCTGGCGTCACAGCGTATTTTCTAGCCCATCCGCTAATCCATTCCATTCCCATGGCACACCCCTTTGTCAGAAGACGAGTTGATCGAGTTGATATTAGATTGAGTGAGCGTGGAATAGCGAATGCAACGAGGAAGGATTCCGCGTTGCTCACCCAATGAAAGATCTTATAAAACTTATTTCCTGACAGATCCGTTCGCTATCCCACGTTGCATAAAATTTTCCAATCGCGGGAAAATAAGAGGGTCAGGGATATGTTCGAATCACGTGCGCAGGACGATCTATCTACCCCTAGGTACGCTAACGAACAGAGAGAAGTCGCGTAAAGGATCAGAGTTCAGTGCATATATTGAAATTCTCTTACTTCGCACTGAAAAAAATCATGGTTACGCCTGCAAACCGCTTTGCATCCCTGCTCGCAATTGCTGCTCTTACTCTGCCAGTGATTTTATCCGGCTGCAATAGTGCGCAGGGCATGCCTGTCATCGCCCCACCCGCTACGGTTGACGCCACAGCCGACGATGCAATGCTCACAGCCAAAATTAAAATCGCCTTGATGGCGGGTGGCGCCAGCAGTGATCTCGATATAAGAATCCGGACGCAAAAAGATGAAGTCATGTTGAGCGGTTTCGCTGACAGTCAGGCTCAAATCGATCGCAGCATAAAAATGGTGAAACGTGTTGAAGGAGTCCGGCGGGTAATCAATCGCATGAGCATCAGGAGATTCACCTGAACGCTAATTGCGATTTGACTGAACTTGGTGAATTGCGTGAATTGCGTGAGTGACGACAAGGGACAAAAAATGAATACCAAACCAGACTTGCCTGCCGACGCCGCGCCGCGCAGTCATAATCGCGAAGCCGCCATCTCTACCGATCTGATCGAATTCAGGATGGCTTGGTGGTTCAAGCTGTACGTCTTTGGCGTTTCAACCATGTGCCTGCTGACCGGTTGCGAGCCGCAACAGGAAAAATCAAAGTATTGGTGTCAAAAGGCGATCAGGGTCAGTTGCAACGGCAAACGCATCAAGATCTCCTGATTCGAACCACCGCACCCGCCCTACCTGTCACACCTGTCGCCTCCACAGCATGATTTCACCATGCAAACTACCGACGAATAGCCGCTTCCTGTTGCATGGATTCACGCATGTTTGGCGAACCCTTGCGTATGTACATATCAGCAAGGGTTCGCTTGAAACTCTCGTCTGGAGCTCTTTTAACGCGCCGGCACAATCACAACAGTTCCAGGATCTGAGCTTCCTCTGGCGCCCGTATTTCCTCTAGCGCCTGTGCTGCCGGTTGCGCCGGTATAGCCAGTTGCCCCGGTATCCCCGGTTGCACCCGTACCTCCGGTTGCACCTGTACCTCCGGTCGCGCCAGTATCGCCAGTTGCGCCGGTGCCGCCAGTTGCCCCAGCGCGGCCGGTCGCGCCGGTATATCCGGTGCTACCGGTTGCCCCGGTGTATCCGGTCGCGCCTTGCGGTCCGGCCGGGCCAGTAGGCAAGGTAAAACATCCACCCAGCGTGAGCGTCGCCAACAATGTGAATAACTGTATTGAATACCTCATGATGATTTCCTTTGATTAGCTAACCAGAACTACGCACATGATTGTGCGCAGTCATCCAGATTTGATCAGTCTCTGGCGGCAATGATGAGCGTCGGCAGATCAGGCCAGCGCTACTACACGATCGCATCCAATCGATGCGCTACGATTGCAGATCAGAATATTCAGGAAACATCGCAGGGTCTGTGCGCTGACGTACAAAGACTATTTTCGGTCGACGCACTGAATCAAGAAAAATAGCAGGGCATGCTGCTATCCGCTGTCTATACTGTTAAGGCGGGGATGACACTGATGGAGGCGCCGATGAAATCTGAAACTATTGGCAAATATGAAATCGAGTATTCCGGATTTAAATTACCTGATCGCGAGGACTGGGTCGCGATACTCGCCATTTATGCACGCTGCAATCCGATCCATAGAAATGGCATTTTTCCACCGCAGCGGGTTGCGCTTGACTGCGTATTTCCGAATGAACAAATAGCACAGGAAGAGGCGCGTGAAATTGCCCTTTCGATGATTGAGATGGGCTGTAAAAATCCTTAGTACTGAATAAAAGCTTGTGGCGCAAATTGTGCTGCCGACAGGCGCAAAACAAGATGGACGATGAGGAATTGCTACTGACGCCAGAACGCCGGGAAGACTGAATACAACGATCTGTATTCCATCCGATAGAAATTCCTATTAAGAACTAGTAAAAATAATAAACAGCAGCTATAATTCGTCCCCTGTTGGGGCGTTAGCTCAGCTGGTAGAGCAGCGGACTCTTAATCCGTAGGTCGTGTGTTCGAATCACACACGCCCCACCAACAGAACACAATAATGAAGCGCTCTTTAGAAATAAAGGGCGCTTTTTTATTGCTCGAGATTCCGGAGGGTGCGCATATTTCTAGCCACCTCATCTCTCCCCCGCTGCACGCCACCAAACATTCGACCGCCAAAATACATCGGGCCGCATTTGTACTCATCGGCCATGCCAGGCAGGCGCCGTTCACGGATTCCACCAGCTTCCAGGGCGATTTCTCGCAGAATACCAGACAAACAATATTTCAATAAAGAAACAAAAATCGCTCAAAACAGAACATATATTTGCATAAATTTCGAATATTTGTAATTATATGTTCATGTCAAAAAACTCCAACGTCAAAGTCATGTTGCCGGCGGCTGTCGAACGCAATCTGCGTGCTTTCGGCGAGCATATCCATATCGCGCGCAAACGCCGCAAGGAATCGCTGGCGACGTTTGCCGGCCGGATCCAGGTATCGATTCCGACGCTGCGACGGGTCGAGGCAGGCGATCCGTCGGTCTCGATGGGGGCTTATGCGACTGCACTGTGGGCGCTCGGCGGCATCCATTTCCTGGGTGAACTGGCCAACCCTGAAGCGGATGAGATGGCACTGTTGCAGGAGCTGCGAACCATTAAAAAGGGTAAAAGGATTTCTTCATGAACGACATCCTGTACGTGTGGATATATCCTGAAGGCGCACAACAGCCGGCACTTTGCGGAAAGCTGGAGTTGTTGCGCGGCCGGCGCTGCCTTTTTTCGTATGAAGAAGCCTGGCTGCAGCATCCGCAGTCCTTCGCGCTGTCTCCGGATATGGCGCTGCGATCAGGTGTCATGGAGCCGCCAGCGGGCCAAGAGATCCACCCTATTTTTGAAGACGCTGGCCCGGATCGCTGGGGTCAAGCGGTGATCAACAAGATATTCAATCCGCGTCGCCGCTCCCATCTGGAGTATCTGGAATTGGCCGGCGAAGACCGTATCGGTGCGCTAGGCTTCTCACGCTCGCGCGACGCCTACCTGGTAGCCGAAGAGCAGGCGTTTCATACAGCTGATCTGCCGGGCTTGATACGCGCCGCCCAGGCGCTTGAAAATCAGATGCCGATCGACGATGCGATGCGACGCTTGCTGCGGCCAGGCGCGAGCGCTGGCGGTGCGCGCCCGAAAGCCATCATCACGCACAACAATGAAGACTGGCTAGCCAAATTCCCCGCGGATGGCGATCCAGCCGACGTTTGCGCCCTTGAGCACGCCAGTTTGCGCTTGGCCGCGCGCTGTGGAATTCGGGTGCCCGAATCGTCGTTGCAGCAAATTAGCGGGCGCAACGTGTTGCTGGTAAAGCGCTTCGACCGCGAAGGTGCTAGCCGGCTGCACTTTGCCAGCGCCCGCACCATGCTGATCGCCGAAGGCGTCGACCTAAGCGATATGGGATACGCAGATATCGCCGACCTGGCTCGTCGTTTATCGAAATCGCCGCAGGAAGATTGTCTTGAATTGTTCCGGCGCATGGCGCTCAACGTCTGCCTGGAAAATACCGACGATCATGAAAAAAACCATGCTTTCCTGTTCAAAGGGAGCCAGTGGCGATTAGCGCCAGCCTACGATATCCAGCCACAGCTTCAGGGGCTTGGGTATCAGCAACTACGCATCGGCGACGCCGGTCATGAACCGACTTTATCCAACGTTCTTTCCAGCAGCAGCAGATTCTTGCTGAAGAAGGATGCGGCACGGGATCAGATTGCCGAGATCCTGGCGCAGCTTCGTGATTGGCGCGAACACTTTGCGCAAGACGGCGTTTCAGATCAAGACATTCAGATGTGCAGCCAGTATGTGATGACGCCATCGATCCTGGCCGGAGTTTGAGGCGGCCGCTCTATCGCTCTACCGCTCCACGACCGCGCAACCCTGGTTTCAAACTGGATCAGGCCACGCACGCATCGCTTGCGCACCTATCGCCAGCAATTTCTCGCGGCCGGCCTTGTCACGCGCCTGGGTCGACATGCCGTGAATCACCGTCACGAAAAAACTAGCCAGTGCGGCAGTGTCGGTATCGGCCGCCATCTCGCCTTCGCGGACGCCACGGTCGAGGCGATCCTTGATACCAGCCTCCATCTGTCCGCGGTAATCCGCCAGTACTTCCTGTACATGGGCGGAGGCAGCAGTGCAATTGGTGGCCGAGGTGACGACCATGCAGCCGGGCGGCTGGTTCGGATCGGATTGCGAGATCGCGATGACCTCAAGATAACTTCTGATACTTTCCTTTGCGGTCAGCGGTTCCGCCACGATCGATTCAAAAAAACATGGTTTTTTTGCCAGGTAATATTCCACCGCTTCCAGGAACAAGCGTTCCTTATCGCCGAACGCCGTGTACAGGCTCGGTGGCGTGATTCCCATGGCGCCGGTGAGGTCATTGAGCGAAGTCGCCTCGTACCCGTAGCGCCAAAAAACCAGCATTGCGCGCTCCAGCGCGAGTTCCCTATCGAACGATAAAGGACGGCCGGCCTTCTTGCGCGGCTTGTCTTGTGTCATTTCCATAGTGATCGATATTAAACCACTTGACAGCTCAAAACAAGCCCGCTAGAGTCACACTCTAATTCATAGCGATCGCTAGCAAATACAAATTCAGAAAGTACGCATGTGGCCGAATGGAAACATTAGTGTCGCACAGAATTAAATTTGGCGTTTTCCGGGCACATTTCCGAGCTCGGCTTTTTGCTCTTAGATAAGAGAAAAATCAGCACATTTGGAGGATCAGACAAGAAGCGTCCAGTAAGCGGCTATCGGCTGACAGGCAGTCAGCCATATATTGCTAATCACGATTTAAGGCAATGCTAGCTAATCAAAAACGCCAATGTCGGTCGCCAGACCTGACTGCCACTTTATCTAGATGATTCTTCGCTAAGCGATTGTTTCTGAATACGCAGTTCTCCATTCCCGTTTTCACACATATATCCAGGGGTCTCACATGCAAACTTCGACACCATTATTTTCTCGCAAAGCCGTAGCGATTGCGGTCGGCATTCTTGTTCTGGCCGCCGCCGGCGCCTTCACCCTGACCAGCCGCCAGGCCAAAGCTGTCAGTGCACCACCTCCTGCGGCATCGGTCTCGGTCGCCGCCGCCCTGGAAAAATCAGTGACTGAGTGGGACGATTTTTCGGGACGGGTGGAAGCCATCGAACGGGTTGAAATCCGGCCACGGGTATCCGGCACCATCGACTCAATTCACTTCCAGGAAGGTCAACTGGTGAAAAAAGGCGATCTGCTGTTCACCATCGATCCTCGCCCCTATCAAGCCGAACTGGCGCGCGCAACGGCCACCCAGGCTGGCGCCCAGGCCGGGCTGGCATTGGCAAAAACCGAACTGGCGCGCAGCAGCCGCCTGATCGAAGAACATGCAGTGGCCCAGCGTGAACTGGATCAACGCAACAATGCTTTGCTGGAAGCCGACGCCAGTCTCAAGGCGGCTGAAGCAGCCGTATTGAGCGCGCGCCTGAATCTGCAATATACGTCGATCACGGCGCCGGTCAGCGGCCGTGTCTCGCGTGCTGAAATCACGGTCGGCAATCTGGTCGGCGCCGGCGTTGCTTCGCCAGCCCTGACCACCGTGGTATCGGTGTCACCGGTGTATGTCAGCTTCGAAGTCGATGAGCAAACCTACATCCGCTACGCCGCCAATGGCGCGGTCGGCAACTCCGGCGTCAGCCACCTGCCGGTCTCTATCGGCCTGGCCAGCGAAGACGGTTATCCGCATCAAGGCCAGATCAAGGCTTTCGATAACCGGCTTGACACCGCCTCCGGCACCATGCGCGTGCGCGCCGTGTTCGACAATCCGAACGGCGCCCTCACTCCAGGCATGTACGCCCGGGTGCGCACCGGCGGCTCGGCGGCAGAGACCGCAGTGCTGATCGACGATAAGGCAGTCGGCAACGACCAGGACAAGAAATTCGTCATGGTGCTGGGCGCCGACAACAAGGTCGTGTATCGCCCCGTCAAGCTAGGCCCGATCGTCGACGGCTTGCGGGTGGTCCGTTCCGGCCTCAAGAAAGATGAACGGATCGTCGTCAACGGCTTGCAACGGATACGCCCGAATGATCTGGTCACACCGGTGACGGTAAGCATGGATGGAGAAGGTACGCCCTCCGCCAAGGCTGCCGTGACAGTGGCTAGCGCTAAATAACAAAGGCAACGACGATCGTCACAATCGCATCGATGCCAAACACTCAGCAGAGCACAACACCATGAATATTTCAAAATTCTTTATCGACCGCCCGATCTTTGCGGGCGTGCTATCTGCGATCATCCTGATCGGCGGCCTGATTTCCATGCTCAGCCTGCCGATCTCCGAATACCCGGAAGTGATTCCGCCATCGGTGATCGTCAAGGCGCAGTATCCGGGCGCCAATCCGCAAACCATCGCGGAAACCGTGGCGACGCCGATCGAGGAGCAAATCAACGGCGTCGAAAACATGCTGTACATGTCATCGCAAGCCACCTCGGACGGCTTGATGACGCTGACCATCACCTTCAAGCTGGGCACTTCGCCGGACCAGGCCCAGCAACTGGTGCAGAACCGCGTCAACCAGGCTTTGCCGAGATTGCCGGATGTGGTCCAGCGACTGGGCGTAACCACGGTTAAAAGTTCACCCAACCTGACCATGGTGGTGCACTTGCTGTCGCCCAATGACCGCTACGACATGGCTTACCTGCGCAACTACGCGGTGCTGAATGTCAAGGATCGCCTGGCGCGCCTGCCCGGCATCGGTTCGGTGCAACTGTTCGGTTCCGGCGATTATTCGATGCGCGTCTGGCTCGATCCGCGCAAGGTGGCGGAACGCGGTCTGGCTGCCACCGATGTGGTCAACGCCATCCGCCAGCAAAACGTCAATGTCGCCGCCGGCGTGATTGGCGCTTCGCCATCGGTGCCTGGAGTTAACTATCAGATCTCGGTGAATGCTCGCGGCCGCCTCGCCAACGAGGAAGAGTTCGGCAACATCGTGATCCGCACTTCGCCCGATGGCGTGGTCACCTATCTGAAAGATGTAGCGCGGATCGAACTCGGCGCCAGCGAATACGCGCTGCGCTCGCTGCTCGACAACAAACAAGCGGTGGCGATCCCGATCTTCCAGGCGCCCGGCTCCAACGCTCTGGAAATTTCCGACAACGTCCGTCGCACCATGGCAGAACTGAAGCAAGACATGCCGGAAGGCGTCGACTACAAGATCGTCTACGACCCGACCCAGTTCGTGCGCTCATCCATCGAAGCCGTGGTTCACACCTTGCTGGAAGCGATCCTGCTGGTGGTGATCGTGGTGATTATTTTCCTGCAAACCTGGCGCGCTTCGATCATCCCCTTGCTGGCGGTGCCGGTATCGGTGATCGGCACCTTTGCGGTGATGATGGGCCTGGGCTTTTCGATCAACGCCTTGAGCTTGTTCGGGCTGGTGCTGGCGATCGGGATCGTGGTCGATGACGCCATCGTGGTGGTGGAAAACGTCGAACGCAATATCGAAAACGGCCTGTCCGCCAAAGAGGCCACCTACAAAGCCATGCGCGAAGTGTCCGGGCCTATCGTGGCGATTGCCTTGACCTTGTGCGCCGTGTTTATTCCACTGGCTTTCGTCAGCGGCCTGACCGGCCAGTTCTTTAAACAATTCGCCCTGACGATTGCAATTTCGACCGTGATTTCCGCGTTCAACTCGCTGACCTTGTCGCCAGCGCTGGCAGCTTTGCTGCTGAAGGGCCACGGCGCCAAGAAAGATGCTTTTCAGCGCCTGATCGATCGCTTCTTCGGCGGCTTTTTTACCGTGTTCAACCGGGTCTTCCATCGCGCTTCCGACTCTTACAGCGGCGGCGTCGCCGGCATCCTCAAACGCAAGTCGGCAGCGCTGGCCGTGTATGCGGTATTGATGGGCGTCACCGTGCTGTTGTTTCACACCGTGCCGAACGGCTTTATCCCGGCCCAGGACAAGCAATACCTGGTGGGATTCGCGCAATTGCCTGACGCTTCGTCGCTGGACCGTACCGAAGACGTGATGCGCAAGATGTCCGAAATCGCGCTGAAACAACCCGGTGTGGAATCGGCGGTGGCCTTCCCTGGCTTGTCGATCAACGGCTTCGTCAACAGCCCCAACTCCGGCATCGTGTTCACCACGCTCAAGCCGTTTGACGAGCGCCGTGGCGCCGACCAGAGCGGTATCGCCATTGCACAGCAGCTGAACCAGAAATTCGCCGCGATCCAGGGCGCGTTCATCGCCGTGTTCCCGCCGCCGCCAGTGCAGGGATTAGGTACTATCGGCGGCTTCAAGCTGCAGATCGAAGATCGCGCAGCATTGGGTAACCAGGCCTTGAACGACGGCTTGCAGGCCTTCATGGCAAAAGCGCAAAAAGCGCCGGAACTGGCTGGCATGTTTTCCAGCTTCCAGATCAACGTGCCGCAGTTGTATGCCGATGTCGATCGCGTGCGCGCCCAGCAACTGGGAGTCTCGATCCCGGCGGTATTCGACACCTTGCAAATCTATCTCGGCTCGCTGTACGTGAACGATTTCAACAAGTTCGGCCGTACCTTCCAGGTGCGGGTCCAGGCCGATGCGCCGTTCCGTGCCCATGCCGAAGACATCGGCTTGCTGAAAGCGCGCAACGACCGTGGCGAAATGGTGCCGCTGTCGTCGCTGCTGAAGATGACGCAAAGCTACGGCCCGGATCAGGCGATACGTTATAACGCCTTCCCTTCTGCCGACGTCAACGGCGGCCCGGCGCCCGGCTACAGTACCGGCCAGGCGCAGGCTGCGGTAGAACGCATCGCGGCCGAGACGCTGCCGCGCGGCATCAGCTACGAATGGACCGAAATCACTTACCAGGACAAGATCGCCGGCGATACGCTGTTCATCATCCTGCCGCTGTCGATCTTGCTGGTGTTCTTCGTGCTGGCGGCGCAATACGAGAGCCTGACCTTGCCGCTGGCGGTGCTGCTGATCGTGCCGATGGGGATCCTGTCGGCGATCTTCGGCGTCTGGCTGACCCGTGGCGATAACAACATGTTCACCCAGATCAGCTTGATCGTACTGGTGGGGCTGGCGTGCAAGAACGCGATCCTGATTGTCGAATTTGCGCATGAACTGGAAGCGCAAGGGCGTTCCATCTACGCCGCTGCGATCGAAGCTGCGCATCTGCGTCTGCGGCCTATCCTGATGACCTCGATCGCCTTTATCGCCGGCGTCATCCCGCTGATCCTGTCGAGCGGCGCCGGCGCCGAAATGCGGCATGCAATGGGGGTCGCGGTGTTCTCCGGCATGATCGGCGTGACCGCTTTCGGGTTGTTCCTGACACCGATTTTTTATGTATTGCTGCGCACCTTGGCGTCGCGCTTTACCGGCAAAAAACCGCAAGCCGAACACCATACCGGCCCAACGCCGACAGCGCCAGCCATTGCAACTGCGGCGCACATAGAAGGAATCTGAATATGAAACTTTTCAATCTCAAACTCAGCACGCTGGTTGCCGCTCTGGTGCTGGCCGGCTGCTCCACCACCAAACCGCCGGAACAGGTCGCCGTCGACCTGCCCGGCCAGTATCGCGAAGCGGCGACGCTGGATGGCAAATGGAAACTGGCGCAACCTGCCGACGCCGCCGACCGCGGCGTCTGGTGGTCGGTGTTCGGCGACGCCGAACTCAGCAAGCTGATTACCGAGGCAACCCAATCCAGCCCGACTCTGGTGATGGCCATGGCGCGTGTCAAGGAAGCACGCGCTACGGCGGGATTGGCCGACGCCGATCGCGCATTTCAGCTCGGCGCTGGCTTCGGCCCTACCCGCCAGGGCGACGCCAGCGGCGCCTCAACCCAATGGCGTGCGCAACTGAGCGCTTCTTATGAAGTCGATCTGTTCGGCCGTCTGTCAGACAGCAGCCGCGCCGCCCGCCTCGATGCCGAAGGACAGGAAGCAGCGTATCGCTCGGTGCTGCTGGCGTTGCAGGCCGACGTCGCCCAGCAGTATTTCGCGATCCGCTCGCTCGATTCGGAACTCGACGTGCTGCAGCAAACCATCAAGCTGCGCCAGGAAAACCTGCGCCTGGTGCAGCATCGCTACGATGCCGGCGACACCAGCGAGCTGGATGTGGCGCAAGCCAATACCGAGCTGTCGGTGACCCAGGCCGAACAGGAGGGCGTCAGCCGCAACCGCGCCCAGCGCGACCATGCGCTGGCGATCCTGCTCGGCAAAGCGCCGGCGCAGTTCACGCTAGCGGCAGAACCGCTGCAACCGGTGACAGTCAGCGTCCCGCCCGGCTTGCCTTCCGATCTGCTGGAACGGCGGCCGGACATCGCCCAGGCCCAGCGCCAGCTGGCTGCCGCCAGCGCCCGTATTGGCGTCGCCAAGGCAGCGTTCTTTCCGAGCCTGGTGCTGACAGCCTCTGGCGGCTTCGCTTCGGACTCGTTGCACAATCTGTTCAAGTGGTCGAGCCGTAGCTGGCTACTGGGCCCGCTGGTCGGCACCGTGCTCAACCTGCCGTTGCTGGATGGTGGCCGCAACAAGGCCAATCTGGCGCGGGCTGACGCCAACTATGAATCGGTCGTAGCGAATTACCGGCAGCAGGTGCTGGTCGGCTTCCAGGACGTGGAAGACAATCTGAGCGCCCTGCGCACCCTGGATAATCAGATTCGTTTTCAGGAAGATGCCGTGAAGTCGGCGCAACTCGCCGCCCGCCTCGCGGATTCGCGCTATCGGAATGGCTCTACCAGCTATTTCGAAGTGATCGATGCGCAACGTTCGAGTCTCTCCGCGCAGCGTGCGAAAAGCCAGAGCGTTGGCCAGCGGGCAGTGGCGTCGGTGGGCTTGATACGGGCGCTGGGCGGCGGCTGGGAGCAGCCGGCTGCCAACAGCAGCGCATTGGCCCTGGCCAAATAGTTAAGTAAATACGCGGCTTAGAAAATGGCGGTGCCGCTCACGCTGCATCGCCACTTTCGAAAATATCACTTACGCGCTCAATGGCCGCAACTTGATCTGCCCGCTCAAGCTGCGGATTATCCGGCTCCCAGATTGGTCTCCAGTGCAATCAGCTCTGCAATCGATTGGCGTCGCCGGATCAACCGATGTGCGCCGCGTTCGATCAACACTTCGGGCAACAGCGGCCGGCTGTTGTAGTTCGATGACATCGATGCGCCGTATGCACCGGTGTCATGAAACAACAGATAGTCGCCTGGTCTAGCCCCCGCCATCATGCGCGGCTCAACAATCCCGCCCTCCTGCTGGGTAAACACATCACCGGCTTCACACAGTGGCCCAGCTACTACCGTAGGGCGAGCTTGCATTGCCTCAAGAGATATGGCGGCCTGATGGATCACCGATATATGATGGTAGCTGCCATACATGGACGGACGCACAAGATCATTGAAGCCCGCGTCAACCAGCACGAAATGATTGGCCCCGCTGTCTTTTACGGCACGCACCTCGGCCAGCAAGGCGCCGGCCTCAGCAACCAGAAAACGACCTGGTTCAATCTCAAGCCGAAGCGGATGGCCGAGATGCAGCTCCATCTCTTTGCGTGCCGCGTCCCATAAACCAAAATAATGATCGGTATCGACCTCCGCATCGTTCTCGTGATAGGGAATGCAAAGACCGCCGCCCGCAGAAATCGCTTCGATGTCGTGCCCTAGCTGCGCTACCAGTGCGGTCATAGTGGCGCATACCTGCTGTAGATGATCGTAATCGACTCCGGAACCGATATGCATGTGCAGGCCGACCAAGTGCAGGTTGTGTTTTTTAATCACCGCCAGCGCTTGCGGCAGATCGGTGTGCCAAATACCATGCTTGCTGTTTTCTCCGCCAGTATTGGTCTTGTTGCTGTGGCCGTGACCGAAACCCGGATTGACGCGGAGCCAGACGCGATGGCCGGGTTTGACTGCGCCAAGTTGTTCTAGCATATCGATGGAGCCGGCATTGACCTCAATCCCAAGTTCGGTGACCCGTGCCAGGGTATCGGCATCGATGACGTCTGCTGTAAAGATCAATCCCGCCGGTGAGCCTTGCGGACTGAACCCGGCAATTAATGCGCGCTCAATTTCGCCCAAGGAAACCGCATCTGCCGTCAGCCCGTGCTCGCGCATTATTTTTAGTATGTGAATATTCGAGCATGCTTTCTGAGCAAAGCGAATCACGTCGAAGGCTCGCAGTTTTTGTACCTGGTTCTCGATGGTTTGCGAGTCATAGATCCATAACGGAGTGCCATAACAGCGGGCGAGCTCGGGCATCAAATCGGAAGAAATTGTATTCATGGGTAATGGACAGTTCGAGTTCGAGTAAGGAATCAGATTTAATCATCCGCTAAAAAGTGAATTCAATAAAATATCAATTTTTATGAGACCTATTCATTTATGATATGGATTAACATTTTCTGGATTTTCTAGCCATGCCCATTTCACTTAGGCACATCGAGGTGTTCCGAGCTGTAATGACCACAGGGAGCGTCACCGAGGCAGCGGCGCTGCTGCGGACCTCGCAACCGACCGTCAGCAGAGATCTCGCCCGTTTTGAATCACAGGTTCACATGAATTTGTTCGATCGCGTACGTGGCCGGCTGCTGCCTACAGCACCAGCCATATTGTTATTCGAGGAAGTGAAACGCTCATATTTGGGGCTGGAGCGTGTCATTAGTCTCGCATCGTCGATAAGGCAATTCGAAAAGGGGCAACTATCCATCATTTGTCTTCCTACATTTTCGCAAACACTGTTGCCCGTAGTCTGCCGTCAATTTCTGGAACGCTTCCCTGCGGTTAGTTTGAGCATCACGCCGCAAGAATCCCCTCTGCTGGAGGAATGGCTGACATCGCAACGACATGATCTCGGTCTTACAGAAACCGCCGCCACGCCGCAAGCTACCGGCCGCTCGCTCTTGTTTGCCGAAGATATGGTATGCGTCCTGCCGGAGGGGCATTCATTGCTGGCCAAGGCAAGGCTTACGCCAAAGGATTTTTCAGGAGAATCTTTCATCAACCTGTCTGTCTTCGACACCTATCGGCGACAACTGGACAACGTTTTCGAAGATAACGGCGTAGATCGTCGCATAGCGATTGAAACGGCGAGCGCCGCGTCCGTATGCGCAATGGTCAGGCAAGGTTTGGGATTAGCTGTCGTAAATCCGCTGACCGCAATGGAGGAGGCGGGACGCGGTCTTCATTTACGGCGCTTTTCTGAATCGATACCGTTTGTTGTGAGCCTGGTCAGGCCGGAACACAGAGCGTCCTCGGTACTTGTCGATGAATTCGAGGCGATCTTGCGTAACCATTCTTTGACGCTGTCTAAAGATTTAAAGAGAGCCTTAAAACCAAAAGCACAAAGAGCTTAAATGGCCGTGCAGATCTAAGCTCCAACAATCGGTTTTGGGTGAATTCAAACGATTCGGCGCGGACCGGTATTGACACAATTTGCACGTTTGAGCCCTAGCCAATACACTGAACCTCTCAGTATCGCAAACTCGTCAGGTAACCATGCAAACACATGCTCCCGTTGTAAACGCATTTCCACTACCTTCAGGCGCCGAAGCCGAAATCGACGCGCTGATGCAGGCCTTTTTTTCCGTATTCACCAACAAGAATGGCGTCAAGCCGGACCTCGACGCCATTCACCGCATGTTCCTTCCGCAAGGCCTGATCATCAAATGCAACGGCGCTGAGCGCGAGATTTACACACTGCAGGAATTCATCGAGCCGCGCCGGCAATTGCTGAGCGGCGGGCGGCTGATCGAATTCCAGGAACAGGAAGTGTCGGCTCGCACCGATATCTTCGGCAGCATTGCGCAACGTTATAGCATCTACAAGAAATCCGGAATTCTTGACGGCCAGGCGTTTCAAGCCCGTGGCGTCAAAGCCATGCAATTGATCCGCATGGACGGCTGGAAGCTGGTTTCGCTGGCTTGGGAAGACGAACGCGATGGTCTCGCCATTCCAGATTGAGAGTTTCATAATTCATGACATCACCACGGCAAGAGTCATCTGGGGTCAGAGTCAACTTTCGCAGCGCTTCATCGCGAAACTTGACTCTGACCTCACATGACGGATTCGGAGAAGGACAGCGTGCATTACGCGGTTTTGTTCTTTTCTAACGATGAGGCAGGTACTCCGTGACCCGCTAACTGGGTAAGGGCATCGTCATGTTTTATGAAACTCTCAATTACTCTTTACTCTTGACTTTAATCTCTGATATCGCGCAACGGCGAAGTCTTCAGCAAACCAAAAGTCAGCAGGCTGCCGCCCGCCGCGATAGCAATCAAGCCGCTGCGCACACCCAGGTGCTCGGCAATCCAGCCGGCCGACAAAGCACCTAGCGGCGCCGCCGCCACTGTCATGAAACGCATGGTCGACACCATGCGGCCGTGATAAGCATCCGGCGTCAGTTTCAGCCGCAGCGCCAGGTAAGGCATGAAATACAGCATGGCGCTGCAATCGAACACGAACACCACCACGCCATACGCCAAAGCGCTCAGCAGCGGCGAACCAAACAGGTTCGCCGGAATCATCGCCAGCAACAGCCAGGCCGCGCCCGTGCCGCCGAGGCCGATCAGGATCGTGCGGCCGCTGCCGAATTTTCTGGAGAGCGGCTTGAGCAGGATGGAACTGGCCAGCACTCCCAGGCCGCCTAGCGTTTGCGCTGCGCCCAACACGCCCGGCGACATGCCCAGCTGATGGGTCGCGAACAAAATCTGCAAGGCCAGGTAACCGTTGAACAACACCTGCCACAAGGCTGTGCCCCAGGCCAGCGCCCACAGCACTTCATGATTTCTGACCATCTTGATGCCGTCCAGCATATCGCGAAAAGGATGGCGGTCAGACGGCGCGGGATAGCCATCCCGCTTGCGCAGATAACGCAGATTCCACGATGACGCCATGAACCCGAGCGCATCGACCAGTACCGCCACCGGCGCCGTCAGCAACTGCACCAGCATGCCGGCGATGCCGGGGCCGACCAGGCGCGCCATGGAATCGGTTGCGGCAAACTTGCCTTGCGCATCCAGCAAATGCTCGCGCCCGACCAGCTGCGCCAAAAACACTTGGGAAGCGCTGCCGCCTATCACAAAGCCGATTCCCATCAGAAAACCGACCGCGTATAGCACATGCATGCTCAGCAAACCCAGCCAGTAGCTGAGCGGGATCACCATCAGCACCACGCCGAACAGGAATTCCGACCACAACAGCACCGGATACTTGCTGCGCCGGTCCAGCCAGACGCCGACAGGCAAGGAAAACAGCGCGAACGGCAAAGTCTGCAGCGCGATCAGGGTACCCATCTGGGCCGGGGTCGCTTGCAGCAGAAGTACGGCAGTGAGCGGTATCGCCAGGCTGCTGATCTGTTCGCCAAAGCTGGCGAGAACGGTAGTCAGCCAGAAGCGGCGAAAATCGTGATGGCGCAGCATCGGGTCGGCCGATAGCTTGCGTGTGAAAAATTGACGGAATGCGTTAAAAATGATGCAACTCTCTGAAAGCGATCAAACTGGATAAGTAAGCGCGGGACGAATCGTTCCTGATGGGAACATTAACCAAATGATAGCAGTAACACGGGCTGCATTTGCCTGCCGTCACAAATTAAATTGCCGGATGCTCATAGGTAAAACAAGATCTGGCTAGGGCTCAATCTGCGGCTTTTCCAAGGGGATTTCCGAGCACGATAAAAATATCAATAAATCATTATTTTTCAACGCCAAGCAATTTGAGACGACTGGTCGTATAATGGCGAAATGAATAAAGTCCACACTTCTATCGATACCCGCGCAACCCTGCTCGAAACCGGGCTCAAGCTGTTCGCGGATCAAGGTTACAACGGCACCGGCATCAAGGAAATCGTTGATGCCGCTGGCGTCCCCAAGGGGTCGTTTTACAACTACTTCAAGAGCAAGGAAGATTTCGGCGCGGCGGTCATCTCGCACTACTCGGCCGGCTTTGCAGAAAAGTGGTCGGCCAGTTTAGCCGAAGGACCGCAGCAGCCGCTGGCCGCGCTGCAAAACAGCTATGAACAGATCATCAGTTACCACGAACAATGCACAGTCAAATCCGGCTGCCTGCTGGGCAATTTTGCGGCAGAGATGTCGGAATCCAGCGAGCTCTGCCGTCTTACCCTGCAACAAGTGGTCAGCGGTTGGCACAAGCGCTTCAGCAGCTATTTGCGCAAAGCCCAGGCCGACGGCTCGGTACGTACCGATCTGAGCGCGGAGCAGTTGACGGATTTCTTCTGGAACGCATGGGAAGGCGCTTTGCTGCGCATGAAAATCGAGCGCTCGACGGCGCCGGTGCGCGCCTGCGTCGATTTGATGTTCAATGATTTTTTTCTGCCGTAGTGTTTATTCGCCGCCCTGCTCCATCAGGTTTTGCACTGCCGACGGAGCAGATAAATGTAAATTTTTTTAAAACAGAATTCAAGACGACCGGTCATTTATCGACCTGTTTTGCAGTTTTTAGCAGTAACAAATCAAGCAGCAAGTCAAACCACCACTCGCTTAACAGCGATTTATTCACGAAGGAATGCACATGAGCCGCACCCAGGAAACCCGTACCGAAGACAGCCTGTTTCAACCAGCCCGCATCGGCGACATCGAACTCTCCAACCGGATTGTGATGGCGCCCCTGACCCGCAACCGCGCGGGTGAAGGCAACGTCCCCAATGAATTGAATCTGAAGTATTACGCCCAACGCGCCAGTGCCGGCCTGATCGTTACCGAGGCGACCCAGGTTTCAGCCCAGGCCCAGGGTTACGCCAACACCCCTGGCCTGCATACGCCGGAACAGGTCGCCGCCTGGAAAAAAATCACCGACGCCGTGCACGCAAAAGGCGGCCGCATCGTGGTGCAGATCTGGCATACCGGCCGCATGTCGCATGTATCGTTCCAGCCGGAGCGCAAAGCGCCGGTGGCGCCATCGGCGATCCGCGCCGACGCCAAGACCTTTGTGGTCGGCGAAGGTTTTGTCGACACTTCAGTACCGCGCGAACTGGCCTTGGCCGATATTCCAGGTGTGGTCGACGATTTCCGCCAGACTGCAAGACGCGCTCTCGAAGCCGGTTTTGACGGCATTGAAATTCACGGCGCGCACGGCTATCTGCTCGACAGCTTCCTGCGCGACGGTTCCAATCATCGCAGCGACAACTACGGCGGCAGCATAGAAAACCGCGCCCGCCTGTTGCTGGAAGTGGTAGCGGCTACTACTGCTGAAATCGGCGGCGGCCGGGTCGGCGTGCGCCTGTCGCCGGTATCGCCGGTCAACGATTCCAGCGAAAGCCAGCCGCAGCCGCTGTTCAATTATGTGGTGGAACAACTCAACCAGTTCGGCCTGGCTTATCTGCACGTGGTCGAAGGCCACACCGGCGGCCCGCGCGATAACGCGCCGTTCGATTACGAAGCACTGCATCAGCGCTTTGACGGCGCCTGGCTGGTGAACAACGGCTACGACCGCATCATGGCGCGCCAAGCCATTGCCAGCGGCCATGCCGATCTGGTTGCCTTCGGCCGCGCCTTCATCACCAACCCGGATCTGGTCTATCGCTTGCAACACAACCTGCCGCTGAACGTGCCGTTTGCCGATGCGCCGTTGTATGGCGGTGTGGGTGAACATGGGTATACCGACTACCCGGCGTTGACTGAAGCGTAACCGGCGATCGAGACTTAGAGCCGGCGCAGCTTACGGTGCTGCTGCCGGCTTTTCAGAGCCATAGGTGATCGCCAGGTATTCTCCAATCTGCTTGACTTGGTCATCGCTCAACGGCGCACCATATGCGTGCTGCATCTTCGCTACTTCGGCAGTCCATTGCGTCAGGCTCATCTTGCCGGGCTGCTGGTTGATGTAGTCGGCGGAATGACAGATCGCGCACATCTGCGTGGCGATCACGTAACCCGGATGAGTGGAAGGCTTGAGCTGGGCCGTTTCCTGCGGCAGCGTAATACTCAAGGGCGCTGCCGACGCATTCGCGGCAAGCCAGACTGCGCCCAGGAGAATGCTGGCAACCATTGTTTTTACGTTGTTCATCGCGATCTCCTAAGCAACGCTTATTTTTGTGGTTTCAATCACGTTGCGCGCATAACCCGCCGGATTCCAGGTGGCTTCAAGCGGCTGTATTTCGCCGCTCTGCGCAGTCGCCCTCACCATCAATTGCAACTCGCCCTTGCGCGCTGGCGTGAAACCGAAACGCCATTCGCGAAAAGAATACTTTCCGAGATCCTTGCCCAGCACCGCCTCCTTCCATGTCTGGCCGCCGTCTTCTGAAATATCCACAGCCTTGATACCGCTGCCACCATCGAATGCAATCCCTTTCAGTTCGGTCCGGCGCCCGGCATGGACAATTGAACCGTCATGCAGGCTGGTGATAAAAGAGCGCGTTTTCAAACGCGAAATCGGCCGCGTTTTTCCGGGCGCGGTTGCGGCTGGCACGCATTGGCAATCGTTGTCGGGAACCCGGTACGCCGTCGCCATGAAGAAACCGTCGTAGACGTGATCCAGGACCTCGATCTGATTCAGGTGCTTGACCCAATATGTGCCGAAATAACCGGGCACGATCAATTTGATCGGATAGCCGTTCAGGAAAGGAATATCGGTTCCGTTCATGGACCAGGCGATGATCGGCTCGGCGCTGAGGGCGTGATCGATATCGAGCGCCTTGATGAATTCCGGCGTGGTCGGCAGCACCGGCTGGTCCAGGCCCTTGAAACTCACCTGCCTGGCTTCAGCCATTACGCCGGCGTGTTCCAGCACGGCCTTCAAAGGCACGCCGACCCAACGCGCATTTCCCATCGAACCGTTGCCGAGCTGTGCGCCAAATACGCGCGGCTTCGAGAAGGCGCGGCTGTTGCCTGAACATTGGTTGACCGCCACCACTTCGACCGCAGGCGCAATCGCCTTCAGTTCGGCCAGCGACAGCGACAGCTCGCGCTCGACCCGGCCGCTGATTCTTAATCGATAGGTGTCGGCGTCAATCGAGGTCGGAATATTCGCCAGGTGGTAGCGCACGAAAAATGCATCATTCGCAGTAAGCGGCCCTTCGTTGAACACGCTGAACGGCGTTTCAAGATGCGGCGGACGCGTCGTGATCCGCAGCAGCGGACGTTTTTGCGGATAAGCGATCAGATCGCGCTCGCCGTTTTCCACCGGTATGCTGGCGGTGGTGACGGCGGCAGCGGCAACGCTGCGCAGCGGCGCCAGCGCCAGCGCACCTGCGGCAAACCCGGCATGCTGCAAGAATTTCCGGCGGCTGGATGCGCCCTTGCCTTGGTCGAATTTCATGATGGCCTCCTGTGATATCAATATTGTTGTAATTATGCGAGCTGGCCCGACAGCGAAAGTGCGGCGCAGCTGCCCGGCCCAGAGTATTTTGCTTCGGGTAAGATGGCAACAACCCAAGTACAGAACTTTAGTACGATCGCCTCAAACGGTAAAGCGAATTGCAAAGCTAACATCTACCTGTTGCCTAGCTAGATCGCAAAAATTTTGGAGAAAACGAATGTCATCATCACACGCCAGCTTTCACTGGGACGATCCGCTTTTATTGGAGCAGCAACTCAGCGGTGAAGAACGTATGGTGCGCGACAGCGCCGCCGCTTACGCGCAAGAGAAACTGGCGTCGCGGGTATTGATGTCGTTCCGTAATGAACAAACCGATGTTGAAATTTTCCGCGAAATGGGTGCGCTCGGCATGCTTGGCGCCACCATCCCGGAAGAATACGGCGGCGCTGGCCTGAATTACGTCAGCTATGGCTTGATCGCCCGCGAAATCGAACGCGTCGATTCCGGTTACCGCTCCATGATGAGCGTGCAAAGCTCGTTGGTGATGCTGCCGATTTTCGAATTCGGCAATCCAGCCACTAAACGAAAATACCTACCTAAACTGGCCAGCGGCGAATTTATCGGCTGCTTCGGTTTGACCGAACCGAATCATGGCTCCGATCCCGGCGGCATGGAAACCCGGGCCCGCAAGGTCGATGGCGGCTATGCGATTTCCGGCGCCAAGATGTGGATCACCAACAGTCCGATCGCCGATGTGTTCGTGGTCTGGGCCAAGGACGATGAAGGAGCCATCCGCGGCTTCGTGCTTGAAAAAGGCTGGCCAGGTTTGTCGACTCCGGTGATCCACGGCAAAGTCGGCTTGCGCACCTCGATCACCGGCGAGATCGTGATGGACCAGGTGTTCTGCCCCGAGGAAAATGCTTTCCCCGATGTGCGTGGCTTGAAAGGCCCGTTCACCTGCCTCAATTCGGCACGCTACGGGATCGCCTGGGGCGCGCTGGGCGCCGCCGAATCCTGCTGGCATACGGCGCGTCAATACACGCTGGATCGCAAACAGTTCGGCCGGCCGCTGGCTGCTAACCAGCTAGTGCAGGTAAAACTGGTCGACATGCAAACCGAGATCACGATGGCGTTGCAAGGCTGCTTGCGGCTAGGGCGCATGAAAGACGAAGGCACGGCGGCAGTCGAAATCACTTCCATCATGAAACGCAATTCCTGCGGCAAGGCGCTAGCCATCGCCCGTGTTGCGCGCGACATGCTGGGCGGCAACGGCATTTCCGACGAATTCGGCGTGATCCGCCATCTGGTGAATCTGGAAGTGGTGAATACCTACGAAGGAACACATGACGTGCATGCGCTGATCCTGGGCCGGGCGCAAACCGGCATAGCGGCTTTTGCCAACTGAGGCCAGGTACTGACGCTAGGCACAGCAAACCCGCCCGCATTGCAAATCGCCGCCTCAACCCCTATGATTTGATCGTATTTCCAATCAGGTCGTGACAAGGCAGCAAATTCAGCACAATCCGCAGCAGAAGTTCATCCAGGGGCAAGGAAAATGAAAACCATACTGACACTAGTCACCGCCGCACTGCTGACATCCGCGACACCCAGCTTCGCTGCGGACCCGCCAGCCGAGCTCATCAAGGAAGCCACAACTGCGGCCACTACCTGGATCAAGCTGACCGATTCCGGCAAGTACGGCGAGAGCTGGGAGCGTGCCGGTACATTCTTCAAGACCGGCATCGCAAAAAACACCTGGGAAACCGGCATCCGCTCACTCAGAGCGCCGCTTGGCGCGGTCAAAGCACGCGAACTCAAAAGCACGGAATATGCAACCACCCTGCCCAGCGCACCCGACGGTGAATATGTGGTGATCCAATACGAGACGCAATTCGAAAATAAAAAATCGGCGATCGAAACGGTGACGCCTATGCGCGAGAAGGACGGTAGCTGGAAAGTTTCAGGCTATTTCATTCGCTGATGAAAATCAGAAATGGTAAAACCGAGGCGCGGGGAAATAGGCGAGGGACAAATAGACGAGAGGCAAAGCAGAAGAAATACAGATCGATGGAGTCGCGACCCTGATTATTTGGTGGGCCTGGTGTAACCCCAGGATCCGAAAGCCACCTTGTGAGGGCCTCGAAATCTCTTAATGCAGGGCGCCTTGTGGGCAAATCTGGAACATAACCAGAAATCGTTTTCTCAAAAGCAGTCAAAAGCAGAGCGGGTCTGCCTGAGCTTTCACTGAACTGTTGTTCAACTTAAAATTCGGTGACGCTATCACTGTTGACAATCTCAGCAACGTCTTCAGTGCAGACAGTGTCACAAGAATGGAATATCATGTCCACTCACAAATTCGTATGTACCATAGCTGATTGTTATAGTCGTTTTTTATAGCCGCCTATTTCAACTTTATGCGCCCGCGAGACAGCACCCTGCAATGATATAAAACCATGATCCGATTCAGACAAATCGAGGCTTTCCGCTCACTGATGATTTCCGGCACCAGTGTCTCGGCCGCCCGCCGCATGCATGTGACACAGCCGGCAATCAGCCGCTTGATTGCCGATTTAGAGGCAGACCTCGGTTTTCGCCTGTTCAACCGCGCCAAAGGCCGGCTCGAACCGACCAACGCCGGAGTCCGTTTTTACAAAGCGGTAGAAGAAAATTTTCTGGGGCTGGAACGGCTGATGCAGGTGGCCGGCAACATTCGCCATGAAGCGCCGGAAGGTCTCACGATTGCCTGCCTGCCGGTGCTGTCCACCACTCTGCTGCCTGAGGTGCTGCAGCGCTTCTTTAAACAGCACCCCGATGTCTCGGTCAAGATCGACAGTTGCACCGTACCCGAGATCCTGGTCAGCCTGCAAGATCTCAAGGTTGACATGGCGCTGAGCCTGGCGTTTCCACCGTTCGCCGGCATCGAAGTGGAACCGATCATGGAAGCATCCGTGCTATGTGCGATGCTGGCGACCCATCCCTTGGCGCAAAAGGAAATCATCCTGCCGGAAGACCTTGACGGCGAAAACGTGATCGGCTGGATGCCTAACAGCGCGCAATCCTATGACCGTGAACTATCGACCCTGAAGTCGGCTGCGATCCGCCCCAATTACACGATTCAGACGCACACCTCGCATACCCGCTACGCTATGGTTGCGAATGGTTTCGGGGTCGCCATCGTAGAGCCGTTTGCGGCCAAGATCTGGCGTCCGCACGGCGTTGTCACCCGCCCCTTCAAGGCCGACATCAATTACAAATATGTGCTCGCCTACCCAAGCGGCGGCATCCGTTCCGAATTGGGCCACGACCTGCGCGAAGCAGCTTTGCATGTGGCAAAAAACTATAGCTTCGGCTTGTAAGCTAACTGGCAGGCAAGACGATGGTAGCCACCAGGCCGCCATCGGCATGGTTGTGCAGCCGCAGCTCACCGCCATGCGCTTGCACGATATTGCGTGCGATACCCAAACCCAATCCCATGCCGCCGGCATTCTGGTCGCGGCCGTGCTCCAGCCGGGTGTATGGATCGAACAAACTGTGCAAGGCCTCTTCAGGCACACCCGGGCCATGATCGCGAATCTGGATCTGGATTTCCTGGCCCGATTCGCCAGCAATCGCGCTGACCGCGATCTCGACTTTTTCACCGTAATGCAAAGCGTTGTCAAACAGATTGCCGATAGCGCGCTTGAGCGCCAGCGGCTTGGCCATCACTGTCAGTCCGGATTCGCTGAACGCCACCTCGTGCCCCGCCATGCGGGCGTCCCGTATCATGCGCAAGATCAGGGCGTCGAGCCGCACCTCGGTACGGTTTTCATGGATATCGCTATCCTTGACCGATTGCAAAGCGCCTTTCACCATCATGTCGAGCTCGTCCAGATCTTCATGGAATTCGCTGCGCAGCTGCTCGTCGTCGAGCAACTCGCTGCGCAGTTTCAAGCGTGTGATGGGCGTGCGCAAATCATGTGAAATGGAGACAAACAAACGCTCGCGATCGTCCAGATAGCGTTTGATGCGTTCACGCATGGCCCGGAAAGCGCGCGCAGTCTTGATAAATTCGCGGCTGCCGGTTTCCGGCAATTCAGGCGCGGCCTCGCCTTTGCCGAAGGCTTCGGCGGCGTCCGACAGCGCCGCCAGCGGGCGCGTGGTCCAGCGCACTACCAGAATCGATAGCAGCAGCACCGTGGCCAGTGACACGCCTTGCAACAGCAGGCGCTCCGGCGACAGAGGATTATCGCTATCGAGGAAATAAGGATTCGGCATAAGCGCCGCCAGGTATAACCAGTTGCCGGGTTCAAGCTCGGTCTGGATCACCAGCACCGGCGCCGGATTCGGTTTGATCAGCAGCGTATGCTGAACCCAGCTGTCCGGCAAATCCGCGACTTGCAAACCTTGCGGCGACACCATCAGATCGTCGGGCCAGGCAAACGCCAGGCGGAATCCGGGTAGAAAAGGCAGGTCGGTTTTCAGGGTAGCGCCAATATCGGCCAGCGCCATATTGGCCAGAGGATTATCGGCAATCTGGCGGATCGTCACCGGGCCGTCGTTGGTGTTCACAAAAAAACGGGTGCCACCCATTTCACGCAATTGCTGGATCAGGATCGGCCGGTAATTTGCCGGCAAGCTCATGAAAAAACGGATCGCGCTGGCCGCACTATGCGCCAGATGCTGAGCCGCCGTCTTGGTTTCGATTTCGGCCTTGCTGCGCAATTGCGCCGACCAGATCAAGCCGCCGGCCAGCTGGGTCACCAGCACGCCGAACACCATCACTACCGACAGCCGGCCCAGCAGCGTATGCGGCAGCAGCCAGGACAGCAGCTGGTTATACCAGGCCGACCAGCTACGCGCGGGCACGGACTCAGGTTTGCGCTCAGATTTGCGCTCAGGTTTGAGAAACGGCCACATCGGCAGAGAAGACATAACCGGCGCCGCGCACCGTTTTGATCAGATGAGGATCTTTGCCGCCATCGTTCAAGCGCAAGCGCAGTTTGCTGATCTGCACATCCAGCGAACGGTCCAGTGGGCCGACATCGCGGCCGCGGGTTTCTTCGCATAGCACGCCGCGATCGAGCACATCGCCCGGATGTTCGACAAAGTATTTCAGCAATTGATAATCGAGGCCGGTGAGCGCCACCAACTGGCCTTCCGGGTCGCTCAGGGTACGCTCTACCGTATCCAGCGTAAAACCGACAAAGCGGTAGTAGCGCGGCGCTACCGCACTGTCTATGCCGCTACGGCGATGGATGGCTTTGATGCGCGCCAGCAGTTCACGCGGGCTGTAGGGCTTGGCGATATAGTCGTCGGCGCCAAGTTCGAGACCGACCACCCGATCGGTTTCATCGGAACTGGCGGTGAGCATGATGATCGGCACATTGGAACGGCGCCGCACCGTTTTGCAAAGGGCAAAGCCATCGGTATCCGGCAGCATCACGTCCAGGATCACCAGCGACAATTCATCCGCATAGCGCTGGAACTCGGCCAGAAACGCTTCGCCGTTATGCGCCAGGCGCACTTCATACTGATTCTTTTCCAGGTAGGCTTTTAACAGCGTCCGGGTTTTCTGGTCGTCATCAACAATCAATATCTTGCGCATCAACTATTCCTGCTTTCCTGTTTTCGACAAAGACCGGGCGATGCTGACCAACCGGCGCTGGATATCGCTCTCGCTCATCTTGTCATCCACAAAATAACGATGTACTTCGGCCACGATGGCGTCTTTCGCAGTTTCGTCGGCGGCCATCCGATGCACCAGGCTCGGCGCCTGAAATGCGCTTCCTTTGCTGAACGCGCTCCACGAGGAACGCGCGCAACTATCCATTTTCGATAATGCCGGAGAGCGCCACACCGAGATCGCACCCTTGGCCTGATTGTAAGCGCTTTGCACCGGCTGCGACATGATCAGCTGCGCCAGTTTTTCCTGCGCCGGCTGATGCGAATAGTCGCCGGCGAACATGGCCAGGGTGTCGACGCTGTACAAATGATAGTCCGCGGTGCCAGGCACTGCGGCACAGGAAAATTCCTGATCGGTAGTCAAACCCCATGCCAGCAACTCGCCCTTGGCCCAGTCGCCCATGACGAACATGGCGGCGTCGCCATCGGCCAGCTGGCGCGTCATTTCCGGCCAAGGCCGCTCCTTGACCGGCTGCGCCATCCACGCCTTGAGCGCCCGCAAGCGCTGCAGGGCATGCGTCATGCGGGTATCGCCGAATGCGCCGGGGCTCAAATCGACAAACAGAGAACGGTAATAGGCCGGGCCGCTTTCGGCCAGCACCAGCGTTTCAAACAAGGTGGCGACTTGCCAGGCTTCGCTGCTTTGCGCCAGCGGAGTGACGCCGGCCTGTTTGAGTTTTTCCGCCACACGCTCGAATTCGGCCCAGGTCCTGGGAGCCGTCAGACCGAGCCGGTCGAAGATCTTCTTGTTGTAGAACAGATTATTGATGCGATGAATGCCCAGCGGCGCCGCCACCACATGGCCGCGGTTATGCACCAGCGACCAGACCGTGGGAAACAGCAGCTTTTGCCAGCCGCCCGGGGTGGCGACATCATCCAGCTCCAGCAGCAAACCGAGATCGGCCCACTCGCCAAATACAATTCCGTTCAGCTGGGTGGCCTCGGGGGCTTTACCGGCCAGCACCATGCTCTTGAGCACCTTGCTGGCGCCCAGGCCGGCGCCGCCGGGAATGGCGGCGTCACGCCATTGAATATTTTCTTCGGCAAGTTTGCTTGCCAGCACATCAACCGCCTTGCGCTCGCCGGCCGAGGTCCACCAGTGCACCACTTGCAATGCCGCTGGCGGTTGATTTTGATTTGGGATTGACGTCACGGTGGCGGCGTCGGCGCTATTGATCGCGTATTTAATAAATAAACTAAGAAGCAAACTAAGCAGACAGCCAAACACCAATAGTACGAACCAGCTACGCCCCCCTGTCACCCAGGTTGGCAAGCCACCCCGGTCATTCGCGTGTCGCTTATCAATCATCGTGCGCCTTGTTGATATTTTTATAAACACTTGGTCTCCCACATCGCGTGTGACTATAGCGCAAGTCCGCTGCCTAACGTTAGCGACGTTAGCGCTCTTCTCGTTTTGTAAAGAAACGTAAATATTCGTAATTTTATCTATACTGACTGAAGCCGCATTTGGTCCGCAGGCGCCGTCCGCACCAATGAAACGCTGATTATTTGCTGGCGGCGCTGTAAAGATATGTAATCCGCAAAAATCTGAAAATTCACGCTTTCCCAATAAAATCAATGCCTTAAGCAAATTGCACAGGCTATTCACAAGGAAGATGGCAACACAATTTTTATGGTGCTAATGTCTGTGCGC
The DNA here is from genome assembly GCF_035566375.1 of Collimonas sp. Taxonomy (GTDB): domain Bacteria; phylum Pseudomonadota; class Gammaproteobacteria; order Burkholderiales; family Burkholderiaceae_D; genus Collimonas. The sequence goes on from NZ_DATMRK010000051.1 coordinate 129,366, forward strand.
GGCGGTTTGATAGGCCTCAAGCTTTACAGAGAACCGCACAAATCCGATAAAAACCCAACAGGAGACTTTGATGCAATCCATCAACCGAATTCGCACCATCCGCAATGCCGTACTGATCGCCCTGGCGACCTTCGGCACGGCACAAGCCGGCACACTGACAATTGAAAGCTGGCGGGTTGACGACAAGACCCTATGGGAAACCGTGCTGATTCCGGCATTCCAGAAAAAAAATCCCGGGATTGAAGTCAAATTCTCGCCTACCGCCCCTACCGAATACGACTCCAGCCTGACCGCGCGCCTGGCCGGCGGCACCGCAGGCGACCTGATCGCTTGCCGCCCTTTCGATGTCTCGCTGTCTTTGTACAAAAAAGGAAACCTGGAAAAGCTGGACGGCAAACCAGGCATGGAACACTTCCCTGCTTCCGCCAAGACCGCATGGCAGACCGATGACGGCAAAGACACTTTCTGCATGCCGATCGCATCGGTGATGCACGGCTTCCTGTACAACCAGAAAATCTTCAAAGAGCTGAACCTGCAACCGCCAAAAACCGAAGCTGAATTCTTCAAAGTGCTGGACACCGTCAAGAGTAGCGGCAAATACACGCCGCTGGCGCTGGGCACCGCAGACCAATGGGAATCCAGCCAGGTGGTGTTTACCGGCATCGGACCGAACTACTGGAAGGGTGAAGAAGGCCGCAAAGCACTGATCGCCGGCAAGGAAAAATTCACCGATCCTAATTTCGTCAACGCCTTTGAATACGAAGCAAAACTGGGCAAATACCTGTCCAAGGGCGCCAGCTCGCAAACCTACGGCGACAGCCAGAACCAGTTCGCTCTGGGCAAGGCCGCGATCTATCCGACCGGCTCCTGGGATATCGCCTATTTCAACACCAACGCCAAATTCGAAATGGGCGCCTTCCCGCCGCCGGTGCCGAAAGCCGGCGACAAATGCTATATCTCCGATCACAACGATATCGGCATGGGCGTCAACAAGAAATCCAAGAACAAGGAAGACGCATACAAGTTCCTGGCCTGGCTTGGCTCGCAAGAATTTGCTGACATCTATACCAATAAAGTTACTGGCTTCTTCTCGCTGTCGGATCACCTGATCTCGGTCAAGGATCCGGTTGCCAAGCAAATGATCGACTGGCGCAAATCCTGTTCGTCGACGATTCGCCTCAACGCGCAAATCCTCAACCGCGGCGAACCGAGCATGGAAAACCAGTTGTGGAACGTGAATGCCCAGGTGCTGAATGGCAAGCTGGCGCCTAAGGAAGCTGCGGCGCAAATCCAGACCGGGTTCGCCAAGTGGTATAAGCCGCAACAATAAGTAGCATATCAAGCACTGCTGTCCGTTAAGCGGGGAAGAGTCTAAGATTGATTCTGTCCCGTGTGTTAAGCCCGGCAACAGGCCTGACAGGCAGCATAGCAGCCAAGGCTTGTCACTCACTGGGCAAGCCCGTGGCCAGCGGCATTGCAGTAAAAACATAAGCCGCTGTCACGTTCGTTTTCATGGTCCGCTCGGCGGCGCCAGGATGAAAAGCACGATCTCCCCCGTGCCTCATCCTGCCCGCGGCGGGCCTCGCATTCTATGCAATCACCGAAAACCCGAATGAATCTTCAAAAAAAGACATTCCCCTGGCACATCGTGATATTCCTGGCGCCAGCGGTCATCATCTATTCCATGTTCAGCGCACTGCCTTTGCTGGATACCTTGCGCTTGGGCTTTTATACCAGCAACGACGCCGGCGTCCACAGCTTCGTCGGCCTCGCCAATTACCACACCATCCTGTTCGATTCGGACTGGTCCAAGGCTTTCTGGAACGCCATGTTGAATAACGTGAAATTTTTCGCGATTCACATGCTGCTGCAAAATCCGATCGGCCTGTTGCTAGCCACCCTGTTCAGCCTCAAAGGCCTGCGTGGCGCCCGCACCTACCGCACGCTGATTTTCCTGCCGACCCTGTTGTCGGTGGTAATCATCGGCTTTATCTGGCAGTTGATCCTGTCGCCGCTGTGGGGTGTCGGCGAAGGCTTGATGACGCATGTCGGCCTGGGCGATTATTTTGCGCCGTGGCTGGGGCAAGAGACCACTGCGCTGCTGACGCTGGGCCTGATATCGGTCTGGCAATATGTCGGCATTCCGATGATGCTGATCTATGCCGCCTTGCTCGCAGTGCCTGAGGAAGTGCTGGAAGCGGCCTATGCCGAAGGCGCCAGTTCGTTCCGGATTTTCTGGCAAATCAAATTGCCGCTGATTTTGCCGACACTGGGCCTGGTAACCATCCTGACTTTTGTCGCCAACTTCAACGCCTTCGACCTGATCTATTCGGTCAAGGGCGCACTGGCCGGCCCTAATTACACCACCGACATCCTGGGCACCTTCTTCTACCGCACTTTCTTCGGCTACCAGGCACAAATCGGCAGCCCGACCATGGGCGCTGCGGTAGCCACCCTGATGTTCCTGGTGATTCTGCTCGGCGTCGCCAGCTATTTCTATTTCGTGCAGCGCAAGCTGACACGCTACGAACTGTAACGAGGACCTCTCATGACATCCATTTCCTCGCTCTCTTCCGCTGCGGCTGCCACCTCGGCGCCGGTGGTGCGCCCTGGCCGGTTTACCAATCTTGGCCGCATCTGGGTGCATATCGTTCTGTGCGCCTATGCCGTGATTGCACTGTTTCCGATTGCCCTGATCCTGATCAATTCGATCAAGTCGCGCGACGCCATCTTCGATAATCCGCTGGCGTTTCCAACGCCGGAGACGTTTTCCCTGATCGGCTTTGAAAAGGTTTTGCACAACACCAATTTCATGCTGTATTTCGGCAACAGCCTGGCGGTCACGCTTGGTTCCCTGCTGCTAATCGTGCTGTTCGGCGCCATGGCCGGCTGGGCCTTGTCGGAATACAAATTCCGCGGCAACCGCCTGATGGCGCTGTATCTGGCGCTGGGCATCATGATCCCGATCCGGCTTGGCACCGTCTCCATCCTGCAACTGGTCGTCAGCCTGGATCTGATCAACACCCGTACCGCACTGATCCTGGTGTACACCGCGCAAGGCTTGCCGCTGGCGGTGATGATCCTGTCCGAATTCATCCGCCAGATTCCCAAGGAACTGAAAGATGCGGCGCGCTGCGACGGCGTTGGTGAATTCAAGATCTTCTTCCAGATCATCCTGCCGCTGATCCGCCCGGCAATTGCCACAGTGGCGGTATTCACCATGATCCCGGCCTGGAACGACTTGTGGTTCCCGTTGATCCTGGCGCCGTCGGATGAAACCAAGACCGTCACTCTCGGCGTCCAGCAATTCATCGGCCAGTATGTGACTGACTGGAATTCGGTATTGGCCGCGCTGTCGCTGGCGGTGATCCCGATCCTGATCATGTACGTCATATTCTCCCGGCAATTGATCCGCGGCCTGACTTCTGGCGCAGTTAAGTAAAAAATCAAGTAAAACAACGAGACATACCATGGCAAACGTAAGCGTTAAACAAATTACCAAATCGTATGACGGCAAGCAGAACGTGCTGGCCGATCTCAACCTGGAAATCAAGGATGGCGAATTCGTGGTGCTGGTCGGCCCTTCCGGCTGCGGCAAATCGACCCTGCTGCGCATGCTGTGCGGGCTGGAATCGATCACCAGCGGCGAATTGTCGATTGGCGACCAAGTGGTCAATCATTTGCCGCCGGCCGAACGCGGCATTGCGATGGTGTTCCAGAGCTATGCCCTGTATCCGCACATGACCGTCTACAAGAACATGGCCTTTGGCCTGAAGATTGCCGGCGCCGACAAGGCCGCCATCGATCAGCGCATCCGCCACGCCGCCGGCATCCTGAAAATCGATCACCTGCTGGATAGATTGCCGCGCGAGCTGTCGGGTGGCCAGCGCCAGCGTGTGGCTATCGGCCGCGCCATCGTGCGCAAGCCGAAGCTGTTCCTGTTTGACGAACCGCTGTCCAACCTGGATGCAGCATTGCGGGTCCAGACCAGGCTCGAAATCGCCAAGCTGCATAAACAGCTGGAAGCAACCATCGTCTACGTCACCCACGATCAGGTCGAAGCCATGACCCTGGGCGATAAGATCGTGGTGATGAACGACGGTTATATCCAGCAGGCCGGTTCACCGCTGGAACTGTACCAGCGCCCGCAAAACCTGTTCGTTGCAACCTTTATCGGCTCGCCGAAGATGAACCTGTTCAACGGTACGATAACCGCGACCGAAGCTGACTGTCTGCGGATCAAACTCAGCAGCGGCCAGGAAATCCGCGCCGACGTCGCCGCCGGCAGCGCCAAGGCCGGTGATGCTGTCACGGTCGGGCTGCGGCCTGAACATATCCTGGAAAACGCGCATAGTGGGGAGGTATTCAGCGGCAAGGTCAGCATCGTCGAGCACCTGGGCGAAGCCAACTTTATCTACGTCACGCTGCAGGATGGCCAGGACCTGCTGGTGCGCGGCGACGGCAACAACCCGGTGCATATCGGCGACGGCGTTACCCTGTCAGCGCCCAGCTGCGCTTTCCATGTGTTCGACGCCAGGGGGCTGGCGTTGGCAAGGCTGAAACCGGGAAATATGATTTCATCCAAGCAATAATTATGCAGATCCCAATGCGGTATTTCGCAAGTAATAGAGCTTCAGAATTAGATACACTATGCGCCTTTGAAAAGGCGTGGGAGTTGAATTGAAAACAGCGTATGAATATCTGATCGGCGTCGATGGCGGCGGCACTAAAACCCACATCCGCGTCGAACGCCCGGATGGCAGCCATGTCGCCGACGGCAACAGCGGACCGTCGGCGCTGATGCATGGCACCAGCAAGGCCTGGTGCGCCATCGTCACGGCGCTCGACAACGCCTTCCAGACTGCCGGCGTCAGCCGCCCGCCGTATCAGGCGATCGCCGCCGGCTGCGGTTTGTCCGGCATCAACAACCCGCTGTGGGCGGCGCAATTTACCGAACAAAACCCAGGCTTCGGTGCGCTGGCGATTGGCACCGATGCTTTCACCACCCTGCTCGGCGCACATCTGGGGCAAGCCGGCGTGGTAGTGGCGATCGGCACCGGCAGCGTCGGCGAAGTGTTGCGCAGCGACGGCAGCCGCAGCGAGGTTGGCGGCTGGGGTTTCATGACCGGTGACGAAGCCAGCGGCGGCTGGATCGGCTTGCGCGCCGCCAACCATGTGGAACGGGTGCTCGATGGCCGTCTGGCTGCAGGACCGCTGGCCAGCGCCATCGTCCGTTTCTGTGGCGGCGGCGACAGCTTCAGCGCCAGCCAGAATCGTGAGCGCGTGCTGGCCTGGGTCACCAGCGCCAATCAAAGCATCTTTGCGCAACTGGCGCCGCTGGTGGTGGCGCATGCCAGCCAGGATGAGGCGGCGCTTGCCATCTTGCGCAAGGCCGGCCAGGAAATCGGCCAGATCGCCAGCGCCCTCGATCCTTCGCAACAATTGCCGATCGCCCTGTGCGGCGGCCTCGCCGGCCCGTTACAAGCCTATCTGCCGGAACCGTTAAAATCACGCGCAATCACGCCGCGCGCTGACGCCGCCATCGGCGCCCTGCTGCTGCTGCGGCAGCAGCTCGCGGCAGAGCCGGCAGGAGCCACATTATGAGCAGCAGCATGACGCAATTGCATGGAAATGTCCTGACTAGCGACGGCTGGATCGCCGGCAGCATAGGCTTCAGCGACATGATCACCGAGATCAGCGGCGAGGCACAGGAGCAGGCGCCGGACAGCGGCGATTACATCTTGCCCGGTTTCATCGATTTGCACGTCCACGGCGGCGGCGGCCAGGACATCATGGAGGCCGGTGATGCAGTACATGTGGTGTCGTGCTTGCACGCGCAACATGGCACCACCAGCATGCTGGCCACCACCATGACCGCGCCGCTGAAAGAACTGGAAGCCGCGCTGGGCGCGATCGGCCGTGCCTGCCGCGGCCGCCGCGCAGGCAGTGCGCGGGTGCTGGGCGCACATCTGGAGGGTCCCTATATCAATCCCGGCAAGCTCGGCGCGCAACCGGATTTTGCGATTGCTGCGACCCTGGAACAAGTGGACTGGCTGCGCAGTTTTGCACCATTGAAGCTGATCACCATCGCGCCGGAAATCAATGGCCATATGGCGCTGGTGAAAACCTTGTCGCAACTCGGCATGCGGGTCCAGATCGGCCATACCCTCGGCACTTATGAAGATGGCGTGGCAGCCCTGAAAAACGGCGCAGCCGGGTTTACCCATTTGTTCAACGCAATGAGTTCATTTCATCACCGCCAGCCGGGCATGGCTGGTGCGGCCCTGGCCCATGCTGAATATGCCGAACTGATTCCGGATCTGCTGCATGTCCATCCGGGCGCTATCAAAACCGCGCTGCGGGCGATTCCACGCCTGTATTGCGTCACCGACTCCACCGCCGCCTCCGGCATGCCGGACGGCGAATACATGCTGGGCCGCCAGGTAGTGCATAAATGCCTGGGCGGCGTGCGCCTGGGCGACGGCACCCTGGCCGGCAGCACCCTGACCATGGATCAAGCCTTGCGCAACCTGGTGTCGCTGGGGCTCGATCTGGCGGAGGCGTCGCTGCGCGTCTCCACTTATCCCGCCGACTATCTCGGGATGCAAGAGCGCGGCCGCCTCAAGGTAGGCTGCTTCGCCGACATCCTGCTGCTAGATCGCCAGCTCAAACTCAAAGCCGTCTATGTTGAAGGAGAAAGAATTGACCTCGTTGATGCTTAAAGAAGCCCGCTCGGCGGCAGAATATGTCGCCTTGCAGCTCAGCCAGGAGCGCGACCGCTACGCCGAGCTGGGGCAACGCCTGCGAGCCGCGCCGCCATCGAGCATCCTGACGGTGGCGCGCGGCAGTTCCGACCACGCCGCCAATTATTGCGCCTACCTGATCATGGCGCGCCTGGGCCGCATCGTCGCCTCGCTGCCGCTGTCGCTGGTGACCCTGAACAAAGCGCCCTTGCATGCGCGCGATGCACTAGCGATTGCCATTTCACAGTCGGGCCAAAGCCCTGACGTGATCGAACCTATCCGTTATTTCCGCGACAGCGGCGCCACCACGGTCGCCTTGGTCAACGATGCCGCATCGCCGCTGGCTGACAGCGCCGAATGGACTTTGCCCTTGCACGCCGGCGCCGAACTCAGCGTGGCCGCCACCAAGAGTTTTATCGCCAGCCTGGTGGCCGCCGCCAGGCTCACCGCGCACTGGCAAGACGACGCCGCCTTCCTCGCCGCCATCGACGCCTTGCCGCAAGCGCTGACTGCCGCCACCCAGCTTGACTGGACAGCCGCCATCGAAGTGCTGGCGCCCTCTTCGCGCATCATGGTGGTCGGCCGCGGCATCAGCTTGCCGCTGGCGCTGGAATCGGCATTGAAGTTCAAGGAAACGTCGGCGATCCAGGCCGAAGCCTTCAGCGGCGCCGAAATCAAGCATGGCCCGATGGCTTTGATCGACGAAGGTTATCCGCTGCTGATCTTTGCTACCCGTGGACCGACCCAGGCCGGTTTGCTGAAACTAGCCGACGAAATGCGCGGCCGCGGCGCCAAGGTATTGCTGGCGGCGCCGGACGATATCAGCGCCCGCGACCTGACCCTGCCGCTCGCCGCCACACCGGATCTCGATCCGATCGTAGCGATCCAGGCCTTCTATGTGATGGCGGCGCAACTGGCGGTGGCGCGCGGCATGGATCCGGATCAGCCAAGGCATTTGAGTAAGGTGACCAAGACGCAGTAGCTGGACTTACCTACTGCGGCCTGCTGCAGCGATAAGGTAGCTACTCCGTGGCCCGCTAAGTGGGGTCAGAGTGAAGTTTCTGCAAAAAGCGCGCAGAAAGTTCACTCTGACCCCAGTTAGCTCTGCTGCAGCGGATGCGATATCTCGATAGACTAAGCGCCTATCGCAACGCTATCGGAAGCCAGATGCAAAATATCCAGCCAGTAGAACTCGCCAAAGCCTATCGCCTGCTGAATCACGGCCCCACCACCATCGTCACCAGCGCCCACGCCGGCGTCAGCAATGTGATGGCGGCGGCGTGGGCGATGCCGCTGGATTTCGATCCGCCTAAAATCTTGCTGGTGATCGATAGCAGCACCCTGACCCGCGAACTGGTGGAAGCGTCAGGCGAGTTCGCCTTGAATATCCCGACACGGGCGCTGGCTGAAACCACGCTGGCGGTAGGATCGAGCTCGGGACGTGACGGCGACAAATTTTCCGCACTCGATATCGCGACATTCCCATCGCAGAAAATTGCCGCACCGCTGATATCAGGCTGCCTGGCCTGGCTCGAATGCAAGGTGATTCCCGAGTTGCATAACCAGCAGCGCTACGATCTGTTTATCGCCGAGGTGGTCGCCGCCTGGGCCGATGCAGCGGCGTTCTCGGCAGGCCGCTGGCACTTTCCGGCGGACGATCAGCGCTCGCTGCACTATTTGTCCGGCGGCGCCTTCTTTGCCACCGGCGAGGCGTTCAATGTCGAACTGAGGCCGTAACGAGGATTCAGTTCGCGGCCAAGTTGAAAATGGATCGGCCAGACCGGCATACACGAGATAGTTGCCGCGAGTGCTAGCAACTTGCGCTTTAGAAAAATTTTCATTGCCGGCAAATAATTCCAGACAGATCCGCAACGATCGATGCAGATTTTTAAGCTTGCCCGGGCCTGCTAACGCCTGATTGATATTTGTTTAATCTGACCTAGCATTCAGTTCAGCGTGCGTGTTTACACGCTATAACGCGCTGCTCAAACGATAGAGGAGTCAAGGCCATATCGCTGGCGAGGCGGCGCTTCACAGATGACGAAGGAGGATTCCCATGAAATTCATAACGACGTTCTCTTGGAAACCTGACCCGAAGACCCGCGAGGAAGGTATTGCCCGCTTCAAAAAGACCGGTGGGCTCCCGCCGGCAGGGGTCACCTTGCTGGGGCGTTGGACAAACGTCGATCTAAGCGGCGGCTTTGATCTGATCGAGAGTGACGATCCAAAGGCCATCGCCGAGTTTGCATTGATGTGGAGCGACCTGATGGAGTTGACGACGGTCCCGGTTCTTGAAGATGAAGCGTTGGGCGCGGTATTGCAGCGCATCGGCGGCTAAAGGCAGTGTTGGCAACGTTAAACCTGGCGCAAGCGCCCGCCAGCGGGACGGGCGTTTGCGCCAACATCAGCCGCGGCCGATAAACGGCATATTGGTCGCCATCACCGTCATGAACTGAACGTTCGCATCCAGCGGCAAACTGGCCATGTACAGCACCGCATTGGCAACGTTTTCAACCGCCATCGTCGGCTCCACGGCAATCTGGCCATTGGCCTGCAAGATACCCTGCTCCATTCTTTCAGTCATGTCGGTAGCGGCGTTGCCGATATCAATCTGGCCGCAGGCGATATTGTATTTGCGGCCGTCCAGCGAAGCCGATTTGGTGAGGCCGGTGATGGCGTGCTTGGTGGCGGTATAAGCGACCGAATTCGGCCTTGGCACGTGGGCCGCGATCGAACCGTTGTTGATGATGCGGCCGCCGCCCGGCGTTTGCGTCTTCATGATGCGGAATGCTTCCTGGGTGCAAAGAAAGGCGCCGCTCAAATTGACATCGACCGAAGCTTTCCATTGCGCAAAATCGACATCTTCCAGCGACGCCGACTTGGTGAAGATGCCGGCATTATTAAATAACAGATCAAGCCGGCCGAACCGTTCCCGGATTTTTTCAAACAGCGCCTTGACCGAGGTCGGATCGCTGACATCGGCAGGCACCGCCAAAGCATGCGCTCCCAGCGCACCGGCGGCTGCAATCGTTTCCTCTAATGCGGTACTGCGCCGGCCAGCCAGCACCACACTGTAATCGTTGCGCAGCAAAGCCAGGGCAATGTGCTTGCCGATGCCGGAACCGGCGCCTGTGACCAGCGCGACTTTTTTGGTTGTTGCCATAGCGTGTGCTCCTTGTCTGTTTTCCCGAATTTATCTCCTGCATTTTAACGGTGTTTCAACATCGGGCCGAGAGTGCCCGAGGATGGCTTGCAAACTTGTAATAATCAAATGCAACTTTGATCGTTCACTGCGTGATTTTGTTTTGTTAATCTTCCCTGCATGGCGGTTGCCTTTTGCGCTCCGCCAGATAAATCGAAACGCCAACCAGGGACCACTACAACAATGAAATCATATGCCATCCTATTTGCCGGCCTGACACTGCTGTCGGGCCTGGCCCACGCCGACAAACTCGACGACATCAAGAAGGCCGGTGTATTGCGGGTCGCTACTTTTGACGGCAATCCGCCATTTGGCTTTGTCGATCAGAAGACCAACAAAATCATCGGCCTGGATGTCGACTACGCTAACGAAGTCGCCAAAAAACTGGGGGTCAAAGTGGAACTGGTGCCGACCAATCCGGCCAACCGGATTCCCTTGCTGACCTCCGGCAAAGTCGACCTGGTGTTCGCCAATTTCACTATCAATCCAGAGCGCGCCCAGGTGATCGATTTCAGCATCCCCTACTTTGCTTCCGGCCAGCAGTTCCTGGCGAAAAAGGGCGTGTTGAAGAATGCCGTGCAAATTCCCGAGTTGCGCATAGGCACCGATAAAGGCACCACCATGGAAACCACCTTGCGCGAGAAATATCCTGCGGCCAAAGTCGTCTTGTATGACGACACCCCGTTCGCCTTGGCGGCCCTGCGCAACGGCAACGTCCAGGCGATCACTCAGGATGGTTCAAAGCTGATCGCGCTGCTGGCGAATATTCCGGACAAGGAAAAATATGAAATCCCGGCGTTTGCCATTTCCGAAGAATACGAAGGCGTCGGCGTGCCGAAGGGCGAAACGCGCCTGGTCAATGCGCTGAATGACACTCTGCGCGAATTCGAAAAGAATGGCATCGCGCTCAAGATCTATGACAAATGGTTCGGCCCCAACAGCAAATCGCCGCTGCCGCGCCTGTTCAAGATTGGCGATACCAGGCTGAGCCAGAACTAATCACATATCTCCGTGTATCTGTCTTGCACCGGCAATCTTTATGGCTGCCGGTGCTTTTTTGTTTAGTCGCCGCAAAGTAAAAAATGAATCAGATTCAATCGATCATGGGGCAAATGCTAGCCCCCAAATACCTGGCTTGGCTGATCGACGGCCTGTGGATGACGCTGCTGCTCTCCGCCATAGTCGCAGTGCTTGCCACCTTGCTGGGCATCGTCATCGCGGCCGCACGCTCCAGCCGGCGGCGTTGCTGGTCGCTGCCGGCCAGCGGCTTTCTCTCCATCTTCCGCAATACGCCGCTCCTGGTGCAACTGTTTTTCTGGTATTTCGGCGTCTCCGGCCTGCTGCCGGAAAGTTCAGTGGAATGGCTCAATACGGTGCATGGCGTGGCGCTGGGCCCTTATCTGAAATTGACATGGCCATCGTTCGAATTACTCTGTGCGATCTTCGGCCTGAGTCTGTATTCGGCCGCCTATATCAGCGAGGAAATCCGCTCCGGCATGCGCGGCGTTGCGCCAGCGCAAAGGTTGGCGGCGGCCGCTCTCGGCTTGAACCGCTGGCAGGGATTGCGTTACGTGATCCTGCCGCAAGCGATACGCGTTGCATTGCCGCCCCTGCTTGGTCAATACATGAACATCATCAAGAACACTTCATTGACCATGGCGATCGGCCTGGCTGAATTGTCTTACACCTCGCGCCAGGTGGAAGCCCAAACCTTCAAGACGTTTCAGGCTTTCGGCGTGGCGACCTTGTTTTATATCGCCGCTATCGCGTTGATTGAAACCACGGGCCAATTGATCCGGCGCAAACAGAGACTGGCCGCCGGTGCGCAGCGATGAGCATGCAATTCAGAGTATTGACGGACAACCTGCCGTATCTGTTATGGGGCGCCTATCCCGACGGCCCTCTGGGCGGCGCCGCCCTGACCGTATTGCTCAGCGCGGGCTCGGCGCTGGCCTCGGCGCTGCTGGGATTGGTGCTAGGCATTGCCTTGTCGCTGCTGCGCAGCTGGCCGCATCTGCTGCTGACCATGGTGCTCGGCTTGTTGCGGGCGATTCCGGTGTTGATGCTGATTTTCTGGACGTATTTCCTGCTGCCTATCGTGTTCCACATCGACGTCCCTGGCGTGCTGTCAGTGATGTGCGCGCTGGCGCTGATCGGCGGCGCTTATCTGGCGCACTCGGTGCATGCCGGGATCAGCGGCGTCAGGGCCGGGCAATGGGATGCGGGCTTGTCGCTGGGCATGACGCGCACGGCGGTACTACGCTATATCGTATTGCCGCAAGCGCTGCAAATGATGCTGCCCTCCTTCGTCAATCAATGGGTGACCTTGATCAAGGACAGTTCATTGGCCTACATCGTCGGCGTCGGTGAATTATCGTTCGTGGCGGCGCAAGTGAATAGCCGGGTAATGATTTATCCAGCCGAGATATTCCTGTTTATCGGCTTGATTTATTTTGTGCTGTGCTCGGGACTGGGCTTGTTTGCAGGCCGGGTGGCGGCGTACTTTCAGGCCACCACCACCTGAGTGTGGCCCAGGGTGGAACTACTGGCCTTCTTCACCACGATTTCCACATCCCGCCCCAGGCGATTCAGGCATTCGATCATCTTGGCCTGGCTGATGCCCCTGAATTTTCCGCGCAGCATTTCTGAGAGTTTAGGCTGCGGCATGCCCAGCAGGTCGGCGGCACGTTGCTGAGTCAGGCGCCGGCTCTTGATGATCTGCGCGATCTCATGCGCCAGCTTGGCCTTGACCAGCATTTCATCGGCATCGGGGAAGCCGAGATCGGCATAAGGGTTGTCGCTGCCTTGTTCGATTTCGATGTCGTTTATGGTGGTGTTCAATTCCTTACCCCTTTTCTAATGCGGCTACCGCCTTCAGGCGGGCCTGGATCAATGCTGTATCCGGCTTTGGCGTGGCGATGCCGCTAGTCGATTTTTTCTGGAAACAATGCAGCACATACACCGACATGGCGTAACGTACCGTGTACACCGCACGGTACGTTACGCCGTGATGATCTTCCACTACCTCCAACACCCCTGCTCCGCCACAACCTCTGAGTGGCTTGGCCTGACTGTGTTTGCCACCGGCTTGCGCCAGATGCAGCGCATAACCGAAGGTGTCCTGCACATCTGCCGGCATCGCTGCCAAATCTTTCTTTGCTGAACCTACCCAGCGCAGAGGTCTCGTAAAAGTGAATAGCATGGATTATACCCAAATATAGATAAACATGCGATACGGTTTTCGCCGCAACATGGCTAGGTGAATGGAATAGATGAGCGGATTGACTAAACTCAAATCGAATTTATACTGTATGCATGTACAGTATAATATTTCTCCGCTTATGCTTTCACCTAATATCATTTCGTCATGCCCATGCCTGCCAGCCCCTCATCCAGCATTTCCGCCGCCGCCCAATCGGTGGTGGCGACCTTGCCGCATGCCTTGTGGCGCGCCGACCAGATGGGTTCTTATCAAGGCGTGGTCAGCGCTTCCGGCCATCCCTCCCTGGATCGCGAGTTGCCGAACGGCGGCTGGCCGCATTCGGCATTGATAGAGTTGCTGCTGCAACAAGCCGGCTGCGGTGAAATCCGCTTATTGCAGCCGGCGCTGGCGCGCATTGCCAGCCAGCGCCGGATCGTCTTGCTGCAGCCGCCGCATCTGCCGCAGATCGCCGCCTGGGAAGCCTCGGGCCTGGCCAGCGAACAACTACTATGGATCAAGGCGGTGCGCAGCGCCGATGCGTTGTGGTCGGCGGAACAGGTATTGCGTAACGGCAGCTGCGGCGCATTGCTGCTGTGGCAATCGCACATCCGGGGCGAAGCTTTGCGCCGCTTGCATCTGGCAGCCCAGGCCAGCGACACCCTGCTGTGGCTGATCAGACCGCTGAGCGCCGCCCACGAATCCTCACCCTCGCCTTTGCGCCTGACGTTGCGGCCGGCGCGCGACGGCGTCGAAATCCAGCTGCTCAAACGCAAAGGACCGCAACACGAACAGGCGTTTTACCTGCCGCTGTCGGCTGCCGTGCCCGCTTTTACTTCAACGACTGCTTCGACTACCGCTTCGGCTACTGCTCCGACCGTTCCACCAAAATCTTCTACCGTACCCAATCATGTCTCTCTGGATAGGCATACACCTGCCGCTGCTAGCGCTGGAAACATTGCGCCCGCGCTGGTCTGAACCCTGCATGCTTGCGGTGCTGGAACATGACCAGGTGCTCAGCATGACGGCCAGTGCGGCTGCCAGCGGCGTGCGGCCGGGCATGCGCCGCGGCGGCGTGCTAGCGCTGGCGCCGCAAGCGCTGTTATGCGAGCGCGACCTGGCGCGCGAACAAGGCGCACGCGACGATATCGCGCTGACCTTGCTGCAATACACACCGGAAGTGGCGCACGCCGAAGAAGATTCGCTGCTGCTCGATGTCAGCGCCAGCCTGAGTGCTTTCGGCGGCCGGCTGGCGTTGTGCCGCCGCATCCGCGAGAGTATCCAGGCACTCGGCTTCACGCCGCACGTCAGCATGGCGCCGACGGCGCAAGGGGCATGGCTGCTGGCCCGCGGAATGAGCCGTGATAATAGCCGCCATGCGCCGGGCTTAGCCAGGCAACGCCGCAGCTTGCGTTTGGCCAGCATGCAGCGCCGCCTGGATGCCTTGCCGTTCATGATCCTGCCGGCCGCACGTCCTTATCAGGAGTGGCTGGCCGGCATCGGTTGCAAGACCCTGGCCGATTTGCGTAAATTGCCGCGCGCCGGCTTGCAGCGGCGCAGCGACAAACACATCCTGGAAAGCCTGGACCGCGCCTACGGCACGGCGCCGGAAATGTTTGAATGGGTGCAAGCGCCGCAGACATTTTCGGCATGGCTGGAACTGCCGGACCGCATCGAACATGCCGAGGCGGTGCTGTTTGCGGCGCGCCGCCTGATCCTGCAAATGATAGGCTGGCTGGTAGCGCAGCAACTGGCGGTATCGCGTTTCATGCTGTCGCTGGAACATGAGCGCGGCCGCCAGGCGATCGCTCCCACTCCATTGGAAATCGCGCTGGCCGAACCGGCCTGGCATGAAGAACATCTGTTGCGCTTGTTGAAGGAACGGCTAGGCCGGCTGCAACTCGATGCGCCGGTGATTGCCTTGCGCTTGCAAGCATCCCAGGTGGCAGCGATGTTGCCGCCGACTGCCTCGCTGTTTCCCGAACCGGGCGGCGCACCCGGCGCCTATGCGCGCTTGCTGGAATTGTTAAGCGCTCGGCTTGGCAGCGACAACGTATTGCAGCCGGCCGCGCAGGCCGATCACCGGCCGGAAATCGCGAATGCCTGGCAAGCCGCCGCCGACAGCCACGGCAGTGACAGTGGCAGCAAGCGTCGCCCGCCGCCAGAGGAAACCTTGCGGCGCATCCAGCCGCAACGGCCGTTCTGGTTATTGCAACAGCCGCTGGCTTTGATGCTGCGTCAACACCGGCCGTTTTACGGTTCGCCCCTGCGCTTGCTTTCAGGGCCGGAACGGATCGAATGCGGCTGGTGGGATGGTCCGGCAGCGGTGCGCGATTACTTCGTGGCGGAAGGCGAAGAAGCTGCTTGTTATTGGATCTACCGCGAACGCCACGACAATGACGTCCAATGGTTTCTGCATGGTTTGTTTGCCTGACTTTTCTGATGTGCAAATAATCTCCGCATGAATATGAATTCCCCCACGCCGTCATCGCTCACCCTCCCAGCCTTGCTACCGGAATATGCCGAGCTGCAATGCGTCTCCAATTTCAGTTTCCTGCGCGGCGCCTCACATCCGGAAGAGCTGGTAGAGCGTGCCGCCCAGCTCGGCTATAAGGCGCTGGCGATTACCGATGAATGCTCGCTGGCCGGCGTGGTTCGGGCGCATGTGGAAGCCAAGAAGCATAAGCTGCCGCTGCTGATCGGCAGTCAGTTCCAATTGCGTGAGGTTGACGATGAGACCGACGGCGGTCCGCCATTTTCACTCATCGCGCTGGCGCAAAATCGTGAAGGCTACGGCAATCTGTCGGAACTCATCACATTGGCGCGCAGCCGCGCCGATAAAGGCCATTACCTGCTCAGACCGCAAGATCTGGAGCAGCCGGACAGCGCCAACGCCCATCTGCGCCAGCTGCCCGATTGCCTGCTGATCCTGCTGCCGGTGCATGGCGTTGATAGTGCGACACTGACACGCCAGGCGGCATGGCTGAGCCGCACGTTTCCAGGCCGCAGCTGGATCGGCCTGACCATGCTGCATCAGGCCGGCGATGAGCGGCAGCGTGCCGTGATTGAACAAGTTGCGCTTGCGCTCGGCCTGCCGGTGGCGGCCACTGGCGACGTTTGCATGCACCGCCGTTCACGCAAGCCGCTGCAAGATACGCTGACTGCGATCCGGCTCGGCAAGCCGGTCGCTGCTTGCGGTTATGCGCTGGCGCCGAATGCCGAACAACATCTGCGCGCCAGGCTGCGGCTGGCCAATTTATATCCGCCTGCGGCCTTGGCCGAAACTGTCAAGATCGCCGACTTGTGCCACTTCTCGCTGGATGAGTTGAAGTATGAATACCCGGATGAAATCGTGCCGCCTGGGCATACCCCGGCCAGCTATCTGCGCCAGCAAACCTATCTCGGCGCCCGCGACCGCTTCAGCGACGAAATCCCGGCTGCAGTGCAGAAACAACTGGAAGAGGAGCTGGATCTGATTCACGAACTGGGCTATGAAGCTTACTTCCTGACGGTCTACGACATTGTCCAGTTTGCCCGCCGCCAGGGCATCTTGTGCCAGGGCCGCGGCTCGGCGGCCAACTCGGCGGTCTGTTACTGCCTCGGCATTACCGAAGTCGATCCGGCGCAAAGCACCTTGCTGTTCGGCCGCTTTATCAGCCGCGAGCGCAATGAACCGCCCGATATCGACGTCGATTTCGAACATCAGCGGCGCGAAGAAGTGATCCAATATATTTACAACAAATACGGCCGCCGCCGCGCCGCCCTGACTGCGGTGGTCATCAGCTATCGGCCGCGCAGCGTCTTGCGCGATGTCGGCAAGGCGCTGGGCGTCGATCCCGGCCTGGTCGACCAGGTCGCCAAATCGCAGCGCTGGTGGGACGACAAGCAGCAGCTGCAACAGAATTTCAGCGAGCTCGGCATGGCGGCCAACA
Organism: Collimonas sp.; assembly: GCF_035566375.1. GTDB lineage: Bacteria > Pseudomonadota > Gammaproteobacteria > Burkholderiales > Burkholderiaceae_D > Collimonas. Next base: position 146,442 of record NZ_DATMRK010000051.1, read on the forward strand.
CCGTAATCGCAGAACAATGGGCCGATCTGTCGCATACGCTGATGGGATTTCCGCGCCATCTGTCGCAGCATCCGGGCGGTTTTGTGATTTCGCGTGGCAAGCTGTCGCGCCTGGTGCCTATCGAAAACGCGGCAATGAAAGATCGCAGCGTGGTGCAATGGGACAAGGATGATCTGGATGCGGTTGGCTTGCTCAAGGTGGATATTCTGGCGCTGGGCATGCTGTCGATGCTGCAGCGGGCGCTGGCGATGGTGGCGTTGCAACGTGGCGAAACATTTGAAATGAAAGATATCCCGCGCGAAGATCCTGCGACTTATGAAATGATCCGCCGCGCCGACACCGTCGGCGTGTTCCAGATCGAAAGCCGGGCTCAGATGAGCATGTTGCCGCGTCTGCGACCGCGTAAATTCTACGATCTGGTGATCCAGGTCGCCATCGTCCGGCCGGGGCCGATTCAGGGCGGCATGGTTCATCCCTATCTGCAAAACCGGAAAAAACGCGAAGATGAAATCATCTACCCCAAAGAGGAATTAAGGGAAGCGTTGGGTAGAACCCTGGGGATACCGATTTTTCAGGAACAGGTGATGCAGATCGCCGTGATCGCAGCCGGTTTTACCGAAGGCGAGGCCGACAGCTTGCGCCGTTCGATGGCGGCCTGGAAGCGCAAAGGCGGCCTCGAAAAATTCGAGCGCAAGTTGATCGACGGCATGGTCGGCAAAGGCTATGAAGAAAATTTCGCCAAGGCCATCTACAGCCAGATCCAGGGCTTTGGCGAATACGGTTTCCCGGAAAGCCATGCCGCCAGTTTCGCCCAACTGGCCTATGCCAGCTCCTGGCTCAAATGCCATGAACCGGAAGCTTTCCTGGCGGCGCTGCTGAACAGCCAGCCGATGGGATTTTATTCGCCGTCGCAGCTGGTGCAGGATGCGCGCCGGCATGGCGTCGAAGTGCTGCCGGTCGATATCAACCTGAGCAACTGGGAGGCCGCCCTGGAGCCGACGGCGGCCAGCAGGCCGGCAGTGCGGCTGGGGCTCAACCTGGTGCGCGGCCTGAACGCCGACCATGCGCAAGAGATTGAAGCGGCACGCGCAGTGCGCGCTTTCAGCGATCTCAAGGACATGGCCTTGCGCAGCGGTTTGAAGCGCGATCAATTACAGGCGTTGGCTGCCGCCAATTCGCTGGCGCCGATGGTCGGCAATCGGCGTCAAGCTCTGTGGCAGGCACTGGTCAGTACGCCGGAAAAAGGCTTGCTCAAGCAGGCTCAGGTGACAGAAGAAGAATTGCTGCTGGCCGCGCCCTCGGAAGGAGAGAACCTGGTCAACGATTATGGTTCGTTGGGCTTGACCTTGGGCCGCCATCCGCTGGCGCTGCTGCGCCCGCAATTAAACGCCCAACGCTTCATGGCGGCCGAGGTGTTGAACACCTTCAATAATGGCCGGCTGGCGCGCGCTTGCGGCATCGTCACGGTGCGCCAGCGCCCCGGTACCGCCAAGGGCGTGGTGTTTGTCACCCTGGAAGATGAAACCGGCACCGTCAATGTCATCGTCTGGCCGGATCTGGCCGACCGCCAGCGCAAGGAATTGCAAGGAGCGGCGCTGATGGGCGTCAACGGCGTCTGGCAATCCCAGGATGGCGTCAGGCATCTGGTCGCCAGACTGTTAATCGATATGTCGCCCTTGCTGGGCAAGCTCGGGACCAGCAGCCGCGACTTTCATTGACGGCCTTGAGGTTCAATGGCTATGCGGTTTTGAGTGCGGCATATGCAGATGATCGGGATGCAGGTCGAGCAACTGATCGATGCTGGCGCCGGGGTCTTCGCTGCCATCTTCCTGAATCGCCACCAGGCGCTGACGCACGATATCATCCTCCAAATCCGCCAATGCCACCAGATCGCGCTGGCGCTGCCAGCGCATCGCCACCAGCGCGCCCAGGAACAGCACCGTCAGGCAAGCCGCAGGAACCAGCATCGGCGTGACATTGCTATGCGTGACCTTGCCGACGTAGGGCATCAGGTTTTGCCCGAAAAAACCGCCCAGGTTGCCGATCGAATTGATCGCTGCAATACTGGCGGCGGCACGTGCGCCTTGGAAGAATTTCGGCGGCAAGGACCAGAAACAGGGATACAGCAAGGTGATGCAAGCGCCGCCGATAACCAGGGCGCCGAAGCGCAGTGAGTTGGAATCCAATAGCGCACTCGATGTGAAACACAGCAAACCCAGCAAGCCGATCGCGGCAATCGCTTTAAACACTACCCGGTCATGCCGCAATTTTCCCGGCAGCCACAGCAGCAACAGCACCGCCAGTCCCCACGGCATCATGTTCAGCAAACCATTGATGGTGGAGCTGACGCCGAAGCCTTTGACCAAGGTCGGCAGCCAGTAGGTGACGCCATACAGGGAGGTCGACATCAGCATGTAGGTGGCGGCAAACAGCAGCACGCGCAGATCCCACAAGGCCGCCAGCGGATTGCCGCGCGTGACATTGGCAGGTGTATCGCGCAGCATCATGTCGTTCAATCTGGCTTTCTGCGCGTCAGACAAAAACTTGGCTTCATCTATCGAACCCGGCAGATACACCATCACCACCAGTGTCAACAACACCGCCGGCGCGCCGGTCGCGATAAACACCCATTGCCAGCCGGCCAGTCCCAGCGTGCCGTTCAGGTTCAGCAACAAGCCGCCGACCAGGGCGCCCAGCATATTCGCCAATGCACTCCCCAGCGTGAAAATCCCTAGCACGCGGGTCCGATATATCTGCGGAAACCACAAGGTCAGGTAATAAATCACGCCCGGATAAAAACCCGCTTCGGCCACGCCCAGCATGAAGCGCAACACATAAAACATCGGCAGCGAGCTGGTGAAGCCCAGCAGTATCGTCACCGCGCCCCAGGTAAACATGATGCGCGCCAGCCAGACCCGCGCGCCGTATTTATGCAGGGCCAAAGTGCTGGGGATTTCAAACAACAGGTAACCGATAAAGAACAAGGAGGCACCCAAGCCATAAGCCGCCTCGCTCATGTTCAATGCATGCACCATATCCAGTTTGGCAAAACCGACATTCTGGCGGTCGATGAAAGACACCAGGAACATCACGATCAGCAATGGCATCAAACGCCACGCCACTTTTTTCATCAACTGGTCTTCAGACAATTCGGTTTGTGACTGCACGATGGGGCTCCGTATTTTTATAGGATGAAAGTATCAGCGAAAATTCAACGAGGGATCAATTGTCCCAATGACGCCGCCATACCGGCGCCACTTTGGGATGAGCTTCCACCACCTCGATCATAGCGAGAAAAGCCGGCCGCACCTGCGCCAGACCGGCCCGCGCTCCCGACCACTTGGAAACCACCGCAGCCAACAGATCCAGCGCGCCGGGTGTGGCGCCGTTCAAGAATGGCGTGGCGGGATAGGTGTCGGCAAAAATTTCCCAATAACTGTGCAGGCGAGCGCGGGCGCCTTCCCGGATCTGCTCTTGCACAAGCTCATCGGCATTGAGACACCAACGCTCGGGAAAATCGATCATGCCGATCGCGGCATAACAGTTAGCGGCAATGAACACCAAGCCTCTGATGGCCTGCGCGCGCTGGCTTTCGTCGATGGGCAAAAGCCCGGCAGATGGATGAGCCAGCCCGAGATGGAGCAGGATCGCCGCACTTTCGGTCAATATGCCGCCATTTGGCAGCTGTAAGGTGGGAATCTGTCTAAGGGGATTTATGCGTTCCAGCTCATCGAGCGCCGAGCCGGGTTCCCAGGAAGCGGCGTCGACCTGGCGGTAAGGGAGCCCAGCCAGTTCCAATGCCAGTTCCACCGCAGCAGAACCAGAGCCTTTGAAGCCATACAGTGTGTACATAAGCCCTGTTTCATTTATCTTTTGGAAAATAAATTCTAACAGGGAGTTGCGCCAAACAGGTCACACTTCGGTCAAACCCATGGCGTGCCGCACGCGTCCGCACAACTCCTCGGGCGAGCGCGAAATGATTTCTTCCGGCACCATGAATTTCTTGATCAGCCGCTTGTAGCTCTCGAAACCGTAGGAAACCATGAAAGGATGCATGCCGGAGCCGATCGCGGCCAGATAATCCTTGTGCTCGTCGCCGCAGATGTAGGCGCGCGCAGGATTGATATCGAGGCGCTCGCGAATCGCCCGGAATTCCTGCATTTTTTCCAGGTGCAACGGAATGTGGGCAAAAAAATCGAAGGCGTCCAGATCGATATCATGACGCCGGAACAACAGTCGCAGCGTTTGCTCCGGTTCATTGGTCATATTACGCGTCACCAGGCCGACCGCGATATCCGGCGCGGCGATCAGGTTTTGCACCAGCCCGGCAATGCCCGGATACAGCTTGGCCTCCTCCCGGTAGACCTCGGTCAGAGTGACAATCAATTGCTTGCGGCTCTGCTTGCCTATCTGCCGCTTCAGGTTGGAAGGAAACTCCTTCAAGCCGCCCAGGTATTTGAACAGACGGCGGCGTTTCTGGAATCGTTCTTCATCGCCGATCACCATGCCGTGCCGGGAAAACGTTTTGTCGATGGCGCTGTAGGCATCGATGGTGGTGCCGTCTGCATCCAGGATAATTAATCGTTTGCTATTGTTGTACATGTTTATCCGTCAGGGAGAGCGAGCGCAGATGATCCCGGGATCGCTCCGATGGCCAGTTGCAGTGTTTCAACCGCAGTGCGTCAACCGCAGTACCTCAACTTATAGCAATCTTGTGACAGCACGATGACTACAAAGAAATTTGATCGGCTGTGGCGGGACGCCGCGCCGCCCGTTCCTTGCGTAACAGACGCACGCTGTGCAGCGCAGTCAGCGCCACCGCGCACCAGATGGGAATATAGGTACCGAGTTGTCCCGGCGCCATCGACTCGCCAAGGAAAATGATAGCGACGCCGACCAGCAATACCGGCTCGACATAGCCGAGGATGCCGAACAAGGCCATCGGCAGCCGCCGGCTGGCGCCCAGGTAGGCGCCCAGCGCCACTGTGCTCAACAAACCCAGTCCCGGCAACAGGAACAGCCACATGTCCAGCCTATGGGCAATCAGCGGCACGGAGCCGCGCGCATACAGCATGATTGCCGCCACCGGCACCAGCAAGGCAATCTCCAGCGCAAACGCCACCACCGGATCGGCATTGATCTTGCGGCGCAGGATAAAGTACGGCGGATAACCTAGCGCCACCACCAGGGTCGGCCAGGCAAAGCTGCGCGTCAGCCACACCTCGTGCAACACGCCGAGCACGGCACAGGCGACCGCCAGCCATTGGAACAGATCCAGCCGTTCGTGATAATAGAAACGGCCGACCAGCACCATTGTCAACGGCAGCAGGAAATAGCCGAGCGAGACTTCCAGCGCACGGCCATGTAAAGGCGCCCACAAAAAGATCCAGGCCTGAAGCCCAAGCAGCGCCGCCACTACCATCATGGCGATGCAAGTCAAGGGTTCGCGCGCGAGACGGCGCAGCAAGGCAAGCGCCTGCGGCCAGCGCTGGCGCAGAACCAGCAAGGCCAGCGCGCCGGGCAGCGTCCACACCACGCGCCAGGCGAATATATCCAGGCCGTCGAGCGGCGCCAGTAATTTGGTGTAGCCGGACATCAGGGCGAACAACATTGACGCGCCGACCGACAAGCCGATGCCGCGCCCTGTTTCACGCGTGTTCATTTATGCTGATTCATTTAGATTGACCGCACGTCGGCAAACATCTTCAATCGCTCAATGCCGCTTTAGCAGCCTGTTCCGGTGTCAGGCCGTCATAAAACTGGTCGGTGAACCATTCCACCTGTTCTTCGATATGCTCTTGCGCCTGATCTAGAGTCGCTCCGCCGGCCACCAGAAAACCTTCTACTTCGATACACCAATTGATCAAAGCCAGTGTTTCCGGATCCAGCTCTTCATTCTTCTTTGCCATCATTTTTCCTGTTTAAACGTCATATCGAGGCAGTTTCGCCGCCGGTATTCTACCCGCCTCTGCGCCGCTCAGGCTAAGGATAGCCAGCCGAGGTTCATGACGCGGCGTGGCTCCAGCTGCCCTGGATCCTGATTTCACTCTTCACCGAGCGCGCCAGAAAACATTCCTCATGCGCCTGGTGATGCAAGTGCTGGAGCGCGGCGTCGTCCGGAATCCTGGCGCCGGAAAAGGTCACCGCTGGCGCCAGTTCAACCAGCGCTATCCAGCTTTTGCCATCCGCTCCGCGCAGCATATGCCCTATGGCGTGATCGACATAACTATCGATCACATAGCCGGCGCTGCGCGCGATATCAAGAAACCACAACATATGGCAACTGGATAGGGAGGCGACAAAAGCTTCTTCCGGATCGACATTGGCCGGGTTCGACAAAGGCACTCTCACCACATGCGGCGAACTCGACGCCGGCACCACCGCGCCGCCGTCGAATTGCCATTGGTGGGCGCGGCTGTAACGGTTGTCAACGAATACTGCATCGGCTCGCTTCCATTCGATAGTGGCGACATGACTGGACATGAAATCTCCTTTGAAGTGTGGACAAGTGAATTTCTGCGCCACAGATGATACAGAGAATTGCTCTATTCCGTATCTGGCATCCCACATCCCGTAGTATCCCGCCTGGAGAATGCCAGGCCATCAGGGCCTGTTGAGCTAGCTCGATGCGCTAATAAATTCCGGGAATCAGCCGCGATGTACGGGCACGATAAGCGTCGTACTCGGCGCCAAACTGCGTCTGCAGCAGCGCCTCCTCGGCGCGTATGCGAGCGATCAGCGGCAGGATCGTAAGCGCCGTCAGCAGCAGCCCGAGCCCGGAACGAAAAGCCAGCGACCAGCCCAGTGAATTCACCAGCAAACCCAGGTAGCTGGGGTGGCGGATGACGCCGTACAAACCTTCGGTCACCAGGCGATGGCCGGACTGGATCGCCACCAAACCGCTGAAACGGCGGCCGAGTATGAAGACCGGCCACAACCTCAGCGCACCGCCGACGATGAACAGGACGACCCCAATCCAGCGCAGCGTATCGGCGCCGAAAGTCCAGAATTCGATGCGATCGCTATACGGCGGCAGATAGGCTTGCAGCAGTCCGATCAAGCCGATGACTGGGATAATCCAACGGTTGCCACGGTCCTCGCGTTCGCCGGAACTCAGATTGGCGCTGGTGAAGAGCGCCGCGCCAGCCATGATAAGGAATGCGATGGCAACCACCAGCAGGGCTGGTTGTGCGAAAAAAACGGCAATACCGCCGCGGGCAAGAATGGAGACGCCAAGATAGGCAAGACTCGACACGATGGTAAAGGCCGCAAATTTGGGTGTGAGCTGCATGAGCGTCTCCCGCAGATGGACCCTTTCATTATATCCGCGTACGACCTGGCCCCAGACCGGCAAGCGGGAAGATCGGCCTGGATCTGGACGGCTTTCCCGGCGGCCCGGGTTGCCAATCAAGCAATCAGCAAAATCAGCTTTTGTGCTTCTGTTCGATCATGCGCACCAGATGATAGAGCGTCTCGGTAACCGGAACGGCAACGCCTGCTTCCAGCGCAAATTCAGCAATCGCACCGTTGATCGATCCGATCTCGGTTTTCCGGTTGTGCATCACGTCCTGCAGCATGGACGGCTTATGCTCCGCGTGTTCGATGAATGCCTTTCCTACAGATTGCCAGATCGCATCCTCATCCACCGCGATGTGTCTGGCGCGTGCCACGGCGCCCGTTTCGGCGACGATGCGTTGCGCCAGCAGCGGCCCTGAAGTGCTGGCTCCTACCTCGCCGACCGTCATCCCGGTAACCGCTGTCAAACTGTTCAGCGCCGCATTGAACGCCACCTTTTCCCATATGGCGCGCTCGACATCGGCGTCAAGAACGCAATTGAAGCCGGCTTTGCCGAAGGCCTCCGCGATCACCTGGTGCTCCTTCCGGCGCTGGCCGTCGGCGCCATAGATCTTGATGTAACCGCTGCCTTTCGACGACACCCGGCCAGGTCCTTTAAGGTCGCTCGGATAGTTGGTGACGCCATGCATCACGCGTTCAATCGGAATGAATTCAGCGGCAGTCTCGACATTTCCCAAACCATTTTGCAAGGTGAGCAAGCAGGTCCTGTCGTCAAATAAATGACAGACGGAATCCAGGGCGGCGGCAGTATGTAAAGTCTTGGTGAACACGATCACCAGATCCGGCCGAAAATCGACAGCATCGGCAGTGCCTGCGCTGATTTTGACAATTTGCTCGCCCTGCTCCGTTTCAATTTTCAAGCCAGCGCTGTTAATCGCATCGATATGTTCGCGCCAGACATCGACCAATACTAGTTCGTAGCCGGCTTGCGCAAACCTGGCGCCGAACAGGCAGCCCATTGCACCAGCGCCAACTATCATGATTTTTTTCATTATTCATAGCTCCACTATCGAGGGATTGCGATCGTGCTCAGAACGGATAAGAGCGCGACTTGGTTTGCAAGGTAATCCAGCGCAAGTCGGTAAAGGCGTCGATGCCAGCCTTGCCACCGAAATGGCCGATGCCGCTGCCCTTGACGCCGCCGAACGGCATTTGCGGTTCGTCATGGACGGTCGGGCCGTTGATATGGCAAATGCCTGATTCAATCCGCCTGGCCACCAGTAAGGCGCGTGCGGTATCGCGGCTGAATACGGCTGACGCCAAACCGAATTCGTTATCGTTGGCGCAAGCAATTGCCTCCTCATCGCCGTTGACCCTGACGATGCCCTTGACCGGAGCGAACGATTCTTCAGCGTAAATCCGCATAGCGGGCGTCACGTGATCCAGCAGTGTGGCAGCCATCAAAGTGCTGTCGGCCTTGCCTCCGCACAGCAGCTTGGCGCCTTTTCCTAGCGCATCATCTATCAAAGCGTTGCAACGCTCCACTGTCTTGCTATCAACCACGGAGCCCAGCACTACCGGCCCCAAGCGCGGATCGCCCAGCGGCAAACTGCCGGCCTTGAGCACCAGGCGCCTGACAAAATCATCGGCAATTTTATGATCGACAATGATGCGTTCGGTGGACATGCAAATCTGCCCCGAATTTAAGAAGGCGCCGAAAGCCACACCGTTCACAGCGGCGTCGAGATCGGCATCGTCCAGCACCAGCACCGGCGCTTTGCCACCCAGTTCCAGCACCACCGGTTTCAAATATTTTGCACAATGCATGGCAATGATCTTTCCGACCTGCGTCGAGCCGGTGAAATTCACGCGCCGCACCGCCCGGTGCGCGATCATTGCCTCTACCACGGCAGCGGCGTCGGCCGGTGCATTGGTGACAAAATTCACCACGCCCTTCGGCAAACCAGCCTCTTGCAACGCTGCGATGATCAAGCCATGGGTTGCCGGGCAGAGCTCCGAGCCTTTCAGGACCACGGTATTACCGCAAGCCAGCGGCACCGCGATCGCCCGCACTCCCAGAATCACTGGCGCGTTCCACGGCGCCATGCCCAGCACCACGCCAGCGGCCTGGCGCACGCCCAGCGCCAGGTTACCGGGCAGATCGGATGGAATTACTTCACCGTTGATCTGGGTAGTCAGCGCTGCGGCTTCCAGCAAGGTATTGGCCGCAAGACGCACGTTGAAACCGGCCCAGATGCCCGAAGCCCCGGTTTCCGCCGCCATGGCAGCGGCGAACGCTTCGCTCTTGGCTTCCAGCGCCTGAGCGGCTTTGATCAGCAACGCCCTGCGCTCGCCCGGCCCGCTCGCCGACCATGCCGGGAAGGCAGCCGCAGCTGCATCGACGGCGCGCAGGGCATCGGCTACGCTGGCGGCCGGCGCTCTGGTCGCCAGTTGGCCATCGAGTGGATTGCATCTGTCGAAAGTGGCGCCGTTTTCCGCCTGCGATTGCTCGCCGTTGATCAACATCGATATTGTGTTCATGTTTCATCTCCTTTTTTGTTGATTCATCTTATTGATTAATCTCAGGGTGCGCGATTGTTTCGACTATTGCGATGTGTTATGCAACCTCGACCTCGACCAGCACCGGTGCCGCCGAACCCAACGCTAGCTGCAGAGTCTCGCGCAAAAGCGCCGCATCCGTCACGCGCAAAGCCTGGCAACCCATGCCCTTGGCAAGCGCCACGAAATCGATCGCCGGCAGTTCGGTCCCTTGCACCACGTCGCTATCGGTGAAGCCAAACACCGGCGCAAAATCTTGCAATGCCGCGTAGCGCTGGTTATTCAGAATCAGAAACACGATAGGCAGTTTCAATTGCACCGCGCTCCACAGCGACTGGATCGAATACATGCTGGAACCATCGCCAAAAATGCCGATGATGCGAGCACCCGGCTTGGCCAGCGCCACGCCTACCGCCGCCGGCATGCCGTAGCCAAGGCCGCCGCTATCCATCGTGAAGAATCCCTCGCTGCGCGTGATGGGCAGATAAGCCTGCAGCACCGGCCGTGCGCTGGGCGCTTCTTCCACCACGATGTCAGCCGGACCACGCACCTCGGCCAAGGTCTGCATGACATAGGCCACGGATATCCGCCTGGATGGCTCGGCGCGGACCCGATCCGGGCGCGCCGCAGGTAAGGCGCGTAGTGGTAGTGGCGGCACCGGGCGAGCGAGCAAATCGAGCACGCTCAAACGTATGCTGCCGACCGCCGACGTGCCGACTGGCGTCCAGGCGGCGGTGGTCGGATCATCGGTGAGCTGGCATAGCGTGGCGCCAGGCGGCACGTGCGGCCCGCTGCCTTCGACGTGATAGGTAAAAGCTGGGGCGCCAAGGGCGAAAATGCAGTCATGCCCATCCAGCAAACTGACTATCTTTTCGCGCATCGCCGGCAGGAAACCGGCAAACAGACGATGGTCTTCTGGAAAACTGCAACGTCCCGACATGGGCGCCGCCCAGACCCTGGCGTTGTGCCTTTCCGCCAGTTGCACCACCGCTTCCCAGGCGTTGTCGCGGTCCACCGCAGCGCCCACCACGAACGCTGGACGCCGGCTGGCGTCCAGCGCAGCGCCTATCTCATCCAGTACAAAGGGCTCCGCCCGCAATTCGCTGCTGACTACGCGCGCCGCCAATAACTGCGCAGGCTGATCCCAATCGTCCACCGGAATCGACACCAATACCGGGCCACGCGGCGGCATCATCGCTATGTAATAGGCACGCGCCATGGCCAGAGGAACATCTTCGGCGCGGGCCGGTTCGATGCTCCACTTGACGTAAGGCTTGGGCAATTCCGTCGCCTGTGCCGACGCTAGAAACGGATCGAAGGGCAAGATCGAGCGCGCTTGTTGCCCAACGGTGATCAGCAGCGGCGTGCGGTTCTTGAAGGCGGTGAAAATATTGCCCATGGCGTTGCCGACGCCGGCCGCTGAATGCAAGTTCACCAATGCAGCATTGCGTGTGGCCTGCGCGTAACCGTCGGCCATGCCGACTACCACCGCCTCCTGCAAGCCAAGCACATAACGAAAATCTTCAGGAAAATTGCGGAACATCGGTAGTTCCGTGGAGCCTGGATTGCCGAACACGGAAGTCATACCAAGTTGACGCATCAGATCGATCACGGCGTCACGCACGGTAATTGATGCAGCCGGCAACATATTTGTATTGGATGTGCTGCTCACGAAATCTCCTATCAGACTATGCAAAGTGCCAGTATGAAAGCAAGCCCCATGTTTTGAAATTGCCTTTTTCCAGAAAAGACATTACGATCAAGCATGACTTTCGATCTCCGCCAGCTAACCGCATTTACCACCATCGTAGCCACCGGCAGCCTGGGGCGCAGCGCCGACGCGCTGCATGTGACGCAGCCCGCCCTGAGCCGCACCATCAAGCGCCTTGAAGAACAGGTCGGCGCAGCGCTATTCGAACGCCATTCAAAAGGCATGCAACTCACCGAGATTGGCCGCGCCCTGGTGCCGCACGCCACCTTGCTGCTGCGCGAAGCCGAGCACGCAACCGAAGAAATCGACGCCATGCGCGGCTTGGTCAAAGGCACCATCAGGGTTGGCGCGGTAGGCAGCATTGCCAGCCTGGTATTGCCGCAGGCGATCGGTGAAGTGCTGAAAAAATGGCCGACCTTGCATGTGCATGTGATCGAAGGCGTGTGGGATCGCCTGACCGACGCACTGGTCAGGCACGAGGTCGATCTGGCGCTTGGCATGGCGGTTGCCGACACTGACGAAATCTGCGCCATCGGCGATTGCCGCTGGGAAGACCGCAGTTATGTGGTTGCCGCAAGCGACCATCCCTTGCGTAACAATCCCAAACTCAAGTTGGCCGATACATTAAGTCAACCGTGGGCCATGCCGCCGCAGGGCACCGGCCCGTTCGAGCAAATGCAGCAAGTGTTCGGCGCGCACGGTTTGGCAATGCCCAACATCGCGGTCGAGACCCGGTCGATCACTGTATTGAAAAGCCTGGTGACACGCTCCGGCTTCCTGAGCTGGATGCCGGAACCCATGTACGATGTTGACCACCAGGCACGGCTGATTGATGCACTCGCGATTCCCGGTGTCATGGCCAGCAGAACGCTGACCGCCTTTCGCCGCCGGCACGGCATTTTGCCAGGCCCGGCGGTCAAGTTGCTGGAGCAACTGCGATTGCTGGCAGTTGCTCCCTGACGTATCCGGCCTGCTGCTGCCGGGCCTGCTGCAATAGCTTAGGCTTGCACCTCAATTTTTGCTTCAGTCTTTGTCCGAAGCAATCTGGGAATGTGTCCTTTGACCATCACCAGCGCGATCAATACGAACACCATCGCCACCCCCAACATGATCAGATAACCGGATGCGCCTGCTGCGGTGATCACGACAGCGCCAGCGAAAGCGCTCAGGATCGCGCCGATGCGGCCGAAAGCCAGCGCTGAAGCAGTTCCGGTGGCCCGCACCGCGGTCGGATAAACAAACGCACAGAGTGCATACATGGTCGATTGAACCGCATTGACAAACATGCCGTGCACGCCGATCCCGAAGATAAACAAGCCCGTACTGTGAGAGACGTCGACGCCCAGCAATAGCAGCGCACTCGCAGCACCGCCGGCGCAGCACACGATCAACGGCCAGCGCGAGCCAAACCGGGTGATCGCCACGGCGCAGGCTAACGCACCTATCACGCCGCCAAGGTTGTACGCTGTCAAGCCCGAACCGGCAATCTGCGTGCTCAAACCCTCTGCCGCCAGCATCGTCGGCAACCAGCTGAAAGCGCTGTAGACCGCCAGCAGACACATGAAGAATGCGCACCAGATGGCCAATGTGTCGCGGCCTCGGCCCTCGTCAAACAAGGCACGGAAGCCTACTCGCTGCTCTTTTTTCTGTTCGCCCAGATCGGTAAACACCGCGCCAGCTGCCGTCGGCCGGGACATGCGGCCGAGCAGCTTGGATAACTCAGGCCAGCGATGCCGGCGCCGCGCCAGATAACGGGGCGATTCCGGCAGCGTAAAGAACAGCAGCACCACCAGCCCCAACGGCAATGCGCCACCGATGAAAAACAAGCCGCGCCAGCCGTAGAGCGGCAGCACCACGCTCGAAAACAAACCGGCTAGCATGCCGCCTAATGGCACGCAGACGATGGTTGCCGTGACGGCCAGGGTGCGCCGCCTGGCGGGCGTGAATTCGGCGGTCATCGTAGTCGAGCTGGGCAACGCCCCGCCAATGCCAAAGCCGGCGATCAGGCGCAGTATCGCAATCGTCGTCACATCCGGCGCCAGGCCGATCGCGCAGGTAGCCGTACCGAAAATAAACACGCTGCCAATCACCGCCCAGCGGCGTCCAAAGCGATCCGCGAACAAACCGGCGCAAGCGCTGCCTATGCCCATCCCGATCAGACCGGCCGCCACCGCTGGCGCAAACGCGCTGCGGCTGATGCCCCATTCCTTGATCAGCGTTGGAATCGCAAAACCGATCAGTTGGCCGTCAAAACCATCCATCACAATCGATAGCGCCGCCAGACACACAACGAATTTCTGCATCATCGTGTACGGGCCGTCGTCGAGCGTCTTACCGATATCGATATTCATGATGCGCCTCCGTCGCGCAGGCGGTCATGGCATGCATCGACATTGTTTTGCAAGCGGCTGGCGGCTGTAGTGGCCGTAGTGGCCATAGTGGCAATGCTTGAAACGGGCGCAAAATTCACGTGCGAGGGGCAGTTGCTCATCAGATGTCTCCTATATGTGGGCGCCTTATGAATGTCGGCGCTATTTTGTGCAATCGAGTATGGGAGACTCTCGGCTAATTTGGAATTACCTTTTTACGGAAAAGACATTACGTTTACGCATGACTTTCGAGCAACTTAATCGACGATCAATGGCTCCGAGCAATCCAACGCCGATCCACGCATCCGGTCTTTGATGGCGAGCATGGTTTTCGGCGAATCCGCCAGCACCGCGTCCATGCCGCGGCAAGCTGCCTCGCGATAGGCGTCGACACCGTTGACGGCAATGGCAACCAGATTGGTTTTCCCTTTGCTGCGGAAGCAGGCAACCGCCGCTGGCGTCCAGAACCGGGCTTTAACCGCAGAGCGCGCCTGGCCCAAGGTGAAGGTTTCCACCACCTGCACAGCGCGGCGGGATTCAAATGCAGCCCAGCTATCTGCAGCAGGCGGCGCCGTGCATTCTTGCGCCAGCGCTACCGTCGCCAGCCGCTCACGCGTTGCATCGCGCGACTCAAACAGACGGGCTTGTGGAAAAACAGAGAACACCTGCTGGTAAGCGGCGTCGGTGGAATAGATCAAGCTCCGCCCCCAAGCGCGCTCTTGATCCAGCACCCGCGCTACCGCCTCGGCCTGCGGTTCGGCCGGCAGCGCCTTCATGTCCAGAATCACCGGCACCGATTCCGGAATAGCGCGCAGCGCCTGCTGCAACGAAGGTATCTGAACGCTCTGCGTACGGTATGGATAGCGCTTCACACCATCCGCATCAATGCGCGCAAACATCCAGCCTGCGTTCAAACGCTGCAACTCATCAAAGGTTTTATTCGCAAGCGGCCCGGCGCCATCGGTAAGCGACGACAGATCAGCCGGACGATACAGCATCGACACGCCATCCCGGCTCAGCTGGATCGTCAGCCAGATCATGTCTGCGCGGTCTTGAAGCGCGCCCTCGACTGCCAGCAGAGTGTTCTCCGGATAATCTGCAGTGCCGCCGCGATGGGCGATGACCAAAGGCAGACGAGTATCTTCAGTGGCTTCAACCGAGCCGCAGCCGGGTAATGTAAGCGCACTAAGCACGGCGCAAAGAAACAACTTGATGGTGGTAGCAGCTGGCATTAAGTGAGCTCCGGATACATGCATGGGCGGCAGAGAAAAGTGAAGATTGACTCCAGACTGTTCTCAATTGTAATCGCCAATGATGCCAAAAAGACAAATAATTGAAGTGTCGCTTTGAATCGGAAATTAACATTTGCCGATCCCAACTTACGATCAGAAGCTATTTGTTGCGGACGTCCGCTAAATGCGTAATACCGAAAAGCGGCGTAAGAAATAAACCAGCGGCCCACAAAACAGGATGGCTGCAGCACTGCTGGCGACACTCCAGCCGATGGCATAGGTGTAATCGCTGGCAATCAGGTGCAGAGAGATCATGAGGCCGCGTATCAGGCTCAGGAAAATAAAATGCACCGGGAAAATTATCAAGGTATTGTTCGAAATCCAGCGACTTATTCTGGATCTCGGCAATAACGCGGAAACAGCAAATGTGGCGGCAATTCCAAGCAAGGCGGCCGGCAGATAGAGTGCCGGGCTGCTGCCGAAAAGCATGGTGGCGAGATCGACCCTGCCGGTAAGCAGCTGGGCGGAAATGAGCAGTGCCGCCGCCAGCAAAAAAATAAAGAAGAGAATGCCTGGCTTTATATCGCTGATATCGCTTAAAAAATTCTTCTCACGCACATACTGTCCAAGCGCGTAGAACGACAGCGCTATCCACATGGTGTCCAAACCCAGGGGAAGCCTATAGAACGACTCATCCCAGAGTAGCGCGATGATAAAAGCAAGAGCCGTAAACAGACAGGTGGCAGCCGTCAAGTTCAAAAACTTGCGCGAGGCGTGATAAGTTATCGAGGTCAATATCAGACACGGAAAGAACCAGAGCGGAGGATCGACATAGAGGTCCGATTCCAGCCCCGTAAACAAGCCGGCGATGGGTGCATGCCATGCCTGGCCGGCAGACAGTAAAGCCTTGGCACCGATGTTGCGCGTGAGCAGCCAATACACAAAAGCGAGCAAGAAAAACAGAAGATAGGGAATGGCTAAGGTTTGCAATACTTTTCTGATATTGCGGTAAATCGAGGTTTCTAATTTTTCCGGCTTGATCAGAAATCCGGAAATGAAAAAAAACAGAGGAACGTGAAAACTGAAGATCAACTGCACCAGATAATCCGGCAGCCCTCGGCTGTGGCCGAGAACAACCAGAACCATGCCGATGGCTTTGGCATTATCGATAAAGCTGTAGTGCTCGAACAAAACCTGACTGCGCGGCGAACGATAGATCGACAAAGAAGAAGGAGGCATCATTTATTTAGCGCAGGAAAATAAAAAAGAGCCGTTGCGTATCATGTATCTGACTCATGCATCTGACACCGGACACTGGAGCGGCTCTCGAATAAGATAGTGCTGCATGGATGACGCCACCTGATCTCTGATTTCATTTTTAAAAATACGCTTTTTCTGCGTCCTTTTTCGATGGCGGGCTTGGATCAGATCCAGTGCGCCTTCCGCGTACGGAAGTTGAATTCTATAAAAATTCTTTTGCGGGACAAGATCGCCAAATTTTTCAAAGAACTTGTCGTAGGAAAAATAAAATTTTTCGCTCTGCGCAATCTGATTTTTGCTGGCAATCCCCGCTATCGTATTAAAGCCAAGAGCCAGCCCCACCCCGCTTATGGCTGCCATCAGCAATTGAGCTGGTTGAATATCATTGCAAGTCTTTGTCGCCTGCTGAATGCACTCAAGGCCTTGCATTCCCTGCACGCTGGATATGAAAATCACATGTTCGTCGGCAAGCTCGAATGCGCTGCCATCGGCTATGACAAAGATCACGCGATAAATGCATACCAGATCCATTTTAAAGAGCAGGCATAACTCTCCTTCAGAGTCGACGGCGTGCGGAAAATCGATCACTATTTCAAATGAAATACCGTCGATATATTGCTGCCAAAGCTGGATAGGAAAGCCAGAGATATCATCCAGAAAATCGCTTTTGAAATTCTTCTGAAGGTATGAGTAATGTGAAATCAGTATCAATAAACCTTTTCTTGCGGAGATATCAAATGAAATGTAGTCCCTCAAATATTTATAAGTCAGCTCCGGCTTGTCAATAATCAGTTGCCTGGTTTGCGGGTGACTGAGAATACGGATGAATTTTAAATGCAAGCCGATATTTATAGCTAACAACATCCCCCTATGCCACGTCTTCAGTCTTAACATCGATCCCCTCAACACAATATTTCGAGTGATTCTGGATGTATTGGCAAAGAAGAATTTAAACGGAAGCTTTGAAATAGAGCTCATGAGGACATCCGTCTCCGTAATTTTTATATAAAGAAGTGCTTAAAAAGGCAGAAGCGCATCCGGCTTTGCAGCCAGGATCACGCGCTTGAACTCTGCCTGTATACGCGCCAACGCCGCTTCCGATTCAGCCTCAAAGCGCATCACCACAACCGGCGTTGTATTCGACGAGCGCGCCAGCCCAAATCCATCCGGATATTCGACACGCAAGCCG
>NZ_DATMRK010000052.1:0-74829 GCF_035566375.1 Collimonas sp.
TCCTTGAGGACGATGCTCCACCAGCGCGAGAATGATAATCCGGAGAGGCGATTCATGGCGGCTCCCCGAAATTGTCAGTTGAGCGATTCATCATGTAGATGAAGACGTCCTCCAGGCTGGTGTCTATCAACTCCATGCGCAAGTTCTGTCCCTGCGTCATCCGGCGCAGGGTTTGCTCCAGCAGCGCGGCGTCTTTGCCGCACACATGCAGTGAGGTGCCGAACACCACCAGCTGGTCTACCCCGGGCTGCTGGTGCAATTGCTGGGACAGGCCCACCAGCTGGTTTTCCTGGATATCGCCGTTGCGGTTGCTGTAGATCGCCCAAGTCGTGAGCCCCTGCCCGGCCGCCACTTCGGCCGCCGTGCCCTGCACCAGCAACTGGCCGTAGGACAGATAGGCCAGCTTGTGGCAACGTTCGGCCTCATCCATGTAATGGGTGCTGACCAGGACACTGATGCCCTCCGCTGCCAGCCGATGCAACTCTTCCCAGAAATCGCGGCGCGCCGCCGGATCGACGCCGGCGGTCGGTTCGTCCAACAGCAACAGTTCCGGCTGGTGCAGCATGCTGGCGGCCAGCGCCAGCCTTTGTTTCCAACCACCGGAGAGAGCACCGGCGAGTTGCTTGGCGCGGCTGCTCAAGCCGAGTTTTTCCAGGCTCTGCTCAACCACTTCCTTGCGGTTTTTCATTTCGTAGATGCGGGCGACGAAATCCAGGTTCTCGCGGATGCTGAGGTCATCCCAGTAAGAGAATTTCTGCGTCATGTAGCCGACCCGGCGCTTGATCTCGCCGCTTTGCTTGATGATGTCAAAACCCAGGCAGGTGCCGTGGCCGGAATCGGGTGTCAGCAAACCGCACATCATGCGGATCGAGGTGGTCTTGCCGCTGCCGTTGGGCCCCAGGAAGCCGAAGATCTCGCCGCGCCGCACCTGCAGCGACAAGTCTCTCACCACATGCTTGCTGCCGAAGTGTTTGTTGATGCGGTCGACATCGACTACCAGATCACCGTTGGTGTTGCCGGTGCTGTCGGCGTTGCGGGTATTGTTGTCGCTTGCGGTCGTCATGGCATGCTCACTTCGACCGGTTGCCCTGGGTGCAGTTTGAGCGCATCGGCCGGCGCCGGACGCGCTTCTATCATGTAGACCAGTTTGGCGCGCGATTGATTGCTGTAGATGATGGGCGGGTTATATTCGGATTCGGTCGAGATGTAGGAAATGTGCGCCGCTTGATTCGCCTGGCAGCCGTCGCAACTGAGCGTCACGGCCTGGTTCAGCTGGAGCCGACCGAGAATGGTTTCCGGCACGAAAAAGCGGATTTTGACGTTCTCCGGCGGCAGCATGCGCAATACCGGATTGCCGGCCGCCACCCATTCGCCTTCGCGGTACATGGTGTCGAACACCAAGCCGCTGCGGGTCGCGCTCACGGTCTTTTGGGCCAATTTCCAGTCGGCTTGCTCCAGCACCGCCTGCGCCGCCGCAACCTGCGCCTGTTGCGCCCGGATCTGCGCCTCGCGGCTGGGCAGGCGATCCACCGTCAATTGGCTTTGCCATTGCTTGACCTGGGCAGCAGCGGTCTGGGCTGCAGCACGCGAATCGTCGAGTTGCTGTTTAGCGATACCGCCGGCCTGGAACTGGATCTGATCGCGGCTGAGTTGAAGTGCCGCCTTGCTGGCGGCGGCCTGGGCTTGCACCAATTGTGCCCGCGTAACCTCTTGCTCTTGCGGCCGCCGGCCGCTCTGGATATCGGCCAGTTGCGCCTGGGCGGCGCTCAACTGGCGTTGCGCCTGGCGCTGAGCCGCGATTTCATCGCCCGATTCCAGCATGAACAAGGGCGCGCCGATCGCCACCTGCTGCCCACGCTGAACTGAAAGGTGATCAAGACGGCCCGCTTGCGACGAAGCTACATAGACATACTCGCCTTCCACATAGCCTTGCCAATCGTTGTCGTTGTTTGGCGCGCATCCTGTCAACGCCAGATAGCATAGGGACGCGCTTACCAGAGCTGACGATCGATGCGGGCGTTTGGCAAGGCGATGTGACATGGGATTTCCCTTTTTTATTCGTCGGTACGCGTGGTGGCCGGCAGCGCCAGCCCGTGTTGCAATAGCGCCTTGATGTGGCGCTGCAGCAGCGCCTTGTCCAGCAGCGCCGCCTGGTTCAAGGTTGGCAATAGGGGTTTGTTCTTCAAAGTGCGCGCCATCGCCAGCGGCAACATGGTCAAGCCGAGCACCGAGACAAAGATCAGGCTCGGTTCCAGCCCGGGATTAATGGTTCCGGCTTGCTGGCTGCGCCTGACGCTCTCCGCAAACAGAGCCAGCTTGGCCAAGGGCACGCGCCGGACCATGCGCTCGCGCAGCTGGCCGCCGTCGCTCAAGACTTCACGCACCCACAGGGCCGGCATCCACGGCATGTTTTCGGTAGTGGCGATCATGCGCTCGACGATGCCCATGATCATCTGCTCCGGAGACTCGGTGGCGCTGATCGGATCCCAGATACGGTTGACGAACAGGCAGACCCGCTCATCGACCACAGCCTCTATCAGCTGGTCGCGGTTCTTGAAGTAATAATGCACCATGGCCGAGGTGACCCCGGCCTGGCGCGCAACCGCCGCCACGGTGGTCGCCGCGATGCCTTGCGACGAGAACAGCAAGGTGGCGGTATCGAGTAGTTTTTCGCGTGAGTCCTGGTCTGATGCTAGCGGACGTCCGCGGGTTGGCGTTGGGGGGGTCATGCAATTTACATTAATCAATGGATTAATTAATTACAAGGCTGGACGCAAAAGAGAGTGTCTGTTGATGCTGAACAAATGCCTTAAGAAGCATCTGTAACAGATTGATTTAATAGAAAGTCATTCCGACTTGATCGGACAATAAGGCCTTGCCAAGTGGCGAGGGTTACCCGGTTTGATAGAGGCAACATTTCCGTGTATCATTGTTTTTTTTGCAAAACAAATTACGGCTCCAATCAAAAGATCCAGAATTCAATTGATGCAGCTCGCATCAATCTCAACAAATAAAACTCTTTCTCTTTAGCTTCCCATGAAAAAAACTCTACCGCTGCTTTTCGTCCTTTGTGCAATTGCGGGATGTGCGCACACCTCATCAGAAGATGCTGAATCAGACGACAGTGCCGTCGTCAACGTGGTCGCTGAGAACTCTGCAAAAATACGGGTGTTTAATGCCGATATCGTCCACTTGCATCCAGGCAAAAGCTGTTGGGCCTGGAACAATGAGGGCCGTATTACGGCTTCCCTGACCGTATTTTCGCGCTGGGCGCCTAATATAAAAGTCGGTATGCCCAAGCCAGCCGATATTCCAAAAATGTATGGAGAATATGTCGTTCCTGCCGGTCAGCCGCTCACCGTAGAAATAACTTACCGGAATGACGCTTCAGGCATGATAAGCACCTGCGGGCCGGTTGCTGTAACCTTTAAGCCAGAGATTAACAAGTATTACGACACATCGATGTTACATGCAGCATCCCGCTGTACCGTCAGAGTGCGGGAATTAATTGAAACGACGCCTGGCAAAGCCGACCCGATCCCGGTCGAAACTACTCCGGCGGACGCATGTAGTGCATCGGCAAATTTTTGGGGTAGACCATGAGCACTGCGTCAACGCACGCAGGATTCCATGGCGGCTAGTGATTGCAAAGTTGGCTGCTCGATTTCCTGCCAGGTACTCAAACGACTTCCAGGTAGTTGTTTGAATGGACGAGCATTCATGCCCGTCAATAACTCACTAATCGCTTGATTTATTTCTTCCAATGAGAAGAATTTTTTATTTCGCAGACGAAATAAAATCCATCTGGTGACAATTAGCACCGCAAACGCGGCATGTGCTTTATCTTTAGGTCGATACGCACGAGCAGCGAAAGGATGGGTGGCGGCACGTGTAATATGTCAATTTTTTGTTCGCATCTGGAGCCTTTTTAATGCATACAGTCCGCTTTAAAGGAAGAGTTCTCCCAGAAATAATGAAGGTGACCACCACATACAATGAAAGTATCAAGTGGGAATGCCTTGAAGCCGAGACATCGATGGAATTCAACTGCGGCATTGCCAATTCATTGATCGACGTGGAATGCAAGATTCCTGAGTTTCGAGTTGATATTTATCCGGAAATCTATAGACGCGCACTTGATCTTTCTAGAGCGCAGGTAGATTTAGTTGCGTTCAAGATGGGTTGGGGGTTGACCGTCGTTTTGGAAACATTTGTCGACCCGAAAGGCGTGTCGCATCCGATCTGTCATATAAATAAAAAACTCTCTTCGCTATGCACGTCATTTGGCCTAGATGCTGGTTTCGGCGAAATTTGTACTTTGGTGACTCAAAGTCCACAACTTTTTATGGCGCTTCGAGAGTTAATCTCATCCATCTCTTTGCCGCACGTATCTTCGGTAGATGCCGCTCGGGCCATAGAGCGTCTGAAACACCTTATTGCTACACCTGGAGCTAACGATAAGCAAGCGTGGAAAGAATTTCGAGAGGCTTTGCAAATTGATCAGAAATATCTGAAATACATTACTAATCACTCTGCAAAGCCCCGACATGGGAATCCAGATTTCGTATCGGGCGAGGTCACTACAGAGTTAACTTATAGGAGCTGGGCCATCATGAACAGATATTTTGAATACCTGAAACGTGGCGGAGTTCCACTTAGCTCCTCGGAATTTCCGTTGCTCGTAGCCCCGTGATTTAGCGCTCATGTCACTACACGAAACAAGCATCTTTAATTCACATGCAATTTGCCTGCAAATTTGGGAAAGAAAATTCTTGCGATCCCGACCTGCCAGAACAACGCAAGCAAACATACCGGAGCAGTGACGCGTGACAGATTCAGCCCCTCTCTCGAACAACCAAGGCCGCGCTGCGGCGATGCCTTTCATCATGCTGACCGTATTGATCGACATGATCTCGATCGGCCTGATCATTCCGGTGCTGCCGGTGCTGGTTGGGAAATTCACAGGCTCGCAAGCCGACCAGGCGTTCTGGTATGGCGCGGTAGCCTTCGCTTTCGGCATCGCCAATTTTTTCGGCTCGCCGATTCTCGGCGCACTGTCGGACCGCTACGGCCGGCGGCCGGTGCTGCTACTGGGTTTCTGCGGTCTGGCGCTGAATTTTTTCGCGACCGCTTTTTCGACTGCGCTGTGGATGCTGATCGTGGTGCGCCTGATCGGCGGCGCGATGCAGGCCAACGCCGCGGTTTGCAATGCTTATGTGGCCGACATCACCCCACCGGAGCAGCGCGCCAAACGCTTCGGCATGATAGGCGCCATGTTCGGCGTCGGTTTCATCGTCGGGCCGGTGATGGGCGGTTTGCTGGGCGCTGTGAATTTGCGCCTGCCGTTCATTGTTGCCGGCAGCCTGGCCTTGATTAATCTGATGTACGGTTATTTCGTGCTGCCCGAATCGTTGCCGCTTGAGCGCCGTCGCGCATTCGGCTGGGGCGCAGCCAACCCGTTGACCTCCTTGCGCGCCCTGGCGCGCTTGAAAGCGGTGCGGCCGCTGGTGGCGGTGATTGCCTGTAACGGCCTGGCGCAATTCATGTTGTTTACCACTTGGGTGCTGTACACCACGTTCAAGTTTGGCTGGGGGCCGCTGGAAAACGGCCAGTCGCTGGCGGCGGTCGGTATCATGTCGGTGATTGTGCAAGGGGTGCTGCTCGGACCGCTGTTGAAGCGCTTCAGTCCGCAGCGGCTGGCGGTTATCGGCCTGGTTTCCTCCACCGCCGCCTACCTGTTGTGGGGCGCAGCCAGTCAGTCATGGATGATGTATGCGGTGATTTTCGCCAATGTGTTCGGCGCCACTGTCAATGCATCGATCCAGAGCATTATTTCCGGTGCAGTCGATTCGCACAGCCAGGGCCAGACGCTGGGAGCAGTCAGCTCGCTGAACAGCCTGATGGCGGTGATCGCGCCTATCATCGGCGCACCACTGTTGGGTGTGGTGTCGCATTTACCGAAGGGCGACTGGCGGATTGGCGCGCCGTTTTATTTTTGTGCGGCGCTGCAACTGGCGGCGCTGGTGCTGGCTTTCCTGCACTTCCGGCGCCAACGCCGGCAGCGTGTGGAAGTTACACCCGCCAACGCCTCGCTGGAGACGGAAGATGTACTGTAAGCTCGGTCTCGGCGTAGCGCTTACCCTATCGTAGTAGTTACCCTACCCTAGTGATGACCCTACGCGGCAGCCGCAACCGGCAATCCAAAACCCTTGCCAGTGGCACGGGCTGCAAGACGACTCAGCGGAATCTCTACCCAGCGATAGAAAATCGCGCCGGCGGCAAGGCTGGCGGCCCAGGCCAGCAGCATGCCGGCCGCCTGCAGCAGCGGCCGCGCCGGAACAAACTTGGCGAAAGCGGCGTTGACGATCAGGCAGACCGGGAAATGCACCAGGAAGATGGAATAAGAGATCCGTCCGAAGGCGCGGATCCAGGCAAATCGCTGGCGCGACAACAGCATGCCGCGCCGGCTCACCAGCACCAGGGCACAGGCCACCAGCAAGGCGACCACGATGCGACTGCGGAAATCGATCGTCAAGGCGTACAAGGTCGGCAACAGGATTGCCGCCACCAGCAGCGCCACCACGGCCGGCCGCCGGTTCAGGTCGCGCGCCCACCAGGCGATGGCGCCGAGGCCGTAACTGCCAAAGAAATATGGCGCCCAGGCGTCCCAGGCGGCGTCGCGGTTGAAATACAGCAGCGAGGCGCTGACGCCGGCCACTACCAGCACCGGAGCCAGCCATGGCATGGCGCGCCGCTTGGCCAGACCGCCGGTCAGCCACAGCAGCAGGGTCAGCAAGGCGTATAACTGGAAATCGATGGCGACATACCAGGCGCCGGCCGAGATCGATTCATAACCGAGGATGGAATGCAGCAACAAGGCGTGCGCGGCCAGTTGCAACGCGCTCGGCATGGCGGAGATGGAATAGTGCGTCATCCACTGTGCGGCCCAGGCCGAAGCGCCGATCGCCAGCACGGTCGCCACCAGGAACGGCGGCACCAGCTTCATGTAACGGCGCCACAAGACGCGCAGAGGATCGGAGACAGCGGAAACGCCTTGCGGCGACAGCGATTTGGCGGCCAGGAAACCGCCGATCACCAGGAACACCTGGACCGCGATGCGGGCGTAAGAATCCAGCCAGTCGATCAACGTCGGCGCGATGGGACGGACATGATCTGCCATCGGCCCGTAGAACGCCAGATGGTGCAAGACGATCAGCTGTGCCGCGATGACCTTCAGCAGGTCGATAAAGCCGAATTGGAAATTGGAACTACGGTCTGGTGCGTTGGATGAATTTGGCAGTAGCGACGAAACGCTCATTGTTGCATCCATGTTGAAAAAAGATGCCAATGATAAAGATTCAGGCGCGCTTGTCCAGTGGAATATCGTTTTGTAACACTTTCTAAATGCAATAGTATTTTATTGTCATTGCAATCGCCGAATACCTCAGCGCAGCCTATGCCTTACCGACCGCCAGTTGGTACTTTTTTATCTTGTCATACAGGGTTTTCTTGGGCAGGCCTAGCCGATCTGCGGTGATGGCAACATTGCCGTTACTGGCGTTCAGCATTTCCGTGATCAGCATGCGTTCATAGATATCCATTTGCTGCGGCAGCGGCAGGCCGTTGCCGGCATCGTCGCTGTCCTGGCTGGCAAGATCGGCCACGCCCTCCGCCACACCCAGCACCAGCCGATCGGCGAAATTGCGCAGCTCGCGCACATTGCCCGGCCAGTCGCGGGTTTGCCATTGCGCCATTTGCGCCAGCGTCCATTGCGGCAACGGCCGCTGATAACGGATCGCTGCACCCTGGATAAAATGGGCCAGCAACAAGGGAATATCCTCGCGCCGCTCATTCAGGCGCGGCAGGTCGATGCTGACGACGCCGATGCGGTAATACAAATCCTCGCGAAAACTGCCTTGTGCGCTCATTTGCAGCAGATTGGCCTTGCTGGCGGCAATGATGCGGCAATCGATGCTTATCGGTTCATTGCCGCCGAGCCGCTCCAGCTTGCGTTCTTGCAGCACACGCAGCAATTTCACTTGCAAAGCCAGCGGCATGCTTTCGATTTCATCGAGAAATACCGTGCCGCCCTTGGCATATTCCAGCTTGCCGATGCGTCGTTTCTGGGCGCTGGTAAACGCCCCCGCCTCATGCCCGAAAATTTCACTTTCAAATACCGTCTCCGGCAGGGCGCCGCAATTGATGGCGACAAACGGGCCTTTGCGGCCGCTGGCAACGTGCAGCTGACGCGCCACCACTTCCTTGCCGCTGCCGGTCTGGCCATTGATCAGGATATCGACCATGGTTGGACCGACGCTGCGGATCATGGTCCTGACACGTTCGATCGCGGCCGACTGGCCGATCAGGCTTGGCATGTCCGGATGCGCCACCCAGGCCGCTTTGAGACGCCGGTTTTCCAGAATCAGGCTGCGTTTTTCCTGCGCCCGGTGGGCGGTTTCCATCAAGCGTTCAGCGGCGAACGGCTTTTCAATAAAATCGTAAGCGCCGGCACGCATCGCCTCCACCGCCATGCTGACATCACCGTGGCCGGTCACCACGATGACCGGCAAGTCGGGGTCCAGCGTCACTACCTGGCTCAGCAATTCCAGGCCGGAACGGCCGGGCAAACGCACATCGGTGACGATCACGCCGGCAAATCCGGCGCCGAGCCAGGGCTGCGCCTGCTCCACGCTGTCGCAAGCATGGACCGTGAACCCGCCCAGTTCCAGCGTCTGCGTAATCGCGTCCCGCACCGCTTGTTCGTCTTCGATCAATACTGCTTCCAGCGTCGCCACATTTGTCTCCATCAAGATTCAACCATATCCGGCAAAGGAATGCGCAACACGAATTCGGCGCCGCCATCGCCATGATTATTCGCCGTCAGACGGCCGTTCATCGCCTGCACAATCGACGATGAAATGGCCAGGCCCAAGCCTAGTCCCTTGCCGGATGGCTTGGTGGTGAAAAACGGCTCGAACAGATGCTGCGCGACCTGGGCCGGAATGCCGGAGCCGGAGTCGCGGATCCGGATCACCGCCTCGCCCGCCTCGCATTCCAGCACCAGCGAGACGATCTTTTGCTCGGCATTATCCACCGCGTCCAAGGCATTCCGCAACAGATTGATCAGCACTTGCTCGGTGCGTACCGAATCGCCCACCACCTGTGCCGCCTGGCGGATTTCGATCTGCAGCGCGGCGCCATGGGTCTGGAACTCGTTGTGCAGCAACAGTGCTGCTGCCTCTATCGATTTGGGCAAGTCGATGACGGCCACCGCTTCGTGGCTTTTCCTGGAAAAACCGTTGAGCTGGCCGACGATCTTGCCCATGCGGGCGCTGGCGTTGCTGATATGGCTCAGATTTTCAGTGGCTTTGTCGGCTTGCCCGCGCGACAGGAAAGTCATGGCGTTATCGGCAAACGCCCGGATCGCCGCCAGCGGCTGGTTCAGCTCGTGCGCAATGCCTGCCGCCATCTGCCCCAGCATGGCCAGCTTGCCGGCCTGGATCAGCGTGTTTTGGGTCGAACGCAGCAGGTGTTCGGTTTCTTTTAATTTGGCGTATTTCGTTTCCAAGGTGTGATTCGCCACCATCAACTCCTGCGTCCTTTGAGCGATGGTGCGATCCAGATATTCAGCTGACACCAAGCGTTCTTCCAGGCGTCGCCGGCGTTGGTACAAAGCCCACAGGGAAATGCCCGCAATCGCCAGCAACAGCGCCGCCGCCAAAGACCACAGCAAGGCAATGCGGGCAATCCGCGCCTGCGAAGGAAACAGCATCAGCTGCCAGCCGAGGCGGCCGATGCTGCGCGTAACGTGCTGGCCGAACTCTACTCTTTGCGTTTTCGGCAGTGAGGTCACCGGGGTGATCGCCTGGTCGGCGTATTGATGGGTGCCAGTCAGGTTTTGCTGTACCGCGCCGGGCAGCGGATACAGGCTGTGATATTTCCAGGCCGGGCGGTTGCTTAAGAACACCACGCCACTGCTATCGACCAGCGTAATCGGCTCTTCGCTGCTGCGCCAGGTATGCTCGAATTCGGTCAGGTCTATCTTGACCGCCATCACGCCTATCGCAGCATTGGCGCCGTGGGCGGCGGCACTGGCGTAGATCGGCTGGGCGATGAAGTAGCCCGGCACATTGGTGGCGTTGCCGATGCCGTAAAAGCGGCCGGCGTTGCCC
Organism: Collimonas sp.; assembly: GCF_035566375.1. Classification (GTDB taxonomy): domain Bacteria; phylum Pseudomonadota; class Gammaproteobacteria; order Burkholderiales; family Burkholderiaceae_D; genus Collimonas. Next base: position 10,173 of record NZ_DATMRK010000052.1, read on the forward strand.
TTGATCGCTTCGCGGAAATAAGGACGGAAGCCGAAATCCCGGCCGACAAAAGTGGTCGGTGTATCCCAGTTGCTGGAGGCTAGCGTCATGCCCTTGCGATCCAGCACGTAGATTGCCACCACCTTCGACTGCCGTTGTATCAATTGCAGCGTCAGGTTCAGGCGCTGGATGTTGAGCTGATCGTCCGGCTGCGCCAGTGCTTGCAACACATCGGACTGGAAACCGAGGGCAAACGGCAGTGTCTCGAATTTTTGCAATACCGATTCGAGGTCGAGTGCGATGATTTGCAGTTGCCGTTCGCTGGCTTCGCCGATATCGTCACGGGCTTTCCTGGTCGCCATGACGTAGGTGGTCGCCACCACGGCAATGGCGCAGACAAGCGCCAATACCGTCAGCACCCTCGGCTTTCTTAAGCGCATAAAATAGGCCAATAAGGTGGGCCAATAAGTTAGCAATAAGGTCACCAGCTTGCCAGGCAGTTTTTAACGCGACGCGGCGGACGCGGTACCGGCCGTATATTTTGCGGGTTCAAGCGGGACGTCTTTGAGATAACCTTCCTTGCTCGGATCACGCATCCGGTAGCTGACGACGAGCGCTATCGCGCACATGGCCGAGACATACCAGTAGAAACTCGATTCGATGCCGAACTCTTTCAGCTTGAGTGCGACAAACTCCGCAGAGCCGCCAAAAATCGCGTTACCCACCGCATACGACAGGCCTACACCCAATGCCCGCACTTCCGGCGGAAACATTTCTGCCTTGATCAAACCACTGATCGACGTATAAAAGCTGACGATCGCCAATGCCAGGATGACCAGGCCGAATGCCGCGTAAGGATTACTGACATCTTTCAACGCATGCAGAATCGGCACGGTCGCCACGGTTGCCAGGGCGCCAAACCAGAGCATCGATGTACGGCGGCCGATCTTGTCGGAGAGCGCGCCAAACAGCGGTTGCATCAACATATAAACAAACAGCGCAGCGGTCATTACCGTGCTGGCCGTCTTCGCATTCATGCCGGCGGTATTCACCAGGTATTTCTGCATGTAAGTGGTGAAAGTGTAGAAAATCAAAGAGCCGCCGGCGGTGAAACCCACCACCGTCAGAAATGCTCTTTTATGCTTCATCAAGCCTGCCAGTGTGCCTGCATCCTTGTTTTTGCGGGTTTCCGCGGTCGATGTTTCGCTCAGCGATTTACGCAGATACAGAGCAACCAGTGCTGAAATCGCGCCCAGCACGAAGGGAATGCGCCAACCCCATGCATGCAACTGTTCGGAAGTCAGCAACTGTTGCAAGATGACCAGCACCAGCACCGCCAGCAATTGGCCGCCGATCAGGGTCACGTACTGGAACGAGGCAAAAAATCCGCGCCGGCCTTGCAAGGCGACTTCACTCATATAGGTGGCGCTGGTGCCGTATTCGCCGCCCACCGATAAGCCTTGGAACAGGCGCGCAACCAGCAGCAACGCCGGTGCGGCGATACCGATGCTGGCATAGGTCGGCAAGCAGGCGATCATCAGCGAACCGCCGCACATCATCAGCACCGAGATCATCATTGCGGTGCGCCGGCCATGCTTGTCGGCGATGCGTCCGAACAACCAGCCGCCGATCGGCCGCATCAGGAAACCCACCGCAAAGATGGCGGCGGTATTGACTAGTTGGGTAGTCGGGTTGCCGCTAGGGAAAAACATTGGCGCAAAATAAATCGCGCAAAACGAATAAATGTAAAAATCGAACCACTCAACCAGGTTGCCGGACGAGGCGCCGACGATGGCAAAGATGCGTTTTCGGGTATCCGCTGCGGCGGCATGATCGGATGGGTGAAGTGTGGACATAGTTCTCTCCTGGTTTTAATATTTTTTGTGCAATCACGATGATCTTGCCTCTGCATCACGGTATATCGGCAGCATGCATGCAAGCTGCATCATGCCATCTGAAGGGCACAACTAGCAAAGGGGGGAAATCGTCGGTGGAATTACTGCCGGGCGGAATTCAAGAATTCAGATCGCAGGCAGCGAGGCGGGGTTATCTTGTCTGGCATTTTGTCTCCTATTAATAGTATTTTTTGCATTAAGCACAGCAGACTTCATGCCAGCTCAAGCGCAAAACCTAAGTATTTGATTTATTGGAAAAAATTACGCAGGGATAAACGCAGGGATAATTATTATCGGTGGTTTTTGTGCGGAAATCCGGAATTATCTTTTTATCCGTTCCGGATTTCCGCCCGATCGCGCAGATGCCGAAACCGCATATTCAGTGCTTCAGGATCAGGCTATTGCGTTACCATCTGCCCTTCAAAAAAAGGAACCCGACGATGAATCAAGAAGACCGCATGGTCGATATCGAAATCAAGCTCACCCGCCAGGACGATATGCTGGATGAATTGAACAAGCTGGTGTATCGGCAGCAATTGAAGATAGACCAGCTTGAGGCGCTTTGCGGTGCGCTGGCGCAAAGGATTAAGCATGCCGCGGACAGCAACAATGCGGGCCAGACCGTCAACGAACGGCCGCCGCATTATTGACTATTGCCGATTGCTTATTAATTTCACAACGCCTGGGTCCGGCTTTCGAGCCACTGCTTTGCAGCGCCGGTTACGTGCGGCAACAGACGCGCCCTCACCTCGGCATGATAGGCATTGAGCCAGTCGATCTCGTCGCTGCGCAGTAAACTCAGATCCAGGCAGCGCGTATCGATAGGACACAGCGTCAACGTCTCGAAACGCAGATATTCGCCGAACTCGGTAGTCTGCGCCGGCTGGTTCAGCACCAGGTTTTCTATCCGCACACCCCAATGGCCGGGACGGTAAATACCCGGCTCGATCGAGGTAATCATGCCCGGCTCCATCGCCGTGTGCGCTTCCGGCGCGGCACTGCCGGCAATGACTTGCGGGCCTTCGTGCACATTCAGGAAATAACCGACGCCGTGGCCGGTGCCGTGGCCGTAATCGATGCCGGCGGCCCAGATCGGCGCCCGCGCAATCGCGTCCAGCAAGGGTGATTTGACGGCGCGCGGGAACTGCGCCGAAGACAGCGCGATGACCCCTTTCAACACTAGCGTGCAATCGCGTTTTTGCGCGGCCGACGGCTGGCCGATCGGCACCATCCGTGTGATGTCCGTGGTGCCGCCCACATATTGCGCGCCGGAGTCGATCAGCAGCAAACCGTCACCGCTGATGGTGGCGTGCGATTCGGCGCTGGCCTTGTAATGCGGCATGGCGCCATTGGCGTTGAAACCGGCAATGGTTGCAAAACTCGGGCTGACAAAACCCGGGCGGCGCGCCCGGGCGGCGGTGATGTGGGTATCGACCATCAGTTCGGTCACGGTTTCCTGACCCAGAGCTTGCTCCAGCCAAGCGAAGAATTCGCATAAGGCTGCGCCATCTTGCTCCATCGCGGCCCGCACATGCGCTATTTCTTCGATGCTTTTGCGCGACTTGGCAAAGGTGGTCGGATTGATCGCTTCCATCACTTTGACCGTAGCCGGCACCGCTTGCCGCAATCCCAGTGTTACGCGGCGTGGATCGAGCAGCAGCGTGGCGTCGGCAGGCAAGGCAGCCAGCGCTTCGGCGGCTTGTTCATAGGACGCCAGCGTGACGCCATCTTGCGCGAGCAGATCGCGCAAGGCTGACGGCACTTTGCCATCGGCGACGAACAGCGTGGCTTGTTTCGGTCCGATCAGCGCGTGGGCGACAAAAACCGGATTGTAATTAACGTCGGCGCCGCGCAAATTGAACAGATAGGCGATATCGTCCAGGGTGGAAATGAAGTGCCATTGCGCAGCGTGCTGCTGCATGGCCTGACGCAACTGATCCAGCTTGGCGGCACGCGACAACGGCGCATGCGACGCTTCATGCTGATACACCTCAGTCGTAGGCAAGCCCGGGCGCTCGCTCCAGATCTCGCCCAGCACATCGAGATCGGTGCGCAATTTGCTGCCGCCTTTGGCCAGCGCTTGCTCCAGCGCACGAGCGGTGGCCAGGCCCAGCACTGCACCGTCGACCGCCAGCGTCTGGCCGGCCGGCAGATTGGCCGCTAGCCAGTCGAGGTGCAGCAAGCTGCTGCCGGTTGGCGTTTTCATCAACACGATTTCGGTGCCGGCCAGCTCCGCTTCCGCCTGCGACCAATAGCGGCTATCGGCCCACAAGCCGGCGAAATTGGCGGTAACGATCAGATTGGCGACGGAGCCGGTAAATCCCGACAACCATTCGCGCCCTTTCCAGCGTCCCGGCAGGTACTCGGACAAATGCGGATCTGCAGACGGAATCAGGCAGGCGTCGATATTGTGGCGTTGCATGGCGGCGCGCAGCAGTTGGATGCGCGGTGCGGCGGTGTTTTGGGAAAAGGTTCTGGAGTTCATAGAGGGCGCGATGAAATAGACGATTAAGATGGTTGCCAGGGGCTTGCCTGGATGGGCTGAATCACTTACCGTTAAGTCGGCAAGCATACCACCGGGCGGCAAAAAACGCTGCCTCGCATCTGCTGCAACTGACAATCGAAAAAACGGGTAAGCTCACACGTCAAAGGCATTACAAAAACGATTGCAAAAAAAATCTGATCATCATAATTTCTCACAGAGGAAATCGTCATGACTCGCAAAACTCCCATCGAGCGCTATCGCAATATAGGCATCAGCGCCCACATCGACGCCGGCAAGACCACCACCACCGAGCGCATCCTGTTTTATTCCGGTGTCAGCCACAAGATTGGCGAAGTGCACGACGGCACCGCCACCATGGACTGGATGGAACAGGAGCAGGAGCGCGGCATCACGATCACCTCGGCGGCGACCACCTGTTTCTGGCAAGGCATGGCCGGCAACTATCCGATCCACCGGATCAACATCATCGATACCCCAGGCCACGTCGACTTTACGATTGAAGTCGAACGTTCGATGCGGGTGCTGGACGGCGCCTGCATGGTCTATGACGCCGTCGGCGGCGTCCAGCCGCAATCTGAAACCGTCTGGCGCCAGGCCAACAAGTACGGCGTTCCCAGGCTGGCGTTCGTCAACAAGATGGATAGGGTCGGCGCCGATTTCTTCCGTGTGCACCAGCAGATCCGCGACCGGCTCAAGGGTAATCCGGTGCCGGTGCAGATCCCGGTTGGGGCTGAAGACAACTTCCACGGCGTGGTCGATCTGATCAAGATGAAAGCGATCATGTGGGACGACGCCAGCCAGGGCGTCAAATTCGAATACATTGAAATCCCGGCCGCACTGCAAGCCAGCGCCCAGGAGTGGCGTGGCCGCATGATAGAAGCGGCGGCCGACGCCAGCGATAGCATGATGAATAAGTACCTGGAAGGCGCCGATATCAGCGAAGAAGAAATCAAGGCGGCGCTGCGCCAGCGCACCATCGCCGGCCAGATCGTGCCGATGTTATGCGGCAGCGCGTTCAAGAACCGTGGCGTGCAGGCCTTGCTGGACGCTGTCATCGATTTCTTGCCGGCGCCCACCGATATCCCGCCGGTCAAAGGCCACGATGAGGATGATCTGATTGTCGAACGGCGCGCCGCCGACGACGAAAAATTCTCCGCCCTCACCTTTAAGATCATGACCGATCCGTTTGTCGGCCACCTGAGTTATTTCCGGGTCTATTCCGGCGTCCTGATTTCCGGCGACACGGTGTTCAATCCGAATAAAGGTAAAAAGGAAAGAATCGGCCGCGTGCTGCAGATGCACGCCAACCATCGCACCGAAATCAGCGAGGTATATGCCGGCGACATCGCCGCCGCGGTCGGCCTCAAAGAAGCCAGCACCGGCGACACCCTGTGCGATCCGGGCAGCATCATCACCCTGGAAAAAATGATATTCCCGGATACCGTGATCTCGCAGGCGGTGGAGCCGAAGACCAAGGCCGACCAGGAAAAAATGGGGGTTGCCCTCAGCCGCCTGGCCGAGGAAGATCCCTCATTCAACGTCAAAACCGACGAAGAATCAGGCCAGACCATCATCTCCGGCATGGGCGAATTGCATCTGGAAGTGCTGGTGGAACGCATGCGGCGCGAATTCGGCGTCGACGCCTCGGTCGGCAAACCGCAGGTAGCTTTCCGTGAAACCATACGCAAGATCTGCGAATCGAGCGAGGGCAAGTTCATCAAACAATCGGGCGGCCGCGGCCAGTACGGCCATGTGGTGCTGAAAATAGAACCGCAAGCGCCGGGCAAGGGCTTCGAATTCATCGATGCCATCAAGGGCGGCACGGTACCGCGCGAATATATTCCTGCAGTCGAAAAAGGTGTGCGTGAAACCCTGGCAAGCGGGGTCCTGGCGGGCTATCCGGTGGTCGATGTCAAGGTCACGCTGTTCTTCGGCTCCTCGCATGACGTCGATTCCAACGAAAATGCCTATCGCATGGCGGCCTCGATGGCCTTCAAGGATGGCTGCCGCAAAGCCAGCCCGGCCTTGCTGGAACCGATGATGGCGGTGGAAATCGAGACGCCGGAAGAGAAAATGGGCGATGTCATCGGTGATCTGTCATCGCGGCGCGGCATGATCCAGAGCATGGATGATATCCCGGGCGGGGTCGGCAAGATCGTCCGCGGCGAAGTGCCGTTGGCCGAGATGTTCGGGTACTCCACCACGCTGCGCTCACTGACCCAAGGGCGCGCCACTTATACGATGGAGTTCAAGCATTACGCTGAAGCGCCGGCCAACGTGACCGATGCGGTGGTCAACTCCAAGCATGTGGGAAGCGCCAGACGTTGATGTTTGGCGTGGGCCGGGGCAGCAGCAGCGCCGGCCCGCCTTTCACAACTCGTTTTCGTCCAGATCGTGTTCCAGACCGTCAACCGGCAGCAGGTGGCCCAGTTTCACAGCCTTGGTGTCCAGGTAACGAGTGTTGAACGGATTGCGGTTAAGAATCAGCGGGATCCGCTCGACCACGGTAATGCCGATTTTCTGCAAGGCAGCCACCTTGCGCGGGTTGTTGGTCATCAGGCGCAAGGCGGTGATGTCCAGGTGTTCCAGCATGGTTTCGCACAGGCTGTAATCGCGCAAATCGGCGGCAAATCCCAATTGCTGGTTGGCCTCTACCGTATCCGCGCCGCCGTCCTGAATCTGGTAGGCGCGAATCTTGTTGATCAAGCCGATGCCGCGCCCTTCCTGGCGCAGATACAATATGGCGCCGCGCCCCTCGGCGGCGATTTTTTGCAAAGCCCCTTCCAGTTGCGCGCCGCAATCGCAGCGTTGACTGAACAAGGCGTCACCGGTCAGGCATTCGGAATGGACGCGCGCCAACACCGGCTCGCCGTCGTTGACTGCGCCCAAGGTCAGGGCCAGATGCTCTTTGCCAGTGGCGTGGTCGATAAATGCATGCAACTGAAAGGTTGCCCACGGCGTCGGCAGTGCGCAAGAAGCCACATACTCCAGTTTGTGATCGGCTACGACGGCAGGTAAACTGCTTTTGTTATTAGTGGTGCTCATCTGATAAATTTGTGGTGAATAAAAGGCACGGGATTGCATATATAGCGCGCCTGCAACATGCGTTTCGGTTTTAACATTACATAACCTAGCATTGGGTAGGCATCATTTTACGAGTATTCGAAAAAACACGTATAACGCTTATGCAACTGCGTCATGTAACTGTGCTTTACCCTGGTATTTACTCTGGTATTTGCTCTGATATATGGGTAGGGTCAGCGCGATTTCAACTATCTGCCAGCCATGCGGCGGATTATTGTTAGAATCTCATCTTCTCGATTTTTTAAATGCACATGCGCGAAGTCTCCGACCTGATTGCCTGCGAAGGATGCGACGCCCTGTATCGCAAGGTGCAGCTGCGCCGAGGGGAGATCGCCCACTGCCCGCGTTGCGGCACCGAGCTGGAGCGCAACGCCGGCCGCCAGCGTGAGCGGATCCTGCCGCTGACTGTTGCCAGCCTGATCATGTTCATGATTGCCAACAGCTTTCCCATCGTCGAGATCGAACTGCAGGGCTTGAGCAGCCGCACCACCCTGTTCGGCGCCGTATTGTCACTGACCACCGAAGGCATGTCGCTGGTGGCTTTGCTGGTGCTGGCCACCACCATTCTGTTTCCACTGCTGCAATTGCTGTTTCTGTTTTACCTGCTGGTGTCGCTGGCAAAACAGCGCCGGCCGGCCGGTTTCAGCTGGCTGGTGCGGGCCATGCAAAGCATGCGCCCGTGGGGCATGATCGAAGTGTTCCTGCTGGGGGTGCTGGTGGCGGTAGTCAAATTATCGAATATGGCGACCGTGATTCCGGGCGTAGCCCTGTGGGCGTTCGGGGTGCTGACCGTATTGCTGACTGCGGTAGTTTCTTTCGATCCCCGGCATTTCTGGCAAATGGCGTATGCGGAAGCAAACAAGGAAGGTTCCGCATGAGCATCGACGCCAACGCCGGTACCGGCAGCGCGCCCATCGCCGCTGCCGCTGCCGATGAAAACGAGGACCTGGCGGTGCAAACCGCGGCCGGCCTCGGCATGCTGTCCTGCCATCATTGCGGCACCGTCTGGCGCGATGTGCAGGAGCACGAAGACTGCCAGCGTTGCGGCACTACGCTGCACCAGCGCAAGCCGGATAGTATCAAGCGCAGCTGGGCTTTCCTGATCGCTGCCTGCATCATGTACATCCCCGCCAACCTGATGCCGGTGATGATCACAAAAACCCTGCTTGGCGTGCAAGAAGATACGATCATGAGCGGCGTGATCTATTTCTGGGTGTCCGGCGCCTGGGAGTTGGCGGCGATCATCTTCATTGCCAGTTTTCTGGTGCCCTTGTTTAAACTGGCGTCGCTGATCCTGCTGACCTGGACTGCACAAAAACGCAGCCGCTGGCGCAGCCTGCAACGCGCCAAACTGTATCGCCTGGTGGAAATCATCGGCCGCTGGTCGATGCTGGACGTGTTCGTGGTGTCGCTGCTGGCTGGCCTGGTGCAGATTGAAGGATTCGCCAGGATCACCGCCGGCTTCGGCGTGCTGGCGTTTGCCTCGGTGGTGGTATTGACCATGCTGGCCGCGCTCAGCTTCGATCCGCGCCTGAGCTGGGACGGCGGCGAACCAGCATTCGATAAGAATCAAAGCAAGCAAGTGAACAAAAGTGAAAGCGCACAATGAGTGATGAAAACGCCCTGCCCCCAGCTTCACCCCCCGCATTGCCGCCATTACCGGAACCCAAGCTCAGCCGCAAACGCGACTGGCTGCCATCGCTGATATGGCTGATTCCGATTGTCGCCGCGGTGGTCGGCTTGACGCTGGTGGTCAAGATCCTGGCCGAACGCGGGCCATCCATCACCATCTCGTTCCGCACCGCTGAAGGCCTGGAAGCAGGAAAAACCAAGGTCAAATACAAGGATGTCGACATCGGCCTGGTGCATACCATCCGCCTGAGCAAAGACCGTTCGCACATCCTGGCCGATGTGCAACTGTCGAAAGAAGCCGAAAGCTTCACCGCCGCCGATACCCGCTTCTGGGTGGTGCGGCCACGGGTGGCGGCCTCCGGCATATCGGGTTTGGGAACCTTGCTGTCGGGCGCGTATATCGGCGCCGACGCCGGCGCCGCCAAGGATACCAAGGACACGTTTACCGGGCTGGAAGTACAGCCGATTGTCAGCCTGGGCGCCTCTGGCAAGCAATACCTGCTGCATTCCACCGACATCGGCTCGCTGGATATCGGCTCGCCAATCTATTTCCGCCGCATCAAGGTCGGCCAGCTGGCCGCTTTCGATCTGGACCCCGATGGCAAAGGCGTCACGCTGCGGATTTTCATCGATACGCCTTACGACAAATTCATCGGCGTCAACACCCGCTTCTGGCATGCCAGCGGCTTCGATATGCAAATCAACGCCAGCGGCTTCAAGCTGCGCACGCAATCGCTGGCGACCGTGGTTTTGGGCGGTATCGCCTTCCAGTCGCCGGATGACGAGCTGGGCATCACCGCCAAGGAAAACACCACCTTCAACCTGGCGGCAGATGAAGAAGCCGCCTTGAAGGAACCGGACGGCCCGTCGGAAACCGTGGTGCTGTATTTCAACCAGTCGCTGCGCGGCTTGACGCCGGGCACCACCATCGATTTCCGTGGCGTGGTGCTGGGTGAAGTCAAATCGATAGGCATCGAATACGACGCCAAACGCCGCGAATTCAACATGCCGGTCGCGGTGCAGATTTATCCGGAACGGCTGGGGCGCAAGTATGCCGAAGATGAAAAACATTCCAGCTACACCGCCAAGCAGCGCCTGCAATACATGGTCAGCCGCGGCTTGCGGGCGCAACTGCGCACCGGCAACCTGCTGACCGGCCAGTTGTATATCGCGCTCGACTTCTTCCCGAAAGCGCCGCCGGTCACTATCGATACCTCGGCTACCATCATCGAGCTGCCGACCATCCCTAACAGCCTGGATGAAATCCAGTCGCAGATCGCTGAAATCGCCAAGAAGCTGAGCAAGGTGCCGTTCGACCAGATTGCCGCCGATTTGCAAAAGACGCTGGGCACCTTGAACCGCACGCTGCTCAATGCCGAGCAACTGACCAAGAGCCTGAATAACGATGTTGCGCCGGAAATCAAGGCGGCCATGAAAGACGTGCGCACCACCCTGGACAACGCCAACCGCACCCTGTCCGACAATGCGCCGTTGCAACAAGACATCCGCGCAACGCTGCAGGAACTGACGCGCTCGGCAGCTTCGGTGCGGGTCTTGACCGATTACCTGGAACGCCATCCGGAAGCACTGATCCGTGGCAAGCAAGAGGAAAACAAATAATGCATGCGACCACATCGTCAAAATCAACGCGTTTCTGCGGCATCGCCGCTGCACTACTGTTGGCCGGTTGCGCTTCCGCGCCGACACACTTTTATACGCTGTCGGCGCCACTGCCAACGACTAGCGCGCCGGCTGCCCAGGATGCACGGATATTTATTGAAGTAGTGCCGATAGCCATGCCGGAACGCCTGGTGCGGCCGCAACTGGTGGTGAGGAGCGCCGGCAGCGCCTCCAGCGCTCGGGTGGATATTCTGGAACAGGAACGCTGGTCATCGTCGTTCAACAATGAATTACGGGATGCATTGGCCAATGGCATCGCCAATCGCCTGGGCGCTACCGACGTCAGCCGCAATGGCCGGCCGACTGATCAGCCGGTGTATCGGATTGCCATCGAGTTGCGCCAATTTGACGCAGTGCCGGGCCAACAGGTGCAAGCCACCTACGGTTGGACCATCAGCCGCTCCGGCAGCAGCCGCAGCAGTGCTTGCCAGTTAAGCGTCACAGAAGCGGTGGCCCCGGGTATCGATGCGCTGGTGCTCGGCGTGCAACGCACGGTGGCGGATGCGGTCAACGGTATTGCCGCCAATCTCATGGCATTCAAGGCGAATCCTGCGACAGCCGCGGCCTGTCAAGGCTGACAGACGCCCGGGCGCCAACACGGGAACTCGCTCAGAACCGTTCGTAACCCAGCAGATAACGCCATTCGCCGACCGCCAGGCCAGCCATCGGCAGGCGGCCGATACGAATCCGCTTGTTGGCCACCACTTGCAACCCGACTTGATCGCACATATGCACGATCAAGCCGCGCGACGGCGCCTTGAGGGCGAAACGCAGGCGGGTTTCGTTTTGCCAGCTGACCTTGATCGGCGGCAGCGGCTTGCGGTTGAAACTCAAACCGTGATTCAGCAGCTTAAGGCCGTCAGGAATGATGTCGCCAGCGACTTCGACAATAAATTCATGTTCAATCTTGGCAGCGTCGTCAACCAGCTTGCGGGTTACCCGCCAGTCCTGGGTAAACACCAATAAGCCGCTGGCTTGCGTTTCCAACGGTTCGATCAAATTCAGATTGAGCAGATGACGCTTCAGAAAACGCAATTGGGCCCGGTCATCGGCAGCGCGTTTGTCTGGCATGATCAGATGCGAGGCCAGTTCGCTCAACTCCGGGCCAGCGAACAGATCGAGGCCAGCCGGTTTATGGAACAGGATAGTCACCGGATCTTGCGGCTCCAGCGTGGCGCCAGCCATCAATTCGACCTGTTGCTGCGCGCTGATGCGCAAACCCGGTTCCTCCACCACCTCGCCATCGACCTTGACCCAGCCGCCCTCTATATATTGTTCGGCTTCACTGCGGGAGCAGGAAACCAGGTTGGCGAGATGTTTCGCAAGGCGGATTGATTCGGTCATGTATGAAATTCGTAGACGATAAAACTGCGATAAAACCTGCGGGCGGCCATTGTAACCGCCTTAAGCCTGACTTGTTTTGCCTCACTTACTTGCGATACAGTTCAGGGCGCGACTTGTTGCGCTGTTCGTAAATCGTCTTGGCGTCTTCGCGCGCGCGCTCTAACGTACGCATGACAGGATCGTCGTCATGCAAGGTAAAAAAATCCGCAGCTTGCGCGCGCATCACGTATTTGATCGCGGCCTCATCTTTCAGATCGTATAACTCCACCATCAAGGTGGTGACTTCGTCCAGGTATTCTTCGTAGGTCATGATTTCACTCCGGTGATTCTTGCCGCGCTCGCCTTCATCCACGATGTTACAGGAAGAGCGCGGCGAGCGTATTTTGCACCAAATAGGCCTGAGGACCAAACTATCGGGATGAATGTAGCGGCGCAGGCGGCTTTAGTGCGACGAATTTTTGCCAAAGGCGGCTGATTTTAGGTTTGTTGTGTTTTCGGCCAGAATCCAATAGCTTGACAGCCAGGCGGCAAGATTCTGCCAGCTCGGGATGCTGGTCGGCGATCTGCTGCAGCAGCTGAGCGGCCACATTACGATCGTTGGCGACGCCTAAGCCATCTTGCAGATGGCTTAGCGCCGTCACATAAGCATTACTGGAGGCAAGCGGAAAATAGGCAGAAAAAAATTCGCTGGCGTAACGCAGCTTCTTGGCGGCGATTCTTACCTTATGCCGTCTGGCGGCATTCTGCTGTTTGATCCGGTTGCCGCGCTTCAATAGATTTTTCTGCAAACCGTCAAGTTTCTTGACTGCGAATTTCTTCAAGGGCGCGGACAATGCCGCTATCTGCTCTGCATTTAGCTCTTCACGCCAGCGACGTCCCTCGATCCAGCTTCCAAGCAACAATAACAAACGGGTGTAAGCGCGCGAGTTCACCGCAGTCGCGGCGGCATGGCGACGCCTGCCGGCTTCGCTGAGACTAAGCTGGCGCAAGCTATCCAGTTGCCGCTCATCCGGGCAGCGCCGTACGACATCGGCCAGCGTCGCCACCGCCAGTACTTCCCAATCGCGGGCAGGCCCCAGAGTAGCTGCCAGCCAGGCTAGCCGCTCCGATATTTCCGGCGGCGTCGAAATCGTTTTTTTAAACAGGCTCAGCGTGGCGTACAAGCGCCGCAGACCGACTCGCATCTGATGCACGTGTTCCGGATCGGCGCCATGCAGCAGCCCGTCTTCATTGCCTTGTATCTGCGCCAGGCAGTTGCCGAGCAATGCCTGGAATCCTTGCTCCAGCGACAGCTGCGGTGATAACTTGACTGGCTGTGCCTTGGCTACCAGCGGCGCTTGCGGCGCGTACATGGCGTAACCGCGTTCGGCCTTGCTGATGTTGGCGGCGCGTAACGGCAGAGTCTGTTGCAACGCTAGCGCCAGCTCGAACAAACTCGCCGCCGCACCGGATTTAAGCTCCAGCTCGATCTCGCTGATCGGAACGCTCTTGTCGCCGTAACGGATTTCGCCCTGATCCAGGGCCAGCTCTACTTCGTCGCCAGTCTGCGAGCGAAGTAACCAGATGGTGCGGCGGAATTGTGTAGTGAATATCGGCCGCAAACGCTGGGCCAGGCCTGGCGCCGAGAACATGCCGGCCACTCGCGAGCCAGGCTCCAGCAGTTTCCGCAAGGCCGGCAAATCAGGCGCCGCTGCGCTGATATCCGACTCCCACTCTGGCCGCTGATGCAAACCGGCCGCCGCCTGGCCGCCGCTTTTGCAAGTCTGGACCCAGCGCAGCCCTACTTTGCGCACCCGCAAAGCAGTGTGGTTTTGCTGCAGATACAGATCGGACGTATCAAAGTAAATGCTGGTCAACTGCCGCGATTGCGGCTTGCTGATCGCATAGTGTTTTAACAAGGGATGGCGCCGGAAGCTGGCCACGTCGGCTGGATCCAGCAACAGTTTTAATTCGATTTCCATAGCTTCAGCATACTTCTAAACGACGTGTCCGATAAATAATTGTTTTAGTCGATTTTATTGGAAATAAACAATTTTTACGATTTTTTAATCTACGCAATCAGATGCGGCAGCGTAATATCGTATGCTCGTATGGCCGAAAGAAATGCAATAGATGCCTATCCCCTATTTGAGAAAATTGACTGGCAAAGAGCGCAGCCAGCAGGCAAACCGCCATCTGGCCTTTTTCCTGTCTTTCATCGCAGGCGCGATCAATGCCGGCGGCTTTCTGGCGGTTGGGCAATACACTTCTCACATGTCCGGCATCGTTTCGTCGATGGCAGACAATCTTGCGCTCGGATCGCTAGGGCTGATGCTGGCCGGCCTGGCTTGCCTGCTGTCGTTCCTGGCCGGCGCGATGACTTCGGCGCTGCTGATCAACTGGGGACGGCGGCAAAATCTGCACGCGGAATTTGCCTTGCCATTGATGCTGGAGGCGGCTCTGCTGCTGGTGTTTGGTCTGCTGGGCGGCAATCTGGAAGGTCACAAATGGCTGTTCGTGCCGATGACCGTGATACTGCTGTGCTACATCATGGGCTTGCAAAACGCCATCATCACCAAGATCTCCAAAGCTGAAATCCGCACCACCCATATTACCGGCATGGTCACCGACATCGGCATTGAACTCGGCAAGCTGGTCTATTGGAATCGGCTGGAAGCACAGCACCGGCAGCCAGACGTGATCGCCGACCGCGACAAATTACGGCTGCTGAGCACTCTGGTTACGCTGTTTTTCAGCGGCGGCCTGATCGGCGCGATGGGCTTCAAACATATAGGCTTCATCGCCACTGCTTTTCTTGCAGCCACCTTGATGTGCCTGGCGATCGTGCCTATCGTCGATGATTTCCTGAAATTCCGACGTAAAACTTGAAGCGCTTCAGTTACAGGTCCGGCAAACGGAAACAATCGCTATTCAAGGACGAACAGCAACCAGAATACTGGCTTTCACCCGCTCGATCAGCAACGCATCCATGGAACCCCGCCACCAGCGCATGGCAAATGTCTTGCGGCGTGAATGGCCGACGATAATCAGGTCGATCCCCAATACATCCGCCAGCACACCGATGACGTCGACCGGCTCGCCCATTTGCAGATGAGGCACCACGTTCAGTCCAGCCGCCGCCATCAGCGCCCGCCCCCGCGCCAGTTCCTGCTCCATGACTTGGCGCTTGCAGGCGAACTCAATCTCAGGCGCGTAGCCGCCCGCCATGCCATGCGGAGAAAGCTGAATCACCGCCAGCAGATGGATCTCCGTCGAAGCAGGCGGGTTAAGCTGAATACATTCGTGCAGAGCGGATTCACTCTCCGGCGTACCGTCGTAGGCGACCATGATTTTCTTGTACACGATAAACTCCTGCCAGGATTCACCACCTATTGCCATCGTATTCGATGAGATCGAGCGATACAGGTATTGTGCGCTCTTTTCGATGCAAGGGATTACCGTTGCCCGGCCTAAAGTGCGGCTTTAGAAGCGAATGCTTCCCTGGCAGTCGATTGTGCCGCAGCCATCGATTCACCACCGACGCCCGCTATCAGCGAACGGCAAAACTTCATACCGTCTTGATGAACAGGGCAATCAGTTTGCGCGTCAAACCGGTATAGGGTGGGAAGAACATTTTGGCCAGCATGATGCGATTGCGCACCACCGCCCTCTCATGCGAAAACGCCAGGAAGCCGTGATGGCCGTGAGCGCTGCCGATGCCGGAATTGTTAACCCCTCCGAACGGCAGATTGCCGTGCAAAAACTGCACCACGCAATGATTGATGCAAGCGCCGCCCGAGCTGGTCTGCTGCATCACCTTGGCGATATTTTCCTGCTTGCGGCTCCATACATACAGAGCTAGCGGCTTAGGCTCGGCATTGATGCGCGCAATCACCGTATCCAGCTGCTCATAGCTGATAATCGGCAGCAGCGGCCCGAAAATTTCTTCGTGCATGATGCTGGCGTCGTCCGGAATGCTGTCCAACAGGGTTGGCGCGATGTAACGCTGGGCCTCATCGACCACACCGCCGGTGACGATTCGCGCACCGCGCGCCGTGGCGTCATCCAGCAGGGTTTTGACGCGCGCGGTATGGCGCTGATTGACGATACGCGCCAGGCTGCTGCTATCGATTTGCTGCGGCCCCTTGCCATAGGCGCTCTCCAGCGCCGCCACACAGTGCCCCAGAAAAGCCTCTTTGACGCTGGCGTGGACATAGATGTGATCCGGGGCAATGCAGGTCTGGCCATTGTTGGTGAACTTGGCCCACAGGATATTTTGCGCCGCAGCTTGCAGATCCGCCGTCTCGTCGACAATGGTTGGCGATTTGCCGCCCAGCTCCAGCGTGACGCTGGTCAGATGCCTGGCCGCCGCAGCCATGACGATTTTGCCGACAGCCGGCGAACCGGTGAAGAAGATGTGATCGAAAGGCAGGTCAAGCAGCGCCTGCGCGACCGGCGCATCGCCCTCGAACATCGCCACTTCATCTTCGCCAAATGCCGAACGGATGATTTTGCCGATCACGGCTGAAGCATGCGGCGTCATTTCCGACGGCTTGATGATCACCGTATTGCCCGCCGCCAGTGCCGACACCAGCGGCCCCAGGCTCAGGTTCACCGGATAATTCCACGGCGCCACGATCAGCACGCGACCCTTCGGCTCGTACTGGGTATAAGCCGAAGTGCCGATCATCATGCGCGAAGGCCAGACTTTTTTCGGTTTCATCCAGCCGCCCAGCTTGCGGATGGCGTCGTTGGCTTCGGCGATCACCGGCAGAATTTCGGTCAGTTCAACTTCGGCGGCAGGTTTGCCGAAATCGGCGAAACCGGCGGCAATCACCTCATCCCTATGGGCCAGCAGCGCAATCTTCAATTTCCTGATTTTCAGCAGACGCTCGGCTTTGCTTGATTGCCGCAAGCGCAGAGCCGTGGCTCTCTGAGCATCGAATACGCGCTGGATTTCCTGGCGTGTCTGATTGAATTCGGTGTCGGCTGGAGTCGTCAACGTGTTCATGGCTGGCCTTTGGCAATTGCATTTATGTTCGGCAATTAAAGCACATCGCGCATGGTGCAGGACCGGGTTTTAGTCGAGGGCTTCTTCAATTTCGCCGTGATCATTCTCTTGCCCGAGCTCAAGCCCTGGTTTGCTGCAAGCGCTGCCGCAATTGCCTGTGGCAAGCATTGACGAGACCTTGTTCTTCATCGATCAACAACGCCTGATGGGCCGAGGCATAGGTTATATCGATACGCATCTGCTCGCCAGCTCAGCCATCCATGTTGTTCGTTTGTGGACCCGAGACAAACGGCTCAGGAGCATTGCCGACCACATGGGGCTGAGCTATCACCCCGTCTAGCAAGTTTCAAGGCAAACGAATTTCACTCACCTCATGCACTTCCGGCCAGCGACCTATGCCAAATTCAAGGTATTGGTCAAATCCCCTAGCGGCGTTTGCCGATTTTCGCGGAACGCCTGATCACGTGCGATCAAGGCATCCAGCTTGCGCAAGCCGTGCAGGCGGGTAATGAAACGCATGATGGAAGTGGTGTCGTACACCGTGTGATCGACAAAGCCCTTCTTTGCATATGGCGAAATGACAGTTGCCGGAATCCGTGAACCCGGCCCCCAGCGATCGCCTTTTGGCGGCGCCACATGGTCCCACCAGCCGCCGTTTTCATCGTGAGTGATGATCACCATCATGTGCTGCCATTGCGGTCCGCGCTGCAGATGCGCGATGACGTTGGCGATGTGACGATCGCCGGATTCAACGTCGGCATAACCGGCGTGCAGGTTCAGATTGCCTTGCGGTTTGTAGAAGCTGACCTGCGGCAAACGCCCGGCGTCGATTTCCGTCAGGAATTTGTTGGTGGCAGGATCGTCACCCAGCCCGGCATCTTTTAAATGCGTTTCGCGCAACGCCGTGCCGGGCGCAAAACTTTTGAAGTAATTGAAAGGCTGGTGATGATATTGAAAATTCGGCACCGCATCATCATTGGCCTTGCCATCCAGTGCCGCTTGCCAGGCGCCGGAATACCAGGCCCAGCTGACGCCTTTTTCCGACAAACGATCGCCGATGGTTGCGTAGGTTTGCGGCGGCAACACCATTGGATCGTCGGCATTGGCGTAAGCCGCATCGCCGCCTTTCACCGGTTTGACGAAACTGGGTTGGTACGGCGGCGCCATGGTATTGACGGCATAGCCGTCCGGCGTCAGGGCGCGATCGCGCAGGAATTTGGGCGGGCCGTCGATGGCCGAGGCTGGATTCTTGTCATCCAGTTTCAGGCGCGTGCCCTTGGGGTCATCGCCCTCCACGGTCGACACATTGTGCCGCGCCGGGCTGTTGTGGACGTCGGGATAGTACGGCGTCTGCCCGGAAATCAGGAAGATATGGTTGAGATAGGAGCCGCCGAAAGCCGACATGAAAAAATTGTCGCACAAGGTGTATTGCTCGGCCAGTTTCCACAAGCGCAGTTTGCTGGCGGTTTCACTGTAATGTCCCATGGTGAGCGCACCGGAATCGGCCCAGGCCACGAACTGATCATTTTTGCCGCCATTGATCTGCATCTGGTTTTGATAAAACCTGTGCCACAAATCACGCGTGATCACGCCCTGCGGCAAGAGTTTGCCATGCTGGTCGCTTAATTTGAACGGGACGTTGGGCAAGCCTGTAATCTGGTCCTCGGCAATCACATAACGTTGACCATCAACCTGTTGCGCCTGCGGCACCAGACCGCCCCAGATCTTGGGTAGTTGCGCCAGCGGTGTTTTACCGTCGCGGTCCAGTTGCGTGTAGCGCGCTTGCAGCTCTTGCGATAGCGGCTTTTGCACGCCGGGGAAATTACCGTACAAGTTATTGAAACTGCGATTCTCGGCGTAGATCACCACCACATGCTTGATGGCCGTTTGCAGTTGCTGGTCCAGCAGTTTTTCCTGAGTGGCGTCGGCGATTTGCTGGTTGCCGTCGCTGGCGCAGTCGGACAAAGCCAGACTGGCGCCCACTGCAACTACGCTGCCGAGAAAGCGCCGCCGTGTGAAACCTGCCGCATCATCTTCTGTCAATTCCGGTTTTTTTTCATTTTCGTTCATGGCTGCGTGTGCGCTGATCTGCGCTGATCTGATTTCACAGCTTGCCATATTAGCAGCAGACGTCCCGTTGTTGGCGTCAGTTTGTCAATCCGGGCGTGGCGTTCTCAGCGTAACAAATTCTTCGGCCGAGGTCGGATGTATGCCGATGGTGTCGTCAAACACGCGCTTGGTGGCGCCGGCGCGCAAGGCCACGGCGATGCCCTGGATGATTTCCCCGGCGTCCGGCCCCACCATATGGCAGCCGAGCACCTTGTCGCTGGCGGCGTCGACTATCAATTTCATCATGGTTTTTTCATGGTAGTCGCCCAGGCTCAGCTTCATCGGCCGAAACCGGGTTTCAAAGATTTTCAGCTGATGTCCGGCCTTCTGCGCCTGTTCTTCCGTCAATCCGACCGTGCCGATGTTGGGCAAGCTGAACACTGCCGTCGGAATCAACTGATAATCCACCGGACGATATTCCTCGGGGCGGAACAAACGCCGCGCGACGGCCATGCCCTCGGCCAGCGCCACCGGCGTGAGTTGCACCTTGCCGATAACGTCGCCCAATGCCAGGATGCTTGGTTCCGAGCTGCGGTATTCCTGGTCAACCTTGATAAAACCCTTGGCGTCCAGCGCCACCTCGACATTTTCAAGACCCAGATCGTCCAGCATCGGCCGCCGGCCGGTGGCGTAGAACACGCAATCGGTGTCGAGCACACGGCCATCCTTCAAGCTCACCTTCAAACTGCCGTCGGCCAGCTTGCTGATGCTGGCGATGTCGGCATTGAATTGCAGGTCCACACCCTTCTTCAGGAATTCGTCATTCAAATGCTGGCGTACACCATGATCGAAACCGCGCAAGAACAGATCGCCGCGATACAGCAAGCTGGTCTGCGCTCCCAGACCATGAAAAATCGAAGCGAATTCGACCGCGATGTAACCGCCGCCGATCACCAGCACGCGGCGCGGCAATTGTTTCAGAAAGAAGGCTTCATTGGAGGTAGTGGCAAATTCCTTGCCCGGGATATCCGGCACTTGCGGCCAGCTGCCGGTGGCAAGCAGGATGTTGGCTGCCCGTATGCGCTGGCCGTTGACCTCGACCGTGTGTTTATCCAGCAGCCTGGCGTGCCCCTCATGCAAGGTGACGCCGCTGTTGAGCAACAAGCCGCGATAGACTTCGTTGAGCCGGTGAATCTCGCGGTTCTTGTTGGCGATCAGCGTGGGCCAGTCGAATTGCGGCTTGCCTGCGCTCCAGCCGAAACTGGAAGCCTGCTCGAAGTCCTCGCTGAAATGGGCGCCGTAGACCAGGAATTTTTTCGGCACACAGCCGACATTGACACAGGTGCCGCCCAGATAGCGGCTTTCCGCCACCGCCACGCGAGCGCCGAAGCCGGCAGAAAAACGCGCAGCGCGCACACCGCCGGAACCGGCTCCGATCACAAACAGATCGACATCGAAAGACATTGACATTCTCCGCGGCCATGATCAGGCCAAGACGCTCGGCCACAGCGGCGAGCAATGTCAAATATTATGTCATTGATTACGCCAGCGTCTGCTCATAGGTAAAACTGGAAGCCTTTAAAGCGGTGATCACGATGCGTTTTGCGCCATGCATTTCAACATCCTTATTTTCATTCAAGAAAATATCTCCTTTGAAATCTGCCGCGGTAATCCATAACAAGCCGCTCAGGCACTTGATTCTCTCGCCCTGTTTCAAGGTTTTCTGAATTGAGATCGTCTGATCCTCTGCCAGATAGATGATGTTGTGGGTGTGTTCGCGTGTCAGCAGATGGCTGATGTCTTCTGATTTCATGGTTTTGCCTCGGTAATTGGTGTCAATCGAGTCAAACACTGATTGCCGTTCATTATTATTAATTCCGGCAACCAACACAATCCAGGAAATCAGAACAACACTTGTGCGCTCCAGGCACAAATCAAAACTGGCAGCCGAACTGGCAACCGCTTAATCCAGCAAGCTCTCATCCCATTCGTGAACGGTCTGCTGCTGTTCTCCAAGGCCGTCGATACCGAGTCTTATCACGTCGCCGTGCTTGAGATAAAGCGGCGGCTTTTGCCCCATGCCGACGCCAGGCGGAGTGCCGGTCGAAATGATGTCGCCCGGGTACAAGGTGGCGAACTGGCTGATGTAATGGATCAGGAAAGCGACATTGAAAATCATGGTCTTGGTGCTGCCGTTCTGGAAGCGCTTGCCGTTAACTTCCAGCCACATCGAAAGATTTTGCGGATCCGCCACTTCGTCGGCAGTGACCAGCCACGGACCGACCGGACCGAAGGTGTCGCAACCCTTGCCCTTGTCCCAGGTGCCAGCGCGTTCGATCTGGTATTCGCGCTCGGAGACGTCGTTAATCACGCAATAACCGGCGACGTGCGACAAAGCCTGATCCAGCGCCACATAACGCGCCTTGCTGCCGATTACCACGCCCAGTTCCACTTCCCAATCGGTCTTGACGGAATTCTTCGGCATCACCACTGGATCGTTAGGGCCGCCGAAACAGCTATTCCATTTATTGAACAGCACCGGCTCCGGCGGTACCGGCAAACCGGATTCGGCAGCGTGGTCGCTGTAATTCAAACCGACGCACATGAATTTTCCCAAACCCGTGAATGGGGTGCCGATGCGGCCTGGAGAGCTGATTTGCGGCAGGCTGGCGGGGTCGATTTCACGTAACTTTGCCAGCCCTGCAGGCGTCAACTGTTGCGCCGTGATGTCCCGGATCACGCCGGACAAATCACGCAGCATGCCGTTGGTGTCCAGCATGGCTGGTTTTTCCTGGCCTTTGGGGCCTACTCGTAATAACTTCATCTATTGCGTCCTTTTCAAAAACCGTCTTGCGTACAAATCGAGATTGGCGGGGCCAGACCAGGCCACCCAAAGTCACTTAGCCAAAAGCCTAGGAGCGGAGCGATCCCCTGTCAAGCGCGCACAAATAGCTATGCGGATCTGGCGGTTTTACCGCAAAATACGCAGGCTACGCTGGCCCGGGTTTACCAACCATCTTCTGCAATCGCTTTGGGAACATTCATGCCGAATCTTAATTTACTGCTGGGTTTTGCGCTGGTCGCCTTCGGCATGGTGCTGACACCCGGCCCGAACATGATTTATCTGATCTCACGCTCGATCTGCCAAGGCCCCAGGGCTGGCTTCGTGTCGCTGGCCGGCGTCGCCACCGGTTTTGTCTTTTACATGCTATGCGCCGCTTTCGGCATCACCGCCCTCTTGTTTGCGGTGCCGCTGGCCTACGATATTCTGCGTTTCGGCGGCGCCGCCTATCTGCTCTACCTGGCCTGGCAAGCGGTTAAACCCGGCGGCCGCTCGCCGTTCGCGGTACGCGACCTGCCCGCCGACAGCAACCGCAAGCTGTTTTTGATGGGCTTGTTCACCAATCTGCTCAACCCCAAGGTCGCCTTGCTCTATCTGGCGCTGTTGCCGCAGTTTATCGATCCGAACGGCGCCAGCATCCTGGTGCAGTCGCTGGTGCTGGGCGCAATCCAGATTATCGTCAGCATTACGGTCAACTCGATGGTCACGCTGGCGGCCGGCTCGATTGCCGGTGTACTCGGCAGCCGACCCAGCTGGCTGCTGATCCAGCGCTGGCTGATGGGCACCGTGCTGGCCGGTTTGGCAGTGCGGATTGCACTGCAGGCGAGGAAATAAGACGTGTTCGAGCGACAACTCAGTTGCAACGATCCGAGAAACCCTGCGGCAAATCGCCCGGCGCTATGCTAATCACACTCTCGTCATTGATTCCGACGTCCTCCAGCCACGTAATCTTGGCAAAATCCGGCACGACGTAAATCGGATAGGTTGGGCCAGCATCGCGATAGGCGTGCATTTGATCCAGATGATCATTCTGGAAGCAAACGGTGCGACTGCCGTTTTCCTCGACCCAATGCGGGAAGAAAATCACGCCATGCAGCAAGCGTTGGCCCGGCATCACATTGACTGCCACCGAAGTGCCGGTCGGTTCGCTCCAGGATACTTTGAAGCTATCTTCGCCCAGTTGCACTAGATCCACGGCCTGTCCCTTTACCCAGCGGCCGCCGACCATACCGCTATGAATCCGGTAATCAATAGTGTTTGCATTTTTCACGTACATCTCATATTGCCAACCGTTGGCGTAAGTGTAAATAAAACGCTTGCCGACAATCCCGGACAAATCTTGTTGCGGAATCGGGTTGCTAACGGTTGTTTTGCTGAGGTCGAAGGCCATGTTGATTTCCTTTTTATTGAATGCAGTAAAGATGTGACTCACGGGCTCACATCACGTAACGCCAATTTTGTTTTGCTGGCAAAATTATTTTATATACAAAATATTTTGTTGTCAAAATCAATTTGACGCAAAAATAATGCCCATGCACAATACGGCAATGGATACTGCTACTGAATTTGGGCGCATGCTAGGGCCGTTGCGTCGCGCCGTGATGCGCCAAGTGCGCAACACGGAAGGCTTGCCAGATTTGCCGGAGGCGCAAGTCGAGCTGCTAAGAGCGCTCACTGAAGCGGGGCCAACTACGCCGGGCGAGCTGGCTGTACGTTTGAAAATCGCCCCATCCACGGTCAGCAATCTGGTGCGTGCGATGAATACAGCCGGCCTGCTGGAACGCGTGCCGTCATCAACCGACTTGCGCACCGCCACCCTATCGACCTCTGCCGCCGCACGCAATTTGCTGGAGCGTTACGACCGCACCAGCGCCGCCACTTTGAAGAAGGCGATGCAACAATTGGATGCAGATCAACAGCTATTGCTTGATCGCGCCATTCCGGCCCTGGCTGCACTATTGGTGACGCTGGAACGGAAAAATTAGCTAAAATGCAATTTTAACGAGTGTCGGAGTCAACTGAATGCCGCATTTTCCGCTTGCCTTGATTTCTGCTGTCGTTCTACTGTTGCATGCCGCCGGCATCGTCGCCGCGATCCACGCTTTGATGCACACCCGCACGCCGCAGGGCGCGGTAGCCTGGGTGTTCGGACTGGTGCTGCTGCCCTACTTTACTTTGCTGCCGTATCTGTTCCTTGGCAGTAAACGTTTCACCGGTTATGTTGAACTGCATCATTCACGGCAAGCGCGCTTGCGTCAGCTCGACGATCCTGCTGCGCTAGCCTTGTCTGCACAGTACCCGCCGCACACCGGTGCGCAGCGCTACCAGGGCATCAGCAAAATGCTGGGCGTGCCGTTTCTGAGCGGCCATCGCTTGCGCTTGCTGGTCAACGGCGCGGCTAGCTTCGATGCGATTTTCGCGGCGATTGCCGGCGCTGAGCACTACGTGCTGGTGCAATTCTTTATCATTCACGACGATGAACTGGGCCGCCGGTTGCAAGCAGCGTTGCTCGAACGTGCCGCCGCCAGCGTGCGTGTCCATGTGCTGTTCGATGGCGTCGGCAGCCATGATCTGCCCGCCTCATATAGCACGATCCTGCGCGCCGGCGGCGTCCAGATCCATCAATTCGCCACCCGCCGCTGGCGCAACCGGTTCCAACTCAACTTCCGCAACCATCGCAAAGTAGTGGTGGTGGACGGCTGGCGCGGTTTTGTCGGCGGCCTCAACGTCGGCGATGAATATCTCGGCCGCAAGCCGCCGCTGGCGCCGTGGCGCGATACGCACATGGAATTGCAAGGACCGGCGGTGGCCGACTTGCAACTGGCGTTCGACGAAAACTGGCATTGGATCACCGGCCAGCCGCTGTCCTTGTTGCCGCCGCGCCCGTCCGCAGGACAGGCCACCAGCCTGATTGCCGCCACCGGGCCGGCCGATGCGCAAGAGACCTGCTCGCTGCTCTTCGTGCAGGCGATCCACGCCGCCCGCCACCGGCTGTGGCTGACCACGCCCTACCTGGTGCCCGACTCTGCCGTCAACGCCGCCTTGCAACTTGCGGTGTTCCGCGGCGTCGACGTCCGCATCCTTATTCCGGCCATCCCGGACCATCGCACCGTATTCCTGGCCTCAACCTTGTACGCGCATGAGTCGGTGCGCGCCGGCATACGCATATTCCGCTATCAACCCGGGTTTACGCATCAGAAAGTGCTGTTGATCGACGACGACACGGCAGCGGTCGGCAGCATGAACCTGGACAACCGTTCACTCCGGCTGAATTTCGAAATCACTGCTTTGAATATCGATACGGCGTTTGCCGCTGAAGTCGAACAAATGCTGCAGGCTGATTTCGAACAGGCGGTAGAAATCGATGTCGCTGACTATGAGCGCTTGCATAACCTGTATCGGGTGCTGATCCATGTCGCCCGCTTATTTAGCCCGGTGCTATAAATCCGGCGCCGATAGAAGAAATTGCCTTAAACGCAATAAAATATTTAATTGAGGGATCGGATTTTCATAACTGTATTTATATACAGTAGTGGTATCCTATGGCCGTATTAAATATCGCTTCTCTCTGACCTCATGCTTTCGCCAATTCGTCGTATTGCACACTTGGATATGGACGCATTCTATGCGTCGGTAGAGCTGCTGCGCTACCCGGAGCTGCGCGGCCAGCCGGTGGTAATCGGCGGCGGCTCCAGGCACAAGCCCGAACCCGACGAGGATGGCCAGCTCCGCTATTTCAAACTGCGCGATTATGTCGGCCGCGGCGTCGTCACCACCTCCACCTACGAAGCGCGCGCGCTCGGCGTGTTTTCCGCGATGGGCATGATGAAGGCTGCCAAGCTGGCGCCGGATGCGATCCTGCTGCCGACCGATTTCGACTCTTACCGGCATTACTCCCGGCTGTTCAAGGCAGCGGTAGCCGAGATCGCCCCGCTGATAGAAGATCGCGGCATTGACGAAATCTATATCGACCTGAGCCAGCATACGGACGACATCCGGGTTGTAGCGCAACGCATCAAAGACGCCGTGCGCCAGGCCACCGGATTGTCGTGCTCGATCGGCATCGCACCCAACAAACTGCTAGCCAAGATCAGCTCGGAACTGGAAAAGCCGAACGGTCTCACCATCATTACCGAAGCCGATATCCAGTCCCGAATCTGGCCGCTGGCGGCGCGCAAAGTCAACGGCATCGGCCCCAAGGCAGCCGAGAAGCTGACGGCGCTCGGGCTGCACACCATCGGCGAATTGGCCGCGGCTGATCCAGCCGTGCTGCAAGAAAATTTCGGACGCACCTATAGCGAGTGGCTGATGCGCACTGCCAACGGTCTGGACGAGCGCCCCGTCGTCACCAGCTCTGAAACAAAATCGATCAGCCGGGAATCGACTTTTGAGAGAGACCTGCACGCCAAGCTGGATCGCCAGACGCTGACGCCGATGTTCACCGATCTGTGCGTACGGCTTGCCGGCGACTTGCAAAGAAAAGGCTATCTCGCCCGCACGGTGGGAATTAAATTACGCTTCTCTGACTTCCGCATCGTCACCCGCGATCTGACATTACCCAACGCTACTGACGACGCAACTGCGATCCGGCAAGCAGCGGGAGAATGCCTGCGCCGCGTCACATTGGACCGGCGCTTGAGATTGCTGGGCGTGCGCGCCAGCGCATTAAGCAGAAAAGATGAAGCCTTGAGCGAGGCAGCCGTTTTGCAAGGCGAATTGTTCAGCGACGAATGACCAAGCAACGCCCCTCCGTCTCGCCTATCCATCTAGCTCCTTCCTCTACTTACTGACGGCTACCTCAATGCAATACAAGCCCCACGGGCAAAGAGCGAAACGCTGGTTCAACGGCTTTTGCGCCTGTTCGGCAACACGATCGGCATCATAGATCGCGAAGATCGGGCCCAGACCGCCGATCGCCAACGGTTTGCCGTCGATATGCGTGGCCAGGATGTAGCCATATTTCCTGAGCTGGGCGAAACTCAGCTGCGGCATATAGCCGTCGACCGAATGAAACACGATCTGTGTCTGCGGCGCTTTGCTCGCCCCCAGCATATCCAGCACGTCGGCCAGGCGCGGACCGCGTAGCTGATGCGGCTTGGCGTCGTATTCCAGGGTCGGATTGATAGTCACTGCGGGCAGCTTGGCGAGCGCGGCCAGATCGAAGGTATAAGCGCTGTCGAACTGCACGCTCTGCTTGTGCATCATCTGGTCGATCACCGGATCGGTCGGTCCGCGGTTGCTGCGCTCGATTGCGCCGAAAACCGTCAATACCGCCGGCGCAGCAGTTTGCGGCCGGCTTGCGGCGGTGGCAGCCGCATACGCCGGCACGGCAGAGATTCCCAAGGCGCCCGCAAGCGAGGCGGTGGCGGTCGACAGAAATTGGCGCTTTTTCATTCAAGACTCCGTAGCAAAGGGATTCAAAGAGATTCGGCCGATGTTACACGAAGTTACGAATGGGCAATACCGTCATTGTCAACCGAATATCGCCCACCGCGTTTATAAGACAACCCGCTGCAGATGCGGATTGTAAAACCCAATCAACGGAAGGAATCAATATGAAAAAGCTATTTGGTATCGCCGCTCTCCTCCTCGCCTTGACCCCATTCGCACAAGCCCAAAACATGGGCGACCCGCTGGCCGGCCATCCGGACGCCCGCAATGACCGCCAGGTTGAAACTGCAAAACCTGAGGCTGCAAAGCATCACGGCAAAGCGGTAAAACACCATGCCAAAGTTGAAAAAAAGGCTGAAGAAAAAAAATAATTTGTAGCCGATGCGCCAATGAAGACGCCTGCTCACAAGTCTGAGCAGGCGTTTTTTTATGTCTATGGCACAACTACTGTGTACCAGCCACAGGCCGCACCAGATAACCCAATCCCGCTGCAATCACCAACAATACGGTCGCCGTCCACATCGCGATTCTGACGCCGCTGATCACGCCGCTGGTCACGCCATTAAGCACATTCCCGCCGAAGCTATCGCTGACCAAAGCGCCAAATACCGCCACTCCGACCGCGCCGCCAACTTGCCTGGCGGTATTCAGCACTGCCGATGCGGTGCCCGCCCTGGCCTTCTCCACACTGGACAATATCGACGTTGTCATGGCCGGCACCGCCAGCCCCATGCCGGCCGGGATCAGTACGAAGCCCGGCAGCATCTGCCAGAAACTGACATGGGCCGCAATGCCGATAGTTCCCAGCAAGCAATAGCCCAAGGCGCCGATGAGGCCGCCTAGCACCATCGGCAAGCGGATGCCGGCGTGCCCGATCAGCCAGCCGCTGACCAGGTTCGAAAAAATGAAAGTCCCGGTCAACGGTAAAAACGCCAGCCCTGCTTGCAGCGAACTGTAGCCCTGCACTTTTTGCAGATAAAAGCTGATCACGAAAATCACGCCGTAGTAAGAAAAATTCACCAGCACGCCGAACAGGACGGCAGCGGTAAAACTAATCTGGTGAAAGAAATTTAAGGGCAGCATCGGATGCGGCACTTTCTTTTCCACCATGATGAATGCTGCCCCCGCGATCAGCGCCAGGCCGAATCCGGACAGCACCAACGGATGCCACAGGCCTAGCGGATGGAGTTCAATCACCGCGCCCACCAACCCCGTCAGCGCAAAAATCGCCAGTATCTGTCCCCGGAAATCGAAGGAATGAGTGTGCTGCTTGGCGGCCATGGCAGGCACCACGCGCATGGTCAGCAGGAAACCCAAAGCGCAAATCGGAATATTCACCAAAAAAATACTGCGCCATCCTGCGGCCGCCAGCAGCAAGCCGCCCAGCACAGGGCCGGCGGCAATCGAGACGCCGCCTGCCGCGGTCCAAAGTCCGATCGCCTTAGCCAATAATTTCTTATCGTGAGCGCAAGCACGATTCAGGATCGCCAGCGAACTGGGCACCAGCAACGCCGCGCCGATTCCCTGCAGCGCCCTTGCGCTGTTCAGAAAACCGGCATCTGGCGCCAGCCCGCAGGCGATCGAGGCCAAGGCAAACAGCAGGAATCCGGCCAGGAACAAGCGCTTGGAGCCGAATTTGTCTCCCAGGGCCCCGGCCGACAACAGAAATACCGCGAAACCGAGGGTGTAGGCGTCCACCACCCATTGCAAGGCCGAGACACGCGCGTTCAGATCGGCGCCGATCTGCGGCAAGGCGACGTTGACGATGGTGATGTCTAGCTGGACGATGATAAAAGCAAAGCTGCTGGCTGCAATCGTCCAGCCCACTGCAGCGCTTGGCGCTTTCGCAACAGACGTGGCGCTGGCTTGCGCCGGGAGGGGGTATGTCATCGCAACGGCTCCGTTGGCTGAGTAATCAAGACCTGATTCTGGGCTTGTTGCGGCCGCTTGTCACACGACAACAGTACGGTTACCATCAAACTATGAACGACGAACCCGACCTCGGCCGACTGGCCCGCACCATCGGCGATCCGACCCGTATCCAGATGCTGGCCCTGCTCATGGAGGGCCGCGCGCTGACCGCCAAGGAACTGGCTTATGGCAGCGGCATCAAACCGGCTACCGCCACCGCGCATCTTAAGCAATTGCTCGACGACAGATTGCTGGACCTGACCACTCAGGGACGCCACAAGTATTTCCGCCTTGCCTCGCCGGAAGTAGCGCGCCTGATCGAATCATTGATGGTGTTTGCTCCGCAACGCAAACGGGTTGCCCCCGGCAACCGTAACGACGCCATCTGCACCGCCCGCTTCTGCTACGATCATCTGGCCGGTAAACTCGGCACTCAACTGACCGAGGTCCTGCTTGCCCGTGGCTGGCTCGACAACGATGACGGCATATTCACAGTCTCGGCGCAAGGCGAAATCTGGTTCCAGACTTTCGGCATCGATACCCAGGCATTGGCCAAGAACCGGCGCCAGTTTGCGTATGCCTGCCTGGACTGGAGCGAGCGGCGCGATCACCTGGCCGGCGCCTTAGGGGCGACGCTGGCAAAACGTTTGATCGAAATCGGCTGGCTCACCAGAAGCAAACATTCTCGCGTGGTATCCATCACGCCGGAGGGGCGCACCGGATTGAACGCACAGTTCGGGATTGACTTGCATCACGAATGACACTTAACTAAGAAAATCCTATGCATCAAGGTGTTTTATTTGCATTACTTGCGGCGGCGCTGTTCGGCGCCAGCACGCCCTTTGCCAAGCTGCTTGTGGGACAAGTCTCGCCGGTCATGCTGGCCGGCCTGCTGTATCTCGGCAGCGGCCTCGGCCTATCTCTGTGGTACGCGCTCCGGCACAGAATACAGCAAGGAATACGGCAAGGATCTCCACGCGCGCAAGCAAGCGACGGCGCGCTGAACAAAGCGGATTTGCCGTGGCTGGCAGCGGCGATTTTATGCGGTGGCGTCGGCGGCCCGGTCTTGCTGATGCTCGGGCTGTCGCTTACTCCGGCTTCCAGCGCCTCCTTGCTGTTGAATATGGAAGGCGTCCT
The DNA here is from genome assembly GCF_035566375.1 of Collimonas sp. GTDB lineage: Bacteria > Pseudomonadota > Gammaproteobacteria > Burkholderiales > Burkholderiaceae_D > Collimonas. Next base: position 40,613 of record NZ_DATMRK010000052.1, read on the forward strand.
GACGGCGGGCCTGGCATGGTTTGTTTTTAAGGAAAATTTCGATCGCCGGATCGCGCTCGGCATGTTGCTTATCGTGCTTGCCGGCGTGCTGCTGTCATGGCAGCAAGTGCCGGAATTCGGCGTTCCCTGGGGACCTTTGGCGATTCTGGCGGCCTGCCTGTGCTGGGCCATCGATAACAATCTGACGCGGCGAATTTCCGCCAGCGATGCAGTCCAGATCACCGCCATCAAAGGCATGGTCGCCGGCCTGGTCAACCTAGCGCTGGCCTTGCTGCTGGGAGCGTCTGTGCCTGGGTTCACCAGTATCGGCGCGGCTGCGCTTATCGGCTTCTGCGGCTACGGCGTCAGTCTGGTGCTGTTCGTGCTGGCGCTGCGCCATCTGGGTAGCGCCAGGACCGGCGCCTACTTTTCAGTAGCGCCATTCATCGGCGCCGCGATCTCGCTGCTGGTCTTGCATGACACGGTGGGCGGCCTGTTCTGGCTGGCCACCGGCTTGATGGCGCTTGGCATCTGGCTGCATTTGACAGAAAGCCACCAGCACCAGCATACGCATGAGGAAACCGAACATGCGCACAGCCATCGGCATGCTCCGCACGATCCGCATCACCAACATCAGCACGACTTTGAGTGGGATGGCCGCGAACCGCACAACCACCCCCACCGCCATCTGCCTATCAGCCATAGCCACGCGCATTACCCGGACATACATCACCGGCATGGCCATTAGCCTTAGCCGGAGCCTTTACTTCGGTTGCGCCACTACCCGTAAATACGGTTTCAAGGTCCTGAAGCCCTGCGGATACTTCTTTTTAGCGTCTTCGTCAGAAACCGAGGTGGGGATGATGACATCCTCGCCTGGTTTCCAGTTCACCGGCGTGGCCACGGTGTGCTTGGCGTTCAGCTGAATCGAATCGAGCAAACGCAGCACCTCATCGAAATTACGGCCCGAACTCATCGGATAGACGAACATTGCCTTGACCTTCTTGTCCGGCCCGATCAGGAATACCGAGCGCACGGTGGCGTTGTCAGCCGCGCTGCGCTGCCCGCCGCTGGCGTTGGGATGAATCATGTCGTAGAGTTTCGCGACCGTCAGATCGGCGTCGCCAATCATTGGATAGTTGACCGCGTGGCCTTGCGTCTCCTCAATATCCTTGGCCCAGGCCGTGTGGTCGCTGACCGGGTCCACGCTCAGCCCCACGACCTTGGTGTTGCGTTTGTCGAACTCCGGTTTCAAGCTAGCCATGTAACCCAGCTCGGTGGTACAGACGGGCGTGAAATCTTTCGGATGGGAAAACAGGATGGCCCATTGATCTCCGATCCACTCGTGAAAGTGGATCTTGCCTTCCGTGGTATCGGCAGTAAAATCAGGGGCTACATCACCTATGCGAATGGTCATTTTCAGTCTCCATTATGTGTGTGTCGGAATATCCGGGCCATCACGGTGCGATGGCCTTGCCAAACCCTAAACCCTGCCCGCAGCAGTCTTGATTGAGCATCCTGAAATAATCATTCTAGACAATCGCCCTGGTTTTCATAGACATCTCTGAGATGAACGCCGTCATCCTTGAATCCATCCTGACTTGCCCGCAATGCGGTTTTGCCAAGCTGGAGACCATGCCCACCGAGGCTTGCCTGTTCTCTTACGAGTGCACTAGCTGCAAGGCGCTGTTGCGGCCGAATCCGGGTGATTGCTGTGTATTTTGTTCCTTCGGCTCGGTGCGATGCCCACCAATTCAGCTGCAGTCGAAGTGCTGTGATTAACCGCCCCCATTCTTCGCAAGAAAAGTAAACTTGTAGGTAATTCTACTTATTAGTAGAATCATCTACATGAACACCTATTTATCGCTCATTACCAGTCTGCCCACAGAAAACGCCACGGCGCGCATGCGTGCCTGGCGCGCGCTCAAGGCATCCGGCGCCGCCGTACTGCGTGACGGTGTCTATCTGCTGCCGGAGCGCGAGGCTTGCCGCAACACACTGGAAGCAGTCGCCGCCGACGTGCTGTCAGGGGGCGGCAGCGCCTTGGTGCTGCGCGTCGAGGAGCCCGACGGCGCGCATTTCATGGGGCTGTTCGATCGTAGCGAGGACTTCTCGGGATTGCTGGCAGATGTCGCCAAGCTAAGGGTAACGCTCACAGCCGATACGGTGCTGGACTCGCTCAAGCAGATTCGCAAGCTGCGCAAGACGTTTGCCAGCCTTGCCGAGATCGATTTCTTTCCCGCTGAAGCTCAACGCCAGACCGATGCCACGCTGCAAGAACTGGAACTGGCTGCGGCCCGTGTCCTGGCGCCAGATGAACCGCACCCGGTCGACGCCACCATTTCCTTGCTGCCGCTGAATCAATATCAGGGGCGCACCTGGGCCACTCGGCGCCGTCCTTGGGTAGATCGGCTGGCCTGCGCCTGGTTGATCCGTCGCTTCATCGACCCGCAAGCCCGCTTGCTATGGCTGGCCAGCGCCGCCGACTGCCCGGCCGACGCCCTCGGTTTTGACTTCGACGGCGCCGCCTTCAGCCATGTCGGCGGCCGTGTCAGTTTTGAGGTGATGCTGGCAAGTTTCGGCCTGGAACAGGCCGCGCTCCAGCGGCTTGGCGCATTAGTGCACTACCTTGATGTCGGCGGGGTGCAACCGCCTGAATCCGTGGGAATTGAAAGCGTTCTTGCCGGGCTGCGCAAGGCCATCACCGATGATGATCAACTTCTGGCGACAGCCAGCAGCGTATTCGATGGATTGCTGACCGCCTTTCAACAAGAAACCTCACCGCAACAGGGATCGTGATCATGGACCAAGCGAGCAAACCGACTTACACCTTGTGGCAACTGATCTTGTACTTTTTGCGCTTGGGTACATTTGGCTTTGGCGGGCCGGTCGCGCTGGTTGGCTACATGCACCGTGACCTGGTCGAACGGCGTGGCTGGATCAGCGAATCGGACTATAAGGAGGGGCTGGCACTGGCCCAGATCGCACCGGGTCCGCTGGCCGCGCAGCTCGGAATCTATCTGGGTTTCGTGCACTTCCGGCTGCTCGGCGCCACAGTGGCGGGACTTGCGTTCGTATTGCCGTCGTTCCTGATGGTGGTGGCCCTAGGCTGGGCTTATGTCGCCTTTGGCGGTCTGACCTGGATGCAATCCGTGTTCTACGGGGTGGGCGCTTCCGTGATCGGTATCATGGCTATGAGCGCACATAAACTCGCCAGCAAGAACCTGGGGCGCGACAAGCTGTTGTGGGGCATCTTCTTATTGCTGGCAGCCGTGACCGTCATCACGCAATCCGAAATTGCCTTGCTGTTCATCGGCGCGGGCGTGCTGGTCTGGGTTATACGCTGCAAACCTAGGTTCGGCGCATCGAGCCTGGCCGTGCTGCTACCCACACAATTACCTAATATCGCTCTTGCCTCCGCAACCGATGCCAATACGCTGATCCAGATCGCGCTGTTCTTCACCAAGGCCGGCGCCTTCGTGTTCGGCTCGGGCCTGGCTATCGTTCCCTTCCTTTACGGCGGTGTTGTGACGGAACATCACTGGCTCACCGAAAAGCAATTCGTCGATGCCGTGGCCGTCGCCATGATTACTCCCGGACCGGTGGTCATCACTACCGGTTTCATTGGCTACCTGATCAGCGGCTTGCCCGGCGCCATCCTGGCCGCCATTGGCACGTTTGTTCCCTGCTATCTGGCGACCGTGATCGCCGCCCCCTATTTCAAGAAGTACGGAAAACTGCCGGCGCTGATCGCATTCGTGGACGGCATCACTGCGGCAGCCATCGGTGCTATCGCCGGCTCAGTGGTGGTGATAGCGCAGAGGTCCATCACTGACATCCCGACTGCTCTGCTGGCGCTTGTGACTGCAGCGCTGCTGTGGAAATTCAAGAAGCTGCCTGAACCCATTATCGTGATTGGCGCGGCGCTGATCGGGATAGTGATTTACCCCTTGATGCACCATCGAACGATTTAGCGACAATGAATTTGGCGACAAGCCTAAAGGAGCGACATCATGCAATGGATTACCCGCGAACGCCCAAAGATCGACCGCATCGCCTGCCCTTGGCTGGTGCTCCGCTTTATCGATGAGCAAGCCGAATTTCTCTACGTTCCACCCGGCGACGTGCTGCGCGTTGCCGATCAAACCGGCGCGATTCCTTATGACATACCGGGTGTTGAGCTGACTCACGACGGCGAGTTGTGCAGCTTCGACGCCTTCCTCAAGAAATACCGCCTCGATGATCCGGCTTTGCAGCAGCTCGCGCTGATCGTGCGTGGCGCCGATACCTCGCGCCTGGACTTGACACCGCAATCAGCCGGGCTGTACGCCTTGTCTCTCGGGCTATCGCAAAATTTCAGCGATGACCATGCCATGCTCAAGCACGGCATGGTGATGTATGACGCGCTCTATGCGTGGTGCAAGCACTGTCAAAGTGAAACACATAACTGGCCGCCGAAAATGTGACTAGATCACGGTCCGGCTCAATGGAGGGATTTCCCCAGATTTGCGGACGCTTCCAAATATCTCTTGACCTTCCCACAGGGGGAACGCTGACAATAGGCATTGCTTGACAATAAATATCGTTGTTGCTTACCATAATTTAAGCAAAATTTAGAAAACAATGAAACTCTCCCGTCCATCCCGCTTGATTGCCGCACTCATCGTGCTGGTCAGCATGCTGTTCATGCAGCTTGCTGTGGCGGGATACGCTTGCCCTGGTTTTAATATCGGGCAGCTCAATGAGGCGGCGTCGATGGCCATGGATGGCGATCAGGCGATGGCCGGGTGCGCCGGCACGGACAAGGCACAACCCAGCCTCTGTCACGCGAATGACCAAGCCGGCAACCAGTCTCTGGACAAACCATCCATCCCGCATGTGCAGCCGTTTATGGCTGCCACGCTGACACTGGTATTCCGCGACATTGAGATCGCCGACAATGCCGTCGAGGCCCAACCCAATTCTCTTCTTCTGACGCGATCTACCGCGCCGCCGCTAGCCATACGCAACTGCTGTTTCCGGATTTAACCTCCAGGATCGCCTAGTCCGCCATCGCCGTGCCATCCGCACGTCCGATGTTGTCACTCGCTATCTGGAGATTTCATGTCATCCTCATTTCCCGCGCGCCATCCGGTGCGCAATGCGGCTCTTCGGGTTTCCGTAAGAATCGGCCTCAGAATCAGCTTCAGAATCTGCCTCACTGCGCTGGCGGGGTCGTTGGTGTTCGCTGCCAACGTCTACGCGGTCGACGCGCCGTTGACGCTGGCCGAAGCCCAGCGGCGCGCCGTAGAACGCTCGCGTCAACTCGCTGCACAGGATTTTTCTATCGCGGCTTCGCGCGACATGGCGGTCGCCGCCGGTCAGTTGCCCGATCCGGTATTGAAAGTCGGCATCGACAACCTGCCGGTCACCGGACGCGACCGTGGCAGTCTCAATAATGACTTCATGACCATGCGCCGGGTCGGCGTGATGCAGGAAATTACGCGTTCCGACAAACGCCGTCTGCGCTCTGACCGCTTCGAGTTGGAAGCGCAAAAGACCATTGCCGAGAAGACCGTGGCAACCGCCGCCATTGAGCGTGATACAGCCCTGGCTTGGCTCGACCGCTATTACGCGGACGCCATGGCAGCGGTCGTCGCCGAGCAAGGTGAACAAGCTAAACTCGAAATTCAATCGGCCGCAGGCGCCTATCGCGCTGGCCGAGGTAATCAAGCGGACGTCTTCGCCGCCCGGAGCGCACTGGCGACGTTCGATGACCGTGCCAGTGAAATACGGCGTCGCGTGCATAACGCCAATACCATGCTGGCGCGCTGGATCGGCAATGTCTCGGACCTCTCTTTGGCCGACAAGCCTGCGACCGACACCATCCGACTGGATCCGGCCACGCTCGATAGTGCGATTGCCCACCATCCAGAAATTGCCGTCTTGACCAAGCAAGTCGATGTAGCCCGGACGGAAGCCAAGCTGGCAAAAGCCAACGAAAAATCCGACTGGACCGTTGAGGTGGCATTCCAGCAACGCAGTGCGGCTTTTTCCAACATGGTGTCAGTCGGTCTTTCGATTCCTTTGCAGTGGGATCGGCAGAATCGCCAGGATCGCGAACTCTCTTCCAAACTGGCGCTGGTGGAACAAGCCAAGGCCGAGCGCGAGGACATGCTGCGCGCGCATGTTGCCGAGACCCGCAGCATGATCGACGAATGGCAAAACGATCGTGAGCGCTATGCCCGTTATGAAAACCAACTGATCCCGCTGGCCAATCAACGCACGCTGGCGGCAATCACCGCCTATCGTGGCGGCAAAGCGACTCTGGCCGATGTGCTGGCAGCACGCCGCAATGTTATCGAGATCAGGATCCAGGCGTTGCAACTGGCGGCAGAAACCGACCGCCTGTGGGCTCAACTCAATTTCCTCTTCCCCGCCAACGATGCAATGACGCCTATGGCGATGAATCAGGAGACCCAATGAAGAACAACAAAATAATTCTCGCCGCTATTATTGCCGCTCTCCTCGGAGCGGCCGGTTATGGCCTGTATCGAATGGGCATGAGCCACGGCAAGAACATGGCCGCCCCTATGTCGAGCGCGACGGCGTCTTCGCCAGTTGGCGTGTCGAAAACCGGCGACTCCGGCAAGAAAGTGTTGTATTGGCACGACCCGATGGTGCCGGACCAAAAATTTGACAAGCCGGGCAAGTCGCCGTTCATGGATATGGAATTGGTGCCGGTCTACGCCGATGACGCCAGCGACGACGGCAAAGTCAATATCAGCCCGCGCGTGCAGCAAAATCTTGGCATTCGTACCGCCGAAGTCACCAGGGGTAATTTGACATCGGCAGTAGTTGCCGTGGGTAGCGTCGCTTACAACGAACGCGATGTTGCGGTGGTGCAGGCCCGCAGCAATGGTTTCGTCGAACGGCTGTATCTGCGCGCCCCGCTTGATCCGGTGCGCAAAGGGCAAGCATTGGCTGAAATGTATGTGCCCGAGTGGGTCGCTGCACAGGAAGAATACCTGGCGGTCAGGCGCATGCAAGGAAACGGCGTCGACGAGCTGCTTGGCGGCGCACGTCAACGCATGCGCCTGGTCGGCATGACTGACGACCAGATACGCCTGGTGGAAGCTAGCGGCAAGGTACAAGCGCGCCTGACTATTTTTGCGCCGATCGGCGGCGTGGTCTCGGAACTCGCCGTGCGAGAAGGCATGACCGTGATGGCTGGCGCCCCGATGTTCAAAATCAACGGCCTGGCTATGATCTGGGTCAATGCCGACGTGCCGGAGAGCCTGGCGGCACAGGTACGCCCCGGAAATGCGGTCGAAGCGCGTACGCCGGCGTTGCAAGGAACCGTGTTCAAAGGCAAGGTCAGCGCGATTCTGCCGGATGTGAATCCTGCAACCCGCACGCTCAAGGCGCGCATTGAACTGGCCAACCCTTCCGGCCAACTGGTGCCTGGCATGTTTGCGACGATCAGTTTTTCATCTGTCGCGCACAAAGATATCTTGCTGGTGCCAACCGAAGCGGTGATTCAAACCGGAACCCGTAGCGTTGTCATGGTGGCGCAAGGGAACGGCAAATTTATTCCGACCGAGGTTGAAATTGGTAATGAAAGCAACGGCCAAACCGAAATTCGCAAAGGATTGGGTGCAGGACAAAAGGTGGTTGTCTCCGGCCAGTTCCTGATCGATTCCGAAGCCAGTCTGACGGGCACAGAGACACGGATGGCCGCCACCCCTGCCGCAGATAAGCCAGATGAAGCGATGGCAGAGGCGCTGAAGACGCCTGCAAAGCCAACAGGAGCCAAGCAATGATCGCCAAGCTGATCCGCTGGTCCATCGTCAACCGCTTTCTGGTGCTGCTGGCGACACTGATGATCAGCGCCTGGGGCATCTGGTCGCTGGCGCGTACGCCACTGGATGCGATCCCCGATCTGTCGGATGTGCAAGTCATCATCCGCACCAGCTATCCGGGCCAGGCGCCGCAGATCGTTGAGAACCAGGTCACCTATCCGCTAACCACCACCATGTTATCGGTACCGGGCGCAAAGACGGTGCGTGGCTATTCATTCTTTGGCGATTCCTTCGTCTACATCTTGTTTGAAGATGGCACCGATCCCTACTGGGCTCGCTCACGCGTGCTGGAATACCTGAACCAGGTACAGTCGCGCCTGCCGCCGCAAGCCAAAACCGCGCTGGGGCCGGATGCCACCGGTGTCGGCTGGGTCTACGAATATGCTTTGGTCGATCGCAGCGGCAAGATGGATCTGTCGCAGTTACGGGCCTTGCAGGACTGGTTTCTCAAGTACGAGTTGAAAGCGGTATCCAATGTCTCGGAGGTTGCCAGTATCGGCGGCATGGTGCGTCAATACCAGATCGTGCTCGATCCGGACAAGATGCGTGCCTATAACATCGCGCAAGGCAAGATCATCGACGCAGTGCAGAAAGCCAACCAGGAAACCGGCGGCTCGGTGCTGGAACTGGGCGAGGCCGAATACATGGTGCGCGCTTCCGGTTATCTGAAATCGCTGGACGACTTCCGCAAGATTCCCTTGATGACGACCGACGCCGGCGTATCGGTGCGGCTGGGCGACGTCGCCCGGATTCAAGTGGGGCCGGAGATGCGGCGCGGGATTGCCGAATTGAATGGTGAAGGCGAAGTCGCCGGCGGCGCAATCATCATGCGCTCCGGTAAAAACGCCTTGCAAACCATCGCCGCCGTGAAGGCCAAGTTGGAACAGTTGAAGGCCAGCCTGCCGCCTGGCGTCGAGATCGTCCCAACCTATGACCGCTCAAGCCTGATCAAACGCGCGGTAAGCAACCTGCAGGAAAAGCTGATCGAGGAGTTCATCGTCGTCGCCGTGGTCTGCGCCATCTTCCTGTTTCACCTGCGTTCGGCGCTGGTTGCCATCATTACGCTGCCGATCGGCGTTCTGATCGCCTTTATCGTCATGTATTACCAGGGCGTCAACGCCAATATCATGTCGCTGGGCGGGATTGCGATTGCGGTCGGCGCCATGGTCGACGCTGCCGTGGTGATGATCGAGAACGCCCACAAGCATATTGAAGCCTGGAACCACGCTCATCCTGGTGAAAAACTCAAAGGAGATGATCACTGGCGGATCATCGGCGACGCCGCCGCGGAGGTCGGCCCGGCGTTGTTCTTCTCGCTCCTGATCATCGTGCTCTCGTTCATTCCGGTATTCACGCTGGAAGCGCAGGAAGGCCGCTTGTTTTCTCCACTGGCATTCACCAAGACTTATGCGATGGCGGCCGCCGCCGGCCTGGCCGTGACGCTGATTCCGGTGTTGATGGGCTATCTGATCCGGGGCCGGATTCCGGATGAGCAAAGGAATCCGTTGAATCGCCTCCTGATTGCGCTGTACCGTCCCTTGCTCGATATCGTGCTGCGTTTTCCCAAGATGACCCTGCTGGCGGCGGCATTGGCCGCGCTTCTGACGATCTGGCCGATGACCCGGCTCGGTGGCGAGTTCATGCCGCCGCTGGATGAGGGCGACTTGCTGTACATGCCGTCGGCATTGCCTGGTTTGTCGGCCGGCAAGGTAGCGCAATTGTTGCAGCAGACCGATCGGCTGATTAAAACCGTGCCGGAGGTGCAAAGCGTGTTCGGCAAGGCCGGCCGTGCCGAAAGCGCCACTGATCCAGCACCGCTGGAAATGTTTGAAACCGTGATCCAGTTCAAGCCGCACGATCAATGGCGCGCCGGCATGACGCCTGACAAGCTGGTGCAGGAACTGGACCGGGTGGTCAAGGTGCCCGGGCTGTCGAATATCTGGGTACCGCCGATTCGCAATCGGATCGATATGCTGGCCACCGGCATCAAAAGCCCGGTTGGGGTGAAGGTCGCGGGCGTCAGCCTGCAGGAAATCGACCGCATTACCGGCGCTATCGAAAGCGTCGTCAAGAAGGTTCCCGGCGTCTCGTCGGCGCTGGCAGAACGTTTGAACGGCGGCCGCTATATCGATGTCAACATCGACCGCGATGCGGCCGCGCGTTATGGCTTGAATATTTCGGACGTGCAAAGTGTCCTGTCGGCGGCGATCGGTGGCGACAACATCGGCCAAACCGTCGAGGGATTGCAGCGCTTTCCGATCAACGTGCGTTATCCGCGCGAGCTGCGCGATTCGGTCGAGAAACTGCGGCAGTTGCCGGTATTGACGGAGCGTGGCGCTCAAATCCAACTGGGCGATGTCGCCGCGATTCGCATCAACGATGGCCCGCCAATGCTGAAAAGCGAAAATGCGCGGCTGTCAGGCTGGGTCTATGTCGATATCCGCGAGCGTGACCTGAGTTCGACCGTGCACGATATGCAGCAAGCCGTGGCCAGGGAAGTCAATTTGCCGGCGGGTTATTCGATCGCCTGGTCGGGCCAGTTCGAGTATCTGGAGCGCGCCACCGCCAAGCTCAAAATCGTGGTGCCGGCCACCTTGCTGATTATTTTCATCCTGCTCTACCTGACCTTCAAGCGCTTCGACGAAGCGGCCCTGATCATGGCGACATTGCCGTTTGCGCTGGCGGGCGGCATCTGGCTGCTGTGGCTGCTTGATTATCACCTGTCGGTTGCCGGCGGCGTCGGCTTCATTGCCTTGGCCGGCGTCTCGGCCGAGTTCGGTGTGATCATGCTGCTGTATTTAAAACAAGCTTGGGAACAACGGTTGGCCAGCGGCAAGAACAGTGAAGCCGATCTGCTCGATGCGATACGCGAGGGGGCGGTGTTGCGGGTACGCCCCAAGGCGATGACCGTAGCCGTCATCATCGCCGGGCTGCTGCCGATCATGCTGGGTAGCGGCACCGGCTCGGAAGTCATGCAACGCATCGCTGCACCGATGGTGGGCGGGATGATCACGGCGCCATTGCTGTCGATGTTTGTAGTTCCTGCAGTTTACCTGCTGTTGCGTCGGCGTCAGATCCGTGCGGTCAGCGCTAGGCTGCTGATGGCGGCATAGAAACGGATGAGTACCATCTGCTTCAAATCACTACTAAATCACCACCCTCAACTTTAAAAAGGAAAGAAACATGAAACCGATCGCAATCCTGCCCGTGATTCTGGCACTGTCCGTATCCGGAGTAGCTCTCGCCCAGTCTGGCGGCGCCAAAAACATGGATATGAAGGGTATGGACATGAAGCCCATGCCGATGGATAACATGAGTTCCGGCTCCGCTGCGAAGGCGGCAGTTCACACGGCCACAGGCGTGGTGAAGGCGCTTGATACGAACAAGGGCAGCGTGACACTGGCGCATGGACCAGTCAACACTCTGAACTGGCCGGCCATGACGATGACCTTCGTTGTGAAGGACAAAAAATTCTTCGATAAACTCGCTGTCGGCAACAAGGTGTCCATCGATTTCACTAAACAGGACACGGCACAGGGCACGGCCTACGTGGTTACCAGTGTGAAGTAAGCGAGCTTGAAAGGCTATCGCACACAATCTGCAATAGCCTCCTTCACCGCCGGCTTATGCCTTCTGTGCAGTCAATACACGACGCGAGAAAACCCAGGCTACCACCGCGAAGACAATCAGGCCCAGCCATTGCGCGGTATTTTCAAAAGACCCGCCCACCAGCGCCAGCGGCGAATCGTTGCCGGTAAAACCGATGATGGCTGCCATCAGCACCCCCACCAGGCTTTCGCCGACGATCAGGCCGGACGCCAGCAGCACGCCGCGCCGGTTCGAAGCTTCGGCGAATTGCTCGTAGGGCACGCCCTGCTTCTGCGCACGCTTTTTCAGAACGCGTTCAATCACCCAGGCCAGCACGGTGCCCAGCACCAGGGTCGAAGCCACCGTCGGCGGCAGGTAAATGCCAATCCCTACCGCCAGCACCGGCAAGCGCGCCACGCCGCCGCGGTGACGCAGCACTTCATCGATCGCCACCAGCACCACGCCCAGCCCAAGGCCGATCAATATCATGTCCCAGTTCAGCTGATGGGTAAAAATCCCGGTCGCAATCGCGGTCATCAAAGTCGCTTGCGGCGCCGACAAGGCATGCGTCACATCCATCTCGGCACGCGGCATCGCCCCGGCGAAACCGTAGGCGTTGTACAGCAACTCAAGCACCGGCGGAATCACCACGGCGCCCACCACGCAGCCGATCAGCAAAGCTACCTGTTGGCGCCAAGGGGTGGCGCCGACCAGCCAGCCGGTTTTCAGATCCTGCAAGTTATCGTTGGAAATGGTGGCCACGGCGATCACCGCCGAGGTGGTAAAGATCGCCAGCGCAATCCCCAGCTTGTTGCCGCTCTCGGTAGCCAGCAAGCCGTCGCCGCTGCCGACCAGCAAAATCAGCAGGGAGATCAGGACTACGGCAACGATGCCGACGCCGGAAATCGGGCTGGCGGAGGAGCCGATCAAACCTGCCATGTAACCGCAGGCGGCGGCGATCAGGAAACCGAAGATGACGGCGAACAAGACGCTATAGGCAACCAATCCCCACACCAGGCCGGCAGACAAAGGCGCGGCGCTCAGGAAGCTGGCAAAGGTAGCCACCAGGATCGCCACCAGCACCAGCGTAATGCCGATGATCCAGCCCGGCGCCATATCGCGCTCGGTACGCGGAATATTGATGCGGCCGTTACCGCCGCGCAAAGCCTGGAAGGAAGTCTTGATCCCCTCCAGCATCGGCTTAAACAGCGTGATCAGCGTCCACACCGCAGCCACGCCGATGGTGCCGGCGCCGATGAAACGTACGTCCTTGCTCCATAAGCCGGTGGCATATTTGGCCAGCGTCACGCCGTCCGGGATGCTGTGCATTGAAGTCAGCACCGGCACGGCTACGCCCCAGGCAATCAGCAAGCCGATCAGCATGGCCATGCCGGCCACGATGCCGATCAGGTAACCGGCGCCCAGCAGGGCCAGCGAAAATCCAGCGGACAAACGCACTACTGCGGGACCCGCAGCGAACCACAGGTTGATGCCTTCTCCCAGCACCCGGAAGCCGGATGAGAACAAGGTCACAGCGGCGGCGGTGAAGCCGCCGGCCATGATGTCGACGATGCCGGTTTCGGCCTTGGCTCCGGCCTTGCCGGTGGCAGCGTCGAGTTCGACTTCGGCGCTACCGACGCGCAGGATTTCGGCCGCCGCCACGCCTTCCGGATACGGCAGGTCGCTTTGCACCACCATCGCGTGCCGTAACGGAATCGTGAACATCACGCCCAGCATGCCGCCGGCGGCGCAGATCGCCAGGGTCTGCCAGTAGGGGAAACCCTGCCAGTAGCCGATCATCACCAGTCCAGGCAGGATAAAGATAATCGAAGACAAGGTGCCGGCAGCGGAAGCCTGGGTTTGCACCATATTGTTTTCAAGGATATTAGCGCTCTTGAACATGCGCAGCACCGCCATGGAAATCACGGCGGCCGGAATCGCAGAAGAAAAAGTCAGACCGACTTTCAAACCCAGATACACGTTGGAAGCTGTGAATACTACCGTTATCAAAGCACCTAGAATGATGCCGCGCAGCGTCAGCTCGGGCAGGGAAACATTGTCGGAAATGCGACCGCTTATTGAGCCGGCTAATGAACCAGTTGTGGGCATAGGAACAGACATCGGAACTCCATCACCAAAATTACAATCTGCCGATTATCCTCGAAACAGTTGCTGGTCATCAAACAATTTAAGTTCGGTCTACAATGCCAAAGCGCGACGTATCCCGTCAGAAAGTTGCCAATCCGGCTATACTGCTCCGGATTTATATTTGCCCATCAATAGCTTATCAACCCCAAGCTGGAAAGGTAGAACCCACCATGACGAGCCTGAACATCAACGGCAAACAACATGAGATCGACTTACCCGAAGACACCCCGCTGCTGTGGACCCTGCGCGATCATGTCGGCCTGACCGGCACCAAATTCGGCTGCGGCATGGCTTTGTGCGGCGCCTGCACCGTGCATCTGGACGGCGCACCGATCCGCTCCTGCATTACCCCGATCAGCGCCGCCGCCGGCAAGAAAGTCACCACCATCGAAGCGATCGCCGAAGACAACATCGGCCACGCCGTGCAAGAGGCATGGATTGCGCTGGGCGTGCCGCAATGCGGCTACTGCCAGGCCGGTCAGATCATGTCGGCCACCGCCTTGCTGAAAACCACCGCCAAGCCGACCGACAAGGAAATCGATGACGCCATGAGCGGCAATATCTGCCGCTGTGGCACCTATACCCGGATCCGGGCGGCGATCAAGCAAGTTGCCGCAAAAGGAGTCAATAAGGGAGTCACTAAGGGAGCCGCAAAATGAGCGCCGCCTTTGATTTCGACAAAGATAGCGCTAACACCGCTACCGCCGCCGTTACGTCCATCAGCCGCCGCAGCTGGCTCAAGGGTGTCGGCGCGTTTGCCGGGCTGGCGCTGACGGTTGGCGTGAACGGACTGGTACTGGCAGCCGATCCTGCCCCGGCAAAAAAATACGGCGGCGCCAACATGCCCGGCGGCACCGTCAACGATCCCTTGATTTTTGTTTCGATCGGCGCCGACGGCATCGTCACCATCGTTGCCCATCGCTCGGAAATGGGACAAGGCATCCGCACCAGCCTGCCGCTGGTGGTGGCCGATGAGCTCGATGCTGACTGGGGCCGGGTCCGTATCGTGCAAGCCAACGCCGACGAGAGCCGCTATGGCAACCAGAATACCGACGGCTCGCGCAGCATGCGCCATTTCTTTATTCCCATGCGCCAGGTCGGCGCCACCGCCCGCCTGATGCTGATTGCCGCCGCCGCCACACGCTGGAATGTGCCGGCAGCAGAAATCACCACCAAAAACCATGAAGTACTGCACGCCAAGAGCGGCCGCAAGCTGGGCTACGGCGAACTGGCGGTCGACGCCGCCAAGCTGCCGCTGCCGCCGGCGGCGCAAGTGCAACTGAAGGACCCCTCGCAATTCCGCTACATCGGCAAGGATACTTTCAACAGCGTCGATTTCCGTAATATCGTCACCGGCAACACCCAGTACGGTATCGATACCCGCCTGGAAGGCATGCTGTATGCGGTAATCGCAAGGCCACCGGTGTATGGCGGCAAAGTGGCCAGCTTCGATTCTGCTGAAGCCTTGAAAATCCCCGGTGTGGTGAAGGTAATAGAACTCAAGGGCAGTCCGCCTCCAGCCAAGTTCAATCCGCTGGGCGGCATTGCCGTGATTGCGCGCAATACCTGGGCTGCAATCAAGGGCCGTGAAGCATTGAAAATCACTTGGGATAACGGCCCGCACGCCAGCTACGATTCGACTGCGTTCAAGACCACCTTGCAAGAAGCCGCGCGCAAGCCGGCCAAAGTGGTGCGCAATAACGGCGACACCATGGCCGTATTAGGTCAAGCCGGCAACCGCATTGAAGCTGAATATTATATTCCGCACCTGGCCCACGCCACCATGGAGCCGCCGGCCGCCACCGCCCGCACCGCCAAAGGAAAATGCGAAGTCTGGGCTTGCGTGCAGGACCCGCAAGCCACGCGCGATACCGTTGCCGGTCGCCTCGGCTGGAAGACCGACGACGTCAAGGTTAACGTCACCTTGCTGGGAGGCGGTTTCGGTCGCAAATCCAAGCCTGATTTCGCCGCCGAGGCAGCGCTGCTGTCGCAAGCGATGGACGGCACGCCGGTGAAAGTAACCTGGACCCGTGAAGACGATCTGCGCCACGACTACTTCCATACCGTCTCGCTGGAGCACATGGAGGCCACGCTCGACGCCAAAGGCAAACCGTTGGCCTGGCTGCACCGCAGCGCGGCGCCAACCATCGCTTCGACCTTTGTCGCCGGCGCCAAGGGCGAACAGCCGGGCGAACTCGGCATGGGAGCGATCAATATCCCGTTCGTGATTCCCAATATTCGCATCGAAGCGCCGGAAGTCGAAGCGCACACCCGGATCGGCTGGTTCCGTTCGGTCTACAACATCCCGCACGCGTTTGCGGTGCAATCGTTTGTGGCCGAACTGGCGGCCGCAGCCAAGCGCGATCACCGGGAATTCCTGCTGGAACTGATCGGCCCGGCGCGCCAGATCAATCCGCAAGAAATGTCGGACAGCACCAACTATGGCGAATCGCCAGTTTTGTATCCGCTCGATACCGGCCGCATGCGGCAAGTGGTGGAACTGGCGACCAAGGAAGCCGGCTGGGGCCGCAAGCTGCCCAAGGGGCATGGACTGGGCCTGGCGGTCGCCTACAGTTTCATGTCGTATGTGGCGGCGGTGATCGAAGTGGTGGTTGGCGCCGACGGCGAGATCAGCATTCCGCGGGTCGACATGGCGATCGACTGCGGCCCGCAGATCACGCCGGACCGGATCCGTTCGCAAGTCGAAGGCGCCTGCATAATGGGCTTGAGCCTGGCGATGACGGGCGAAATCACCTTCAAGAACGGCAGCGCCGAGCAAGGCAATTTCCATGAGTACGAAGTGCTGCGTGCTTTCAGCGCCCCGCGCGACCTGCGGGTGCACATAGTGCCGCATAAGTACGACATGCCGCTCGGCGGCGTCGGCGAACCGGGCACGCCGCCCATCGCGCCGGCCTTGTGCAACGCGATTTTCGCCGCTACCGGCAAACGTATCCGCAACCTGCCGATTCGGGATCAGTTGAAAAAAAGCTGAAAAACGAACTGGAAAACGAGCTAATTTATCGCCACTAAATAACGGCCATGCACTCTTTTGTGCATGGCCGTTATTGCTGTTTTATTGCAGTAAATTGCTGCAGTAAATTATTTAAAGCAGCTTTTGGCCGGCCACCAATATGCCGTCGGCATCCGCGTATATCCAGGCGCCGGGCGCTACCGTGACACCGGCGATGGAAACGCTGACATCGCGCTCCCCTACTCCCTTGCGCACGCTGCGCTGCGGATGGAGCGCCAGCGCGCGCACGCCGATATCGCAGGCGTTCAGCTCTGCCGAATCGCGTACGCAGCCGTTGACGATGATGCCGGCCCAGCCATTCTTTTGCGCCAGCTCGCCGAGATTGCCGCCGACCAGGGCGCAACGCAAGCTGCCGCCGCCGTCGATCACCAGCACCTGGCCGTCACCGGCAGTTTCCAGCGTGCTGCGCACCAGCACATTGTCTTCATGTACCTTGACGGTACGCGCCGGGCCGCAAAATGCCGGGCGCTGGCCCAGGGAGATAAACACCGGAGGCAATACCGCCAGGGCGGCAGTGCCCAGCTTGTCTTCGTTGGCGTCGCATAAATCGCAGGTAGAAAAAGTCGTCATGGGCATCCCGTTTCCGTCGCGTGGCAGTAAGAAAAAAGATCAGTCGTCTGACGAAAACGTCAGGCCGCCGAATTTCTTGACACTATACATCCGCTTGTCGGCCACCTTCAACAAGGTTTCCAGATCGGGGCCGTCGGCTGGATACAGGGCGCCGCCGATGGAAGCGCCAATCTGGCAATGTTCGCCGTTGCTCATCAGGATCGGCTTGTTCAGGACGGCGTAGATCTTTTCCGCGATCGCCAGCGCCGACTCTTCGTCGGCGACGCCAGGCAGGTAAACGATAAATTCGTCGCCGCCGAAACGCGCTACCTCATCTTCCTTGCGCAAGGCGTTTTGCAGACGCAAGCCGACTTCAATCAGAACCCGGTCGCCTTCGTCATGGCCGTAGTGATCGTTGACCTGCTTAAACTTGTCCAGATCGACGAACAGCACCGCAAAGCGGAACAGATGCGGTTCAACATCGGTGCGCCGGCGAAATTCGATTTGCGCAATCAGGGAATCGCGATTCAGCAGGCTGGTGAGACGGTCGGTGCGCAGATGGCGCTCCATCTCTTGAAAGCTCTGCGCCAGTTCGCCGATCTCATCCTTGCGGTCGATATTCAGTTTGGCGAACGGCCGGCCGCTGCCTATGCTGCGCACCGCCAGCGTCAGTTTGCGAATATCGCGCAGCACCCAGCGCAATATCGCGTAGCCGAACAACAAGGCTAGCAGGATCACCAATAAACCGAGGTACAAGCTCTTATAGACGCTGGAATTGACCGCGCCCCAGAAATCGGAACGTGGCAGCGCAACCACAGCCACCCACTCCAGTCCGGCAGCATCGCGGTGGATCTGCGCTGCCACTTCGATCTGCCCGTACGCGCTGGGAAAGGCGCCGATGACCAGTTTGCCAGGCTTAGGCGGGCTGGCGGCCGAGGCGGCTATCGGATCGGCAATCAGTGCCACCTCTCGGTGCTGCTGCAAATAGGTTTGCACCAGTTGCCAGCTCTGCCGCATAAGAGGGGATGCGGCATCTCTCAGATTATTTCGGAGGTGTTGGTTCTGCGCGTCTTTAGCCGCGGCAAATGCACTTTCGCCGTTCGAAGATGCGACCAGATCGCCGCCGCGCTCGGCCACAAAGGCGACGCCGTTTCTGTCCATGGACAGCGCCTGCAAATATTCACGCAGCGGTTTCAACGACAATTCCCTGGCTACCACGCCACGCATTTCCTGGTCGGCGCCATACACCGGTCGCGCTAACATCAGCACCGGCTCATAGCTGACGCTATCGATGAACAGCGGCGACCAGCTGTCTTTTCTCCGATTGACGGCATTCAAATACCAGCTCTGCTCGCGCGGCTCATAGTCTTCGGTTTCCAGGAAAATCATTTCGCTAGCGGGGCCGCGGCTGCGATACAAATGGCTGGCGCCGTCACCCGCGCCTCTCAGCGTAACCCGGAATTCATTGGCGGCGGTTCTGCGGATGCTGACAAAATGGCCGTCTGCACCGGCAAAGCAGATCAGGCTGCCGACCGCTGGAAACAGCCCGCTGGAAATCCACATGCGCTCTTCCAGGCGGCCGATGCTGGCAGGGAACGGGATCGGCGTCGGGGTTTTATCGGCGCTGTCGGCAATTTGATCAGGCGCGACTACTCGCAACGCCGCACCGGCGTCGAATAATTGCCTGTTGATTGCACTGTTGATGCCTCCCATCACATCCGCCAGGACCTTTTGCGATAACGCATCGGTGGCGTCCTGACCGGTTTGATAAAGCAGCCAGCCGACTGAAACGGCCAGGCACAACAGTAGCGCTGCAAACGGCAAAATGAAGATGCGTTGCAGTGACGTTCGCTTCAAAATTGCCTCGAAATAACACAAGAACTGCCGATGTCCGGCTTTGGGAAACTATTTCCGCATCTTTGCCATGCCGGGAAAAATACCTGCTCCTGCCTTAATCTACAGTTAAATGCAAAATTAATAACATTCAACTTTTAACAAACAAAGAACGCAAATTAAACAGCATAGATCTAAAAAAAGGCCACACGGCATAGCCATGTGACCTTTAATCTATAAAGCAACACGTTCAAGCCTGTCGCGATTCTACCTGTTTGCGTATGTAAAATCCGGGCTTAAGTCGCCGCTTTGAACACTATCTCACCATTGTTAACATTTATGTGAATAGTGTCCTTCGGCCCAAACTTGCCTTCAAGGATCAGTTTAGACAAGGGATTTTCGATCTGCTGCTGGATCGCACGCTTCAATGGCCGGGCGCCGTAGACCGGGTCGAAACCCGCCTCGGCGATCTTTTGCAGGCCGGCTTCTGAAATTTCCAGCCCCATATCCATTTTCGCCAAACGCTGTTCGAGGATTTTCAGCTGGATCTTGGCAATGGCGCCGATATTCTTTTCGTCCAACGCATGGAACACCACGATTTCATCGATACGATTGATGAACTCCGGCCGGAAATGACTTCTGACTTCAGCCATCACCTCCTCCTTTATCTCTGCGGGATCGCTGCCTTCCATCGCCTGAATCCGATGCGAGCCGAGATTCGAGGTCATCACGATCACCGTATTCTTGAAATCCACGGTGCGGCCCTGGCCATCGGTCATGCGACCGTCGTCCAATACCTGCAACAGCACGTTGAACACATCCGGATGGGCCTTCTCGATTTCATCCAGCAAGATCACGCTGTACGGCTTGCGGCGCACCAGCTCGGTCAGATAACCGCCCTCCTCGTAGCCGACATAACCCGGCGGCGCACCAATCAGGCGTGCTACCGAGTGTTTCTCCATGAACTCGCTCATGTCGATGCGGATCAGGGAATCGGCGCTGTCGAACAAGAAGCCGGCCAGAGCCTTGCATAGCTCGGTCTTGCCGACACCTGTAGGACCAAGAAACATGAACGAACCATACGGCCGGTCAGGATCGCTCAGCCCGGCACGCGAGCGGCGAATCGCATCCGAGACCGCAACAATCGCCTCGTTCTGACCCACTACGCGCTTATGCAGCTCGTCTTCCATCTTGATCAGTTTGTCGCGCTCGCCCTGCAACATCTTGGCTACCGGGATGCCGGTAGCACGCGAGACGATCTCGGCGATTTCGTCGGCACCGACCTGGGTCCGGACCAGCTTCGGCTTACTGTCCGTAGCCGGCTGAGCGGCGCTCAGCGCATCCTGTTTGGATTGGGTTTCCAGCGCTTTTTCCAGCTCGTTCAGTTTGCCGTACTTCAGTTCTGAAACCTTTTGCCAGTCGCTCTTGCGCGTTGCTTCGTCAATTTGCAGGCGCAGTTTTTCGATCTCTTCCTTCAGATGCTTGCTGCCTTGGGCGCTGGCCTTCTCCGATTTCCAGATCTCTTCCAGATCGGCATACTCGCGTGACAGTTTTTCGATTTCTTCCTCGATCAGGGAAAAGCGTTTTTGTGACGCTTCGTCCTTCTCGCGGCGCACCGCTTCACGCTCGATTTTCAGTTGGATCAGACGCCGGTCGAGTTTATCCATCACCTCTGGTTTAGAGTCGATTTCAATCTTGATCTTAGCTGCTGCTTCGTCGATCAGGTCGATTGCTTTGTCTGGCAAGAAGCGGTCGGTAATATAGCGATGCGACAATTCCGCCGCCGCGACAATCGCCGGGTCGGTAATTTCCACGCCGTGATGGACTTCGTATTTTTCCTGCAAACCACGGAGGATGGCGATCGTCGCTTCGACGCTAGGTTCATCGACCAGGATCTTTTGGAAACGCCGTTCCAGCGCCGCATCCTTCTCGATGTACTTGCGATATTCATCCAGTGTAGTAGCGCCGACGCAATGCAGCTCGCCGCGCGCCAGCGCAGGTTTCAGCATATTGCCGGCGTCCATCGCCCCTTCCGCCTTGCCGGCGCCGACCATGGTGTGCAATTCATCGATGAAAACGATGGTTTGCCCTTCGTCCTGAGCGATTTCTTTCAGCACCGCCTTCAAGCGTTCTTCGAATTCGCCGCGGAATTTCGCGCCGGCCAGCAGGGATGCCATGTCGAGCGACAAGACGCGTTTCGATTTCAAGCTGTCAGGCACTTCGCCGTTGACAATCCGCTGCGCCAGACCTTCGACGATCGCCGTCTTGCCGACGCCGGGTTCGCCGATCAGCACCGGATTGTTCTTGCTGCGCCGTTGCAATACCTGGATCGCACGGCGGATTTCATCATCGCGGCCGATCACCGGATCGAGCTTGCCGAGGCGCGCCCGCTCAGTCAGATCGAGCGTGTATTTTTTCAATGCTTCGCGCTGACCTTCGCCATCCTGCGAAGCCACATTGGCGCCGCCGCGCACCGCCGTAATCGCCGCTTCCAGCGCTTTGCGGGTCAGGCCGTTTTCGCGCGCCAGCCGGCCGGCGTCTGACTTGTCGTCGAGCAGCGCCAGCAACAGCATCTCGCTGGCGATGAATTGATCGCCGCGTTTTTGCGCTTCTTTGTCCGCCAGATTGAGCAAGGCCAGCAACTCGCGGCCTATCTGTACTTCACCGCCGGTGCCGCTGACCTTGGGCAGGCGTTCCAGAGCCGCTTTCAGGGCCGAGCCCAGCGCAGCGACGTTGACGCCAGCCCGTTGCAGCAGCGAGGTGGCGGCGCCGTCGTCCTGATTCAACAGCGCGATCAGGGCGTGTACTGGGTCAATATATTGATTATCATTACCGACCGCCTGGCTCTGGGCGTCGGCAATCGCTTCTTGCAGCTTTGTGGTTAACTTATCGAAACGCATGGTTCCTCCAAAATATCTAATGGTTAGAAAATTGGGACAGGCCTGCCTATTTCAAGCGCACAAAAGATAAATTGTTAATTAAGTTACATGGAAAGGAAACGGATGGTAGCAAAACCGGCGACGCACAATATGATCGAACCGAAGAGATGTAATAGGGTATGCCCCAGGAACCAGCCATACTGCCCGTGCTGCAGCAGCACCATCGATTCCGCGGAAAAGGTAGAGAAAGTAGTCAAGCCGCCCAGAAACCCGGTAATCACCAGCAAGCGCCATTCGATCGGGAGCAAGGGGTGCGATTCGAAGAATCCGACGGCCAGCCCGGCAAGATAGCCGCCCGCCAGATTGACCAGCAAAGTTCCCAGCGGCAGTTGATTTTGATATGCGCCCAGCCAGATGCTCGCGCCCCAACGTAACCAGGCGCCAAGAACCGCGCCGAAGCCGACCGCCAGCCAGCTCACTTCTTACTTTCGCGCATGGGCAGCGGCAGCGGATCCAGGTCCTGCTCCCATTTGGCCAGCGCTTCATCGTCGGTGCTACGGGCGTCGACCCAGCGCGCGCCTTGCTCTGTATATTCTTTTTTCCAGAACGGCGCTTCGGTTTTCAGGTAATCGATGATGTATTCGCAGGCGGCAAAGGCGTCGCCGCGATGCGCTGAGCTCACGGCCACCAGCACAATCTGATCCAGCGGCAGCAAGGGACCGATGCGATGTATCACCAAGGCATCGAAAATATCCCAGCGCTCTTTGGCTTGGTTAACGATGGTCGTCAGGGCCTTCTCGGTCATGCCGGGGTAATGTTCCAGCTCCATCTGGGCGACGCTACTGCCGTCGCTCAAATCGCGTACGGTGCCGAGAAAGCTGACTACGGCGCCGATTTTTGGATTGGACAGCCGCAGTTGCGCAAGTTCGGCGGCGAAATCGAAATCCTCAGTCTGAACACGAATCGGCATGATCACGGCCTCAAAGATGGCGCAACAGGTGCAACACTACACTTAGCCACCGGTAGTCAGCCACCAGTGACCGGCGGGAAAAATGCTACTTCGCCGCCATCGGCCAGCGCCGTATCGGCGTTCGCCAGCTCCTGGTTGAACGCCATGCGCAAGGAGCGGCCCTCAGCCAGTACCTCGGCCCAGACCGCACCGCGTGCGCGCAAAAAATTGCGCAACTCGCCAACGGTGACGATAGCATCCGGCAACTCCAGCGTTTCCTGAGATAAATTGAGCGCCTCGCGGATGCTGGCAAAAAAGCGCAGCTGGATTTTCATTACATTCTCTTTTTCAATCAATTACAAGCATGCTTACCATTACTGCAGTAAAGCAGAAAACGGCAAGAAGCGCAGTGAGTCGCCCTTGGCGATAGTGTTTCCGGCTGGATTATCGACCAGGCCGTCGCCCCAGACGGTTGATGTCAGGACGCCGGATCCTTGCTGCGGAAACAGGTCGAGGCCGCCCTCGGCGTTGATTTTCGCGCGCAGGAATTCCTGGCGCCGGTCTGCCTTGGGCCAGTCGAAATCGGCGCGCATGGAAACCGTTTGCGGCGCCAGTCCGCTTGCCGCTACACCTTGCTGGTGCAAAATGAAGGGTCGCACAAAGATCAGGAAAGTGACAAAACTGGACACCGGATTGCCGGGCAAGCCGATAAAGAAAGCCGTGGCCCCGCTTGCGCGGCGGACTTCGCCGAAGGCTAGCGGCTTGCCTGGTTTCATGGCGATTTGCCACATATTCAGGCGCCCTTCCGCTTCAACCGCCGGTCTGACGTGATCTTCCTCGCCGACCGACACCCCACCCGAGGTGAGAATCAAATCATGCTCCTGGGCCGCAAGCCGCAGAGCCTCACGGGTCGCTTCGCGATTGTCCGGCACAATGCCGTAATCGCTGATTTCGCAACCCAGGTTTTCCAGCAAACCGCGCAAGACGAATCGATTCGAGTTGTAAATGGCGCCCGCTTTCAATGGCTGGCCGGGCATGGTCAGTTCATCGCCGGTGAAAAACATCGCCACCCGCAATTTACGCAGCACCGGCAGTGTTGCCAGACCGACCGAGGCCGCCAGGCCGAGATGCTGCGGCCGCAGACGCGTGCCGGCAGGCAGGATCACGCTGCCGCTGCGGATATCTTCGCCGGCGCGGCGCACCCACTCGCCGGATTGTGGCGCGTGCTTAATCACAACCGCATCGCCGTCGGCCTCGCACATTTCCTGCATCACCACGGCGTCAGCGCCCTCTGGAATCATGGCGCCGGTAAAAATCCGGGCGGCGCTGCCGGCTTGCAACGGCGCACCGACATGCCCGGCGGGAATTCTTTGCGACACCGGTAAGCGGGCAACACCGCTGTCGCAATCTGCGGCACGTACCGCGTAACCGTCCATTTGCGTATTGTCCGCCGGCGGCACGTTGAGTTGAGAGGTTTGGGCGCTTGCCAGTATCCGGCCATTGGCGGCCAGCGTCGGAATCAGTTCGATGGCGCCGCTATCGACCAGCGGCCGCGGCGCCGCCAGCAACACATCCAGGGCTTCAGTAACGGATAACATGCGAGATAACATCGGAGGTTTTTGCATCATCTGATCGCGCCAGGCTTACAAGCCGGTATGGCTGGCAATGAAGGTCTTGACCTGCGCTACGTCGGCCGCCATCACTTCGAAACGCTGCGGCAGCGCTTCTATGTTTTCAAAGCCGGCCGGCCGCTCCGCATCGCGTCCCAGCGCTTCGCGGATGGTTTCGTTGAACTTGGCCGGCAAGGCGGTTTCCAGCACGATCATCGGTACGCCCGGCGTGACGTATTCGCGCGCCACTTTGACGCCGTCGGCGGTGTGGGTGTCGATCGTGACGCCATAGTGCTGCTGGATATCGCGGATGGTATCCAGCCGGTCCTGATGGGTCGATTTGCCGGACTGAAAACCGAAAGCACCGATCTTGCCGAACTCGTCGCCATCGCTGCCAGGGCCACCGGCCAGGTTGAATCCACCTGTCGTTTCCACCTTATGGAACAAGCTGCGCACGCGTTCGCTGTCGCCGTCCAGCAAATCGTGGATGAAGCGCTCGAAATTGGAGGCCTTGCTGATGTCCATGCTAGGGCTGCTGGTGTGATAGGTTTCGGCCGATTTGCGTACCCGGTAGATACCGGTGCGGAAAAATTCGTCGAGCACGTCGTTCTCGTTGGTGGCCGCCACCAGCTTATCTATCGGCAAGCCCATCATGCGGGCGATATGGCCGGCGCAGATATTGCCGAAATTGCCGGAAGGAACGGTAAACGATACTTTTTGATCGTTGCTGGTAGTTGCGCTCAGATATCCACGGAAGTAATACACCACCTGCGCCACCACCCGCGCCCAGTTGATCGAGTTAACGGTGCCGATTTTCTGGCTAGCCTTGAACGCGTGATCGTTGGATACCGCCTTGACCATATCCTGGCAATCGTCGAACACGCCCTCGACGGCGATATTGAAAATGTTCGGATCCTGCAGGCTGAACATTTGCGCGGTCTGGAAGGCGCTCATCTTCTTGTGCGGCGACAGCATGAAAACCCGTATGCCTTTTTTGCCGCGCATCGCATATTCCGCCGCGCTGCCGGTATCGCCGGAAGTGGCGCCGAAAATGTTCAGCTTGGCGTCGTTCTTGGCCAGCGTGTATTCAAACAGGTTGCCTAGCAGTTGCATCGCCATATCCTTGAAGGCGAGCGTCGGACCGTTTGACAATGCTTGCAGCAACAATTTGTTGCCGTCTTTTTCTTCCAGTACGCGCAAAGGCGTAATCCGGCTGGCGTCCTCGCCGGCCCGTACGTTGCAGTAGACCGCGGCGCTGTAGGTTTTGTGCGCCAATGCCTTCAAATCGGCCGGCGGCACATCGGTAGCAAATTTCTTCAGTACTTCAAACGCCAGGTCGGCATACGACAAGCTGCGCCACTGATCCAGCTCGGCACCGGTCACTTGCGGATATTCCTCAGGCAGGTACAAACCACCATCCGGAGCCAGGCCGCCTAACAGAATTTCGGAAAAATTTTGGGCGGCTGCGTGGCCGCGAGTGGAAACATAATGCATATCGTGGATGATGTTTTGTGAAATTTGAGTTACGAATTTGAATTACAAAATTTGAATTATGAAGCGGGATGGAGAAGCTGCTGCTTGCATTATAGCGTCCGCTACCATGCTGATGTCAGCTTTGCATTTGCTCGACAGCCGTATTACAGCTGTATTCCGGCATTATTAATGCCAGGCTTATTTTTTCTTCCAGTAATCCCCGGTCTCTTCGTAGCACTCGACCGTCAGGTCCGAGACTTTCGCCTCCATATGGGCCTGCGCATCAGCCACCGCCTGGTTATAAATACTGGGACCGATCACCCGCAGGCAAAAATCGAGCAGCATGCCGGCTTTCAGATCGCCGATCGGCTCTTCCATGTTTTCTTTGAAATAGCGCTGAATCGACCCGATCAGATCCTTCTGCTCGCTTTGCTGCAATTTGATCGCCATGCTGTTATTCCTTGTCGTTTTCACATCATCAAAGCGCCCGGCGAGTGCCTGCGCTTTTTTTGAAAACCCATAAATGTACACCATGCCCCGGGCGACCGTTATCACAGCGCCAATATACCCACCCTTCGCACCCTGCAGGAAAATACAAATCGGCGCTGCAGCCTTATTGCTGCGCTGATACAATGTCAGTCTTATATATTCAGGCCTGTATGCAGATATGTTACAGGCCCGATAGCTCGTACCTTACTCAACTGTCATGACACCTCCACTTTTACCTACTTCCCCGAATGAACTGCTGAGCAGTTCGGCCATGCCGGACGAACATCCCATGTCGGGCAGCCTGTTCATGGTGGTTGCACCTTCCGGCGCCGGCAAATCGACGCTGGTCAACGCCCTGCTGGCGCAAGAACAGGCGATCAAGCTATCGATTTCCTACACCACGCGGCCACCGCGCCCGAGTGAACAAAACGGCCGTGAATATCATTTCACCACGGTCGAAGACTTCCGCGCGCGCCACAAACAGGGCGAATTCCTGGAATGGGCTGAAGTACACACCAATTATTACGGAACTTCGCGCCTGGCGATTGCCGAGCAAATGCAATCCGGTACCGACGTCTTGCTGGAAATCGACTGGCAAGGCGCGCAGCAAGTGAAGAAGCAATTCCCGCACGCGGTGGGTATTTTCATTTTGCCGCCATCGATTGCTGCCTTGGAAGAGCGCTTGAAGAAGCGCGGCCAGGACGAACCGCAGGTCATTACGCGCCGGATTCTTGCTGCCGGTGGCGAAATCGCCCACGCCCCCGAGTTTGAATATGTTATTATTAATCAAGAGTTTGCGTCTGCTCTGTCGGAATTAACAGCGATTGTCAAAGCGACCCGCTGCCGCTTTTCGCAGCAGGCAGTGCGCAACGCGTCTTTATTTGCCCAACTGGGCATTCATGCCAATTTAAGTTAGTATTTAAATTAGTATTAAGCCAATGCTTAGCTGGCACCGTTTTCTGGAGAATATATGGCCCGTATCACCATCGAAGATTGTTTGAAACAAATCCCTAATCGTTTTCAATTGACGCTGTCCGCGACTTATCGCGCGCGCCAGTTATTGCAAGGACACACTGCCAAGATTGATGCAAAAGACAAACCAACCGTGATTGCCCTGCGTGAAATCGCTGCAGGCAAGATCGGCATTGAAATGCTGAAGAAGGTACCTGGTTAATCATTTACATCATGCGGCTGATATCGACCCAGTATGAACCTGACATCTCCAGATTCAAGCCTGTCATCAGCCGCAACCACTAAAAAACGGGCGGCCTCTCCCCGCTCAGCCAGAAAACCTGTAAATACACCTCCCTTGTCAGATCACCAGCCCGCCCTGCAACCCGGCGTCGCCTCGATCACTCACCTGACCACCAAGCTTGCCGAATACCTGACCCCAGCCGAGCTGAAGAAGGTCAAGGAGGCATATCGCTTTTCGGATGAAATGCATCTGGGTCAGATGCGCAAATCCGGCGAACCCTATATTTCACACCCGATTGCCGTCGCTGAAATCTGCGCCGACTGGAAGCTTGACGCGCAAGCGATCATGGCCGCCCTGCTGCATGACGTGATGGAAGACCAGGACGTCAAGAAGGATGAATTGATCGAACGCTTCGGCGCTCCGGTGGCCACTTTGGTGGATGGTTTATCGAAACTGGACAAGATCGAGTTCCAGAGCCAGATCGAAGCCCAGGCTGAAAATTTCCGCAAGATGCTGCTGGCGATGGCGCGCGATGTGCGCGTGATCCTGGTCAAGCTGGCCGATCGTTTGCACAATATGCGTACGCTGGGTGTGATGATCCCGGAAAAGAAACGCCGCATTGCGCGCGAGACCATGGAGGTCTACATCCCGATCGCGCATCGCCTGGGCCTCAACAATATCTATCGCGAACTGCAGGAACTGGCGTTTTCGCATCTGTACCCGCTGCGCCATCGCACCTTGGCCAAAGCAGTCAAGGCGGCGCGCGGCAATCGGCGCGAAGTGGTCAGCAAGATCCTGGAGTCGGTCAGCACCACGCTGGCGGCAACCGGCATCAATGCGCAAATCGACGGCCGCGAGAAAAGCCTGTTCGGCATCTACCGCAAGATGCACAACAAGCACCTGTCGTTTTCCCAAGTGCTGGATGTCTATGGTTTCCGCATCGTGGTCGACACCTTTGCCAATTGCTACCTCGCGCTCGGCACCCTGCACGCGCTGTACAAGCCGATGCCGGGCAAGTTCAAGGATTACATCGCGATTCCCAAGCTGAATGGCTACCAGTCGCTGCACACGACTCTGATTGGCCCTTACGGCACACCGGTAGAATTCCAGATTCGCACCCAGGACATGCATCGGGTGGCCGAATCGGGCGTTGCTGCGCACTGGCTGTACAAGGATGAAGAAGGCAATCTGAGCGATTTACAGCAACGCACGCATGCGTGGCTGCAATCGCTGCTCGACATTCAAAAACAGACCGGCGATTCGGCTGAGTTTTTGGAACACGTCAAGGTCGACCTGTTTCCCGACTCGGTTTACGTGTTCACGCCGAAATCGAAAATCATCGCCTTGCCGCGCGGCGCCACCGCCCTCGATTTCGCCTACACCATCCATACCGATGTCGGCGACCAGACCATTGCCGCCAAGATCAATCACGAGCCGGCGCCGCTGCGCACCGAGCTGCACAATGGCGACATCGTTGAAATCATTACCTCGCCCAGCTCGCGCCCCAGTCCCAACTGGCTCAGTTTCGTGCGCACCGGCAAAGCGCGTTCGGCCATCCGCCATCATCTGCGCACGATTAATCTGAGCGAGTCGGTGGAACTCGGCCAGCGGCTGCTATCGCAGGCGCTGGCGATGCTCAACCTGAATCCGGTGCTGGCGCCCATCGTGGTCGATCGCCTGCTGAATGAATCCAGTGCCAAGTCCTTGGATGAAATCTATGCTGACATCGGCGTCGGCAAACGCATGGCAACCTTGGTGGCGCGCCACATCATGGGCTTGCTCGAAAACGAACCCTTGCAGACGCCGCTGCTCGACTTGGAAGGTGTTGTCGCTCCGGCCAAAATGGACCCGGTGGTGATCTATGGCAGCGAAGGCGTGTCGGTACAATTGTCGCCATGCTGCCAACCGATTCCTGGCGATCACATCACCGGCCAGCTCAAGCGTGATCAGGGCTTGGTGGTGCACGCCGAAGACTGCAATATCGCCAAGCGCCAGCGCAACAAGGATCCGGATCGCTGGATTGAAGTGTTATGGGGTGAAGATCTGAATCGCCGCTTCGATTGCCGCATCAAGGTGCTGGTGCATAACGACAAAGGCATCCTGGCCAGAGTCGCCGCCGAAATCGGCGATTCCGACGCCAACATCATCTACGTCAACATGGATGACGACAAAGACCAGTTGATGACCCAGCTGGTGTTCACCATCCAGGTTGAAGACCGGGTGCATCTCGCCAGATTGATGCGCAATGTACGCCGGGTCCGCGGCGTCACGCGGATTTTGCGAGACCGCGGCTAACTAAATAAACCCGGCCGGCAGCGCGACGATAGTCTGACAGCCGCGTTATAGCCTACCGTTATAGCCACCCTATAGCCTATCTATTGCAGCGACTGCTTGCGCGGAATTGGCAGCGGCAATTGAAAAACCTCGATGCCTTCCTCTGCCAGTTCCTCGCATTGCTGCGGCGATGCAATGCCGCGAATCCCGTGCTCCGGGATTTCCTTGTAATGGATGCGACGCGCTTCCTCGGCAAACCCTTCACCAACATCTTCCGTATTTTCCATGACATGCCGCGCCATGTCCTGCAAGCGCTGCTGAAATTGCGCCACTGCCGGCGAACTCAAGCGGGCATCGCCAGCTTGAGCGGCGGCAGAATCTGGTTTGGCGGCGGATAAATTCAGATGTGGGGCGGACGGCAGTTTGCCTACCTTGCAGCTATCGCATATCGGGCAGACAATCTGCTGCTGCGCTGATTGCGAAAGAAAATCCTCCTCCGAGGCAAACCATCCCTCGAAGCGATGATTCTGTTCACAAGCTAAATTGTAGACTTTCATGGTGAGCGGCAATTCTTCAGCGCGGAAAAGCAAGGATCTTACACTAAGCAGCATATAACTTATTGCTGGCGTCCGCTGCTTAAAGCTGGTTCGCGGCTTGCAGCATCTCGCTGATTCGACGCGTACTCACGGCATCCTCACCGTAAGTAAATGTGCCATGCTCGCGCATCTCTTCAGCGGCGCGCAAGAATCCCCCGAGCGCGGCGCGCGCCAGAGAACCACCGACACTAACCCGCTTGACGCCGATTGCGGCCAGCTCTTGCAAGCTGAGTTGCACGCCTTGCAGTCCCATGACCACATTCACCGGCTTGTCCAGTGAGCTGACCACTGCGGCAATCTCTTCCTTGCTTTTCAAACCTGGCGCATAGAGCACGTCGGCGCCGGCTTCCTGATAGGCCTGGAGCCGCTTGATGGTATCTTTCAAATCGGGCCGGCCATGCAGATAATTTTCCGCGCGCGCAGTCAGAGTAAAAGGAAAATCCAGGCCGCGCACCGCTTCGGCAGCGGCGCGCACACGCTCTACCGCCAGCTCCAAAGCGTAAATCGGATCGTCGCGACGGCCGCTGGCGTCTTCGATAGAACCGCCTACGATGCCGGTGGCTGCCGCCAACTGAATGGTCTCCGCTACCATGGCGGGCGCCTCGCCAAAACCATTCTCGAGATCTGCACTGAGTGGCAGTTCGGTGGCGCCAGCCAGTTCGGTCAGATGCGCCATCATCTGTTCACGCCCGATGCCGCCATCCAGTTGTCCCTGTGAAAAGGCAAATCCCGCGCTGGTACTCGCCAATGCTTCAAAACCAAGCAGGGCCAGCAATCTGGCCGTGCCGATGTCCCACGGATTGGGGATGATAAAAGCCCCTTCGCGCTTGTGAAGTTGCTGAAAGATACGTGCTTTTTCGATCTGAGATTGCATTCAATGTCTCCGTTAGAAAATTGAAGCCCGGAAATTTTCCATACAGAAAATCCTTGTCCGTCTCCAATTTATTTCAGTGGGCACAGCAGATTACAGCCGATTCGGACACAAACATTACCACCGGCAACTAATTCGTGCAGAACGCGGCCAAAAATTCCTGAAAAACGGCTAGTCGTGAAGATTCTCTATTAGCTTAGCCGCGCTTTGTTTCCTAGAATGAAATCCGAAGGCGTGATCGCACCGTTTGATTTGAACCAACGAATCGGGGGCAATATGGGAAAGCTGCTGCTTGTACTACTGCTTGGCGGGCTTATTGCAGAAATGCCTAACCAGGCCTTGGCCGACAACACTGTGGGCGTATCGATTGGCGGTACGGCGCCCTTTTTTGCACCGCCGGCGCTATCTGGCGTGGAATTGAATCCGGCGCCGCTATTGCATCCGCCATCAGCAGTGACGGTTGCACCGGTCTGGCGTGAACGCAATGAATGGGAAAAACGACGCGTCGATCAATGGGCAGAGATCGAAAGGCATCGCCAGGAATGGCGGGAAGCTCACCGCAGCGATGCTATCAGCGTTCCGATCGACAGCGATGCAGCCCGCGGCCCGGCATCCTCCAGCAGTTTTTGAAATTGGCCGAAATTGGCCGAACCGGTTGAGAATAACTGTGTTCGGCCTGGGGCGGGGTTGGGTTAAGCCTTACTAAAACCTGGCCTTACTAAAACCGTGGCAAATCAGCCAGCGTGCGTCCGGAATCATCGTGATCGGCAATCCCGATGCCTTCAATCCCGTGCTCGTAAATCACCAGCGCAATGCTAGGCCCGCGCACGATTTTTCCCTCGACTGAAAATGCGGTGGCGACCTCATCACCGAAATGCAGAGCGTCCACTACCAGGCTGACGTCCTGCTCCGAAGTCTTGTGCTCCCATCCGATTGAACCGTCATCTTTGGACTTCGCTCGTCCCCAGCGCACTTCCTCAACTCTGTCGCCCGCAACATTAAAACGAACTGCTTCAATCATATGAATGGACATGCATATCTCCGGGATAAAAAGTCGAATGGTTTTTTGCTTCATGGTACCCGCCATGTTAGTCGGCAGCAAGACGCCCGGCGAAAATTTGATAACCTCCCGCCATCACGGCATGTCTATAAAAAAACGCTACCCAAAGGATAGCGTTTGTGTGTGTGGCGCGACCGGATCAATATGGCGCGTCGCCCGGAACCACCCGCAACCAGCCAGTGGGGCAAGTTGATACCTCAGGGTAATAGCCGGCGGGATCGTTACAGTAGTAGCTGTAATCGCTGCCTGGCGCCACGTACATAGTTCCGGATGAATAGAACCCCGGGTCATAGTAGTACGGCGTCCAGAAATAAGGACCGCCTATGACTATCACGCCGCGCCCGCGAAAATCATGAAACCCACGGTGAAAACCGTGGCGAGCCTCATGTCCGCCGCCATTGTGCATACCGTTGTGCATGCCGCTGGCGCTGCCTTGAAAACCGCCGCCGCGATGGTCGCCGCCGTTGAAGGCAAGCGCCGTACCCGTAGCGGACGACAATATCAGTGCAACCGCCGCACACCACAACATAAAGAATCTTTTCATAGCGACACCTTTACTTCCCGTGCCGCCGCCAGGACGGCGGCACAAACTGCCTTCCTGTATTCAATATAGGTTGCGCAATACAAAGGAGCACTACCAATCGGTAATGTTTGCAACAACCTGTATCAATGCACATGTATCAATGCGCGAACAGCCGATCTGCGGCAGGACGAGGAACGCTGATGCGTTTCATCCCGTTGCGTGGTTACGGTATACTTGCCCGTCCCAAACGCAGAATGAAAGCAATAGAAATGACGACCTACAAAGAGCTGCAAGCACAAATCGAGCAATTGAGAAAACAGGCGGAAGAACTGCGTCAGGCCGAAATCGCTGACGTCATTACCGAGATCAAAGCCAAGATGAATGAATACGGCATTACCGGAGCGGATCTGGGTCTGATGGGCAAGAAACGCGTCATGAAAACCGGCGCTGCCGTGGAACCGCGGACGGAAATGGAAGCGCAAACGCCTGCGCACACTGATATGCCGCCCGGCAGCGAAATGTAATGGCAAAACGGATTTGATATCAGACTGTTGTCATTGACGTAAAAAGCGCTGCCGGCAGCTTTCCAAGATACCCGTCAATGACAACAGTTGTTCAAATCAATCAAGTGCAAAGCGCAACCCCAGCGCCAGCACATTATTACGCAAGCCACCCTTGCCCAACTGCGCATCGTAGTTGAGATACCAGCCCCAACGCCTATCCACCGCGGTACTCAAGCCCAGCCCGGCCCAACCGGAACTGCGCGACAAGCCTATCCCCTGCACCGTAAATCGCGCCGCCGGCGCACCCACATAAGCCGCCCCGAAATCCAGGCTGCCATCGCTGAACGCATGCTGCCAGGCGGCATACGCCTGCACCACGCTCAAGCCGCCGGCCCACTGGAAACTGCTGTCGCCACGCAAGCCCAGCAGAGCCGCTGTCTGTTTGTACGTCTGGCTGTCCGCCGTCAGTCCAAACACGCCGCCGCTTTCGGTAAAACCGCCGCGCTTGAGACGGTCGTACGTCACACCCGCGTAAGGCGTCAAGCGCGTGTCGCCGGATAAAGGCAACACGTAACCGCCCTCGGCATAGGCTGACCACAGGCTATCGGTATGACTGGTCCCCAGGTTCTGCTCCGTAGCGCCGATCAGCGCCGTACGCGTGACGGTGCTGTCGATGCTGGCCAGACCGGCCCGGCCCGAGACATACCAGCCACCATCGCCAGGCTGACCAAACCCATGCCGGCCATACAAGGAGACACCGGTATTGCGCCCCTTCGATTGCCCGCCGAGCCGATCAAAACTGGCCTTGCTGTCGGCGTAAGCCAAT
>NZ_DATMRK010000053.1:0-11231 GCF_035566375.1 Collimonas sp.
TGTTTTTTGGGGGGGGGGGGGGATGCAATAGCCCGCTATCGGCGGCAAATGCAGACATTCAAACATGCGCCAACATCAGTAAAAAACGCCAACATTTGGTGAATGTTGGCGTCTTGGTTCTTACCATCGACGTCTAAGCAAGACGAGGGAAAAGCAATTTTGCGCTGGCGTTGTTGATCGCAGCCAATTGCCCAGGCTTATAGGCATCGTAGCGGTCAAGTTTATCGGTGAACGACGCACCGACAGACTGCGGCGCATAAGGATAATCACTACCAAACAACACATGACCCGGCTTGGCAAACGCCAACAGGCTTGGCAAGGCGGCAGGTCCGCTGGACAGCGCCGTGTCGAAATAAAATTGTTGCAGGTCGTCCAGTAAACATTCAACCGAGCGACTTGGATCAAGCGCGCCATGCACTAACTCCCCGACGCGGTGCGAGATGAAAGGCAAGAAGCCGCCTGCATGAGACAGGATGACTTTCATCTTCCGGAACTTCGCCATATACCCAGTCATGACCATCTGTACTGCGGCGCGTGTTGTATCGTACGGATAATCCATCAAGGGGCCGGGCATGCCCGGCAGCATAGCAATCGCAGGCTTGGCGGGATGGACGAAAACGACCGCCTCACGGCGATCCAACTCTTCCCATACCGGCTGAAAACGCGGATCTCCAAGATAGACATCACCATAGTTCGACAACACACCGACGCCGTCCGCCTTCAGAACGTCCAGACTATAGGCGATTTCTGCCAATGCTGCGTCGACATCCGGTAACGGAAGCACGGCGAATCCCCCGAACCGTTGTGGGTTGTCCGAAACAAGCGTGGCCAGATAGTCGTTGATATCGCGTGCCATACCGGGACGAGCTTGAGCCTGCCACGCTTCTACGCCGGGTGCTGTCAACGAAAGCACGCCAGTGGCGATGCCTAGGTCATCCATCATCGCAATGGCAGATTCCGGTGTCCAGTCCGGGCTTTTCCAGCCAGACGGATCGCCGCCGCGTTCAAGTAAGCCTTCTGCCCAAAAGGGGGGAATGACGTGTTGGTGTACATCGATGCGTGCTGGGGAATTCATCTTTACTCTCCTGAAATTGATTAAGGCCGCGCTAACTGAGTTGCCCGTTTTGAAATCAGGCAACCATGTGCGACAGGTTCACCTTAATCCTCCGTCAATCATGTGACAAATAGATTGATTTGATGTATTAATCATTAAAACTGATCAATCAAAGGATAAAAAATGGAGCTACGCCATTTGCGGTATTTCGTTGCCGTTGCGGAAGAGTTGCATTTCGGCAAAGCCGCCGAGAGATTGCATATTGTCCAGCCAGCATTGAGCATGCAGATTCAGTTGCTGGAAAAAATGGTCGGCGCGCAGCTGTTCAAGCGTACCAGCCGACGTACGGAACTAACGGAAGTCGGCAAGCAATTTCTTCCTGAAGCAAGGCGTGCGCTTTCTCAGATTGATCGTGCGCAACGGATCGTGGAACGTGCCGGCCGCGGCGAGACCGGTAGCGTTGCAATTGGATTTGCGAGCAACGCAGCCTTCGTCGGCATCCTGTCTGAGGTCATCCGTGTTTTTCGCCAGACGCGCAGCGACGTTGAGATTGTCTTACGTGAATTATCGCCTCGCGTGCAGGCCGAGGAGATATTACAGGGCACACTAGACGTCGGACTCGGAGCGCCGTTTTCGCGCTCATTTTCGAATGATCTTAGCGTGACCGTGATCCGCCGCTCGCCCTGGATGCTCGCAATGTCATCGGACCACTCTCTGGCGAACCAAAAGAAGATCAAGTTTGAATCCCTATCTGGAGAACCGTTTATTCTGTATTCCGAGTCTGCATCCGACGATGAACAACTGGCGGTGTTACGGCGGCTTATCGGAACTGAGCCGAAGGTGTCCTACCGTTTAACAAACAACACGAGCATCATGACCATGGCGGCCGCAGGCGCCGGACTGGCACTGGTGCCATCCTCACTCAGCCAAATCGTCTTTGGCGGACTCGTCTACCGCCCTGTTGAGCGTACCTCGGAACAGGCTGAACTTGCGATGTTCTGCCGTCGTAAGGAAGAAACACCGACGGTGCTGGCTTTCATGGATTCTGTATTGAGAGTCTCGAACCAAAATGCGATTCTGCCTTCACGATAAAAAGTTCATGGCAATACTACGCAACATATTCAATAAACCGGTGTAGTTTGGATAGAACATAGCGCGCCATCGGATAGACCCCACGCGCCGTCAGTTAATAGTATTGAGGTCCGGCAGTAAACGTATAGGTTCTCCTGACGTAGTTAGCTGGCGAAGGTCCGGTATCGGGAAGCATCAATGACGGCTCAGGGTCGCGTGCTGCCAGTCATGAATGAATATTGAGTGGCGGGTTTCAGTCTGATACAGGCCGTCGGCGTTGAATAATCGACCGCCCGCTACGCGCCGATTTCACTTCTTCACGTGTGGGACAGTTCAGATCAAATCCCATAGGGTGATAGGATTTGATCCTATTCGCTCAATAGAGGCCCATGATGCGGACTACCCAGCAATTCAGCATCACCCTGCCGAACGAGATGGCAGAGATTGTTAAAAGCAAAGTCGCGGCTGGCGACTACGCCACCGAAAGCGAGATAATCCAGGATGGTTTGCGAGCTCTGATGGCCCGCGACCGGGCCGTGGACAGTTGGCTGCAGCAGACTGTGGGGCCGGCCTACGATGCGCTGAAGGCTGACCCGGCGCGGGCTGTCAGTGTTGATCAGGTGCGGGCAGGGCTTGTAGCTGAACATAAGAAGGCCATTGCATAAGCGTAAGCCGGCTCATCGTCATATTTACGGCAGAAGCGCAGGAGCAACTGGCCGCGCTGTACGCTACTTCGAGATTGCCCTGCGCAGCCGTTGTTACAGACGCCCTAAAAAGCCCACTTTCTGCCCAACTCTTCAAGCCCGGCTTTTTTCAAGTCTTCCGGCGTCATGACGATTCTTAATTCCACATTGGCATTGAAGGTCAGAAACCATGGTTCCGCGAGCATGGGGATTTTCGATGGGTCGTCGAGATCAACGATCAAGAGGGCAGTTCGCTGGCCATGTTGTTCCGTGAAGTAAGTCGCTTCCGGTTTTAACTCTTCCAGAATCTGCCCCATTTTCTTGCCGGCAGAGCCGTCCCTGACAGCGGCGTTAAATTCTGCGTTAGGAAATTTGACATTCAATAGCATTCGCATGATTGCCTCCTTAGAGATTTTATTTAAGAACTTCCTTGTCAAAGGTTTTGCTTAGCTCCCGCAAAGCTATTTTCCATTCTAGGTTTTTCGGCTAAATTAGCTACCGGTCATTTCGAACTAATCTGCTTGCTTTCAGGAATCAAATGGCTTGCGTCATTCCCAATGCATCACCGTTCGCCGTACCCGGCACCGATCGCCAACTCACTGCCGCCGACAAAGCGGCTCGCATTCATGTTCGCCATCCGCAACGCCGCTGTCGCCACATGATCGACGGCTTACAAATGATTAAAGGAACGTTGTTGCTTACGCTGGCTTTAGTTAGTGGCGCTGCATCATCTGCAACCGTTTTTGATGGCTATTCAGCGTATTACAGCGGCTTGGAAAGAACACTATTCAAGGAAAAGTCCTCCACCAAGTTCACGGGGATGAAAAATCAGTCTCTCTATTGGGAAGGCCATAGATTCCGTCTTAATCACGCAACAATTTTCGCGAATGAAACCGCAACGGACGAGGACTTGGGCTTGGACCCACGAGCGTATAAATACGCCTCCTACGCGTGCGCAGAGGGCATTGCCGCATCGGCTAGCGGTACAGCGGGTCGTCATCAGTCAGTGTACCTAATTGACATGAGCAATCTTAGTAAGCCGAAGTTGTACAAGCTGCCTAGCCTCTTTGCTTCTTGTTTGGGAATTCGTTTTGATAACCAGAAGCGGGTAGCTTTCGACAAGGCGTCGTACACATATGACGCAGGAGCAGATCGACCGTCAGGTGTCGCATTTCAAGAGTATGTAATAGACAAGGGAAATTTCCAGCCTGCCGGCCGCACTGTTAGATTGCGGTTCACAGAGCCGGATAACGTCTATAAGTTCTCAATCGAATCATCAACACCAAAGCAATAGGTCGGCAGGACTCTGAAAATTCAGCATCACCTGCCGAACCAGATGTGAATCGGTTCAACGTTATACGGCTGAGCCGAAATGATCATCAGCTTGCATCACTCCCGACGCGTTACCGCCCACCGTATCCCGCATCAATCACCAACTCGCCGCCGCTGACAAAGCGGCTCGCATCCGACACCAGATACAAGATCCCAGCTGCCACATCCGTAGCCGAACCCCGGTTCGTCAGCATCCGCAATTCGGCGGTATCGGTCAGCGCTTGAGTCAGGTCGCCTTTCTGGCGCATGGCCGCCGCCAGCGCTGGTGGCCGCACCACACCGGGATAAATCGAATTGACACGGATGTTATGCGCGGCATAGCGGATCGCATTCATGTTCGCCATCCGTAGCGCCGCCTTCGCGACATGATCGGCAGCTTCTTGCCGCTCACCATCCATCCCGCACAGCGACAGCACATTGACGATGGAGCCGCCACCGGCCCGCTCCATTGCGGGTATCACGTGTTTACTACACAGAATGCTGCCGTGGACATTGGCCTGCATCGCTTTTTCCCATTGTTTGATCGATAGCCCCTGAGCCGACGGATTGTCGGCATCGATGCCGGCGCTGTTAATCAGGATATCGATGCGGCCGAAATGCGCTTCGACGGCTGCCATCACTTTGCGCACTGCATCGCCGTCGCTGACATTCAATTTCCAGAATTTTGCCTTGCTCTGCCGGTTGTCGAGCAGGCCGGCAATGGTGCGGCCCTCACCCTCGCGTATATCCAGAATCGCCATACGCGCCCCGGCGGCGGATAGCGCGCAGGCGATGTGCAGCGCCATGCCTCGCGCTGCGCCGGTGACGAGGGCGACTTTGTTTTTGAGAGGGAAGTAATTTGAAAGTTGGTTCATCGCGCGGTCCTTGTGATTGTCGTAATGGCATCTTCAATATAAAGCAATTCTTTATATTTATAAAGTATTGATCTACATCAACATCTGCATAGACACTAAAGCAATGATTGATAGAGCCAAAAATGCCAACAGGGTATTAGCCCAAAAAATTGCCGAAGCTATCAAGGAGAGCGGCAAGTCGTCCACGATGATTGCAACCGAGGTAGGTGTCAGCCCGCAAGCCGTGGTTGGTTGGAAAGCTACGGGCAGTATTGCCAAAGACACGCTTGTACGATTCGCACACGCCGTCGGCAAACATCCGCTTCACTTCATGGAGATAGATGAAAATGCGTCAGGACTAGATGAGCGCACCAAACATTTAAGTCCAAAGGCAAGACAATTAATTGAGGAAATCATTCAAGCCGAAGAATTGGGCAAGAGTTCGCCGCAATTAATTGAAGCACTCACAAAAATGCTGCATGTCGCCATGATGAGCATGGATCACGCAAAAAAATAATCTGATGGCATTGCAACCACGCTTTAGTGACCTGTAAGCGATCTTTAACGATGGCAAATAATTATGGAGCGCGACTCGCAGAGGCTTTGCGATTAGCCCAAAAGGAAAGACAAGATCTCGCGGACGGCATCGGCGTAAGTGTGCAGGCAATTGGGCAAGTGATCGCCGGTAAGACGAAAGCGCTGACCGCAGAAAATTCAGCGCTTGCTGCAATATTCCTGGGGGTTGATATGTTTTGGCTCGCCACCGGAATAGGCGATGCAAAGACGATGACTATGCCTCCCAGGCAATGGCCATTTCGCGTCAGCATAGAAGCCTTCCTTGCTGTCCCGGAAGAAGAGCAGAACCGCATCGGTGAATATGTCGAATTCTGCGTCAACAAATGGCATGCGGCTCATCCAACAAAGAAACAAAAAGCTTGATTTCAGAAGCAAGTAATTAATGCCCAGAGTGTCGGCGTCGAGCCTCCAAAGTAGGATGTCGAGCCTCAGAGGCGGGACGTCGAACTTCTGAAGCAGGACATCGAACTCCAGAAGCAGACGGTCGAGCTTATCGAAGCAGGACATTGAGCCTTCGAAGCAGGCGGTCGAACCTCCGAAGCAGGCCATCGAGCCTCCGAAGCAGGACATCGAACCTATCGAAGCAGGCCATCGAGCTTCCAAAGCAGAACGCCGAACCTCCGAGCCGCTTCTTCATCATTTATTACGCGATTAGAACCCTACTCACCCGCCGCCAATCGCCCCTGTTCAGGAAACACCTGCCCCAACACCCCCCGCAACCACCGATTAGCCGGATCCATCTCAGCATTCTCATGCCAATACAAATACACATCCAACGGCGGCGTCGGCAGCGGTAGCGGATAGATCCGATTCGGCAGGTTGATGTTGGCGATGTGGGCGTAATGTTCAGGCATGGTGGTCAGCAGATCAGAGGCGCTGACTACCTGGCAGGCGGCGTAATAGTGCTGGCAGCGTAGGCCGACATGGCGCTGGCGGCCGATGCGGGCCAGTTCTACATCTTCAACGCCGGGGCCGGTGCGGCGCGAGGATACCAGGATGTGGCTTTGCGCCAGATAGGTTTCCAGATCGAGGCCGTTCTGCAGCGCCGGATGATCCTGGCGCGCCACCACCACCAGCGCATCGCGCGATAAGGGTGTGCTGCGGATTTCCCCAGGCCGTTGCAGCAAGACATCGACGGCGATGTCCAGCGTGCCGGCCGCCAGTTCCGATTCCAGTTGGCGCCGCTCGACCCGCACCGAATTGATTTCCACCATCGGCGCCTGGGTTTGCAGCAGCTGCATCAGCGGCGGCAGCAGCCGCGCTTCCAGCACGCCGGGCAGGCCGAGGTTGAAACTGCGGCGGCTGCTGGCCGGATCGAACTGGTTGCCGTGCTTGACGCTGATTTCCAGCGTTTGCAGCGCTTGCCGCACCGGGCCGATCAGCGAACGCGTCATCGGCGTCGGCAGCATGTTGCTGCCTTGGCGGATGAACAGGGGATCGCCCAGCAGCTCGCGCAGGCGCGCCAGGGCGTGGCTGACGGCCGGCTGGGTCAGGCTGAGCGCCTTCGCCGCGCGGGTGATGTTGCCTTCGGCGTAGATCGTGTCGAGCACCACGAACAGGTTGAGGTCGATGCGGCTGATATGCATGAGATTAATTGTTATCTATGTAAATCATTCATTTGATGAATTATAGCCCTTGCGGCACACTTCTCAGACTGATAAACAGTCGAGGAACACCATGGATTTTGCCTACTCTCCCCGGGCTCGCGAATATATAGCCCGGCTCAATGCCTTCATGGCCGAGCATGTGTTGCCGGCTGAAGCCGAGTATTTCAGCCAGCTTAAGCGCGGCCCGCTGCCGTGGAATGTGCCGCCGGTGATGCAGGTCTTGAAAGCCAAGGCCAAGGAAGCGGGTTTGTGGAATCTGTTCTTGCCGGATGAAGAATTCGGCGCAGGGCTCAGCAATACCGATTACGCGCCGCTGGCGGAAATCATGGGCCGCTCGTTTATCGCGCCGGAAGTCTTCAACTGCAATGCGCCCGATACCGGCAATATGGAAGTGCTGGCCAAATACGGTTCGCCGGCGCAGCAGGAGCAATGGCTCAAGCCTTTGCTGGCGGGTGAATACCGCTCGGCGTTTTGCATGACCGAGCCGGAGGTCGCCTCCAGCGACGCCACCAATATGCGTGCTACCGCGCTGGTCGAGGGCGATGAGGTGCTGCTCAATGGCCGTAAATGGTGGAGCACCGGCATCGGCCATCCCAATTGCAAGTTCGTGATCTTCATGGGTTTGACCTATGCCGACGGCCCCAAGCATGCGCGCCATTCGATGGTGATCGTGCCGATGGCGACTGCGGGCGTGAAGATCGAGCGCATGCTGCCGGTGTTCGGCGCTCTGGATGAACCTTACGGCCACGGCGAAGTCAGTTTCACCAATGTGCGGGTGCAGCTGGCAAATGTCATCGCCGGGCCGGGGCGCGGTTTTGAAATCGCTCAGGGCCGTCTCGGACCGGGTCGTATCCATCACTGCATGCGGGCCTTGGGTGCGGCTGAAGTAGCGTTGGAAATGCTATGCAAACGGGCTTTGACGCGCACTGCTTTCGGCAAGCCGCTGGCCGATCTCGGCGGCAATGCCGACATCATCGCCAATGCCCGCATGGCGATCGAGCAATCGCGCCTGCTGACCTTGAAAGCGGCGTGGATGATGGATACCGTCGGCCCCAAGGCGGCGATGAGTGAAATCTCGCAAATCAAGGTGGTGGCGCCGAACGTGGCGCAACTGGTGATCGATCAGGCGATCCAGATCCACGGCGGCGCCGGCGTTTGCGACGACTTGCCGCTGACAGCCTTGTTTGCTTACGCCCGGGTGTTGCGCCTGGCGGACGGGCCGGATGAAGTGCACCGCGCCTTGATCGCCAAGCTGGAGTTGAAAGCGCAAGCGGCCAAGGCTT
This sequence comes from Collimonas sp., assembly GCF_035566375.1. Lineage (GTDB taxonomy): Bacteria > Pseudomonadota > Gammaproteobacteria > Burkholderiales > Burkholderiaceae_D > Collimonas. The sequence goes on from NZ_DATMRK010000053.1 coordinate 8,440, forward strand.
CTGTGCAAGGAGTAGCAGCATGACGCTGATCGACCAAGCCGGCGCAGTGCGCAGCGGTGAAGAGCTGGATGTGGCAAAGATTGCCGCTTTTCTGAAAGGCGTCGATGGCAGTCTTGAGGGTTTACCAACGGTGAGCCAGTTTCCGGGTGGCGCCTCGAACCTGACCTATTTGCTGACTTACCCGAATCGTGAATTGATCCTGCGGCGGCCACCGTTCGGCGCTAAAGCCAAATCGGCCCATGACATGCTGCGCGAAGCCAACATCATGGCGGAACTGAAACCGGTCTATCCCTATGTGCCAAGCGTGTTCGCGACTTGCCAGGATCGCGCCGTGATGGATAGCGATTTTTATGTAATGGAGCGGCTGCGCGGCATCATCCTGCGCGACAAATTGCCGGAAGGCCTGGTGCTGAGCGAGGCCGATACGCGCCAGCTCTGCCTCAACGTGATCGACAAGATGATCGCCTTGCATCAGGTAGATTATCAGGCTGCCGGCTTGACGCATCTGGGCAAGGGCGAGGGTTATGTGCAACGCCAGATCAGCGGCTGGAGTGAGCGTTACCGAAAGGCGCGCACCGATGACGCGGTGGATTTTGAAGAGGTGATGCGCTGGCTGCACGACAAGATGCCGGCTGCCGACGTTGCCACCTGTCTGATCCACAACGATTTCCGTTTCGATAATGTGGTCCTCAATCCAGAGAACCCGCTAGAGGTCGTCGGCGTATTGGATTGGGAAATGGCGACCCTCGGCGATCCGCTGATGGATCTCGGCAATACGCTGGCCTACTGGGTGCAAGCCGACGATGAGCCGCAGTTCAAACAGATGCGACGCCAGCCGACGCATCTGCCGGGCATGTTGACGCGCAAGGAAGTGATTGCCTATTACGGCGCAAAGACCGGCTACCGCACCGATCATTTCGACTTCTACGAAATCTACGGCCTGTTCCGGCTGGCCGTGATCGTGCAGCAAATCTACTATCGCTTTCATCACGGGCAGACCAAGAATCCGCAATTTGCATTCTTTGTCCATGTCACTAATTACCTGGAACAGCGCTGCAAGAAATTGATTGCGCAATCGACGATATGAGCAGCATCTATCTGGTGCGGCATGGCCAGGCCAGCTTCGGCGCCGCCGATTACGACCAGTTGTCGGAACTGGGTGTGCGCCAGTCCGCGTTGCTGGGGCAGTGGCTGGTAAAGACCGGTCAGGATCAGAATATGCCGTTGCTGGTCACCGGCAGCCATCGGCGTCATCAGCAGAGCAGCAAGGCCTGCCTGGAAGCCATGCCGGCAACTACGGCGGAACGTCAGATCTTGCACGATCCCGGATTCGACGAATTCGATCACCGGCAGGTGCTGCTACGTTACATGCCGCAGTTTGCGGATCACGCGGTGTTCGCGGAATACATGGCGCAGCAGGAACCGCGCGGACGTGCGTTTCAAAAGGTATTTGCCAAGGCGGTGGCGCGGTGGGTTAGCGGTGACTTCGATAGCGACTACAGTGAACCGTGGCCGCTGTTCAAGCTGCGCTGCAGCGACGCTTTGGCGCGGCTGCAGGAGCGTCTCGGTCAGGGGCAATCGGTCTGGGTGTTTACTTCCGGCGGTCCGATCAGCGTGATTTGCCAGCAATTGCTGGCGATTCCGGATCGGCAGGTTTTCGAATTGAACTGGTCGCTGGTGAACACCGGCGTGACCAAATTATTGTGCCGCCCGGGGCGCGTCAGCTTGAGTTACCTGAACAGTTTTGCGCATTTGGAAAGCGCGTGTGATCCCGGCTTGGTGAGCTATCGCTGAGCTACCTTATATCGACCAATGAACGGAGACAGAGACATGACAAGTACAGCCATTTTTGATCTTAAGGGCAAGATAGCGCTGGTGACCGGCGCCAGCCGCGGCATCGGCGCAGCGATTGCCAAAATCCTGGCGCAGCAGGGTGCGCATGTGATCGTCTCCAGTCGCAAGGCAGAGGCCTGCGACAAAGTGGTGGCCGAGATTCAGGCCGCCGGCGGATCGGCTGAGACCATCGCTTGCCACATCGGCGAGATGGCGCAGATCGAAGCCTTGTACCAGGCGATAGGCAGCAAGCACGGCCGCTTGGATATTCTGGTGAATAACGCCGCCGCCAATCCGCATTTCGGGCCGATAACCGAGACCGATGTCGGGGCTTTTCAGAAGACCGTCGATGTGAATATCCGCGGCTATTTTTTCATGTCGTCGTATGGCGCCAAGCTGATGGCGCAAGGCGGCGGCGGGGCGATTGTCAACGTCGCCTCGGTGAATGGCGTCACGCCTGGCGTGTTCCAGGGTATCTACTCGATTACCAAGGCCGCAGTGATTTCGATGACCAAGGCCTTCGCCAAGGAATGCGCGGCCAGCGGCGTGCGCGTCAATGCTTTGCTGCCGGGTTTTACCGAGACCAAGTTTGCCGCAGCCCTGATCGACAATCCGGCGATCTTGAAACAGGCGCTGCAGCATATCCCGATGAATCGCGTTGCCCAGCCGGATGAGATGGCGGGAGCGGTGTTGTATCTGGTTTCGCCTGCGGCCACTTACACCACGGGCGTTTGTTTGAATGTCGACGGTGGTTATCTACTGAACTAAACAATCCTAACGCAAGAGTCATCTGGGGTCAGAGTCAACTTTCGCAGTGATTCATCGCGAAACTTGACTCTCGTATATTGAGCATACCGCATCGGCATCGGATAATCGGGATGTAGAAGCGGTCGGGCAGAGTGATGCCGATTAGACTGAGTGCAGTTAAGCACGTGGGTCAGATAGGTGCCTCTGCCTGT
>NZ_DATMRK010000054.1:0-76613 GCF_035566375.1 Collimonas sp.
CTGCTGATCCAGCGTAATGCCTAATGTTTGTGCACCCTGCTGCAGGCTCGCTTCCAGCGACGCGGTCTGCGTTGAACTCATGCTGCCACTCCTTGATTATCCCGGCAATTACCTGGGCGGTCGTTGTTTTTCATGCAATGCAGCTTTTTATCAGGCCGCCTGGTCGTCGGCATTCAGGCGCTTCATGCCACCCTTTTTCAGGTGCACCAGCAGCAGCGACAATGCAGCCGGCGTGACGCCGGAAATGCGCGAAGCCTGGCCGAAGGTTTCCGGCCGGTGCTGGTTCAGCTTCTGGCGTACCTCGATCGACAGGGCTTGCACTTCCATGTAGTCCAGATCGGCCGGCAGCTTCAGGTTTTCATTATGCTCATGGCGCTCTACTTCCTTCGCCTGACGATCGATATATCCCGCATATTTGACCTGGATCTCGACTTGCTCCTTGACCGTGTCGTCCTGCACACCAGGACCACCCAAGTCCTGATCATCTAGCCCCTTGAGGGTCATCAATTGATCATAAGAAACATTTGGCCGGCGCAACAGATCGGCCAGGGAATATTCGCGTTCGATGGCTTTGCCAAGCAAACGCTCAGCCTCGGCTTCGGCCACGATGCGAGGATTAACCCAGGTCGAGCGCAGGCGCTCCATTTCGATCGCTACCGCTTCGCGCTTTTTCTCGAACTGCGCCCATTGGGCGTCGCCGACACAGCCTAGCTGGCGGCCGATCTCGGTCAGGCGCAAATCGGCATTGTCTTCGCGCAGGCTGAGGCGATATTCGGCACGGCTGGTAAACATGCGGTAAGGCTCTTGCACGCCTTGGGTAATCAGGTCGTCGACCAGTACGCCAAGGTAAGCTTCGTCACGGCGCGGAGTCCAGGCGTCGCGCTCCTGCGTTTGCAGGGCGGCGTTCAAGCCGGCCAGCATGCCTTGCGCAGCGGCCTCTTCGTAACCGGTGGTGCCATTTATCTGGCCGGCAAAGTACAAGCCCTGGATCAACTTGGTTTCGAGCGAAGCCTTCAAACCACGCGGGTCGAAGTAATCGTATTCGATGGCATAACCAGGGCGCAGGATGTGGGCGTTCTCCAGACCGCGCATCGAATGTACCAGGGCCAGCTGCACATCGAACGGCAAGCTTGTCGAAATACCATTGGGGTAAAACTCGTTGGTGGTCAGGCCTTCCGGCTCCAGGAATATCTGGTGCGAATCCTTACCTGCAAAGCGATGAATCTTGTCTTCGATCGATGGGCAGTAACGCGGCCCCACCCCTTCGATGACGCCGGTATACATCGGGCTGCGATCGAGCCCGGCACGGATGATGTCATGCGTTTGCAGATTGGTATGGGTAATCCAGCATGGCAGTTGCGCCGGATGCATCGCAGTATTGCCCATCACCGAAAATACCGGCACCGGATCGAGATCGCCCGGCTGCTCCTGCATCACCGAAAAATCGATGGTACGGCCGTCGATACGCGGTGGCGTGCCAGTCTTCAGGCGTCCTTGCGGCAGCTTCAGTTCTTTCAGGCGCGCCGACAGAGAGATCGCCGGTGGATCGCCGGCGCGGCCAGCGGAATAATTATTCAGGCCGACGTGGATCTTACCGTCCAGGAAGGTACCGGCCGTCAGCACCACTGCCCTGCTGCGGAACTGAATGCCAACTTGCGTCACCGCGCCAACCACCCGATCGCCCTCTACCAGCAGATCGTCCACGGCTTGCTGGAACAACCAAAGGTTTTCCTGGTTTTCCAGACGGGAGCGAATCGCTTGCTTGTACAAGATGCGGTCGGCTTGCGCGCGCGTTGCACGGACTGCCGGACCTTTTGATGAATTCAGGATACGAAACTGGATACCGGCTTCGTCGGTGGCAATTGCCATCGCGCCACCCATTGCATCGACCTCTTTTACCAGGTGGCCCTTGCCTATCCCACCAATTGAAGGATTACACGACATCTGGCCCAAGGTCTCGATATTGTGCGTCAACAATAAAGTCTTTTGGCCCATGCGGGCAGATGCCAGTGCAGCTTCGGTGCCGGCATGACCGCCGCCGACGACGATTACGTCAAAATGTGTAGGAAAAAGCATAGTGCGCCTCTTAGAGACGATGAAAAACGGTGGGCTGAGGCGTGATTATAAAGCATGCAGCTACCGCTTACACCCTTAGTGTTGTGCTTCGCAAATGATGAAACCACATAAGCACTGCTTCTTTGCGCCATGCGTCGTTGCAAATCCTCGCGATAGTCCCGCTATCACTCCGGTTTGCGCCTAGCCTGGCACAAAGAATCAGCACTTCTGCGGCTCCCCCATTCACGAAACACAACACTAGCTCACGGTATCGCGATTGTTCCACGTGAAACATTGCAAAATCGAATTTCCAAAACCTTGAAAACAACAGCGGCGATTGTTTCACGTGAAACAATCGCCGCTGTTAAGTCACTGCTGATTAAGTTTGAGTATCTATTTAAGGAAGGCGTCGTAACCAGTTTTCAAGATCAGTACGGATACCACCAGTAAAAACAGTTTTCGCACAAAACCACTGCCATGCTTGAGCGCCAAGCGGGTGCCGACCAACGAACCGGCCACATTACAGATAGCCATTATCAATCCCAGCTGCCAGATGATATGCCCGCTATATCCAAACCAAAGCAAGGCAGCCAGATTGGTCGCGACATTGATGACCTTGGATACAGCAGACGCCGCCAGGAAATCGAAGCCAAAAAATCTTACAAACAGGAAAATCAGGAAGCTACCTGTACCTGGGCCAAAAACACCGTCATAAAACCCAATGCCACCACCGATCAATATCGCGAATAGCTTCTCTTTCGAGCCGGTATGCAGAGGAGCATGGATACTGCCGAAATCCTTCTTCTTCACCGTATATATGGCGACTGCCAGCAAAATGAATGGCAGCGATTTGCGAATCGCATCGGTTGGAATGTGGGTTACGGTATATGCACCCAGGAAGGCAAACAGAAATGCCGCTCCTGCAGCGGGCAGCGCTGCACTCCATGCCAGCTTGACTCGCTTGGCAAAATTAACCGCAGCGGCGCTGGTGCCGAATATCCCTGCCAGTTTGTTAGTACCGAAGATGGTCGCTGGCGCGCTATTCGGCAACATCGCAAACAAGGCGGGAATCTGGATCAAGCCCCCTCCTCCGACTACCGCGTCAATCAAACCGGCAAGGAAACTGGCAATGGCCAAAATAGGAAAATCGGGGAATAACTCGGGCATGATATCGGGATTGAGGACAAACGAAGGTTGAAAGTAACCGGGGCTGGATATAGCCGGAAAGCATTGAAAACACGCAATTTTACGTGCCTAAGCCTGGGGCAGCATATTGAGTGGCTATGTTATTTAGTCATAGCCATCCAAGTAATTCCATTAGCTGAATAGAACGAATGCACTGCTTATTATTTAGGCAGATCAAATCAAAACCCGGCATCCAAACAAAAAGCCCGTACCAGCCAAGCTGGGTACGGGCTTTTATCCATCCGGCAGGACTACGTCAGCCAGTGCCGGAAGAGCGCTTAAGCAAAGCTGAGATCTCACCGACAATCCCGCGCCGGAACGCCAGCACGCAAACGATGAAGATAAAGCCCGTGACGATAGTTACCGATTCTCCCAAACCGTTAAACCAGTCGATATGAGTAACCGCTGCCAGCCAGTTGCCGATATCTCCCAACTTGTTTTCCAGCATGATGATGATCGCCGCACCGACAATCGGCCCGACAATGGTGCCCAAACCACCCACCAAGGTCATCAGCACCACCAGCCCGGACATGGTCCAGTGGACATCGGTCAGCGTTTCAAAACCCAGCACCAGCGTCTTGGTAGAGCCCGCCAGGCCCGACAACGCCGCCGACAGAACGAAGGCCAGCAGCTTGTAACGACTGACGTCATAGCCCAGTGAAATGGCGCGCGGCTCATTTTCCTTGATCGCTTTCAACACCTGGCCGAAAGGAGAATTCACGGTACGCACGATCAGTGCAAAGCCAGCCACCGCAATCGCCAGCACCACGTAGTACAAAGTCAGGTCGTTGCCGAGATCGATGAAGCCAAGCAAATGCCCGCGCGGTACGCCTTGCAAACCATCCTCGCCACCCGTGAAGTGCATCTGCAAGCAAACGAAATACAGCATCTGCGCCAGGGCCAAAGTGATCATGGTGAAATAAATCCCCTGCCGCCTGATTGCCAGACTGCCCATCACCAAGCCAATCAGCGCCCCTGCAGCAGTTCCCGCAATCAGCCCCAGTTCCGTTGGCAAGCCCAAGGTCTGCAAGGCATACCCAGCCACGTAACCCGCTCCGCCAAAAAACGCAGCATGTCCAAACGACAACAAACCGGTAAATCCGATCAGCAGATTGAAGGCGCAAGCAAACAGCGCGAAGCAGATGATCTTCATCAAGAACACCGGATAGATGCCGAACGGCGCCGCCAGCGCGGCGACTAACAGCAAGCCGTAACCAATTTTTTTATTCATGGTTTTATTCATAGACATATCGCTGCTCCGCTCATTTCTCTTTACCGAACAGGCCAGCTGGCCGGATCATCAGCACAATCGCCATCACGATAAACACCACCGTAGCCGACGCCTCCGGATAAAACACGCGGGTCAATCCTTCAATCACACCCAACGCCAGGCCGGTTACGATAGAACCCATGATGGAGCCCATGCCGCCGATCACCACAACCGCGAATACGACGATAATCAGGTTCGAACCCATCAGTGGCGAGACCTGGATCACCGGCGCCGCCAGCACCCCGGCAAAGGCCGCCAAAGCGACGCCGAAGCCGTAGGTCAGAGTCACCATCAGCGGCACATTGACGCCGAAGGCTTCGACCAGCTTTGGATTCTCGGTACCGGCGCGCAGATAAGCGCCCAGCTTGGTCTTTTCAATCACGAACCAGGTCGCAAAACACACCGCCAGCGACGCCAGCACCACCCAGGCCCGATAGTTCGGCAGCACCATGAAACCGAGATCGGTGGCGCCGCTCAACAGATCGGGAACGGAAAACGGCTGGCCGGAGACGCCGTAGAAAGAGCGGAAGATACCCTCCACCATCAAGGTGATGCCGAAGGTCAGCAGCAAGCCGTAGAGATGATCCAGCTTGTACAGCCAGCGCAGCATGGTCCTCTCGATGATGATGCCGAACAGGCCCACCAGCAATGGCGCCAGGATCAGCATCACCCAGTAATTCAGATTGAAATAAGTCAGCCCGATCCAGGCCAGGAAGGCACCCATCATGTACAGCGCGCCGTGGGCAAAATTGATCACGTTGAGCAGGCCGAAGATCACCGCCAGGCCGAGCGACAGCATGGCGTAAAACGAACCGTTGACCAGCCCCAGCAACAACTGGCTCATCAAGGCTTGGAAGGGAATGCCGAATATTTCCATGGCAATATCATCAAAAAATCACTCATGCGAGTGAACAACTATCAAACAGCGCAATGGCGCGCACATCCGCTACAGGATGTACACGCGCATGAGACGCCGGGCATATCTTCAGACCGCGTACTCAACGACGACTCAAGTACCGTTCGGTACGCTCAGAAATTCGGCAAATCAACGCACCGTTATTTCCACAATGCGCACTTGCTCTCGGCTTTGGTGGTGAAAGCTTGTTCGCCAGGGATGGTCTGGATCTTGTTCAGATAGTCCCAAGGATATTTCGATTCGGCCGGCGTCTTGACCTGGTACAGCGTCATGTCATGGACCACCCGGCCGTCTGCACGCAGATAACCGTTCTTGGCGTACATGTCGTTGAACTTGGCCTTGCGCAGCTGCGCCATCACCTTGTCGCCGTCATCTGTGCCGGCGGCCTTGACGGCAGTCAGGTATTGCAGCGCCGAAGAGTAATCTGCGGCTTGCAAACTGGATGGTTCTTTCTTCATTTTCTCGAAATAACGCTTCGCCCATTTGCGCGATTCGTCGTTCTGATCCCAATACCAGCTATCGGTCAGGTACATGCCTTGTGTTTGTTTCAGCGTCAGCGAATGAACATCGTTGATGAACACCAGCAGGCCGGCCAGCTTAGCGTTCTTGGTGACACCGAATTCGTTGGCAGCCTTGACCGAATTGATCAGGTCGCCACCGGCATTCGCCAGACCGATGATTTGCGCTTTGGACGATTGCGCCTGCAGCATGAAGGAAGAAAAATCGGAGGCGTTCAGCGGATGCTTGACCGCGCCCAATACGGTGCCGCCGGAAGCTTTCACCACCGCAGTCGTATCTTTTTCCAGCGAAGCGCCGAAGGCATAATCGGCAGTCAGGAAGTACCAGCTTTTGCCGCCCTGCTTGACCACCGCGGAACCGGTGCCATGCGCCAAAGCGTAGGTATCGTAAGCATAGTGCACGGTGTAAGGCGTGCATTCTTCATTGGTCAGGCGGGTGCTGCCGGCGCCGATTTCGATGAACGGCTTCTTCTTTTCAGCTGCTATCTTTGCCATCGCCAGCGCGGTGCCGGAGTTGGTGCCGCCGATCAGCACGTCCAGTCCTTGCTGGTCAAACCATTCCCGCGCCTTGCTCGATGCGATGTCAGCCTTGTTCTGATGGTCGGCCACCACCAGCTCGATTTTCTTGCCGTTGATGCTGCCGCCCATATCGGCAATCGCCATTTTGATTGCCTCAGCGCCGCCGGGGCCGTCGATATCAGAGTAGACGCTCGACATATCGGTGATGAATCCGATCTTGATGACGTCTCCGGAAATCTGCGCCGAAACCGGCGCAGCAAAACCGAAAGCGATAGTGCTGCTCACCGCCACTGCCAAAGTCTTTAACTTGATATTCATTGTCTTCTCCATTTATTAAACGACCCGTTATCTTGGAATTGCGGAACTGCCGAACTGTATTACGTATGCCCCTAGACCCGCCTGCCTCTTACCTATACGCCCAACAACGCATTCAACACCGGCATCTTCTGCTCCAGCTGCGACGACGCAAACGACTCGACAATCTGTCCGTGTTCCATCACGTAAAAACGATCTGCCAAGGGCGCAGCAAAACGGAAATTCTGTTCCACCATAACGATGGTGTAACCCTTGGCTTTCAAGGTAGTTATCATGCGCGCCAGCGTCTGCACGATCACCGGCGCCAAGCCTTCGGATATCTCATCGAGCAGCAGCAGCCGCGCGCCGGTGCGCAAGATGCGCGCAACCGCCAGCATCTGCTGTTCACCGCCGGACAAACGTGTACCCTGGCTGTTCCTGCGTTCTTTCAGGTTGGGGAACATGTCGTAGATTTCTTCGACTGACATGCCTTTTTCGGTAGTCGACAACGACGGCGGCAACAGCAGATTTTCTTCGGTCGACAAGGAAGAAAAAATACCGCGCTCTTCCGGGCAGTAACCAACGCCGTGATGCGCAATCTTGTGGGTCGGCAGAGCAATCGTCTCAACGCCGCCGATCTTGATCGACCCCTTGCGGGCGCCGGTCAAGCCCATGATGGCGCGCATGGTAGTGGTACGGCCAGCGCCGTTGCGGCCCAGCAGCGTCACCACTTCGCCCTTGTGCACGCTCAGATTGACGTTATGCAGAATATGCGATTCGCCATACCAGGCTTGCAGATTTTCGATATTCAGCGCCGCCGTGCCGCTATCGGCGGCGCCAGCACTTGTGGATGGGGATTGGACTGCAGACATCAATGCGCTCCTGCCAGTACCTCGGTAGTGGTGCCCATATAGGCTTCCATTACCAAAGGATTCTTCGAGACTTCTTCGTAGCGGCCTTCAGCCAGCATCGCACCGCGTTGCAGCACGCTGATCTTATCGCAAATGCCTGACACCACATTCATATTGTGTTCCACCATCAGAATGGTGCGGCCGGCTGACACCTTCTTGATCAGCGCCGTAACCCGATCGACATCTTCGTGTCCCATGCCCTGGGTAGGTTCATCGAGCAGCATCAGTTCCGGCTCCATGCCCAAGGTGGTGGCAATTTCCAAGGCGCGCTTGCGGCCGTAGGGCAAATCGACGGTCAGGGTATCGGCAAATTCGGTGAGATCGACTTCCGCCAGCAACTCCATCGCACGCTGGTTCAATTGCGCCAGCGACTTGCCGCTTTTCCAGAAATGGTAGGAAGTCCCCAATTTGCGCTGCAATCCTATGCGCACGTTCTCCATCACGCTCAAGTGCGGAAAGACGGCGGAAATCTGGAAGGAACGGATGATGCCCTGACGTGCAATCTGCGCCGGCGCTTCAGTGGTGATGTCACGGCCGTTGAACAGAATCTGGCCGGAAGTCGGCACCAGGAATTTAGTCAGTAGATTGAAGCAAGTCGTCTTGCCTGCCCCGTTGGGACCGATCAATGCGTGGATATGGCCACGCTCGACTTGCAGATTAACGCCATTGACGGCCGTAAACCCCCTGAACTCCTTGGTCAGGTTTTTTGTCTCCAAGATGATGTCGGTCATCTGGTCTCCTATTGATGTTGCTTTATCGGAACATCCCGGCTCATAGATGATATTGCAATCACCTTATCAGCCTTATATTTTTTTATGGATACTACTCGTTGCCGCTCCGATGGAGCAATACGTAGAAATACTATACAAAATCTTTGGGGAAACTTTGTGGAAAATTTACCATGTCCCACAAGATATATTGAACAATACTTAAGTTCACGCTTCCGATTCTGCTGATTTCTTCTTACTGTCCGCTTACTTTCTGCCTTCCTTGATGAATTTTGCAGCCATTTCCGCAATCATCAAGGTCGGCGAATTAGTATTGCCGGAGGTGATGGTCGGCATCACGGACGCGTCAACCACACGCAGCCCCGCAACACCTTTCACCCTGAGCTGGCTATCCACCACCGCCATCGGATCGTCGTCACGGCCCATCTTGCAAGTCCCTACCGGATGAAAAATCGTGGTGCCGATCTCGCCGGCGGCCTTGATCAATTCCTCCTCGGTCCGGTAGTGCAAACCAGGCTTGAATTCTGCGGGAGAATATTTTTGCAGCGCCGGTGCAGCGACGATCTTGCGGGTCAATAGCAGCGAAGCCGCCGCGACTTTGCGGTCTTCCTCGGTATCCAAATAATTCAAAGTGATTTTTGGCGCCCCCTCAGCGACGCCGGAGGCAATCCGCACATGGCCGCGCGAGCTTGGCCGCAGATTGCAGACGCTGGCGGTAAACGCTGGAAAAGCATGCAAAGGATCGCCGAATTTTTCCAGCGATAAGGGTTGCACATGGTATTCCAGATTGGCCGTGGCTTGGCTGGCGTCGGACTTGGCAAACGCCCCCAGCTGCGAAGGCGCCATCGACATCGGGCCACTTTGCCTCAGCAGATATTCCATGCCGATCCTGGCCTTGCCCAACCAGCTGTTGCTCATGGTGTTCAGGGTTTTGACGCCGCTGACCTTAAACGCCATCCTGATTTGCAAATGGTCTTGCAGATTCTCGCCGACGCCTGGCGTATCTTGCATCACCTGGATCTGATGCTGCTGCAACAGTGACGCCGGACCGATGCCGGACAATTGCAGAATCTGCGGCGAGCCGACAGCGCCGGCACTTAATAAGGTTTCTCGGCTAGCCTCGGCATTCCACTGTTTGCCGCCGCCAAAAAATTCAACGCCTTTACACACCAGGCCCTGCTCGCTGCGCTCCAGCACCAGGCGTTCTACCTGGCAACCGGTCATGATCGTCAGGTTGCCGCGACCGCTGGCCGAACGCAAGAATGCCTTGGCCGCATTCCAGCGAATGCCGCGTTTCTGGTTGACGTCAAAATAGCCGGAACCTTCATTGTCGCCACGATTAAAATCGTCAACCTTGGGGATTCCGACCTCGGCTGCAGCATCTCTGAATGCATCCAGAATTTTCCAGGACAACCGCTGCTTTTCAACCCGCCATTCACCGCCGGCGCCGTGAAATTCATTGGCGCCGTTATAGTGATCCTCGCTTTTTTTGAACAGCGGCAGCACCTGTTCCCAGCGCCATGCCGGATCGCCGGTCAATTGTGCCCACTGATCATAATCACGGGCCTGGCCGCGCATGTAAATCATGCCGTTGATCGATGAACTTCCGCCCAGCACCTTGCCGCGCGGATAAATCAAACTGCGCCCATTCAAACCGACGTCAGGCTCGGTCCGATACATCCAGTCGGTGCGAGGATTGTTGATGCAATACAGATAGCCGACAGGGATGTGGATCCAGATGTAATCGTCTTTTGCACCCGCTTCAATCAGTAATACTTTCACCGAACTATCCTGTGTCAGACGATTCGCCAACACGCAGCCGGCGGTTCCTGCGCCGATGATGATGTAGTCGTATTTACCTGCTGATTCCATGCGTCTCTTTCTGTTTTATTGGTCTTGTGAAGATCTGTTTTACAAGTTGGCTTACGAATATATTTTCGAGATATCGTTCTGTGCTGCTCAACAACACAAGCATCACAGAACGAGATCTCTATAGAACTTAAATATTATTTATACTATTTTTATAAATAATTATTTACACCATTTATTTCGCGACCGGCATGGTGAACTCCGCACCTTTTGAAATCGTCTGCGACCACCGTTGCATGATCGATTTATAACGCGTATAAAACCGCAATCCCTCTTCTCCATAAGCATGCGTATCGCCAAACAAAGAGCGCTTCCAGCCGCCAAAAGAATGCCATGCCATCGGTACCGGAATCGGCACATTGATACCAACCATGCCGACCTCGACCCGGCGTGAAAACTCGCGCGCCGTATTGCCGTCGGAGGTAAACAGCGATACGCCATTACCGAATTCATGGCCATTGATCAGATTTACGGCAGCAGCAAAATCGGGTACCCGGACGATGCAGAGAACCGGTCCGAATATCTCTTCCTTATAAATTTTCATCTCTGGCGTAACCTGATCAAACAGCGACCCGCCAAGGAAAAATCCTTGCTCAAGACCGGCAACTTTCAAGCCACGGCCATCGACCAGCAACCTGGCTCCGGCAGCAACTCCGCCTTCGATATAAGTTTCAATCTTATCCTTGTGCGCAGCACTGACGACCGGCCCCATTTCGGCATCGGCCTCCATGCCGTTTTTAATCTTCAGCGCCTTCACGCGCGGAATCAAAACTGCTATCAATTTGTCGGCAACATTACCAACCGCGACGGCCACCGATATCGCCATGCAGCGCTCTCCGGCTGAACCGTAAGCCGCGCCCATCAAGGCATCGACCGCCTGCTCAAGATCCGCATCCGGCATCACCACCAGATGATTTTTCGCACCGCCCAGCGCTTGCACCCTGAGTGGGTAAGCCCCTTTGCGCTTGGCGCCTTCCTGGTAAATATATTCTGCGATGGGGGTCGATCCGACGAACGAAACCGCTTTCACATCCGGATGCTGCAATAGTGTATCGACCGCCAGCTTATCGCCCTGCACCACATTAAATACGCCGTCCGGCAAACCTGCTTTGTGCAATAAATCCGCCATCATCAATGACGGCGAGGGATCGCGTTCAGAAGGCTTGAGGATAAAAGTATTGCCGGTCGCGATCGCCATCGGCGCCATCCACAACGGCACCATCACCGGAAAATTGAAAGGTGTGATGCCGGCGGTAACACCCAGCGGCTGACGCAGATTCCAGTTATCGATGCCGCCACCGATATTGTCGGTAAATTGCGTCTTCAACAGATGTGGAATGCCGCAAGCAAACTCGACGATTTCCAGGCCGCGTGTCACTTCTCCCTTGGCGTCCGAAAAGACCTTGCCATGCTCACGCGTAATTGCCACTGCCAGCGCATCGTGATGCTGCTCCATCAATTCCTTGAACCTGAACATTACCCGCGCCCGCTTCAGCGGCGCAGTGTCTGCCCATGCCGGCGCTGCTGCCGACGCCGCCGCGACAGCGGCGTTAACTTCATCAACACTCGCCAAGACAACCCTGGCAGAAACCGCACCGGTCGCCGGATTGAACACATCTTGCAGCCGGCCGCTGCTGGATTCGACCACTTTGCCGTTGATGTAATGTTGAATGAGCGGAGTTGAGCTTGATGCCGTAGTCATAAGGATTCCTTTTGTTGAAACCGAGTTGGGTTAGCGTTTTGCCAGAATATCGCTAGCTTTACCAACAATCCAATGAGTTATGATCAATATCAATATAAGCAATCCTAATAATCAAATCATTCTGGTTAAAAATTAAGCACATGGATATTACCCAACTTCGCGCCTTCGTCACGGTCGCCAGAGAAGGAAATCTGACCCGCGCCGCAGAATTACTGCATGTCACGCAACCGGCTGTCAGCCTGCAAATCAAATCCTTGCAGAGCAGTTTGAATCTGCAATTATTCACACGCATCCCCAGCGGAATGGCGTTGACCGACGATGGCGTCAAATTGCTGCCATTTGCTGAACGTACAATCGCCGCCGTCGCAGACTTACGCCAGCAAGCAGAAAGCCTGCATTCAAAAAGCGCAGAAATCGTGAGTGGAAAACTCGCAATCGGCACCATTCTCGATCCTGAATTCATTCGGCTAGGCGCCTTTCTCCAGCGTCTGGTAGAAAGTTATCCCCAACTTTCTACACAGTTGCAGCACAGCATGTCTGGTAATGTACTGCGGCAGATCAAATCAGGGCATCTCGATGTCGGTTACTACCTCGGTACGCCAGACAAAAATTTCCATCGGCTCACACTGACACAATTTACTTACTGTGTGCTTGCGCCGTCAGGCTGGAAAAGTCGGGTTTCTGGAAAGGACTGGCCAGCTTTGGCAAAACTGCCATGGATCTGGACCCCTCCCGAATCCGCCCACCATCGTTTACTCAGCAAAACTTTTGCTCAATACAAAGTTACGCCAAACAAAGTTGCTTTGGTTGATCAAGAACCATCGATGCTGGATCTGGTGAAATCCGGAGTCGGCCTGTCTTTGGTGCGTGAGTCAATTGCACTACGTGAAGCGCATGCTCACGGTTTGGTAATTTCCGATACGGTCAATTTATCCACCGAACTTTCGTTTATCACCCTGGATAAACGTAAAGACGAACCAGTTATCGCTGCAATTTTTGCAATATTGAAAACAATTTGGAGTAATTAGTGCTTTAAAAGCATTTTTTAGGGAGAAATCCCCGCTTTTTTGGAAAACTGGCTTCTTCAGCTTTGTATTTAAAGATTTATATATATAAATAGTAGTAGTAGTTAACCACCTGTTTTTCTGTGGATAACTCTAAATTTGACTATTCATTCAAGCACTTATAACTTGGATAAATGCTGAGTAAACCTTGTATCTGAAAAGAACATTTCTTGGATAAAAATTGAGGTGTGGTTTTTCAACTTATTTATTCACAATGGATTCCACTAGTTATCCACGGACTTATCCACAACCCCTTTTCCGCATTTCCTTCTTTTCTACTTTTTACGTAGATGTCTTTTTTCAACTTCCCTAAAAAGAGCTTTAAAAAAAACGCGATTTTTTTTGAAAAATTGTTTTTTTACTTCTTTTTCTTAATTATTTTTTCAAAGCAACTTCAAAAGAAAAAGCTTTTCGGTTTTGTATTTAAAGATTTATATATATAAATAGTAGTAGTAGTTAACGACCTGCTTTTCTGTGGATAACTAGAAATTTGACCATTCATTCAAGCACTTGCGGCTTGGATAAAGCTTGAGTAATCGGTGTATCGCGGAAGAATAATTCTTGGATAAAAACACGGCTGTGGAAAACCATCTTAGATATCCACAATGAAAAAACAGGATATCCACAGCTTTATCCACAAAATCGAAAATTCTGTCTGTTTACGGAGGTTTTTGAAGCTCCCAGGACGTTTTTTTGAAAATTTTTTCTTCTGCTTAAATAACGGGCAGTAGCAATGCAAAGAAAAATCTGGACAGGCGAAATCCAAAGCTTTAATGTACGCAAAGCGTATATAAAAGGGATGCAAAAGGATGCAAATGAGCGATCAACAGACTTTTCTACGCGACGCCATGCGTCGTTTGAACCTGACCAGAGATAATTTTTCCAGCCGCATCGGTGTTCGAAAGCGCGCCTTGGACACTTGGTTGCTACCGGAAACATCGGGCGAATTTCGTGTCATGCCAGACATCGTCAGCAAATTTGTCAGCGAGATTCTGGATGGAGAACTGGGCCAGACTGCCTTAACGCAGAGCGTATATATAAATAAGACGACTGGCCCGCTTCGTGAGCAGATTTCCTATAACGGCAAGCCTCAACTGTTATCGGTCGACCAGTTTTCACGCGATTCGCTGGAACAGCTGTTCCGTGTGACAGACATCATGCAGCCCATAGCGAGGCGCCAGAAGGTCTCGCGCATCCTTGAGGGTGCGGTACTAGCCAATTTGTTCTTTGAAGCCAGCACGCGCACGCGTATCAGCTTTGGCGCGGCTTTTTGCCGGCTGGGTGGGTCTGTTTGCGATACCACCGGCTTTACCTTCTCCTCGATGACCAAAGGCGAGTCGATTTATGACACCAGCCGCGTCATCAGCGGTTATGTCGACGCACTGGTGGTCAGGCATCCGGAACAAGGGGCGGTCGATGAATTTGCCCGCGCCACGAATATTCCAGTGATTAACGGCGGCGACGGCCCGGGCGAACACCCGAGCCAGGCGATTCTCGACCTGTACACCATACAGCGCGAGTTTTCACGTTTGGGGAAGCTGATCGACGGCGCCCATATCGTCATGGTGGGCGACCTCAGGTACGGCCGCACCGTGCATTCGCTGATCAAGTTGCTGGCTTTGTATCGCGGCCTCAGGTTTACCCTGATCGCGCCGCCCACCTTGGAGATGCCCGCCCATATCCTGGAACGCATCGCCCGCGGCGGCCACGTGGTGGAGCAATCGACTTCGCTGGCGCAGGGATTGAAAGGAGCCGACATCGTGTACGCCACGCGGATCCAGAAAGAACGTTTTGCCGATGAAGCAATAGAAGGTTACACCCCGGATTTCCAGATCAACCAGGCGCTGATCGACGCCACCTGCGGCGCCGACACCGTCGTCATGCACCCGCTGCCGCGCGACGGCCGGCCCGGGGCTAACGATCTGAGCACGGATCTCAACCACGATCCGCGCCTGGCGATTTTCCGCCAGACCGATAACGGTATACCGGTAAGAATGGCGATCTTTGCCACTTTGCTGGGCGTGGAGAACCAGGTGCAGCATTCGATGCGCGATGTCAGCTGGCGCTCGCCACACCATGTCGGCCCGGATGATGCGGCGTTTGACGGCTTGGATTGAAATTTGCCGTCCGGACTACGGCGCACGCAGCCGCCACACTAAGCCGCCTGAAAGCGGCTTAGTGTGGCGGCTTAGTGCGCTTTCTTTTGCCGCAAGGTCCTGCCGGGCGGCGGCGCCACCGGTTTTTGTCTGGCATCTGCCAGCAAACCGGCGCAATCGCTTTGCTGCGCCGGACTGATGTTAATCAACGGCAGCACAGCCGCCACCGGCGCCAGCACGCCGAGCGCAATCGCGCCGCCAGCCTTTAACGCCAGCACACCCTTGTCGACCCCGACGTCGGGATTCTTGAAGCTGCCGGTGACGTACAGCGGCGATCTCAGCGAGAAAATCCGCAAGCCCTTGGTCCTAGGCCTAATAGTGAGCGCCAGCGCTTCCTGAGCCAGGTTGACTTGCCCTTGAACATTGATGATCGCATCGTCGGTATCCATCACGAAGCTGCGGGTATCCATGACGCCGTTGGTCACGGCAAAATCGCTGGCCAGGCAATTCAGCTTGACCTGTTTGTCGCCGAACAGCTTGGAAATCAACACATTGCCAAGATTCAAGCCGGCCGCCTCCAGCACGAATTTGCTGATGGAGCCCTGGTTGATCAGCATCTTAAGTTCACCGTTCGAGCTACCCAGCAAGCTGGCGACCGAATTGCCGACCGCGGATAACGAAGCATCGCCGTTCACCTCGCCCAGGCTGGCCTGGGCCGATTCCAGCGTCGGAAACAACTGCTTGATTTTCAGATGGCGCGCCGAAATTTTCATTTCAGCCTTGATCAGCTTGTTGCTGCCGTCGAGCTTGAGGTTGGAAATCAGATTGCCACCCGCCACCCCGAAGTTCAGCGGCGTCAATGACAGCACGCTGTCCTTCAGGTGCAGATCCGCGACCAGATCCTGGATAGGCAGATCTTTGTCACGGATGATTTTGCGGCCGGTGAATTTGACGTCGGCATCGATGCTGCCCCAGCGCGCAGTATCGAACTGCTCGATCGGCAATACCTTATTGCCGGGCTGGGCCACACCGTCGCCACGATTAGCCTTGCTAGCGTTCGAGTCGGCGCCGATCAATGGCGCCAGATCCTGCAGCTTGAGCTGGTTGGACAGCAGCGTGCCTTTCAACAACGGCCGCGGCTTCTGCGCTATATATTCCAGCGTGCCGGACAAATCGCTGGAACCGACACGGCCGCTGAATTTATCGTAAGTCCAGTCGCCGCCGGCACGGTTGATCTTGCCGATCAGCCGTCCTTCAGTAGCAAACGGCGGCGTCGCCGGCAGCACGATGCCGGTCAGTGGGTACAGGTTCGACATGCTGGCGCCGGACAATTTCAGGCGCAGGTC
Organism: Collimonas sp.; assembly: GCF_035566375.1. GTDB lineage: Bacteria > Pseudomonadota > Gammaproteobacteria > Burkholderiales > Burkholderiaceae_D > Collimonas. Next base: position 16,474 of record NZ_DATMRK010000054.1, read on the forward strand.
GAGCGCCGCCAGGTCGCTCGGCTTGGTCAGGGTTCCCTGTATCGCAATCGCGGTTTTGCCGATATGGACATTGGCTTGCAGAGGGTATGGCGTGCTCGAATTCTGCAGCGATAGCACCGCGCCGGCTTTGCCTTCGCCGCTGACGGCGGCCCGGTTAAACGCGCCGCTGACTTTCCAGCCGATGCCGTAACCTTCCACAGTCATGGCCGGCAAGCTATCGATATCTGCCTTGATATCGATCTTGTTGACAGGATCCAACAATCTCACCGTGCCTTTCGCCAGCACCAGTTTTTTCAGCTCCAGCTGCCAGGCGGATGGCCCACTGGATTTGAAAGTCCAGTTGTTGTCGCCATCCGGCTTGCGTTCCAAAGCAATGTTCGGCGCTTCCAGTTCCAGCGAGGGCAATACGATGTGCTTGGCCAACAGCGGCAGAGGACTAAGTGAAAACGTTAGCTGGCCGATTTCCGCCATGTGGGGCCCGGTTTTAGCCCACTCGGGATTGTCGAGCACGATATCCTTGGCGCTAAGACGCGGCCAAGGCACCCAACGGCGCCAGCTATCCTGGTCAGTTTGCGACTTCTGCCAGGTCAAGGTCAGATCGCCGCGAATCGCAAAGGGGCGTCCGGCCGCTTCGCTGACACGCTGATTGAGCCACGGTTTAGCGCGGTTCCAGTCAAATGTCAGCAGTAATGCCGTACACAAGGCAATCAAGCCAATCAGCGCCGCAACCGACCATAACAACAGCCGCGCCGGACGAAATGTAGATGTAGTCATAGTTTTTTTTGTGAGGGGGCCGCGCTTACGGCGAACTGTTCTGTTCCGGAAATAATATAGCTGGTAAGAAATAGTATGTCATCGATACCGGATGATGAGACGTTAATTGAAGACTACCTTGGCAAATCCGGCCCAGTCGTTCGTATTGTGTGAGACATGCAAGAGTTTGTAACCCATTGTTACGCAGACAATTCGCCCGTGCTAGCTTGTAGCTATAGTCATTCCACGTTGTCTGGAGCAAAAAATGCTAAACATAAAAACCCCGCTGACCCTGACGCTTAGCGCCTGCGTAGCACTGCTGCCGCTGGCTGGATGCGATAAAAAATTTGACGCCACGCAAGCAGTAGCCGCCCCCCAGGCGCCGCAAGCACAAGCAACTCCGGCTTATGTACCGCCAACGGCAGATCAACTGTATCAACTGGTCGGCCCGATCGCCCTGTTTCCCGACAAACTGGTGGCACAAGTACTGGCCGCATCCAGCTATCCTGACCAGGTGAGCGCCGCCGACAACTGGCTGGCGCAAAACAAGAATCTGAAAGGCAGCCAGTTGCAGGACGCAGCCAATCAGCAACCATGGGACGTCAGCGTCAAAGGCTTGACGCAGTTTCCTAGCGTGCTGGATCAGATGGCGCACAATATCCCCTGGACCGCAGCGCTGGGCGACGCCTATGTCAATGATCCTACCGACGTAATGAATGCGATCCAGGTGATGCGTCAGCGCGCCGCCAGCAGCGGTAATCTGAAAAATAACCGGCAGCTGCGCGTCGCCGTAAGGCCGCGGGTGCAGCAGGAGCCGCCTGCCTACTATGCGCCGCCGCCCGACGAACCGCTGGTCTACGCTGGGCCGGAAATGATTCCGCCGCCGCCGGAAACCATCGTGATCGAACCGGCCGAACCGGACGTGGTGTATGTACCGGCCTACGATCCCGGCGTGGTCTATGGCCAGCCGCTGCCGGTTTATCCCGGCTATTCCTACGAACCACCCCCTGTTTATTACCCACCTAGCGACATAGTGACCGCCGGCGTGATCACATTCGGCCTGGGTGTAGTGGTCGGCGAGGTATACAGTCATCATCACGACTGGGGCTGGAATTCCTGGGGTGTGCATTGGGGCGGCGATCGCGATGGCGACCGGCGTGGTGATGGCGATCGTGACCGTGATCACGGTTGGCACCGGCCTGCAGTTGTGTATAACAACAACACCTATGTGTCGAACTCCACGACGATCGTCAATCGCGTAACCAACAACACCAACAACGGCACGGTGATTAATAACAATAACAGCAACAATAACAACACCCGCAATAATTTTGGCGGTCCTGGCAGCAATCCCGCTCCGGCCAACGTTGGGGGCCCTGCCCAACCGGGCAGCCCCCCGGCCAATTTCAATGCACTCCGGCCGAATGTCGCTGCGCAGGCAAATCTTGCGCAGCAGCCCGCGAACCAGAATCCAACGCCGCCTGCCGGCAATCCGCGGCCGAACCATGCGCAGCCGGATTTCAACAATATGACCCGACCCAATTTCGGCAAGATCCCGCCGCAGGCAAACGGCGGCGTTGCGCCGAACCTCAATCAATTGGCGCGTCCGGGATTTATCCGGCCGGCTCCCAACCAGCCGCAAGCCGGCGAACCGGGACATCCCACTGTCGGCCAGCCAGGGCAGAATGCAAGGCCGATGCCGAATCAGTTACAGCAAAACGCACAGAATCGGCACCCCGCTCCGCCTAGGAATCTGGAAGCGGAAAAGCCTGCGAACCTGAATCAGCATCCTTTCTTCGGTGGCAATGCGCAAAGGCCCAACATAAACCATCCTGCTGCTCCGGAGATGGCAAGACCGCAGCCTGTACCGCAGCCGCAAAATGTTCAGAACCGGGCGCAAGAACAGTTCCAGAACAGGGCTAACGGCGGTCAGCAACCGCATCAGGAAATGAACCGGCCGGCGGTTAATCCTGCTCCTCAGGTTTTCAACCACCAGGAGCCACGGCCGCAGCCTCAGCCACAACCGCAAATGCAACCGCGACCACAGCCTCAACCACAGCCACAACCGCAAATGCAACCACGGCCACAGCCTCAACCTCAGCCACAACCGCAAATGCAGCCGCGACCACAGCCTCAACCTCAGCCTCAACCGCAAGTGCAGCCACGACCACAGCCTCAACCTCAGGTCCAGCAGCCGCGGCCGCCTCAGGAAAATCACGAGCAGGCACACGATAATCGCGGCAATATCCATCCCCCAAAGAAGGAAGAGGACCACAAATGAGTGGTTGAAAGAAAGTAGTCGAGGCGACCGGCGCGGCTGACAAAGAATCGTCGCCCAGCAAAAAGGCTGGCTGAACCCAAGTTCAGCCAGCCTTTTTATTTCCAGCAAACAGCTGCCTGTTTAAGCCTGCAAGGTCATCAGGCTGGCGTTGCCGCCGGCGGCGGTAGTATTGACGCAAACAGCGCGTTCGGCCAGCAGGCGCCACAACGGAATCGAAGCGTATTCCGAAGTTTCCAGCAAGGGCACCAGCGCTCCGCCTTGCTCTCCGAGCGCGGTCAGTGCAAGACGCAAGCGCGCAGTGCCTGCGTTGTCGACCAGAGCCAGTTGCAGACGCATGGCGTGGTCGTCGCTAGCTAGCTGGTCGACCACCCGGATCGCGGCCCGCACTTCACGTGGCAAACCTTCCGGAATCATTGCCGCCGACTCCGCTTCGACTACCGGTAGATTGCCGGTGGCAAAAACCGCCGCCAATTGATTCAGCATGGCGGCGACGCTATCGGCGCTGCAAAGAATTGCCCCGCGCGGTGCGAACGACAGGCTATTGCGCTCTCCGGTAGGACCCGGCAGCACCAGCGACGTACCAAGCCAGCTGGCGTGCATGTATTCCTCGCCCAGCGCAGCTATCTGTTGATGACCGTGGGTCCGAGCCCAGCTCAACAAGGCTTGCAGCACCGGCGTAGCTATCCTGGCGTCGGCATTCGGCGCGTGAATCGTGTGCGCGCCTAGCGAAATCGCCGGATTGCGTTGCAAACGTTTCAGATACAAAGGTCCGCCGGCTTTCGGTCCGGTGCCGGATTTTCCTTCGCCGCCGAACGGTTGCACGCCAACCACCGCACCGACGATATTACGATTGACGTAGATATTGCCGACATGCGCGTGAGCGACGATGAAATCGATGGTTTCGTCGATGCGCGAATGGATGCCCAGAGTCAGGCCATAACCGCTGCCGTTGATAGCATCGATCAATTGCGGCAGATCATTGCGCGCATAACGCAGCACATGCAATACCGGGCCGAACACTTCGCGCTTCAACTCCGACATGGAGCCGATTTCGATCAGCGTAGGCGCCACGAAAGTACCGTTGCTTTGTTCCGCCGGCAGCGGCAACTGGTAGACGTCTTTTGCCGTGCTGCGCATCTTTTCGATATGCGCCAGCAACTGCCCCTGCGCCTCGGCGTCAATCACCGGCCCGATATCGGTAGTGAGACGATCCGGATTGCCGATCCGCAGCTCCTGCATGGCGCCTTTCAGCATATGCAGGGTGCGATCGGCGATGTCATTTTGCAGACACAATACGCGCAGCGCGGAACAACGTTGGCCGGCGCTGTCGAAGGCGGAATTCAGCACGTCCTGCACCACCTGCTCCGGCAATGCGCTGGAGTCGACGATCAAGGCGTTCTGGCCGCCGGTTTCGGCGATCAGCGGCAAGTCGACCGACTCTGTCAGCGAGCGTTTGGCCAGGGTGCGATTGATGATTTGCGCGACCTCGGTCGAGCCGGTAAAAATCACGCCCTTGACGCGCGCATCGGCGGTCAGCGTGGCGCCGACGGTGTCGCCCTGGCCCGGCAGGAACTGCAGGGCTGCATGCGGCACGCCGGCCTCATGCATCAGTTGCACTGCACGGAATGCGATCAGCGGCGTCTGTTCGGCCGGTTTGGCCAATACCACATTGCCGGCTGCCAGCGCAGCGCTGACTTCGCCGACGAAAATCGCCAGCGGGAAATTCCACGGACTGATACATACCACCGGCCCCAGCGCCAGCGCATTTTGCGTATGCCGGACTTGTGCCGAGTAATAGCGCAAGAAGTCGACCGCCTCGCGCACTTCGGCGATGGCGTTGGGCAGCGATTTTCCTGCCTCGCGGATTGCCAGGGCAATCAATTCCAGTTGATGGAATTCGAATAATTCTGCGGTGCGATCCAATCTGTCGGCGCGTTCCGCCGGTGGCAAGGTTTGCCAATCCATGGCGTAGGCGCTGGCGGCATGCAAGGCTTTATCCACATCCGCAACACTGGCTTCGATCACGCTGCCGACCACGTCGCGCTGGTCAGCCGGGTTCAATACCGGGCGCGCCGCCTGGGGATACTCCTGCGATTCACCTAGCAATGGCGCAGCATGCCATTGCTGCTTGCCGAAAATACTGAAAGCGCTATCGATCTGACGCAATACTTCTTCGTTGCTCAGGTCCAGGCCGGCCGAATTCTTGCGCTCCGCGCCGAACATGGCAGGTGGCAAGGCAATCTGCGGATGCGGCTCGCCACCCAGTTGCTGTGCGGCTTGCAGCGGATCGGCAATCAAGGAATCGATAGTAACGCTCTCATCCACGATCTGATTCACGAAAGAAGAATTGGCGCCGTTTTCGAGCAGGCGCCGCACCAGGTAAGCCAGCAAGGTTTGATGCGAGCCGACCGGCGCATAAATCCGGCAGGGTTTGTCCAGATTTTCTTTGCCGACCACCTGGTCGTACAGGGTTTCGCCCATGCCGTGCAGGCATTGGAATTCGTAATCGGTGATGTTTTTTTCTTGCGCCCAGCTGTAGATGGTCGCCAAGGTATGGGCGTTGTGCGTGGCGAATTGCGGATAGATAACGTCGGTCGCCGCCAGCAATTTTTGCGCACAAGTCAGATACGAGACGTCGGTGTAAACCTTGCGGGTATATACCGGAAAGCCGGGCAAGCCATCGACTTGCGCGCGCTTGATTTCGGAATCCCAATAGGCGCCTTTCACCAGCCGCACCATGAACTTGCGGCCGCTGCGATGCGCCAGATCGACCAGATAATCGATCACGAAAGGACAGCGTTTCTGATAGCCCTGCACCACGAAACCGATGCCGTCGAAACCGGCCAGATCGGCGTCGAACGCCAGTGCTTCCATCAGATCCAGCGACAATTCCAGGCGATCGGCTTCTTCGGCGTCGATGTTGAGGCCGATGTCGTATTGCTTGGCCAGCAGCAGCAACTGCTTCAGGCGCGGCAGTAACTGTTCCATGGTGCGTTGCCGTTGCGCGCGCGAATAACGCGGATGCAGCGCCGACAATTTGACCGAGATCCCCGGACCCTGTTTGATGCCGCGCCCGGCCGACGCCTTGCCGATGGCGTGGATCGCATCTTCATAGGAGCGGTAATAGGACGCCGCATCTTCTTCCGTCAATGCCGCTTCGCCCAACATATCGTAGGAATAACGGTAGCCGCGCTTTTCATTGTCGCGGCTGTTGCTGAGCGCTTCGGCGATGGTTTGGCCGGTCACGAATTGATTGCCCAGCATGCGCATGGCAACGTCGACGCCCTTGCGGATCAGCGGCTCGCCGCCGCGGCCGATCAGCTTGGTCAGCGCCGAGCCCAGCCCGCGTTCGCTGCTGGTGCTGACCAGCTTGCCGGTAATCAGCAAACCCCAGGTAGCGGCGTTGACGAACAGCGACGGCGATTCGCCCAGATGGCTGCGCCAGTCGCCCTTGCTGATCTTGTCTGCGATCAGGCGATCGGCAGTCTGGTGATCCGGAATCCGCAGTAGCGCTTCCGCCAGACACATCAGCGCCACGCCCTCTTCCGACGACAACGAGAATTCATGCATCAAGGCGTCGACGCCGGAGGCGCGCGTGCGTTTTTCACGTACCGCTTGCACCAGTTTGCGCGCCAACGCCTGGCTGGCCACATGCGAGCCGGCGCTGGTTTGCACCTGCGCCAGCAGCCATTGCACGGCCAGGGTTTCGTCGCGCCGGTAGGCAGCGGTGATGGCGGCGCGCAATGGCGTCGGGTCGGTCATGACTTCCTGATGGAAGACGGCAAATGGCGTGCTGAACATGGTGGCGGAAGGTGTGTTGCTGGATGGCTGGGATGACGGCGGTAGCGGCGGCATGGCGATTGTCTCGGTCTCGGTAAGGATATTTATAGTGTCAATTTGCTGCTGGTGGCTGCTCTACAAGCCCGCAAGCCGTACGCTAACCGCCGCCGGGCGGCAATGCTGATTCTGCCTGCAGTGGATATTGCAGGATTTACAACATCGCCGCCTGGCAGCGGTTTGCTTGCCGGCATTGTTGTACATGGTTCTTTGAATTTCGGTAGAAATCTAAGATGTTCGATTGTAGGCGGCATCGGCATGGATTAATTCTGGTAATAATGGCTGCTATCAAAATTTTGTTATTGGTGAGAAAATTTAACCGAATAAAATTTTTCAGAAAACAGCCCATGCTTGACAAGATTAGTAAGAAAATCCTGGCCGAATTGCAGAATGATGGTCGTATCAGCAATGTCGACCTCTCGGCCCGCGTCAACTTGTCGCCCGCCGCCTGCCTGGAGCGCGTGCGCAAATTGCAAGAGGCCGGCTATATCCTGCATTACACCGCGCAGCTCAATCCGCAGTTGCTGGATGTGGCGCTGCTGGTGTTTATTGAGGTGGTGCTGGACCGCACCACGCCGGAAGTGTTCGAGGCATTCAGCCAAAGCGTGCAAATCATTCCGGAAGTGTTGGAGTGCCACATGGTGGCGGGCGGCTTCGATTATCTGGTGAAGGCGCGGGTCAAGGACATGAACGCCTACCGTGAATTTCTCGGTAAATCGCTGCTGCAGCTAAAGGGCGTGCGCGAGACGCATACCTACGCTGTGATGGAAGAGGTCAAGCACACTACCAAATTGCCGATTCGTTGAGTCGCTGAATCGCTCAACTTCGCGTCCGTTTCGATAATCTGAACGGTATTTGAAAAAACTGCTCCCGGCGCAAGCGGGAGCAGTTTTGCATTAAGCGTTCAGGTTAGCCGACAAAGTTAGTAGCTGCCAGGAAGGCGCTGGGGTTTGCCCGCATTGAATGTGAAACGACTACGGCCGGGGAAAACGTGCCACTATAGTTGTGTTTTTAATATCAACACAATTAATCTGGAGGCTAGACATCATGCAATTACCGGGCATCCCACGTAAATTACTGCTTGGCTTGATCTGCGGCTTGGGCGCTCCCGCAGCGATCGCCGCTTCGACGCCGGCCGCCACCTTGTCAGGCGCAGCAGCGGCAAGAACCGAAATCGCCCAACAGGCTAAGGCGCTGGAACCGCTCTTGCTGGAAACGCGGCGCGATATCCACATGCATCCGGAACTGGGCAATGCCGAGAAACGCACCAGCGAACTGGTCGCGGCGCAATTACGTGCCATGGGGCTGGAAGTCCGAACTGGCGTAGCGCGTACCGGCGTGGTGGCGGTATTGAAGGGCGCATTGCCCGGCCCTACTGTTGCCTTGCGCGCAGATATGGACGCCTTGCCGGTGAAGGAAACGGCTGATCTGCCGTTCGCTTCGCGCAGCAAAGGCCTTTATCTGGGCAAGGAAGTCGATCTGATGCATGCCTGCGGTCACGATACCCACACCGCGATTTTACTAACGACCGCCAAAATCCTGAGCACTATGCGGGCGCGCTTGCCGGGCACCGTGGTGTTTTATTTCCAGCCGGCGGAAGAAGGCCCTAGCGATTTCGTGGCGGACGGTAAAAACACCTGGGGCGCAAAAATGATGGTGCAGGAAGGTGTGATGAAGGAACCCAAGCCGGATGCGATTTTCGGCCTGCATGTGATTGCTGGGATACCCGCCGGCCGGATCACCTATCGCGCCGGCCCGGCCATGGCCAGTTCGGACGATCTGCGCATCAAGATTCTTGGCAGGCAGACGCATGCCGGAATTCCCTGGGCTGGCGTCGACCCGATTACCGTCAGCGCCGCGGCAATCGTGGGCTTGCAAACGGTGGTCAGCCGCCGTACCGATATTTCATCGTTTCCATCGGTGGTCAGCATCGGCACGATTAACGGCGGCGTCCGCTACAACATCATTCCTGAGTCCGTCGACATGACCGGGACCATCCGTTCCTTTGATTACGGGATCCGCCAAAAGCTGCATGCCGACGTCCGGCAGACGGTGGAAAAAATTGCCGAGAGCGGCGGCGCCAAGGCAGAAGTGACGATCATCGAAAAATACGATCCGACCATCAACAATGCCGCCTTGACGGCAAAGATGGAGCCGACCCTGCGCTGGGCGGCGCAGGACGATGTGGCGCAGGGCTCGTTATCCAGCGGCTCTGAAGATTTCTCTTTCTTTGCCAAAGAAGTGCCGGGTCTGTTTGTGTTCCTTGGGGTTACGCCGCGCGATCAGGACATGACGAAGGCGGCGCCAAATCATAATCCGGGATTTTTCGTCGATGAGTCGGCGCTGGTGGTCGGCGTACGGGCCATGGCGTCGCTGACAACCGATTACCTGCACGCCGCTGCTGCAACGCCGCGCTAATCGGCGTTACAGCGTGCGTCCAGCTCGGGTGCTCTCGGGTGCTCTCAGGTGCTATTACGTATCGCCAGCTTGAAACCGAGATCGACGCTGGTTTTTTCCACCGCCTCGTGCCTGAGCATTTTGATCAGTAACTGGGCAGCGGTAAAACCGATGTCGTAACGCGGCGTCACTATCGTGGTGATGCCGGGATTGGCGTAGGCCGACCACGGCAAATCGTTGAAACCGGCAATCGCCATCTGGCCGGGGACCGACAGGCCGCGCCGCTGACATTCGAACAAGACGCCCAGCGCCAGATCGTCATTGCAGCAAAATACCGCATCGCAAGCAGGCGTTTGCTCCAGAATCTGGCCCAGCATCCTGGTGCCCAGCTCCACCGTCGACGGCGCCGGCGTCAGCACTTCGATGTCGGCGACCAAACCGGCTTCGGCCAGCGCCTTGCGGAAGCCATGCCGGCGTTTCATCATGCGCGGATCGAGCTGGGCGCCGAGAAAGCCCGGTTGGCGGTAGCCGCGTTCGATCAGATGGCGGGCGATGCTGTAGCCCGCCTCTTCGTGCGAAAAGCCGACCGCTACATCGCTACCGTCGGGATTCAGGTCGAACATGCGCACTGCCGGCACATTGTGCGCGGCCAGCTGGTCGCACAGCGTCTCTTGCTGTTCTATGCCGCTCAGCAAAAAGCCGTCCGGCGCATGCGCCAGATAAGTGCTGATCAGCTGGCTTTCCTTGTCCGCCGAATAACTGCTTTCGCCGATCAGGAATTTGTAGCCATGCTGGTTCAGGCTGTCGCGAATACCCGTTAGCGTATCCACGAATACCGAATTGCTGAGAGACGGCACGATGACGCCGATCACCTGCGATTTGGCCGACGCCAGCGTGCTGGCGGCCTGGTTTGGCACGTAGCCGAGTTGTTTGATCGCCGCCGCAATCCGTTCGCGCGCTTCCAGTTGCACCAGCGCTGGCGTTTTCAATGCGCGCGACACCGTCATCGGACTGACGCGGGCCAGCCGGGCGACGTCGACGATGGTGACTCTGCCGCTGGCGCGGCTATGGCGTTGTTGTTTGAATTCCGGGCTGTTCATGGTAGCGAAGGCATTCTGATGGTCTCTTTGTACTTTATATTTAGCCGGCGTTTAGCCAGTGACTGCCGACTTTATTCATTATTCCGCCAAACCTCAAACATTTGTGCCCGGTAATGAAATCTTGCTCATTTGGCTAACGCCGCCAATGTTACATGCAAGCCATGGCGCATTGATATGGTTTCCATCGAGTAATGATACTACCGGCTCGTGATACCCCATCCTGTTTTACCTGGAGCGCTGATGTTAGCGCTAACATCTGGTGTATTATTGCTGCCACTGTGCCGCCGCCGACAAGTACTACAATGAAGCGGCTAAGGCCGACAATCGACTAAAAGGCGGCAAAAAGCCAGCCAAATGATCGGCTAAATTTGGGCTAACGGTCCAGTCGCCCATTCCATCTTTATCAAGAGGTAGTTCATGCATCACCAGCCAGAATACATGCTTGGCGTAGATATCGGCACCACCAGCACCAAGGCGGTGCTGTTTACCACCCAAGGACAGGTGGTGGCGCAGCACGCGGTGGAATATCCATTGTTGTGCACCACGCCCGGTATGGCTGAGCAAGATCCGCTGCAAATCTACGCGGCGGTTCTGAGCGCGATCCAGATTGCTGTCAGCAACAGCCAGGTCGCCGCCGAACAGATCGCTCTGGTGTCCTTCAGCGCCGCCATGCATAGCGTGATTGCGGTCGACCAGGATGGTGTGTTGCTGAGCAACAGCATCACCTGGGCCGACAACCGCGCCGGCGAGTGGGCCAAGCGGATTCGCGACGAACTGGATGGCCATGCCATCTATCTGCGCACCGGGACGCCGATCCATCCGATGTCGCCGCTCTGTAAAATCATGTGGTTGCGTCACGATCAGCCGCAGCTGTTCGCGCGCACCGCACGTTTTATCGGCATCAAGGAATATGTGCTGTATCGCCTGTTCGGCGAGTGGCTGGTCGATCACTCGATCGCCTCCGCCACCGGCCTGTTCAATTTGCAGCAGCTGGATTGGGACCAGGGCGCGCTGGCCTTGCTCGGCATCAGCCCGCAGCAGTTATCGCGATTGGTGCCGACCACCCATCATCTGACCGGCCTGGCGCCAACCATGGCGCAGCAACTGGGCTTGCTGCCGAGTACGCCGTTTGTCATCGGCGCCAACGATGGCGTGCTTTCCAATCTCGGCGTCAACGCCATCGGCCCGGGCCAGGTTGCAGTCACCATCGGCACTTCGGGGGCGATGCGGACCGTAATCGACCAGCCGCTGACCGATCCTTCCGGCCGCACATTTTGTTATGCGCTGACCGCCAAGCACTGGGTAGTCGGCGGCCCCACCAACAATGGCGGCAGCATTTTCCGCTGGGTGCGCGATGAACTGGCCACTGCGGAGTCCGCCGCCGCCCAGGCCGCCGGGCTTGATCCGTATGAAGCGTTGACCAAGATTGCCGAGGGCGTGACGGCCGGCGCCGAAGGATTGTTGTTCCATCCTTATCTGGCTGGCGAACGGGCGCCGCTATGGAATGCCGACGCCCGCGGTTCTTATTTCGGCCTGGCGATGCATCATGGCAAACCGCACATGATTCGCGCTGCGCTGGAAGGCGTGATTTTCAGCTTGTACAGTATTTTGCCGGCAGTCGAAGATTTGATCGGACCGACCAGCCGCATGATGGCGACCGGCGGCTTCGCCCGTTCGCCACTGTGGCGGCAAATGATGGCGGATATTTTCGAGCGCGAAGTGGTGGTGCCGGAAAGTGTCGAATCGTCCTGTCTTGGCGCTTGCGTGCTGGGTTTGTACGCACTCGGGAAAGTCGCATCGTTGGAGGTAATCGGCGATATGGTCGGTGCTACTCACCGGCATCTGCCGATTACCGAGAATGTTGCACTGTACCGGCGTTTGTGGCCGATCTATGCGGCTATTCCCAAGCAATTGGCGCAGCAGTATCGCGCGCTGTCCGAATTCCAGCGGCAGACCGGCGGCTGAGTTTTTATTCGTACAGGTTTCGGCGAACGATTCAGGGCTTGCTCTTTGACGCCAGATGACGGGCCGCATCGAAGTCGGGTTCTTCGCAGTGACGCCCAAAGTCGTCGGCCCATGGCACATACGCTCCTTGTTTCAGGTAACGCGCATACATTGCGTGTATGCGCTTCAGACGTTCGCCGCCGGATTCTCCCGGACCTTCCATCATCCAGCCGGTTGCTTCGCACAGCACCGAGGCAAAAGCCGGCGAATGCGGCGGCAGCAGGTCGGCGGCTGCCGCAGCGTGTTCGGCGGCCAGGTAGCGGTAGTGGAAACGCAAGTCCGGTTTGGCGACACTGGCGGCGAATCGTTTGCGCTCGGCCGCAGTGACAAAGGGCTGCTTCAGATCGTCAGGGCTGTGACCGCTATTCGGCGAATAGCCGCCGTCGACATCGGCAAAATCCGGGCCTTGCTGGTAGCCGAATAGTTCCATGCCGGAAGAGCGCATGATGAGCGCCGCCTGATACCGTGCTTCGGCCTTATCGATCTTGGTGCGAGCGGAAGATGTTTTGCGCAAGGCCTGGACATACTCGATCGCTTTGGCGCGCAGATCGGCAGGCTGGGATTTGCCGCTCTGGCTATCGACAACCGAAAAACGCGCATCGCCGCTCACTGGAAAATATGGCTGCGCATCGGCATAACGACCTGCGCGCATCAGGCGGCGTGCAAGCAGCCAGCGCAAGGTATCGGCATAGGGGCGCGCGTAACTGGCTTCCTTTTTCCCCGGCGGCGACGATGCCTGCGCGTGGGCATCGACAAAAGTCTTCAGCTCATTCACCGTCAGCACGCGCTCGGCGACATACGACGCGTCGCTTGCGTAATTGATGATGTTGCCGTAGTCGTAACCGTCGCTGTAACTGTTCCAATCATCCGCCGTATTATTCGCGGCCTCGTATAGATAGCGCATCGCCTCGACAAATTCGCCACGCGCCAGCGCCAGCGTACCTTGCTCGCCGCGCATTCTTTGCACACTGCCGGCGTCCACCGTCAGCGTGGCGTCACCGACCTTGGGGAATCCTCTTGCCGCCGCTGCATAGGCGGCCGTTGCCGCCGCGATATCCCCTGCGCGCAGGGCCAGCTTGGCCCGTATCCAATAGGCGTAGGGAGCGGAAGACTTGTTGGCTAAGGTCGAGGCGAGATCGAAGCGACCCATCTTGTAAGCGAGCGCCGCCAGCGATTCAGTTCCCGCCACCCGGTCTATGCCGCGCAACTCGATTGCTTGAACCAGCGCTAACAGCGATGGATCCGGTTTGGGCGCCGTATTTTTCGCTGCTTCGTGATTTGGCAGTTCGCCACTCATGCGCGCCACAGCATATGTCACCAGCAAACGCTGCGCGACAGGATCGTCGATCAATGCCTGGGTGCGCGCATTCTCTTGCAATGCCCAATAGGCAATGAAGCGCAGCGATAACACGGCGCTTTCGGAACCCTGCGCTGCGTCTTCCGCATACAGCGTAATGGCTTGTTTCAAATCATTCGGGGCAATCGCGTCCGCGCATGGCGTGGCGTTATAAAAACTACGCCAATCGCATGCGCTGCGTTGTTCTTGCGGGGGCGTGCCGTTCTTGAGGTTGGCAGCCGCCAGCAGCTTGCCATATACGGCGGCGTTGGGTTTCAACAATGCCAATGCCTGGGCGCCATAATCATCGTGGTTGCCATCCTTCGATGCGCTTGGTTTGACCAGGTGCGCAGCCTCGAAAGCGAAAGTGTTTAACGGCGGCGCTTTCAGGTTCGCCGCTCGCTGGTCGAGTAACTGCGGTGAAAATTCCGGGCCGCAAGCCCAGACGGTTGCCCCGATCAAACTCGCCGTCACGCCGATCGCCATCAATTTGTGTTTGTACATGGTTATTTACGGTAAAGGTTTTTGCAGCAGTCTTTTTATTTGGGGAGTCGGAAACTGCCGCTAGCGCCAACTCAAGGATCGATTTGCGGTGGCGTCGTCTCGTTATTGCAACGCGCCCAGCCAACTGCGCGCTGCTGATGCGCACGCAGCCAGCCGTCCTGGGTGCGCGTCAAGCGGTAGCGTCCGCTCTCTTCCGTCAAGGCGTAGCCGTTGATGCCGTCGGCTATGGTGCAGGCGGCCGGCAATACGATGCGGCGCGGCAAACTGACGTCGATCTCGCCATCGTTGCGTAGCATGACGTCCGATGCGCCCGCTGTGCCGCTCGGCAGCAGATGCACCGAAGATTGTGCCGACAGCGGTGCTCCGCGCATCACTTGATACCAGGTCGATAGACTCCAGGCGCGCTCGTCATTCGTTGTCGGCAGGCGAAACCACGCAATACCAACCAATCCCCTGGGACGATCCTTACGCAATGAAGCCAAGAGCTGTGCGACTTCTGCAGGCGCCGCAGCCAGCTCCTTCGCTTCCGAGGCCTCGCTCAGCATGGGCGACTCGCTTTGCACGGCGAACAACTCGCCTTTGCTGTCCCAGCTGACGCGTGAGCCATAGGTGGGAAGGGCTACCCGAAACGGTTTCCGAATGCGTGCCGCAAAACGATCGATCCACTTGCGCGCGAGCGGCGCCTCGAACAAACCGGCGTGCGGCGCTTGAACTGCATGGACTTGCAGCACCGCTTCATCGATCGGGGTCAACACGGATGTCAGATCGACGGACGAAATCCAGGCCGGCAAGGCAGTAATAGATAAGCGCGTCGTGCCGAGCGCTTGTTTCAGCCGGGTGAGAAAGTGTGCGTAGGCAGGTAAGCGCGCGGTCCCGCAATCGTGATCGATCTCGATACCCGCCAAGGTCGGCTGGATTTCTCCATGACGCTGCCAATCCGCGCGCAGTGCAAGGATTTTTCTTATCAGCATTTCCTCATCCCACTGCACCAACTGGCCGTCGATACGCACCACCAGCACGACCGGCCGGCCGCTGGCAGCGAGAACGGCGCGATCCGGCGCGAACAGTTGCAATTCGCCATGGGCATCGGTTTGAGCAGCCAACACGCGCCAGCCACGTATTTTGGCGGCGGATTGACCGATCGCGGCATCGAGCGCGGGCGTCCACCGGCGCTGCCAGATATACGCATCGTGTTCAAGCGGCGATGGTGCCGGTTGGCAGCCGGCCAAGGCCAGCAATGACCCCAGCAATAACGCCAGCGATCCAGCGCCGGATCTTAAAAATGTCGCGATTTTCATCGATTCTGTTGAGGGATGTGCGGTCGCTGCAACGGATAACGTTGCACAGATCCAGCCTGCCCTTGATATGCAAAGGCAGTTGCCTGCTTCAGTCTTCCTCTTCCGGATCGATCAGGCTGAATTTCTCGTGGGCGGTTTCACTTAAATGCCCACGCAGCCATTTATGTGCCGGATTGCGCGCATCGCGTTCGTGCCACAGCATGTCGACATGGACTGCCGGTGTCGGGAACGGCAGTTCGCGCGCTATCAGCACTTCGGTCATGCCGGTGGCGCCGATCAAATGGCGCGGCAAGACCGTCAGCAAATCGGAACTGGCGACCACTCGGCCGGCGGTGAAGAACTGGTTAACCGTCAACAGGATGCGCCGCTCACGCCCCATCGCCGCCAGGGTTTCATCGATCAAGCCATGCGCGCGGCCGGAAAAACTCACCAGCAAATGATGCGATGCGCAGTAATTGTCCAGAGTCAGTACCTGATTCGCCAGCGGATGATTCTTGTGCATCACGCAAACGTATTCACCGGTGTACAGCCGCTCGTGGTGAATTGGCGAGGCGCTGGTGGTCTGGCCGCCAGCCAGTTGAGCGGCGACGCCGGGGAAAAAACCGACCGCCAGATCAACATCGCCACGCAGCAGCATCTGGCGCGGATCGCGGGTGGTCAGCGGCACCATGCGCAGATTCAGTTGCGGCGCCTCGCGCTCGATGGTGCGCACCAGCGCCGGCAACCATAGCGCTGCGGTAGCGTCCGCCATCGCCATCTGGAAAGTGGTGTGGGCGCGCGAGACATCGAAAGTCTCCGGCGTGATCGCGGTTTCCAGATCGGTCAGCGCACGTCTTACCACCGGCCACAATTCTTCTGCGTGCTGGGTCGGCTTGACCCCGTGTGCAGTGCGAATCAGCAGCTCATCGTTGAGGGTGTCGCGCAGGCGTTTCAAGGCATTCGACACCGCCGGCTGGGTCATCGCCAGCCGGCTGGCCGCGCGTGTCAGGTTCTGTTCGGTCATGACGGCGTCGAACACACGCAGCAGATTCAAATCAAGCGTTAAAAAGCTCATGGTGGAATTTATCGTTAATTTCTATCGTTAATTATTTTTAGCCGGATAGGGTTACTGGGCTACTGCAAATCTGGCCTGTAAGCAATATTCACAGATTTTATAACTGTTATATGAAAGCGCAATGACAGATTTCAAGTACTGTGAAAATATTGCAGCACAGCATAAAACGCATATCAAGCTGGGTTATGTCTGATATATACGAATATTGCCGAGTTGAAATGAAGGCAACGCAACACAAGACAGCCCACGCCTGCCACGCTTAATCTTACACATATTGTCTTATCGGCACACGGAACGCATTCTTTAGCCGCAACCGAACATTATTCGTCGAACACATAACTGATATCCAAAATCAGAATTGGATAGCCCTTCAAGTAGTGAATATACTGCAATGCAACATCACCATCATTGAAGAGTAGTCGCATGTCTGTATTCGCTTTTGCCTTGCCAGCTGAAATCGCATTGTTCGACGCATCGGCGCTGCTTGCTGCCGCTGCCACCGCACTGCGGCCATTGCTGGGCCTGGGAGCGCTGGCGACTCTGATGGTGTATTTCAAACCGCTATGGATGGGGATCTTGCGCGCAGCATTGATGTTGATCAAGCCGCGCAAATCGCTGGAACAGCGGATTGCCCGCAGTAAGTTCAGAGGGCAGCAATTGATACGCCGCATGGCTAACGACCATGCCGTCAGCCAACCGAACCTGGCTGCCGAGTTGCGATTGCTGGCCGTTCGCGATTAACCATAAGGAGTTGCTATGCACCAATATATCTATTATGACGAAGACGGATTCCCGACTTTCGCAGTGCTGCAATGGCTGCGTGCGGCGGCGACGCGCGTGTTGGCCTGGATGGGTTTGAACGGTCTGTAACAGGCTGCAAACTGCATTCGTTATCGAATTTCTGACGTCTCCTCTTTCCTGCGATGGAAGGATTCACCCTGTTGCCTAACCGGCAGCAGGGATTTTTTTGCCAGTGAATTTTGCTTGTGAAATCGCATAAAAAAACGCCCGCGACATGTATATCGCGGGCGTTTTTGTTTGTCGTGTAAGCAGCCTTACTCAGCCAGGTTTTTTTCCAGCGCCAGCTTCACTTCGGCCAGCTCTTTCGGCAAATGGTATTTCAGCTTGTCGAACAATTCTGTATGCAGCGCCGTTTCCGCCTGCCACGCAGCTTTATCGATCGCGGTGATGCGCTCGAATTGCTCTTCGCTGAAATTCAAACCATCCCAGCTCAGGTCGGCATAGCGCGGCGTCACGCCAAACAGATGCTCAACTCCGCCGCTCTTGCCATCCAACCGCTCCAGCATCCATTTCAGCACGCGCATATTGTCGCCGAAACCAGGCCAGACAAATTTGCCGTCGGCGCCGGTACGGAACCAGTTGACGCAGAAAATCTTCGGCAGCTCAACCGAGTTTTGCTTGCCCTGCGCCGCCAGCTTCTCGCCCAGCGTCAGCCAGTGCTGGAAATAGTCGCTCATGTTGTAGCCGATGAATGGCAGCATGGCGAACGGGTCGCGGCGTACGATGCCTTGCTGGCCGACAGCCGCAGCAGTGGTTTCCGAACCCATTGTAGCTGCCATGTACACGCCTTCAACCCAGTTGCGGGCTTCAGTCACCAGCGGTACGGTGGTGGAGCGGCGGCCGCCGAAAATGAAGGCCGAGATCGGCACCCCGGCCGGATCGTCCCAGGCCGCATCGATTACCGGATTCTGTGTTGCCGCCACGGTGAAGCGTGCATTCGGATGGGCTGCCTTGGCGCCGGTTTCCTTGGCGATGGCCGGGGTCCAGTCCTTGCCCTGCCAGTCGATCAGATGGTCTGGCGCGGTGCTGCTCATGCCTTCCCACCAGACGTCGCCGTCGTCGGTCAGGGCGACGTTGGTGAAGATGGTGTTTTCACGCAGCGACGCCATGCAGTTGTGGTTGGTCTTGTCATTGGTGCCGGGGGCCACGCCGAAATAACCGGCTTCCGGATTGATGGCGTACAGGCGGCCGTCGGCGCCCGGTTTGATCCAGGCGATATCGTCGCCGATGGTAGTGACTTTCCAGCCTTCAAAACCCACTGGCGGAATCAGCATGGCGAAATTGGTTTTGCCGCAGGCCGAAGGGAAAGCCGCCGCTACATAATGTTTTTTACCGGCGGGCGATTCGACGCCAAGAATCAGCATGTGTTCTGCCAGCCAGCCTTGATCGCGGCCCATGGTCGAGGCGATGCGCAAGGCGAAGCATTTTTTGCCGAGCAATGCATTGCCGCCGTAGCCCGAACCGTAAGACCAGATTTCGCGGGTTTCCGGATAGTGGACGATGTACTTGGTCGGATTGCATGGCCACGCCACATCCTTTTGACCGGCAGCCAGCGGCGCGCCGACACTGTGGACGCAAGGCACGAACTCGCCATCGCTGCCGAGCACGTCATACACGGCTTTGCCCATGCGCGTCATGATCCGCATGTTGACCGCGACGTAAGGTGAATCCGAGAGTTCGACGCCAATGTGCGCAATCGGCGAACCCAGCGGGCCCATCGAAAATGGCACGACATACATGGTGCGGCCCTGCATGCAACCGTCGAACAAGCCGTGCAGCGTATTGCGCATTTCGGCCGGATCGGTCCAGTTGTTGGTCGGGCCGGCGTCTTCTTCCTTGGCCGAGCAAATGAAAGTACGGTCTTCGACGCGCGCCACGTCCGACGGATCGGAGCATGCCAGGTAGCTGTTAGGACGTTTTTCCTGGTTCAGCTTTTTCATGGTGCCGGCGGCCACCATTTCGCTGCACAGGCGATCATATTCGGCCTGCGAACCGTCGCACCAATAGATCCGCTCAGGTTTGGTCAGGGCCGCCACTTCGGCCACCCAGTTGATCAGCTTTTGCTGTTTGACATATGCCGGAGCATTGATTGTGGCGATGCCGCCCATACGGGGTTGATTCATGAAAAACTACCTCCAATACCAATAAAGAAATCTTTTTCTTGCCAGTTGCTTATGTCGTGCTGGCTTGCCATGTCGGCTGGCTGAATTCTGGTGCGCTTTTCTGGTGCGCTTTGCTAGTGCCCCTGCTGCGGGCTATCCGTCGCATGACCGCGGGCAGCAAAAAATGAAATAATGGGCCGGACTTCATTACAAAATCGATCAGCAAACATCGCGTGGGTTTTACTGCAGGTCTTACTGTGAAGCACGCCCGCACACCATTGACGATGTTGTCTGTTTTGTCCGGTAAATAGTATTTTTCCTGGAAAAAGTGGGCCGATTGTACACCCGATTTGTAGTGAAAATGCCCAACTATTGTAGTAAGGTATTTCCCGTTTTCCGGATGCTGTTGCTTTATTACGTGGCAGCCGTTTTCCCCTATTTTTTTGACATATATAAAGCCAGAGACTCCTATGAAAATTGCCGTACTGGATGATTATCAAGACAGCGTCCGCCATCTCGACAGCTTCAAATTGTTGGATGGCCACGAGGTCAAAGTGTTCAACAATTCTGCGCGCGGTATTGGTCAACTGGCAATTCGCCTGGCCAATTTTGAAGCTCTGGTACTGATACGCGAACGCAGCAGTTTTTCCAAAGCCCTGCTGCAGAAATTGCCCAAGCTGAAATTGATTTCCCAGACCGGAAAAGTCAGCGGCCATATCGACGTCGATGCCGCCACCGCTTGTGGCGTCACCATCGTCGAAGGCGTTGGCGATCCAACAGCACCGGCCGAACTGACCTGGGCTTTGATCATGGCCGCCAGCCGCCGTATTCCGCGTTACGTCAGCAATCTGCAAGAGGGACAATGGCAATCGGTATCGGCGATCCCGCAAAACAATGTACTGGGCACTGTGCTCAAAGGCCGCACCCTGGCGATCTGGGGTTATGGAAAAATCGGCCGCATGATTGCCGCATATGGCAAGGCGTTCGGCATGCGCGTGATGATCTGGGGCCGTGAAGCCAGCCGCGCCGCCGCGCTAAAAGACGGTTATCTGGCGGCAGACACCAAACAACAGTTCTTTGCTGAAGCGGACGTCCTGTCGCTGCATCTGCGTCTGAATGAGGCCACGCGCGGCATCGTCGAGGCGGCCGATCTGGCCTTGATGAAGTCCAGCGCCATCTTCGTCAACACCAGCCGCGCTGAACTGGTTGCGAAAGGCGCTCTGCTGCCGGCCTTGCAACAAGGCCGGCCTGGCTATGCTGCACTGGATGTCTATGAAACCGAGCCTCTGTCACCCGATTCGCCGCTGCTGCGGATGGAGAATGTACTGGCCTCTCCGCATCTGGGGTACGTTGAAAAAGATAGTTACGAGCTGTACTTCCGCGCCGCATTTCAGAATGTGCTGGAGTTTGCCAACGGCACGCCGACGAATGTCTTGAATCCGGAAGCGTTGTTGCAGAAGTAGTTTGCCAGGCGCGGTTGCCGGCAATGAAATGAGTTCTAGTCTTGGTCGGCGCCGCTGGGCAAAATCAATTTGTTCAGCCTGGCTGCGGGCGCGGCCAACGTGGTATCGCGCCACATGCCGTTCCAGCCAGGCGGCCACGGCAAAGGCGGCCCGCTATACTCGGGTACGTTCTTGCGTACCGGGATTACCGGCAAGCTGTCCGGCATGACGCCCTCGCCCCAGCCCAGGCTGAAAGCGTAATCAGGCAGCAAGGCGTCGCATACCTTGGCAAACCATGCGCTATGGTCATCATCGCGCCCCAAGGCCTGCGCTAGGCCGTGCGGATCGAACTGTGCCAGCGCGCTAGCCAATTCCGGTATCGAGGCCCCCGGCTGATCGCCCCAGCCCAGGATCGGGTTGAAATTGTAATCGGCGCCGGAACCGTACCAGCCTTCGCGCCAAGCCCTCTCCATCCAGCTGCGGTGGCCGCAGAACAGGTGCCAACGCCAGTGCAGGCCGGACGGTTTGGGCCAGCTGTACAGATACAGGCGTTGATAACCGGCGCGGTGCATGTCGCGCACCAGCGCCATCAGGCGCGCATGCGGCATGCGGTCCGGCGGTGCATGACGAAACAGGATCGGCACGCCGTCCGCATGCTGCACTTCGTCCGAAGACAGATTCAAATCCAGCGTCCGCTTCTCGCTGCCGAAGCGCGCAGCTATCCAGCCGGTCAGCAGGTTGACCGACGTGATCACGCCGTAGCCGCGATAGCGGTGAAAAATAACGGTGCCGGGAGCGATGGGTTTCATGAGCCGGAAATCTTACAAAAAGTGTGCGCGTTGAAATCAAATGTTACCAGTGTAGCCGCTGCGCCGGGTTTTGATAGGGTTATGAATCGGCTTGTGAAATCGGCTTGTGAAATCAGCTTGTGAAATCAGCTTGTGAATCAGTAAGTGAGTCGGCGCAGCAGCCATCTGCCTGGCTTAGTATAATCAGCCAACCCTCAAGGCAGAAAGGACTAGCCACATGAAGCAACGTCCACCAGTTGTAGACGAGCGATCAAGCGACCAATCCATCCCCGCAGCCACCGGCAACGGCGTATTTTCAGCCAGCAGGCGCAAGCTCATGCTACTGGCCGG
This sequence comes from Collimonas sp., assembly GCF_035566375.1. GTDB lineage: Bacteria > Pseudomonadota > Gammaproteobacteria > Burkholderiales > Burkholderiaceae_D > Collimonas. Next base: position 38,522 of record NZ_DATMRK010000054.1, read on the forward strand.
CGTCAGTTTCGCGGTGATGAGCACACCACGCTGGTTGCAGCAAGCCTCAGCCCAGACTATCAGCTCCACCCCTGTCATTCCCCCACCTAGCGCCGGCAACCAGCAGCAAACCAATTTCATGGCTTTGTCGGCCTTGCTGACCGCTGCTCCAAAACTCAATCCGCGCATAGGCGCGAGACTGTATAGCGCACTCAGCGCACAAGCGATCGAGTTTGAAAAGCAAGCCGCAGCGCTGTGGCAATACAGCCTCGATCATCAGATCAAGGACGTCGACAACCTGGCAGCCGCGGTCGGCAACGATAGCGCGCTATCGCTGGTTCTGCACGGGATCATCAGCGCATGGTATCTGGGCGTGGTCGGCGACGGCGGCGTCACTGACGGCGCCAAGGTGATCGCATTCGAGCAGGCACTGATGTTCGATCAGGTGCGCGATGCAGTTGTGGTGCCGACCTATTGTCGCGCCGCCCCCGGTTATTGGGTTACCCAACCGGCAGTCTTGAAAGCGAGGATTTGACTATGGCTGGTAACTCAGTTGGAACATTAGCTGCGGATGTGGTCATTGTCGGCTCCGGCGTCGCCGGCGCTTTGGTGGCGCATCAACTGGCTTTGTCCGGCGCTTCGGTGCTGGTGCTGGAAGCGGGGCCGCGGCTGGAACGCTGGCGCATCGTTGAAAATTATCGGAACACGCCGAGCAAAGACGATTTCATGGCGCCCTATCCGTCCACCAAATATGCGCCGCATCCCGAATACACGCCGGAAAATAATTATCTGATCCTCAAGGGCACGCATAAATACAATTCGCAATACATCCGCGCGGTAGGCGGTACTACCTGGCACTGGGCCGCTGCCGCCTGGCGCTTCCTGCCTAACGATTTCAAGATGAAAACGCTGTATGGCGTCGGCCGCGACTGGCCCATCAGTTACGACGAGCTGGAGCCCTATTACTATCGGGCTGAAGTCGAGCTGGGCGTGTCCGGCCCCAACGACGGCACCGATCTCGGTTCGCCGCGCAAGCAACCCTATCCGATGGATCACCTGCCGCTATCCTGGAACGACCAGCGCTTCAGCGCCGTGGTGAATGGCGCCGGCCACATAGTGGTGTCGGAACCGGTGGCGCGCAACAGCCGTGCCTACGATCAGCGTCCCAATTGCTGCGGCAACAATAACTGCATGCCGATCTGTCCGATCGCCGCCATGTATAGCGGCATCATCCACGTCGAGAAAGCCGAAAAGGCCGGCGCCAGGGTATTGGCTGACGCCGTGGTTTACCGGATCGAGGTGGATGCCAAGGAGCGCATCAGCGCCGTGCATTACAAAGATCCGGAAGGCGTCACGCATCGGGTCACCGGCAAGTATTTTGTGCTGGCGGCGAACGGCATCGAGATCCCGAAACTGATGTTGATATCTACCGACGACCGCCACAAAAACGGTATCGGCAACAGCTCAGACCAGGTCGGCCGCAACCTGATGGACCATCCAGGCACCGGCGTCACCTTCCTCGCTAATGAAGACTTGTGGCCGGGGCGCGGTCCGATAGAAATGACTTCTATAGTCGACATGCGCGACGGCGCTTTCCGCGCTGAATACGCCGCCAAAAAGCTGCATCTGAATAATATGGCGCAAACCAATCATGCCGCGCAGACGGCTTTGAAAGACGGTCTGGTCGGTGTCAAATTGAATCAGGAAATCCGGCGCCGTGCAGCACGCACCGTGAATATCAACAGCTTCCACGATATTCTGCCGGATCCGGAAAACCGCATACGGCCGAGCAGCGAAAAGCGCGATGCGCTTGGCATTCCGCAGCCGGAGATCACTTATTCGATCAACGATTACGTCAAGAAAAGCGCAGTGCTGACACATCAGGCCTATGCCAGCATCGCCGCCATGTTCGGCGGCACGGAAATCAAATTCGACGACGATTTCGCGCCGAACAACCACATCATGGGCGCCACCATCATGGGTGGCGATCCCCGCGATTCGGTGGTCGACGCCCATTGCCGATCGCACGATCACGAAAACCTGTTCATCGCCAGCGGCTCGGTCATGCCGGTGGCCGGCACCGTGAATTGCACCTTGACGATTGCAGCGCTGTCCCTACGCATCGCCGATACTTTGAGGACAGTGCTATGACGGCCCGCTTCCGACTCACTTGCCAACTCACTGGCCACCTTTCGCGCTGGGCCGGCGGCTTGGCACTGGCTACCGGTCTGGCGCATGGCGCCGCAGTTGCAGCCCCTGCTGTCGATGCCGTGGTTGCTGCTCCCGCCCCCGCCGTAGCCCCCAATGCCGACCAGATCACGCGTGGCGCCTACCTTGCCAAAGCGGCGGACTGCATCGCCTGCCATACAGTCGACCAAGCCAAGCCATTTGCAGGCGGTTATCCACTGGCGACACCGTTCGGCACCATCTACGGCCCCAACATCACGCCGGACAAAGAGACCGGCATCGGCAACTGGAGCGACGAAGATTTCATTCGCGCCCTGCATAACGGTATCGGCAAAAACGGCGAGCACTTGTACCCGGCCTTCCCTTACGCCTCATTCACCAAGCTGTCGCGCGACGATGTGCTGGCGATCAAGGCTTATCTGTTCAGCCTGCCGCCGATCCAGCAAAAGACGCCGGAAAACCAGCTGCCCTTCCCGCTCAATCAGCGCTGGATATTAGCCGGCTGGAATCTGTTCAACTTCAAGCCCGGCGAATGGCAGGCCGATCCGGCCAAGAGCGCCGAATGGAATCGCGGCATGTATCTGGTGGAAGGCCTGGCCCACTGCCAGGAATGCCATACGCCGCGTAACCTGACCATGGGCGTCAACAGCAAGCGCGCTTTCGGCGGCGCGCAACTGGGCGGCTGGACCGCATTCAACATCACGCCCGATCCGGTCAGCGGCGTCGGCGGCTGGAAGGATGGGGAGCTGACTCAGTATCTGAAAACCGGCCTGGTGCCGGGCAAGGCTTCCGCGGCGGGCGGCATGGCGGAAGCCATCGAGCATAGCCTGCAATATCTGAGCGACGCCGACTTGAAAGCGATTGTCACTTATGTGCGCAGCGTGCCGGCCATCAACGATATGGCCGACAAGAAGCCGCGTTACGCCTGGGGCCAAGCCGCAGACGACGACGCCGAATTGCGCGGCGTGGCGGCAGTGTCGGTCAGCAGCAACGCCGCCAGCGGCGCTGAATTATTCAGCGGCAATTGCGCCAGCTGCCACTCGGCCAGCGGCAGCGGCGTCATCGGCGGTTATTACCCCTCGCTGTTCAGCAACAGCGTGGCGGGCGCGCGCGATCCCGGCAATCTGCTGATGGTGATCCTCGACGGCGTGCAGCGCCGCGGCAAGGATGACCAAGCCTTCATGCCCGGCTTCGCGGATCATTTGAACGATGCCCAGATTGCAACGCTGGCGAACTACATCCTGAAGCAATATGGCGATGCCGACGTGCCGGCCGTCACCGCTGAAGCGGTCAAGACCCAGCGTCAGGGGGGACCAGTCTCGCCCCTGATAACTTTATTGCCCCTGGGACTGGCGGCGGCAGCGTTGATCGTGGTATTTATACTGTTTTCATTGCTCACACGTCGCCGACGCAAGCAGCCGAAGTGAGCGCGAGACGAGCGCAACCCGCCACAATTATTGAAAAGGAAACAGATTCCCATGGCTTTACGTATCATCGCCACCGGCGGCACCTTCGATAAACACTACGACGAGATCGCCGGCAAACTGACTTTTGCCACCAGCCATCTGCCCCAAGTGATCCAGCGCGCGCGCATCACCACCGAGATCGCGCTGGAAGAGCTGCCGCTGCTGGATTCGCTCGACATGCAGGATATCGACCGGCGGCGCGTGCTGGCCTCTTGCACTCATGCCACGGAACAGGCGATAGTGATCATCCACGGCACCGACACCATGCGCGAGACTGCCGCCGTGCTGGGCGCGGCAGCGCTGGAAAAGACGATCGTGGTGACCGGTGCGATGATCCCCTACGCCATCGCTAATTCCGACGCGCTGTTCAATTTCGGTTTTGCCTGCGGTGTTGCGCAAGTCTTGCCGCACGGTGTGTATGTGGCGATGAACGGCAAGATTTTTGCGTGGGATAAAGTTGAAAAGAATCGGGCGGCTGGGGTGTTTGAACCGTTGTAATGTTTTTCCCAAGGCAAAAAAAAACGGGGCAGATTTCTGCCCCGTTTTCACGTTCAAACCAAAGGAGGGATGAAGCCATCCCGGTCACGCGTGCTTCAGGCTATTTGACAGCACCGCTCAGCCCCCGCGCCTCCAGCAGCGGGCCGACATCCGGCCCGCGTCCATAGAAATCCTTGAACACAGCGCTCGGGTCGTTGCTGAAGCCGCGCGACAGCACCTTGGCCCGCAACAGATCGCCGTTGGCGCGCAATAAGCCACCGTTGGTATTCACCCAATGTTCGCTATCCTTGGCCAGCACGTCGCTCCAGATGTAAGCGTAATAGCCGGCTGAATAACCGTTGGCGAAGACGTGCTGGAAATAGGCGGTGTGATAGCGCGGTGGCACCACGTAACCGTCGCCGCTTGCCGCCGTGCGCAGCGCTCGCGCTTCAAACGCCATCACATCCTTAGCCGCAGGAGTCTGATCCGCCGGTAGCTGGTGCCAGGCCTGGTCCAGCATGGCCGCCGCCAGATATTCGGAAGTCTCGAAGCCGGCGTTGAACTTGCGCGCCGCCAAAACCTTGTTGACCAGCGCTCGCGGCATCGGCTTGCCAGTTTGATAGTGTTTGGCATAGTGCGCCAGGACTTGCGGATTGTGCGCCCACATTTCGTTGAACTGCGACGGGTATTCGACGAAATCGGGCGGTACATTGGTGCCGGAAAACATCGGATATTGAACGTCGGAGAACAGGCCGTGCAAGGCATGGCCGAACTCGTGGAACATGGTGTTGACTTCGTCGAAACTGAGCAGGACCGGTTTGCCTGCAGGCGGTTTGACGATGTTGATATTGTTGGAGACCACCGGTTTCGTAGCAAACAGCCGCGATTGCGAGACGTAGGAATTCATCCAGGCGCCGCCCTGCTTGTTGTCGCGCGCGAAAGGATCGAACAGGAACAAGCCCAGGGGCGAACCGTCCTCGTTAAACACCTCGAAGGTCCGCACATCTTTCTGGTACACCGGAAGGTCGCTGCGCTCCTTGAAACTCAAGCCGTACAGCCGGTGAGCAGCGTAGAACACGCCGTCCTGCAGCACCTGGTTCAATTCGAAATAAGGTTTGATCTGGGCCTCGTCGAAGTTGTAGCGCGCCTTGCGCACTTGCTCGGCATAAAACGCCCAGTCCCACGGCTGCAATTTAAATGATTTTGCATGGCTCGCCTTGGCTTGGCGGTCGATCAGCTGCTGCATCGCGGCCGCTTCCTTGCGGGCGTTGGCAGCCGCTGCCGGCGCCAGTTGCGCCAGCATGCGGTTGACGGCGTCGGGCGTGCCGGCGGTTTCATCTTCCAGCACATAGGCGGCGTGGCTGGGGTAGCCCAGCAGCGCCGCACGTTGTGCGCGCAATTTGACGATCTGGGCGACGCCGGCGACATTATCGTCGCTGCCGCCGTCGCCACGCGTGATCGCGGCGGTATAGATGCGTTGGCGCAGCTGGCGATTCTTGAGTTGCGCCAGTATCGGCTGGTCGGTGGTATTTTGCAGCGTGATCAGCCACTTGCCATCGAGCTTGCGATTGCTTGCCGCCTGCGCTGCAGCGGCGACGCCTTCCGCCGACAAACCATCCAGCTCGGCCAGGCGATCGATCACCACTGCGCCGTCGTTGTTGGCTTTCAACACGGTTTGCTGGAATTGCGTGGTGAGCGTTGAAATCTGCTGATTCAGCTGGCGCAACTGGTCTTTATCGGCCGCCGACAAACGCGCGCCGGCCCTGACGAACTGGATGTAACTGCGCTCCAGCAACCGTAGCGATTCGGGATCGAGGCCAAGCGTTGCGCGTTGCCGATACAACTGCTCAACGCGGGCGAACAATTGCGGATCGAGAAAGATTGCATCTTCTTGCGCCGCCAGCTTGGGCGCCATCTCCTGCTGGATCTGGTCCAGTTCGGGGCTGGTGTTGGCGCTGACGAGATTGAAGAAGACGTCCTTGACGCGCGTCAGCATGCGGCCGGCACGCTCCTGCGCAACGATGGTGTTATCGAAAGTCGGTGCGGCTGGATTGGTTGCAATCGCGCTGATTTCCTGGCGCTCCTGCGCCATGCCGGCTTCGAATGCCGGTTTATAGTCCGCATCCTTGATCCGGTCGAACGGCGGCAGGTTGTATGGCAAGGAACTGACTTGAGCGAAGGGAGAATTGGCCGCGGCAGCGATTGCTGCTGCGGCGGCGGCTTGCGATGTCTTGGCTGGCGTGTTGCAGCCCATCAGCCCTGCGGCTGCGGTCAGCATCAATCCGCATAGCGCGATGCGGCGTGCAATCGGGTGTGTAATACGACGGCGTGTAGGAATGTGCATCGATTCTCCTAGTGTTGATACTGGATATTGTTTTTCTGACGAAACATTTTACGCCAGCAATCAGAACCAGGTGAATCACGCGATACTTTAAAAAACGATGTGCTAAAAGCACGGAAGACATGAAAAAGTACTCATGTCTTCCGTCTCAAAAGCAGTACCGTGCCGTAGCAGGTTTTAGAAGCGGTGCTGAATCCCGCCGATAACACCGGTCTGGCTACTGCCGTAGGCGACATCGTCACGCGACAAACCGACCAGCTGCTGGTTCTTCGCCTTGGCGTAAGCTGCGCTCAGATACAGGTCCGTGCGTTTCGACAGCGCATATTTGCCGCGTACCGAATACATGATCGGATCGGCGTCCTTGCCGCTGGCGACGTTCTTGATGTTCTGGTAGTAGATGGCGCCGATCAGCGTCACTACTGGCGTCACCTTGTAAGTAGCGCCGCCCCAGAAGAAATCGCTGCGCAGATCGGGCGCATTCGAGGCTAGTGTCTTCTTGTAATTGCGATAGCCCAGGTCCAGGCCGAGGTTACTGCTCACTTGATAGTCGCCAGCCAGGTGGATGCTGGTCGCTTTGTCATAAGCGCCGTTGGCGACTGCCGCAGTGCCGTTAACCCGGTCGAATGCCGCGGCAATACGGAAAGGGCCGCTTTCATAGCCAACGCCCAACGCGTATTTCGCGCTATCGCTGTTGTTGCCGGCGGTTTCACCAAAACCATAGGTCGCACCCAGCTTGAAGCCGCCGAATTTCCCCTGGTACTTGACCATGTTCGGCAGATTGGTCAGCATGCCGTCCTTGCGGCCGCCGGTAGCGCCGGCCGAGGTCACCCATGAATACTGGCCGGAATAACCCATAGGGTCGAACGGTAGGATGAAATCATAGGTGGTGGAATACGAGCGGCCGGCAACGATGCGGCCGAAACTGCCTTCCAGGCCGACATTGGCCTGACGGCCGAACAGCAGGCCAGCGCTATCGAATTCGCCAGTATCGGTCTTGAAGCCGTTTTCCAGTTGAAATACCGCCTTCAAACCGCCGCCCAAGTCCTCAGTGCCGCGAAAGCCGATGCGCGAGGTATTCATGGCGCCCGAACTCAAACGGACCAGGCTATCCTTGCTGGCATTGGCGTGATTCACATATTCGACCCCGGTGTCGACGAGACCGTAGATGCTGACGCTGGTCTGGGCGTGAGCGCCGATGCTCAGCAATGTAGCGAGGCCGGCGACGATGGCCGTCGCCAGGTGTGTCTTCTTCATGTTACTTCCTCCGATGTATAGTTTTTTTGTTGGTTGTGCGGTTACGACTGAGCTGCATAAAGGCTGTTGCTTGATACGGATGGTGAACTCCCCCCTTTCTGTGATGCCGGAATCTCTAGCGGAAACGCCCACAGCGCGTGTTGCGGCAATTGCAGCCAGTACTCGCCCGGCGCCAGCCGCTGCCGCGCATAGGCGCGTAAAACAGTGCTGTCGGCGCCGCCGCCGTCGGTATTGCGGAACACGCATTCCCAGCGGTCGCCCAGATACATGCAGGTCGACAGCGGCAGCTTGATACTGTTTTCCGTCGGCGTATCGGAGATGTTGACCTGCTCGACGCGGATAATCGCCACCGCGTCCCTGCCATCGCGCCCTGTGGCTGGTCCGCGCAGCGTCGCCTTGACATTGCCGCCTTCCATCTGCAGCAAGGCGAGCTCGCCGTCACGCTGCAACACCTTGGCCCGCAGGCGGTTGTTGCTGCCCATGAACTCCGCCGTGAACAGCGTGTTGGGCGTTTCATACATGCTTTGCGGCGTGCCCTGCTGTTCGATCTTGCCGTTGTTGAGCAACAGGATGCGATCGGAAATCGCCATTGCCTCGGCCTGGTCATGCGTCACCATCAACGCTGACAAACCAAGGCGCACGATCAGTTCACGCAAGAAGGCGCGCGCTTCCTCGCGCAGCTTGGCGTCCAGGTTGGAGAGCGGTTCATCCAGCAGGATTACCGGCGGGTTGTACACCAGCGCGCGGGCGATGGCGACCCGCTGCTGCTGGCCGCCTGACAATTGATGCGGAAACCGATCGCCCAGATGGCCGAGGCCGAGCTGGTTCAACACCGTTTTGACACGCTCCGCAATGTCGCTGCCATTCATTTTGCGCAACTTCAAACCATAGGCGACATTGTCGAACACGGTCTTGTGCGGCCACAGTGCGTAGGACTGGAACACCAATCCCAGGTTGCGTTCTTCCGCCGGGATTTCCAGTTTGCGATGGCCGTCGAACATGACCCGCTCGCCAATCTGTATGCTGCCCGATTTCGGCGATTCGAGGCCAGCTACGGCGCGCAGCAAAGTGGTCTTGCCGCTACCCGAAGGCCCCAGCAACGCAACCACTTCGCCGCGCTGCAAATCCATCGACACCCCTTTGAGAATCGGATTGGCGTTGGCGCCGCTGCCGTAGTCGAGATGCAAGTTATTGACGCTTAATTCGCTCATGATGATTTCCTGATTGTGGTGCAATTTAGTTGTGCAACTTAGTCGTGAAGCTTGACCCCAAAGCGCAGTGCAATGCCGAGGCCGATGGCCACCAGCGTGATGTTGATAAAGGAGAGAGTGGCAACCAGATCGACCGAACCCGAGGCCCACAGCGAGACGATCAGGGCGCCGATGACTTCGGTGCCGGGCGACAGCAGATAAACCCCGGTCGAATATTCGCGTTCGAAAATCAGGAACACCATCAGCCATGCGCCGAGCACGCCGTAACGCACCAGCGGCAGCGTCACATCGCGCGTCACCTGCGAACGGCGAGCGCCAACCGCACGCGCCGCTTCTTCCAGTTCCGGGCCGACCTGCAACAGCGCCGTGGTAATCAGGCGCAAGCCGTACGCCAGCCACACCACCGAATACGCCAGCCACACCGAGAAGATGGTGGAACGCAGTTCACGCAATTGCGGAATCACATGTTCCACCAGCCACAGCGCAATCACGTTGTCATAACCTTTCAGCAGATTGTCGAGGAACGACGGTACGAACAAGAACACCCACAGGAATGACAAACCAGCCAGCAAGCCGGGCACGGCGCGCGGGATCAGCACGCTGTAATCGAGGAAACGGGTGATGCCATCCGTTTTGCGATGCATGGCGAGCGCGATACAGCAATAACAAGCGACCGCAATCGCACCGCCGATGACGCCGATCAGGACGGTGTTGACGATGCCGCGCATCAGCGCTGGCTGTTCCCAGATATCGCGGAAGTGCTGAAGAGTGAAAGTGTCGATCAGCGAGACGCCGTAACCCCAATGCGAAACAAAGGCGCGCAAGGCAATGCCGGACAAAGGAATCACGATCGTGAAAATCAGCCAGGCCGCGATCAGGCTGAAAGCCAGCCATTTCCATTTGCCCAGCGGCAGCGCTTTCTGGCGCGCGCCCTTGCCCTTGATCGAGACATATTTATTGGCCGAACGCAGCAGCCAGCGCTGGATCATCACCAGCGGCAAGGTTACCGCCACCAGGCACACCGCCACCGCCGCCATCAAGTGATACGAGGGCGTGCCGAGTTTGTTGGTCAGCTTGTACAAATAGGTCGGCAGCACCAGATGGCCTTCCGGATCGCCCAGCACCAGCACCAGCCCGAACACTTCGAAACCGAGGAAAAACACCAGAACACCGGCATACGCCAGCGCCGGCATGATCATCGGCAGCGAGACATTCAGCGCCACTTGCAACGGCGAAGCGCCAGCCACGCGCGCTGCTTCTTCAACGTCAGCGCCCAGGCTCTTGAGCGCAGCTGAGGCGTACAGATAGACGTGCGGCACATGGGTCAGGCCGGCGATGATGATGATGCTCGGAAAGGCGTACACATTCCACGGCGTTGCTTCGATGCCGACCAGACGCAGCAGGTCTTGCATCCAGACCGTATAGAAGCCAACCGGCCCCATCGCCACCACATAACCGAAGGCGATCACCATCGGCGATACAAAAATCGGCACCAGCAGCATCGGCGCGATCCAGTTGCGGCCAGGCAGATCGGTGCGCACCATCAGGAAAGCCAGCATGCCGCCCAGCGGCACCGCAATCAGGGCCAGGCCGCTAGCCAGCAGCAAGCCGTTGATGAAAGCCTGGCGGAAATCCGGATCGTCGAAGATGAAACGATACGGCTCCAGGCTCAGGGTTTTGACCGGCGCGAAAAACGGCGCGGATAAAAAGCTTTGATAAAAAATCAGTACCAGCGGCAGGAAAATCGCTACTGCCGCCAGCGTAACCACCAGCCCGCGCGGCCAGTTAAGGCGCGCCAGCCGAGAGCGGCTGGCCAGCGGATGGGGAGGAGAAATGGATGTCATTTTGTACCTTGCAGAAAACCTGGGTCTTGAAAATCCGCCATCCCCGCATGCGCTGAGGATGGCGTTGTTGAGTTACTTTTTCCCTGCAGCAGCCTTCCATTGCTTCAGGAACGCCAGGCGCTTGGTCTGGTCCAGGTATTGCAACAAGGCCGGAGTGATCGGGATCGGCTTGAGCGCACTGCCGAGTTGCGTGGTCAGGCTGGCGAGCGTGGCGTGGCCGCTGACATCCGAACGCAATGCATACAGCTGCGACTCGTTCGAGATGATGGTTTGGCCGCGCTTGGATAGCAGATAGTCGATCCACAATTTGGCCGCGTTCATGTTCTTCGCCGCTTTGTTGATGAACACCACGCGCGACAGCACCAGGTTGTAATCCTTGGTGAAAGCGACGCCGATCGACGGGTCTTTCGCCGCGCGGGCCTGGGCGTAAGAGCCGATCACGTTATAGCCGATCAGGTTCTCGCCGGAGGAGATTCTTTCCAGCATGGTGCCGGTCGACGACTGCACGCGGATACCGACATCGCCGAAGGTTTTTGCCAATTCCCAGAACTGCGGATTGATTTGCGCATCTTCGGTAATGAAGGAAAAACCGACGCCGGATTTTTCGATATCGTAGGTGGTCACCTTGTTGCGGAACTTGTCGGCCTTGGCAGCCAGCAGCTTGACCAGGTCGGCGTGGGTTGCGGGCACTTCGTCGGCGCTCACCAGCCGCTTGTTATAGACGATCGCCAGCGGTTCGAAAGTTGTGCCGTAAGCGCTGTCCTTGTAGTTGGCCCAGGCTGGAATCGCGGCGCTTTCCGGCGATTTGTAGACCGCGCCATAGCCTTCGCTGACCAGCTTGAATTGCAGATCCATCGCGGACGACCACAAGACGTCGGCAGTGGCGCCGCCGGCAGCGGCTTCGGAGATGAAGCGGTTGTATACCTCGGTCGAATTCATGTCGTTGAATTCAACTTTGATGCCTGGATAGAGCGTGCTGAAATCCTTGATCAAGGGTTCTGCCGCTTTGGAATCGGTGGCGCTGTAAAGCACCAGCTTGCCTTCTTTTTTTGCGCCGTCGACAATCCTGGCGTAGTCGGCCGGATAGTTAGCCGGCGTTTGCGCCGAGGCATTCAGCGTCAAGCTCAAAGCCAGAATAGCGAGTGCGCTTGCCAGAGGTTTTTTAATCAGCATGGGTGTCATCTCCTGATGGTTACGGGTACTGCGAACGGGTTGAGTCATTCAAAAAGGCGCAGGCGAGCCGAAGCCAGCCACGTTATGGCTGCATTTAGTGTTGCTTGCGGGATTTGCCGGGCCTTGCAGCCGCGGCCGGATTTATCTAATCAAACCAAGCTGGTCCGATTGCTTGCGGTAGTCTTCAACGGTCTTTTTAACGTAGGCGCTTAACTTGTCGCCGCTCAACGCGAATGGATACAGTCCGTGGCGGGCGCGCAGGCGCTCGAATTCTGGGGTCGCCAGCATTTTGTCGAAAGTGCTTACCCAGCGCTGATAGTCGGCATCGCTGACTTGCGGACCCATATACACGCCGCGGACGATCGGCCAGCTGACGGCCATGCCCTGTTCGCGGGCGGTCGGCACATCGGCCAGCGTACCGGGCAGGCGCTGCTCGGATAACACCGCCAGCACACGGATCTCGCCATCCAGCGAATGCAGGGTCGCCTCCGAGGCGTCACCGGAAACCACTTGCACGTGGCCGGCGCGCAAAGCGGTAAATGCCTCGCCGCCGCCTTCCAGCGCGACGAAGCGCAGATGCTTGGGATTAATCTGATGCTGCTTGGCCAGCATGGAAATTTTCAGCCAATCCTGGCTGCCCACGGTACCGGCGGCGCCGATGGTGAGCTTGGACGGATCTTTCTTGAGCGCGTCCAGCAGGTCGCGCAAGGTCTTGTACGGCGAATCGCTGCGCACCGCGATCATGCCGTAATCGACCCCGATCGCAGCTACCCAACGTACATTGCCGGCATCGGCGTCGCCGTATTTTCCTTGCGCCAGGTTCATCAGGGAACCGCCGGAAAACGCCACTAGCGTATCGGCTTCGGCCCGTCTTTGCGTGACGATGGAATTCCAGGCGACAGCACCGATGCCGCCCGGCAGATAACTGATCTTGACCGGGTTGTCCTGGGCTGCGCCTGCAGCCGGCAGTTGCAAGCCTTTCTGGACCAGCTTGCAAGTCACGGCCATGCCGCCGCCGGGTTTGGCCGGGGCGATACATAATGCAGATGAATGCGCGGCCGATTGGAGCGGCGAGTGCAGCGGCGCTGCGTGAGCGCAAAGCGTGATACATGCACTGAGTGCGGCAATCCAGGCGATAGTGGAAGTCATTGTCTCCTACCCATTCTGTTGTTGTTTCACCGCAATTAACGGCTGCTGCGAAACCAGGGCTTTATACGTTTTTTTGCATCATAACGGCCGCAGTCTTTCATTTTCCTTTCACTCAGATTTTGCCAAGCGCAGTTTTCTGTGTGAGTATTGGCGGCCGTTTTCAAATTTTATTGAGAGTTTCATAGTTCATGATATCGCCACGGCCAGAGTCATCTGGGGTCAGAGTCAACTTTCGCAGCGCCTCATCGCGAAACTTGACTCTGACCCCACATGACGGATTCGGAGAAAGAAAAATAGCACCATGCGGTTTTATTCTTTTTTAACGATGAGGCAGGTACTCCGTGGCCCGCTAAGTGGGGTCAGAGTGAAGTTTCTGCAAAAAGCGCGCAGAAAGTTCACTCTGACCCCACTTAGCTGCGTCTGTTAAGCGCAACCGGGCAAGGGCATTGTCATGTTTCATGAACCTATCAATAGTCACTAGCGTTATTCAAAGCCATGCGGATTTTACTGATTGAAGACCATGTTGAGTTATCGCGCTGGCTGACCAAGGCGCTGCAGGATGCACATTGGTCGGTCGAATGCGCCATGAACGGCGCCGATGCCGACAGCTTGCTGCACACCCAGCAATATGCGCTGGTGATACTGGATCTGAGCTTGCCGAAAATGGACGGGCTGGAAGTCTTGAAACGCTTGCGCGCGCGTGGCAGTAAAACCCCGGTGCTGATCCTGACTGCGCGCGGCGGTTTGCAAGACCGGGTGCAGGGCTTGAACCTGGGCGCTGACGATTATCTGGCCAAGCCGTTTGAGCTGGTCGAACTGGAGGCGCGCGTCAAAGCCTTGCTGCGCCGTGCGCAAGGTGGTGAAGCGCCGATCTACAGTTGTGGCGCTCTGCAGTTCGATACCGTCTCGCGCATGTTCAGCTATGGCAATGCAGCACTGGCGCTGACGCCGCGCGAACACGCGGTGCTGGAAGTGCTGATCAGCCGCACCGGCCGCGTGGTATCCAAGGAAAAATTGTTCGATGAGGTATTTTCATTGGTCGACGACGCCAATCCCGACGCGATTGAAATCTACATTCATCGCTTGCGCAAGAAATTGCAACGCAACGCTGCCGAAGCAGTCGCCATCACCACTTTGCGCGGCCTGGGTTACCTGCTGGAAGTCGCCGCAGAAAAATGACGGCGCCGCCAGCCCATAGCACTGAGATCAATTCCAAGCTCAAACCAGCCAAATCCTTGGGCAGTTTGCGCAGCCAGTTATTGCGCTGGCTTCTGATTCCCTTGCTGCTGCTGGTGGCGCTGGACGCATTTTCAGTCTATCGCAACGCACTCGATGTGGCCGACCTGGCGTATGACCGCGCCCTGCTCGCCTCGACCCGGGCGCTGGCGGAACGGGTGTCGGTGGTCGATGGCAAGGTGGTGGCCGATGTGCCATACGTAGCGCTGGACAGTTTTGAAACCGATACGCTGGGACGCATTTACTACAAAGTGACCGGTACCCGCGGAGAATTTGTTTCCGGCTACGAAGATCTGCCGGCATTGCCGCCGGATGTGCCGCGCTCCGAAATTTATCCGGCGCTGGTGCGCTTTTATCACGCCAGTTATCACAACCAGGCGGTACGCATCGCCGCCCTATATCAACCGGTGTATGACGATTCGATGCGCGGCATCGCACTGATCCAGGTCGGCGAAACCATGGATGCGCGCAGCGACCTGACCCGGAAAATCCTGTTCAGCACCATGTGGCGGCAAGGTTTGCTGGTGTGCGTGGCAGCCTTGCTGGTGTGGTTTGCCGTGCGTTTTGTGTTGCGTCCGCTGATGCAGTTGAAGGCTGCGGTGGAAGCGCGCGCCACTACCGATCTGGCGGATTTCGAAGTCAACCAGGTGCACCGGGAGGTGCGGCCGCTGGTGGTTGCCATGAATGGTTATATGGGGCGCTTGCAGGCGCTGATCACCGGCCAGCGCCGTTTCATCGCCGACGCCTCGCATCAGCTGCGCACACCGCTCACCGTGCTCAAGACGCAAGCGGAACTGGCTCTGCGTGAATTCGATCGCAATCCCAACGATGCGCGGGCCTGGCAAAACCTGCGTGAAATCGTCGCCAGCATTGCCGGCACTACCGATGCTACCGTCCATCTGGCCAATCGGCTGCTGACGCTGGCGCGTGCCGAGCACGGCGCAGCCGAGAGCGGCAGTGCGCCGGTTTCACTTACAGACATCACTCGTCAGGTCGGTCTGGAGCAGGCGCGCGCCGCAGTGAAAAAACAGATCGATCTGTCGTTTGATGCGGTCGACCAGCTGATCATCAATGGCAACGCACTGCTGTTGCACGAATTGATCAGCAATCTGCTGGACAATGCGATTCATTACACGCCGGCCGGCGGCAAGATTGTCTTGCGCCTGCGGCGCGACGACATCGCACAGCGTGCCATATTGGAAGTGGAAGACAGCGGCATGGGTATCGCCGATGAAGACCGGGAGCGTGTGTTTTCCGCTTTTTACCGCGCTCCGTCTGCACAGCAGCAAAACCCCAGCGGCGCCGGCCTCGGATTATCGATCGTGCGCGATATCGCTTCCTCGCATGGGGCGCAGATTACGCTTTCTGCGGTGAATGACGGCAATGATCAAGCGCCTGGCCTTAAGGTTACACTCAACTTCCCCTTACCTTTATCTTTGCTTTCCTGATAGTGTAAGAAGTACGGCAAGATCTATACTCATATTTTTCTTCGGCTTGGCAGGTTGCTGGGCATAGCGTTTCAACGTTAGGGAGACAGGCTTTGAGCGATACGCCCCTCAATGTAATACATGGCACGGCGCTGACGGATGAGCAAAAAAAAGATTTATTGCACCGTCTGGCGCGCGTCGAAGGCCAGATCCGCGGCGTGCAGAAACTGATCGCCAATGCTGCAGTTCCTGCCGATTGCGAGAGCGTCGCCCAGCAGCTGGCGGCCGCCCGCAAGGCGCTGGACAGAGCGTTCATCACCCTGCTGACAGACGCCATCATTACTCACACCGCTGCTGCCGCCAACCCTGAACAAGCGCAGCAAAGCGCCAGGAACCTGGCGGCCCTGCTGGATAAGTTTGCCTGACGTTTTCCTGGGGGCTTTCTAACCACGGCTCGCAACAAACTTTAAGTCGATAAGCTATTTCATCGCTGGCTAGTCATTCCTATAATTCTTTTCAGAAGATGTTGGATTGAAAAGAGGAGGAGCATGATCTTAGCCGGCAATCACACTGCCACGCAGTCCGGGACAGGCATGATAGAAGTGCTGGTGGCGCTCGTCATCATGGCCTTCGCCATGTTTGCCCTGATCGGCATACAGACGGTTGCCTTGCGCTATCAAAAAACGGCGCACCTGCGCGCCGTGGCCAGTGAGTTCAGCGCCGATCTGGCAGATCGTGTACGCGCCAATATCCGCGGCGCGCATAGCGGCGCTTACAATCTGCCGCAGCAGGTTTATCCGACACTCGGTGAGTCCGCCTCATCTTGCTTTAATCCCGCCAATTGCGCGCCGCAGGAAGTCGCGGTAAAAGATCTCCATGAATGGCGCGCCGGTCTCCGCAATGCAATGGCTGGTGGTTGGGGCGAGATAGCCGGTTCGGTGACGGACGGTTTTACGATCAAGGTATATTTCCTGGATACGCCTACCGCCAGCGACAAACTTAATCCGGTTGCCAATATTTGCAGGCCCGGCGCAGCCGACCCGGTTCTGCATAAAGATGTGCATTGCTTCGCCAGCGCGTTTTTGCCATGAAAATTTGTCAGCACCGTTGTCGCCAGACTTCCGTAGCATCCACCTTGCTACAGGATCATCCGCGCTGTCACCGCCAGCTTGGTTTGATTTTGCCGATGCTGCTGATTTTCCTGCTAGTGATGATGCTTCTCGGTTTCGGCGCCTTGCGTGCAGCACTGCTGGAAGAAAAAATGGCGGCCAACGCCGGCAATCAGCAAATGGCGTTTCAGGCTGCAGAACATGCTTTGCGCTTTTGCGAAAATCAATTGCGGCTGTCGCCGATTACTATCCCGTTGCTCAAGCAAGGGCCGGCTTCAGACGGCAATGTAAACAGCAAACCGTATTGGGAAATCGCAGATAGCTGGAGCAACAATGAGATCTCGGTATCCGTGCCTCGGATGAACAACAAAGGCGCGCTGGCTGCCGCGCCGCCGCGTTGTCTGGTTGAACGCTTGCAGTTCGATGCAGATCTGCAGTATCAGCGGCAAGCTGTGCAACCCCGGCCCGCGTTCAGGATTACGGCAAGAGGGATAGGCGCCAGTACTGCAGCAGTAGTGCTATTGCAAAGCTATTTGCTCTTATAACGCGCCTCTGCGAGGAGCAAGCATCCACTATGAACATGGTCTGTCCCTGCATCTGTACATTCACGCTGGTGTCTGCTTTGGCCCAGGCCGCAAGTACGCCGGATGCGCCCCCGTTCATCTACACAACCAGCTATGAAGCAGCAACGTGGCAAGGTCATGTCAAGGCTTACCCGATCGGTAACAACGGCGTAGCCGAAACAGCGCAATGGGACGCCGCCGATTTGATTCCGCCGTGGCAGGCGCGGCATATCCTGACGGCAACCGCTGACGCCGTCGTTACGCCGTTCGAATGGCAGCAAATGAACGATATGCAAAAATCCGCTTTGTCCTCTGAAGATGTCTTGCAATACCTGCGAGGCAACGATGCACTGGAAATTCGACATGGCGTTGGCCAGTTCCGGAATCGCAAAGGCAGACTTGGCGACATCGTCAATTCTGCGCCACTGTATGTGGGTGTCTCCGATTCTGCTTATCAGCTGCTGCCGGCAACAGACGGCGGCGATAGTTATCAGCATTTCGTCAATAGCAAGAAGCAGCGGCGCGCCATGCTTTACGTCGGCGCCAACGACGGCATGTTGCATGGTTTCGATGCGCTCAGCGGCGTAGAAAAAACCGCATTCATTCCACACGCGATTTTTGACTATTTGCCCTTACTACGCGAAGTTGCATACGTGCATCGTTTGTATGTTGACGGTTTGCTGACCGCCGGTGACGCTTATCTCGGCAACCTCGTCAATAGCGGCAGCGCAGAATGGAAGACTATCTTGCTGGGTTCAACCGGCGCGGCTGCCAAGAGTCTGTTCGCATTGGATATCAGCATTCCCGATGCGCCGCTAGGCAATCCCTTGCTGTGGGAAAAAAGCGCGGAAGACGATGGCTCAGGAGCAGCTGATGACGACATGGGCCATTTGCTGGGCGAGGCTTTTGCGATTCGCTTGCGCAATGGCGAATGGGCGGCAATCTACGGCAACGGCTATCGAAGCGAGAAGCAACGCGCCGCCATGTATCTGGTCGAACTGGCCAGCGGCAGCTTGATAAGAAAACTGATTGCCGGTACTGGTGATTCCGCGATCCCGAACGGTTTGGCGACGCCAGCCCTGGTCTTTGACAAGCAACGTCAAGTGAACACAGCCTACGCCGGCGATTTGCACGGCAGTCTCTGGAAGTTTGATTTGAGCGCAAGCAAGGCGGAGCGCTGGCAACTCGCCTTCGACGGCCGTCCCCTGTTTGTCGCCGCCGATAGCGACGGAAAAATGCAGTCTCTCACGCAGCAGCCCTTGCTTGCGCATCATCCAAGAGGCGGCGCCGTCATCATGTTTGGTGCTGGCAGAGCAGCGGACGGCGCAGGCAAGAGCACGCCGCAAACCGCAAGTTTGTATGGCATTTGGGAAGGGACGAATACCGGTCCTGTTTCAGATAGAGCTCAATTGCAACAACAGATGCTGGCAAAAGATGCAGCAGGAAAATGGCAATTGAGTAGCAACGCCATCAATTGGGGCAAGCAGCGCGGCTGGTACATCGACCTGCCCGAAAAAATCGGCAAGGTAGTCGGAAAATTGCAGATCGTTGACGGCGTATTATGGGCGCTGACCTATTCTGCCGATGAAGAAAAATCGTATCTGATCGCGATCGATTACACCGTAGGCGGCGCCACGGCCGAAGCTGCACTTGCACTCGCAGATTTTCCGCAAAATATTTCAATGATAGAAGTGGCAGCTTCAACCGTTACGCCCACCGCCATCAGATTGCCGGATGGCCGCCGGCAACTCGTGATAAACGGCCGCGACGGCAAGCCGCAAGCGATAGCTCTGAATCCGGTGCAGCGCCGCCCGATAAGAACCTGGCGTCAATTGCCGGCGCCACAGAGTGTTGTTGATCCTGACTAGGGAGGTGATGACATGCGCGAGCAAAGAGGATATACCCTGGTCGAAATCATGACGGTGGTGGCGATTGTTGCGATCTTGAGCAGCGTAGCGCTACCCAGCTATAGCGAATACGTCAGACGCGGCCAGCGGCTTGCTGCGCGAGCAGTCATGCTGGAAGCCGCCAACTGGATGGAACGTCGCTTCTCCGTGCATCACAGCTATCGTGGCAATGACATGCAGATTCCAGTCTTGCCGGATGGCTTGAACCGTTCTCCGCGCAGCGGCGCTGCAAAATATGTGATCAGCCTGAGCGCCGGAAAAACGCAAGCCACGGCCTATCAGTTGCGCGCAGTGCCGTCTGTTGCAGACAAATGCGGCACCTTCACCTTGGACCATACCGGCGCACGCGGATTAATCGACAATACGGCGTCGTTGAAAGAATGCTGGGGGCGTTAAAAAGCCCGCAGGCGGCGGGCTTAATAGAGCTTAATCGTCGTCATCGTGATGGCGATGATGTTCACGCCATCCTTCCCGGCGACGCCATTCTTCGCGACGCCACTCTTCGTCGCGGCGCTCACGCCACTCACGACGCTCGCGCCAGCCGGGGTCTACATAGACTTCTTGCCGAGGGTAATACACCGGCGCCGGGACATAACGAGGTTCGTATTGCACCACCGGCGGGTAATACGGTTGCGGCGGCGGTTCGACGTAAATGCCGACACCGACGTCCACGCGAGCCGCAGCGCTGCCGCAAGCAGCGGCGGCGACGGCGCCAAAAGCCAGACAGATTAAAAGTTTTTTCATAGTGTTTCCTGTTTGCCAGCACTGCATAGGGCGATTTCGCCATTTCGTAGCATCAGTGTAAGGGCAATAGTCAGCCGATGTTGTTCGTAGGGGCAACAAGTGTAACTTTAAGTAAATGAATGTAGCAAAGGCAGAATGCAAATGGCATGCAATTTTGTTTATTTGCCATGTTGCGGGGAAGATAGGTGCAGGTTTGCGAGGATCCGATTCGACACCAATCAGCTATATGCAAGCAACTACCTCATCTCATGTCCAATGACACCGCCGACCACTGCACCGCCCACGGTGCCGGCCGCGCTGCCACCGGTCAGGACGGCGCCGCCTACAGCGCCTACACCAGCGCCAACGGCGGTAGACGAACACCCTTCGGCGCCAAGCAACATGAGCGCAGTAATGGCAATCAAGGCAAATCTTTGTGCGATTTTCATGGCAGATCTCCTCCCGACAATTGGGCAGATGCGTTCAGCATACGAGCAAGTCAGAGGGCGCGTCAGTGCGGCAGCTAACATAGCGGACAAGCGCTGCGGGCGGTCCATTTTGAACTGAACGATAAGCAGATTCCGACGTCGAAACAGTTATCATCAATCATCCTGGAGCACGTCATGAAACGCTTCGCTATTCTGCTCGGTCTGGCCGTCCTGCTCAGCGGCTGCGTAGTTGACCCATACGGCTCGGGATATGGTGGTTACAGAGACGGTGGTTATAGAGATGGCGGCGACCGCCATGAACACCATGATGACAGAGGCGGTGAGCACCGCAGGGATGACAACCCTAACCGCTATTAACTCCCGCATGCAGATGCACCTGGCGCTATGTCCGCCGGCTGTCATTTATAGCAGCGCTATTTCGTCCGGGGCTTGCCAGCCTCGGGATTGACATTCCCTTTGCTTGACCCGTTGTTAGCCTTGCTCCCGCCCATGCCGGATCGGTCGCAGGCCTTCGCCTGCGCGAAGACTTCGTTGTTGCTGCAGAAGGACGTCGATCTGCGGGTGAAAATTTTCAACGGCGGCAAAGAATTGGCATACCTATCTGCTAAATTACAACACTCCTACCCGAACAGCGTCGTAAAGATCGCCGCGCGGAGCAAAATAATTGACAGCGGAAACGGATATAACCATGCCGGAAGCGTATCAACAAAAACCGAAGCCTATGATCCCGCCTGAGTCCGGCGAGTCCAAATCGAGCAATAAGAAAATCCAGCAGGCGGCTTCAACCGCGCTCTACGCGGGGCTCGTCATGCTTGCGCTGTGGGTCGTGCGCGATTTCATTCCGGCTGTGGTTTGGGCCGCCGTGATCGCAATAGCGTTGTGGCCCTTTTTGTTACGTCTGGGGTCGCGCCACGGATCGCGCGCTCGCACGACAGGCGTCGCCTTGTTGTTGACGGCGGCCGTCGCGTTGTTCGTTGTGCTGCCCTTTTTGATCGTGCTGGCACAGGCCGTCCGTGAGACGCACGATCTCATCGCCTGGTTCAGGCAGGCCGAAATCAATGGCGTCGCGGTGCCCGACCTGGTGCAGCATTTGCCTTTCGGATCGCCGCAAATCGTAAGCTGGTGGCAAGAAAATCTCGGACGTCCCCTGCACGACTCGCCGGTGATGACCGGATTGCATGTCGACACGGTGGTTAGCCTCGGCCGGCATTTTGGCGCGGTCGCCGCGCACGGGTTGATACTGTTCGGTTTTATGCTGGTCACGCTGTTCGTCATCTTCCAGGCCGGCCCGCGTCTGAGCGAAAGCCTGCTCAAGGCAACGCGCCGCGGATTCGGCGCCGACGGCGCGCTACTCGTGAATCAGATGACGGCGGCTGTGCGCGGCACCGTTGCCGGGCTGGTCGTTGTCGGTATCGGCGAGGGCGCGTTGCTGGGCGTCGCCTACGTGGTGACCGATGTGCCGCATGCCACCCTGCTCGGCCTGTTGACCGCGATCGCCGCCATGCTGCCGTTCTGCGCGCCAGTCATCTTTTGCGGCGCCGCCCTGTGGCTCTTCGTGCAAGGCGCAACGGCCGGCGCCATCGGCGTGCTCATATTCGGATTCATCGTGGTACTGATCGCCGAGCACCTGGTGCGGCCGCTGTTGATCGGCAGCTCGACGCGCCTGCCGTTCTTGCTGGTCCTGTTCGGTATTCTCGGCGGCGCCCAGACATTCGGGCTGCTAGGCCTCTTCATCGGCCCGGCGCTGATGACGGTGCTGACGGTGTTGTGGCGTGATTGGGTTAGATAAATTATTGAGAGTTTCATCATTCATGACATCGCCCCGGCAAGAGTCATCTGGGGTCAGAGTCAACTTTCGCAGTGCTTCATCGCGAAACTTGACTCTGACCCCACATGACGGATTCGGAGAAAGACAGAGCGCACTAGGTGGTTTTGTTCTTTTTTAACGATGAGGCAGCTACTCCGTGGCCCGCTAAGTGGGGTCAGAGTGAAGTTTCTGCAAAAAGCGCGCAGAAAGTTCACTCTGACCCCAGTTAGCTGCGTTTGTTAAGCGCACTGAAAAAACCGGAGTAAAAGCTGCTGAGCTGCTTATTTCCCAATACAAAACCGCGAAAAAATCACGCCCAGTAAATCATCCGGCGTGAACGCTCCGGTAATACTGCTGAGCCGGTCCTGCGCCAGCCGCAGTTCTTCCGCAAACAAATCAAGCGACTGATCGTTGACCCGGTTGTCGATGGCTGCGTGCTGGTCAGCGATTTCCAGATGATCGCGGGCTGCCTTGAGGGCGATCAGATGGCGTTCGCGGGCCAGGTAGCGTGATTCGCCGGTTTGCTGCCAGCCGGCGATGCGCAGCAGTTCTGCACGCAGCAGGTCGATGCCGAGATGGTCGGTGGCCGACAGGTAAATGTGGGTGGCGTCGTTCATCACATCGACCGCAGGTTTATGGCCGGATTGGTCGATCTTGTTCCAGATGCGGATCACCGGCGCGTTGCTAGGGAAGCGGGCGACGATTTTTTCATCGGCCAGCGCCGGCCCGTGGTTAGCGTCCAGCATGTGCAGGATCACATCAGCCTTGGCTACCGCCGCCCAGGTGCGTTCGATGCCGATCCGTTCCACTTCGTCGTTGGCGTCCTCGGCGTCACGGATGCCGGCGGTGTCGATGATGTTGAGCGGGATGCCTTCCAGCTGGATCGTTTCCGTAACTTTATCGCGCGTGGTGCCGGCGATCGGCGTGACGATGGCGACATCGGATCCGGCCAGCACATTCAACAGGGACGACTTGCCGACATTCGGCTGGCCCGCCAGTACCACGTTCAAACCGTCGCGCAGCAAAGCGCCTTGCGCAGCCTGGCTGAACACATTGTCCAGCGTGCTGCGGATGGTCGCCAGCTGGCCGCGGGCGTCGGATTTTTCCAGGAAGTCGATTTCCTCTTCCGGGAAATCGAGCGTGGCTTCCACCAGCATGCGCAGATTGGTGACCTGCTCGACCAGCGCATGGATCACTTTGGAAAACGCGCCGGATAACGATTCCGAAGCCGATTTGGCGGCAGCTTCAGTGGATGCTTCGATCAGGTCAGCAACCGCTTCGGCCTGGGCCAGATCCAGTTTGTCGTTGATAAACGCGCGCTGGGTGAATTCGCCCGGTTCCGCCATCCGCAGGCCAATATCCTGGCCGGCCGCCAGGCAGCGGCTCAGCAGCATTTGCAATACCACCGGGCCGCCGTGGCCTTGTAGCTCCAGCACGTCTTCGCCGGTATAGGAATGCGGCGCCTTGAAATAGATAGCCAGACCCTGATCGATGACGCTGCCGTCGGCATTTTTAAAAGGCAGGTAAGTGGCGTGGCGCGGGATCAGCTTGCTTTCGGCGATACCGCAAACGGCTTCGATCAGCGCGCCCAGCTGCTTGCCGGAAATACGAACTACGCCGATGCCGCCGCGTCCGGGCGCGGTGGCGATGGCTGCGATGGGGGAAGAGTCAAAAGTCATTCCGCAATTTTACCTGCCATTTTGCGCCGGCCATTGCTAAAAAATCGCGGTGTGGCGAAAAGCGCATAACATTTCCCGGAATTTGCGGCTAAGCGTAAACGAGGCGCGCTCGATACCGGCGCTCGATACCCGTTTCAGACCAGTTTCTGTCCATACTATTATCCATTTTCAGGTTTCCAACCTGACCCAGGCCGCGTTGGCATGATGGCTGGCCAAGGCCGCTTCGATAAAGCGCATGCCGCTGACGCCGTCTGCCAGAGTCGGCACCAGCAATGCCTGCGGATCGGCAGCACGGCCTTCGCGCCGGGCGCAAATTTGTTCGGCAAAGTCGCGGTACAACTGGGCAAAGCTTTCCAGATAACCTTCCGGATGCCCGGCCGGCAGACGCGTCGCCCATTGTGCCGCGGCTGGTAGTTGCGCCATGCCGCGCGTCAGGCGGCTGGCTGCGCCGCCGGGCTTACGCAAGCACAACTGGTCCGGCTGTTCCTGCCGCCAGTCCAGCATTCCCTGGCTGCCATAAACGCGCAGGCGCAAGCCGTTTTGTTCGCCGCTGGCGACCTGGCTGGCCCATAGCATGCCGCGGGCGCCGTTAGCGTAGCGCAGCTGCATCTGCACGTGATCGTCAAGCCGGCGGCCGGCGACGAAGCTGCTCAAATCGGCGGATAGCTCCAGTGGCGCCATGCCGCTGACGAACTGCGCCAATTGCGCTGCATGGCTGCCGATGTCGGCGAGGCAGCCGGCCGGCCCCGCCAACGCCGGATCGGTGCGCCAATCAGCCTGCTTGTTGCCCACCAGCGGTTCGCTCAGCCAATCCTGCGCGTATTCGACTTGCACCAGCCGCAACTGGCCCAACCGGCCGTCGGCAACCATCGCCCGCGCCGCCCTGACCATCGGATAGGCGCTGTAGTTGTGAGTCAGTGCGAACAGGCGGTCGCTGCTGCCGGCGAGTGTCTGTAAAGCCAGGGCGTCGGCCAGACTGGTGGTCAGCGGTTTGTCGCAGATGACGTGGATGCCGGCTTGCAGGAAGGCCTGCGCTACCGGAAAATGCAGATGATTCGGGGTCACGACGCTGACCACTTCGATGCCGTCCGGACGTGTGCTTTCGCGCATCGCCATCGTCCGGTAATCGGTATAAATGCGGTCCGCCGCCAGGTGCAGCTGCAAGCCGCTATCTTGCGCCCGTTGCGGATCGGATGACAGCGCGCCGGCCAGCAGAATGTAGCGATCGTCGAGGCGGGCGGCAATCCGGTGTACCGCGCCGATAAAGCCGCCCTGGCCGCCGCCGACCATGCCCAGCCGGATCCTTGGGGCGACAGGATTGGTTGCCGCCGTCATTTTGTCTCTTTCATGGGCTGTGCAATCGCAGTATGTGGCGGTGGTGGTGGCAGTTGAACCATGGCTACAGCAGACCCAGCATCTTGCGCATGCCTGCCGGATCGAGGCCGCTGCCCGCGAAGTCATCGAAGGCGCGCTCGGCGGCGCGGATAATGTGTTGCCTTATGAAGCTTGCGCCTTCGGCGGCGCCCTGCTCCGGATGTTTCAGGCAGCATTCCCATTCCAGCACGGCCCAGCCGGGAAAATCGTATTGCGTCAGCTTGCTGAAGATGGCTTTGAAATCAATCTGGCCGTCGCCCGGCGAACGGAAGCGTCCGGCCCGCTCGCTCCATGGCAGATAACCGCCGTACACGCCTTGCCGGCCGTCCGGCCGGAACTCGGCGTCCTTGACGTGGAACGCTTTAATGCGTTCGTGATAGCAATCGATGAAGGCCAGATAATCGAGCTGCTGCAACAGCAGATGGCTGGGGTCGTACAACAGGCAGGCACGCGGATGCTGCCTGACGTGATCGAGGAAGCGCTCATAACTGGCGCCGTCGAACAGATCTTCGCCCGGATGCACTTCGTAGCAAAGATCGACCCCGGTGTCATCGAAGGCATCCAGAATCGGCGTCCAGCGCCGCGCCAGTTCCTCGAATGCGCTCTCGATCAGCCCCGACGGACGTTGCGGCCATGGATACAGATAAGGCCACGCCAGGGAACCGGAAAAGGTAACGTGTGCCCGCAATCCCAGGCGTTGCGAAGCCTGCGCCGCCAGCTTGAGTTGTGCGACGGCCCATTCGGTGCGGGCCTGCGGCTTGCCGCGCAGCGCGAGCGGCGCAAAACCGTCCATCGCCATGTCGTAGGCTGGATGCACCGCCACCAGTTGCCCTTGCAGGTGGGTCGACAGTTCGGCAATCTGCACGCCGTGCTGCGCCAGTCTGCCGCTGATTTCATCGCAATAGGATTGACTGCCGGCGGCCAGTTCCAGATCGATGAACTGCTTATCCAGCGTCGGTATCTGCACTGCCTGATAACCCAGGCCGGCGGCCCACTGCGCGATGTTCTCCAGCGTATCGAACGGCTTTTGCGTGGCGGCAAACTGCGCCAGGAAAATCGCGGGTCCTTTAAGTGTTTTCATAGGTGTGCTCCTGAAGAATGATCCACCGCAGCCGGCTTACCCAAGTATCCTGCGCATGAACGCCAGGCTGGCGGCTATGGTGCGCTCATGTTCTTGCGGCAGGTCGTGTTCGTAGACGATCAGGTTGACTCTGCTTTTTAACTCCGGCAACAGCTCACGCCATGGAATCACGCCCTGGCCCAGCACGCACCAGCCGTCCTGGTCCTGATTGCCGCCATCTGCCGCGATGTCCTTGGCGTGGACCGCCAGCAAGTGCTGCTGCATGCGGTTTATCCACGTCATCGGATCAGCGCCGGCGCGCACCAGCCAGCCCAGATCCGCTTCCCAGCCCAGATCCTCGGCAGCGGCGTCTTCGAACAGCAATTCGAGCGCCATCTTGCCGTCGTAACGCAGGAATTCGAAATCGTGGTTGTGATACGCCAGCCGGATCCCGTGTGCTTGCAGCTGGCGGCCAATCCCGGCCAGCCGTACTCCCAGCCGACGCCAACCGGCGGCCGTCAACGGCCGTTGCGCCACCGGCAGCCACGGCATTACGACCAGGGTGCAGCCTGATGCACGGCAACTGGCGATGACGTGATCGATCTGCGTTTCCAGCAGCTGCAGGCTGGCGTGCATCGACGCTGCCTGCACCTCATGCTGTTGCAGCGCGTTGGCGAATTCCTGGGGTGTCAGGCCGGTAGAGGCGACCGGCTCCACCCATGCAAAACCGGCGCGGCGCGCCATCGCCAGTTGGGCGTCAAAGTCGCCGACGGCGCGTAAGGAATACAGTTGTACGGAAAGTTTCATTGCTGGCTCCTGGCTAACGAATCATGTTCAAGTGTGTGTTCAAGACGCAGGTTCAAAGCACGGTCCTAATACAGGCGGCCGTTTAACGGTTGCGGCCGCTCGCACCGGGTTTCCAGGCTCAAGCTGCGCGCGCTGGCGGCAGAGGCCAGCAATTTGTCCATGGCTTCCAATACATGCAAGGACAAGGCTTCGTTGCAGCGGAAATCGCTGCCGTCGCGCAAGCCGTTGGCCATGTCGATCAAGCCGATGCCACGACAATTCTGACGATATGGCTTGGCGTAATCGACGCTGCGCCAAGGCCCGTCCTGCACCGTATAACGGATTTTTCCGCCGAACAGATTGGGATCGTTCAATAGAATCGAGCCGTTGTCGCCGTACAGCTCCAGCGGGCTGTGGCGGTGCTTCCAGATATCGAAACTGGTAGTCAGGCTGATGATCGCGCCGCCGACGAAATCCAATGTGCTGACGATGTGGGTCGGTACTTCCACCTCGATCGTGCGTCCGGCCTGGGCGCCGCGCGGTATCACGCGTTGCCGGTAAGTCATGTGGGCCTGGCCATACACGGTACGCAGCGGCCCCAGATGATGAACCAGATGCGTGAGGTAATAGACGCCGACATCGAGCAAGGGGCCGGCGCCGTGCTGGTAGAAAAAATCCGGCTGCGGATGCCAGTGATCGGGACCGTGGCACATGAAATGCCCGCTGCCGTTGCGAATCTGGCCGACCAGGTTTTCATCGATCAATGCGCGCGCGGTCTGGGCCGCCTGGCCGAGGATAGTGTCGGGGGCGCAGCCTATGCGCAGCGCTAGTGACTGCGCCAGCGCCACCAGTTGCTTACCCTCCGCATAGGTCGCTGCCAGCGGCTTTTCAGTGTAAAAATGCTTGCCTGCCGCCAGCACCAGCTTGCCCACCGTGAAGTGCGCCGCAGGTGGCGTCAGGTTGAGGATAATCTCGGCATCGCTGGCCAGCAGCTGTTCCATGCTCATCGCCGGCAATAGGTATTCGGCGGCGCGTTGGGCGGCGATGGCGGGGTTGCCGTCGCTTATCCCGACAAGCTTGAAGCGGCGGCTGGTGCGCAGGGTTTTCATGTAAGCGGGGAAAATATTGCCGCCACCGATAATCCCAAGTTTTTGCTGCATGTTGTCTCCTTCTGGTAGAACAAAAAAACAAACGGCGCCGGACTTTCTTGCGGCTGCAAGATGCAGCTCAACCCGGTAAATGCGTAGTGCGTGCGTAGTGCGCTAACCCTTGACTGCACCGGCAGTCAGCCCGCGCACAAAATATTTCCCGGCCAGGATGTACACCACGATGGTCGGCAAAGAGGTGATGAAGGCGGCCGCCATATACACGTTATATTCCGGCGAGCCGGTCTGGCTGTTGGTCAGATTGTTCAAGCCGACGGTCACCGGTTGCGCATGGCTGGGCGACAGCACCAGGGAAAACATGAAATCGTTCCAGATCGCAGTGAATTGCATGATCAGTACCACCACGAACATCGGCTTGCAGGTCGGCAGCACGATGCGCCAGAAAATGGTGAACAAGCCGGCGCCGTCGATGCGCGCAGCCTTGATCAGATCGTCGGGAAAGCCGACGAAGTGATTGCGGAAGAACAGTGTCAACGGCAGGCTGTACATGAGATGGACCAGGATCAGCCCCAGCAGCGAATTCGACAGCCCGAGCCAATCGACGATGCGCGTCAGCGGCAG
Organism: Collimonas sp.; assembly: GCF_035566375.1. Lineage (GTDB taxonomy): Bacteria > Pseudomonadota > Gammaproteobacteria > Burkholderiales > Burkholderiaceae_D > Collimonas. The sequence goes on from NZ_DATMRK010000054.1 coordinate 67,450, forward strand.
CAAATAAAGGCCCCAGGGCAGGAAACTGCCGAACAGCAGCACAAAGAACACCAGATCGGCGCCCCTGAAGCGCCACTTGCTCAAGATATACCCATTGAAGCAGGCCCACAGGGTTGACAGCAAAGTGGCGGGGATCACCACGATGAATGAATTCTTGAAATACGGCGCCAGCCCGGCGCAACTGCTGGCGCCGGTGCAAGCACCGCCCCAGGCTTTGCGCCAGCCTTCGATGGTCCAGACCTGGGGCAGGTAGAGCAGATTGCCGGCCTGGATTTCGCCCAGGCTCTTGAGCGAATTGACAAACGCAAACCAGGCCGGCAGCAGGAACATCGCCGCCATGCCAGCCAGCGTCACATAGATCGCCAGTTTGCTAAAGCCCAGCTTTGTGAAGCTTAGTTTGCCGGTGACGAGTTCAAGTATTTTCACGGCGCTGCCTCCGCAGTTCGACCATGATGTAAGGCACCGCTACCGTGACGCACATCATCAGGATGATCATGCCAGAGGCGGCGCCCTGCCCCATCTGGTCACGCACGAAAAACATATCGAACATGTAGTAGGCCGGCAGAATGCTGGAGCGGCCGGGGCCGCCGTTGGTCAGCACCATCACCAGGTCGAAGGTCTTGAGCGTGGCCGGCAGCAAGATCAACACTGCGCTGAACACCGTGGGCCGCAACGCCGGCAGCACAATGCTCCAGTAGATTCGGGGCAGGCTGGCGCCATCGATCATGGCGGCCTTGAACACGGCGTCGTCAATGCTGCGCAGGCCGGCGATAAACAGCGCCATGACAAAGCCGGTCGAATGCCAGATGGCGACGATGGCGAGCGCATAAATCGCCTTGTCGCTGGAGACGATCCAGTCAAACTGCACATTGTCGAAGCCGGCGCGATGCAGCCATGCCTCGATCCCGGTATCCGGCGCCAGTAGCCAGCGCCAGACGGTGCCTGCGACCACGAACGACAGCGCAATCGGATACATGTAAATGGTGCGCAAGGCATCTTCGCCGCGAATTTTCTGATCCATCAGAATCGCCAAAAAGCAGCCTAGCAGTAGCGGAACGCCAACGCACAAGGGGGCGAATTTCAACAAATTGCCGAGCGCCAGCCACCAGAATTCATCGTTCCACAGTTGCCGGTATTGATCCAGCCCGGCCCAGCTGTATTCGGCGAAAGTGGTGGAGTGCGTGAGCGACAGCACGCCGACCCACGCGGCCAGCACATAGAAGAAAATCAGGCTAAGCAGCAGGGCTGGCGAGATCGCCAATTGCGGCAGGTAATTTCCCAGCCACGAAATTGGACGCTCGATCTGATGCTTGAGCTGATACCTAAATTGATATTTCGCTTGCGCCATTGCCTATCTCCGTCGGGCGGCTGGAATTCCCCGCCCATGCGCCATGAGCGGGGTCTGAGGATCGCGAAGAACTAACTGGTTTTGGCCGCGCGCGCCATTTTTTCCGCGGCCTGCTGCGGCGTCATGCGATCGTCTGCCCAAAAGGTTTGAATCACATCGCGGAAGGCGTTGATTTTGCCGGTAGCGATAATCGATTCCGGCGCCAGCACCAGGGTGCCTTTCTTATCGCCACTGATCATGTCGGCATGCGACTGCTTGCTGCAGGCGTCGAATTTAGCCATGTCGGCATCCATGCGTACCGGCACCGAGCCCTTGATCAGGCTGAACGCTTCTTGAGCCTGCCTGCTCATCACGGTTTCGGCGAATGCATCCTGCGCTTTGCCGGACAGCCCTTGCACCTTGAACAGCATGAAGGCGTCGGTGTTAAAGAAATGGCCATCGGCCGTACCCGGCACCGGAATGCAATAGAAATCCTGCTGCGGCTTGAGTCCTGCGATCAGGAATTCGCCTTTGGCCCAGTCGCCCATGATTTGCACCACCGCCTTGTTCTGGATCACCATCTGCGTTGCCTCATTCCACTTGCGGGTGGGCGCGCTGCGGTCAGAATAGGATTTGATTCTGCGCATCAGCTCGAAAGCCTTGACCATGCCGGGGCTGTTCAGGGTGGCCTGGTCCAGCGTATGGAATGCCTTCTTGTAGTCGCTGGCGCCGAGGGTGCTGAGAGCGACTTGCATGAACAGCAGATTGATGGTCCAGGTTTCCGCTGCGGCTATCGGTAGCAGGCCCGCTTGTTTGGCTTTGTCCGCCATGGCAAAGAACGCGTCCCAGGTTTGCGGCGGCTCGTTGACACCGATTTTTTTCAAGGCCGGAGCGCTGATCCACATCAGGTTCTGGCGATTGACGTTGGTCGGCACCGCGACATAATTGCTGCCGCCCATTTTCAGATACTGTTGCACGACTTGCGGCAAGACTTGATCCCAATGATCTTGCTGCGCAATCTGGCTCAGGTCGACCAGTTTGGACGGGTCTTTGGCGTATTGACGCAGATCGCTGTTAATCATCACGGCGGCGGGCGGTGTGCCTTTGGCGATGCGCGATTTAAGCAGCATGCGCAAATTTTCATTGCCGCCGACAGCGCTGTCTTTCCATTGATAACCACGCTCCGCCAGCGCCGCCCGGTATTGCGCGGCGGCGGCGGATTCGCTGCTGCTGGTCCACCAGTGCAGGACTTCGATTTCTGCAGCATGGGCCAGAGTCTGGGCTTGGATACTAATGACGCCGATACAAAGTATGGCGATGATGGGTTTGAATTGATATTTGAGTAGAGTCACGCATTGCTGGGTTTTCATTTCTGCTCCTGGTGGTACCGGTATCGACAGGGATCGTGGCGTGCGAGCCAGCTCAAAAACTATGCGTCAAGCCCAGATCGACTTTATTGACGTTGGCTTTGCTGCTGCGGAATGTGAGGTGGCCAAAGTCGGCATAGAGGAAGGTTCGCTTGCTCAGGGTGTACCAGTAACCAAGTCCGGCATGATGCGATTTGATGGCGGCGCTGCCCGTGCTTTGGGCGTACATGGCGCGCACGGTGCCGGGAGTATTGGCGATCGGCAGCGCCAGCCCGATGTCGTAGTTTTTTGCTCTGCCATTGCCTGCCGCAATATTATTTTGGCGGGCATACGAAGCAAACAATGTGACCGGACCAAAATTGTAATTGCCGCCGATGATCGTGCTTTTCTTGCGGGTCGACGCGGCTTCATAGCCCAAGGCGGCAAGCAGTGGCCCGGACGTATAGGTAATATTGATAGCTTTGGCGTCCCTGACCAGTTCCGGTGTCGTGTCCTTATCTTTCAATGCGACCGTGGCAGCGGCGGCGAAACCGTTAACCGTCGGCGAGTAGTAGCCGATCAGATTGGCTTTGGCGTTTTCATGGAAATCGTCGGGGCCGAATATGCTGCGGTTGGCCACCGTGTTGCGGAAAGGATTGCCAATGTTATGCACATCGTTGAAGGCATTGTTATTGCGGCCGATTTTGACGGTGCCCAAGGCGCCGGACAAGCCGACATAGGCATTATTGTTGAACAGCACCGGACCATTCAGGCGGCCGTCACTGGCAAAGAAATTGCTGCGAAGATCAAACAATGCCTGCAAACCGCCGCCCAGTTGTTCGCTGCCTCGTATGCCGATAAAGCTGTTGAAGCCGGTTTCCCTCAAGGTCAGCGCCCGGTTCGATTCCTTGACCAGTCCCAGTGTCACTTGCCCGTACATGGTGACATTGGATTGCGCCATAGTGACGTTGGATGCCATCGCCATAGTTGTGCCGAGCACGGATAGCGACAACATTTTTGTATGTGTTTTCATCGTGATTTGTCTCCTGTATTTTTTAATCGGGTTGCCGTCCGGCACCCGCTTTTCATGGTTTTGTGTTTTCAAATTTGCTGCGTGCCGATGGTTTGGACGTGCGGAGTCGAAACCTTGGCAGACTCAGGTAAGCCCGGCTCGAACTGAAAATGGCAGCGTGTTGAAAACGGCTTTAAGAACCACTGCTCTGGCGGCGGTGTTTTTATTACGTGTTTTTATTACGTGTCTTGATTACGTGTCTTGATTACGACTTATTGGAAAAGTCGTTTGCGTTCTGATGCGTAGGGGCCATGCGGGGGAGTTTTTGCATGGTTGGAATAGTCTCGGAAGCTTTAGTTGAACCAGTTCTTTCGATGACATAAAACCAACCGTAAACGATTGCATTTTGATCAGCAAGAAATTTTATTGCATTTTTTATAATTTAAGAATAAGCCTATGACGTCTGGCGGCTCAAGCCGGGCTGCGCAAAATCCGCACAAAATCAATTAATTCATGGCGCAAGGTTCTGCTGTCCGGCTTGCGCCGCACGAAAAAAAAAGCCCCTTGAATTTCTTCAAGGGGCTTCTTTCGGCGATCGATTCGGTTACGAGCCGACCTGTTTTATGCCTTGGCCGGACCGGTACCCATCTTACGGGTAATCACCCACTGCTGCGCAATCGACAGCACGTTGTTGGTGACCCAGTACAGCACCAGGCCGGACGGGAAGAAGAAGAACATGACCGAGAAAATCAGCGGCATGAACATCATCACCTTGGCTTGCATCGGATCCGGCGGCGTCGGGTTCAGCTTGGTCTGGATGAACATCGAAATCGCCATCACCACCGGCAGGATGTAGAACGGATCCGGTGCAGCCAGATCGTGGATCCAGCCCAGCCACGGTGCGTTACGGATTTCGACGCTGGCCAGCAACACCCAGTACAGCGAGATGAACACCGGAATCTGCACCACGATCGGCAGGCAGCCGCCGAGCGGGTTGATCTTCTCGGTCTTGTACAGCTCCATCATGGCCTGGTTCATCTTTTGCGGCTCGGATTTGAAACGCTCGCGAATCGCCGTCATCTTAGGCGTCACCAGTTTCATCTTGGCCATGCTGCGATAGCTGGCGGCCGACAATGGGAAGAACGCCAGTTTGATCAGCACGGTCAGGGCGATGATGGTCCAGCCCCAGTTGCCGAGGACTTTGTGGATCTGCGTCATCAGCCAGAAAATCGGCTTGGCGATGATGGTCAGCCAGCCATAGTCCTTGACCAGTTCCAGGCCAGGTGTGATGGCTTCCAGGTCTGCCTGCACTTCCGGACCGGAATACAGACGCGCATCCATGGTCACGCTGGCGCCCGGTGCAATCGTGCCCAAAGGCAGGATATTGCCGACTGCATACAGGTTGGTAGCGATCTTCTTGGTGAAAATTTCACGCGGCGCCTTGTCTTGCGGGATGAAGGCAGAAACAAAGTAATGCTGGATCAATGCAAACCAGCCGTCGTCAGCCTTGGTGGCATGGTCAGCCTTGCCGCCTTCGATCTTGTCGAACGCAAATTTCTGGAACTTGCTGCCCTCGGTATACACCGAAGCACCGGTGAAGGTATGCACGAAACGCTGCTCGCCTTCAGGTGCATTGCCGTCGCGCACCAGTTGCAAGTACAGCGAAGGCGAAACCGGCGCGCCGCTGTCGTTGGTCACCGTGTGCTTGACGTCGATCGAATAATCGCCGCGTTTGAAGGTGTAAGTCTTGGTCAGCTTGACGCCGCCTTCAGTCGATTCCAGCACCAGTTGCACCTGGTTGCCATTGTCCAGAGTGCGCGCACCCGGCAAGGCCGTGAAAGGCGATTTGTGGTTAGGGAAAGGACCGCCGATCAGGCCGGTTTCAGCCAGATAGGTACGGGTAGCGCTAGAGTCGAACAACACCAGGTTCTTGGTCGGGTCGACCGTGTCCTTGTGGTGCAACAGTTCCAGGCGCTTCAATTCACCGCCCACGGTATCGATGTCAGCCTTGAAGACATCGGTAGTGATGGTGATGACTTCGCCCTTGGCTTCTGCTGCGTTGGCAGGCACGGCGCTAGCCGATGCGGCGGCAGGAGTGCCGGCAACAGCCGTAGCTTGCGGTACTGCAGTGCTGGCGCCAGCTGAGGCTGCAGCGCCGGCAGGGCCGGTTGCAGCCGGTACGGTTTGGGTGGCGCTTGGGAAGAACAGCGACGGCTGGCCGTTATGGCGCTGCCACTGGTCCCAAAGGAACAGCAGCGAAACCGAAAATACAACCCACAGGACGGTACGTTTGATATCCATAAGAGTATTTATCTATGATTCAGGAATGGCCGCAACCACACGATCGGGAGGCCGATGCGGGTTTGGTTGCAGAGGGAGATGGTGATGACTGGTGTGGCGGCACCGGATCGAGCCCGCCTTCATGCCAGGGATGGCATTTGCACAGGCGACGTCCGGCCAGCATGCTGCCCTTCAAGGCGCCATGCGTACGGATAGCTTCGGCTGCGTAATCGGAGCAGCTGGGATAAAAACGGCAATTCTGTCCCAGAAACGGGCTGATGCCCAGTTTGTAGAGGCGTAACAGGAACAGTAGAGGCATTTTCATGACAGCTTTTTTCCTTCTTCTTCCGGCTTGCCATCATCGCTAATGGACACGGAACACCGACCGCAACTACTTGCCGGCAGCCAGACGTTGCGACGCGAACAGTTGTTTCAGTTCGCCCTGCAGCTCTCGCTTCAAGCGCGCGGTGGTAGCCGGGCCTGCCTTGGTGTTTACCGGTTTCGATAAACGCACAACGCAGTCGATTGGCGGCAATGGTGTCAGACGAAACAACTCTCGCGTAACTCTTTTGACAGTGTTACGCGTAACAGCGCGTGGTGCCAGCCGTTTTGCCGCCACCACGCCCAGACGGGCGTGCGGCAGCGCATTGAGGCGGGTATACAACACGAAATGCGCCGTTCTATAGACAGGGCGCAAACGAAAAACGGATGAAAACTCATCCGTTTTAACGATGCGCCGGTCACGTGAGAAATCCTGGACGCTGTTCTGGGAACGGTCGCCGAGTTTATCTGTCACGCAAGCAACGCTTTTGCGTCCGGCTTGATTAAGCTGCCAGACGTTTGCGGCCTTTAGCGCGACGTGCATTGAGCACAGCGCGGCCACCGCGGGTTGCCATACGGGCGCGGAAGCCGTGAGTACGCTTACGGCGCACGACGGAAGGTTGGTAAGTACGTTTCATGTTGGTCTCGCTAATCAGCAAAAATAAATCGGATCTTCACACTCAGAGCGCTGAGTTTCTACCCGTTCGCCATTCGATCTGGACCAGGCTGCCATAGTGTCGGACAACGAAACCGGGGCAGGCGCAGAGTACAGCCAAGGGACAAACTGGCAATTCAGCGGACAGTGAACCTTGAATTAGAACGCATTTTCTGCTTGTTTGTCAATCACTTAGCAGCCTTTTCCACAAGGACTTTTTGCTTCAGGCGCCAGCAATATTTGACCGTGCCTGTGGATAACTTGCGCCGGCAAGGGTAGAATAGCGGCTTATGTGTGGCACGCCCGCCAGTTATGCATTGCGCAGTATGCAGGATTGATTACTGAAACCAGCGTGCAATAAGAACATCAAGCCAGGGCGTAAAGAACCTCATCCCGCACACTTTCACTTAGAACGATTCATGGAAAATTTCTGGCAGAGCTGCTCCACCCAGTTGGAGCAGGAATTGACGCCTCAACAATTTAGCGCGTGGATAAAACCGCTGACGCCACTCGATTACGAGGACGGACGATTGCGCATCGCTGCGCCGAATCGTTTTAAGCTGGACTGGGTAAAAACACAGTTTGCCAACCGCATCACGACCCTGGCGCACCAATATTGGGAAGCGCCGATCGAAGTCGTGTTCGTGCTCGATCCGCGCAAGTCGTCGCCGGCCCCGGCCAGCTCCAGCATGCCGGTCGCTATCAATAATAATAGTGAGCAGTCCGGCGCCCAGTCATCCGCTGCCGGTGGCGGTAATTATGGCAATAGCAACTTCGAGCGCCTGCCGGAAGTGCAGACCGAGAACAGCGCTGTCAGCGCTCGGCGCGATCAATCGCGCATCAACACCGCCCTGAGTTTTGACAGTTTCGTGACCGGTAAAGCCAATCAATTGGCAAGAGCGGCAGCGATCCAGGTGGCGAATAATCCAGGCGTTTCCTACAATCCACTGTTCCTGTATGGCGGTGTCGGCCTCGGTAAAACCCATCTGATCCACGCCATCGGCAACCAGCTGCTGGCTGACAATCCGAATTCAAAGATTCGCTACATCCACGCAGAACAATACGTTCGCGACGTAGTGACTGCTTACCAACGCAAGGGTTTTGACGATTTCAAACGTTATTACCACTCGCTTGATTTGCTGCTGATCGACGATATCCAGTTCTTCGGCGGCAAGAGCCGCACCCAGGAAGAATTCTTCTACGCCTTCGAAGCATTGATTGCAGCCAAGAAACAAATCATCATCACCAGCGATACCTATCCAAAAGAAATCACCGGCATGGATGACCGCCTGATTTCGCGTTTCGACTCCGGCCTGACGGTAGCGATCGAGCCGCCGGAACTGGAAATGCGGGTAGCAATTTTGCTCAAAAAAGCAGCATCAGAAGGCGTCACCTTCTCCGACGACGTCGCATTTTTTGTTGCCAAACATCTACGTTCCAACGTCCGCGAGCTGGAAGGCGCACTGCGCAAGATTCTTGCTTACTCACGTTTCCATGGCAAAGATATCAGCATCGATGTTGTCAAGGATGCACTGAAAGATCTGCTGTCGGTGCAGAACCGCCAGATCTCGGTCGAGAACATCCAGAAGACCGTGGCTGACTTTTTCAACATCAAAGTTGCCGATATGTACTCGAAAAAGCGGCCGGCCAACATCGCCCGTCCGCGCCAGATTGCGATGTACCTGGCCAAGGAACTGACCCAGAAAAGTTTGCCGGAAATCGGCGAATTGTTCGGCGGCCGCGATCACACCACGGTCTTGCACGCAGTCCGCAAGATCGCCGGCGATCGCACCAAGAATCCGGAATGCAACCATGAGTTGCACGTGCTGGAGCAGACCCTGAAGGGTTAAATGGGGCAATGCGGACGATTGTGCACTTTGCCTGCCGCCCTGTGGATAAGTTTGTATAAGGTAAGTTTTGCCTTGCGTGAAAACTGTGGTTTTTTTGCCGATTTTCTTAAATCGGGCAGCTTGTTAAAAATCGCAAAAAAACCAAAAAGCCGCGCAGATTTCCGCCTTGGGTGGGTCCGTAGAGTGGCGATTTAAGTTACATTTACAGACTGCTTACAAAGCAATCTAGCTGGCAGCAATATTTGATTTTTAAATAACAAGGATATAGCTATGCAATTGGTCAAAACCAACCGAGATACCCTTCTCCGGCCACTGCAGATCGTGAGCGGTATTGTCGAGCGTCGGCACACATTGCCGATTCTGGCCAATATCC
>NZ_DATMRK010000055.1:0-133942 GCF_035566375.1 Collimonas sp.
TTGGTCTTTCCACCCGACTGACCACTACCTCATTTGGGGACCTGACCGAAGGGAAGGCAACGGCTTTGCGGTCGCCTTTTCTTTGCTTACTTTCTTTTGGCGAAGCAAAAGAAAGTGAGTAGCTGCCGGGCTACCCCCGGCGTGTATCCACGGAGTAGTGAACGTTTTAAGTAACGACGGCCGATCGTTCATTGAATGCCACGGCACTTACTCCGTGGCCCGTTAAATGGGGTCAGAGTAATTTTCGCAAAGGGCCGCGAAAAAAAACTCTGACCCCATTTAACTAATTATGCCGGCTCTATGTCGAAATGCCCGAGATAATCGAGCTTCCCCACCGCCACACCCTTGTTCCGCAAAATGTCATGCACCGTCGTCACATGAAAGAAAAAATTCGGCAAGGTAAACGTCAACAGATAAGCATCGCCCAGCAAGGTAGTTTTGAATTTCCCAAAACTCAAGGAAACCGACCGCGTCTCACTCCCCTGCAAATCCTCCAACCGCACGTCATCCAGAAAAGCAATCGTCTTCGCCACCCGCTCCTGCAACTCAGCAAACGTCGCCTCATTATCCTCAAAGCGCGGCGCCTCAATCGCCGACAAGCGCCCAATCGCATTCTTCGAAGTATCGCTAGCCCGCTGTATCTGCCCCGCCAGCGACAACATATCCGGCGCCAGTTTTGCATTCACCATCTCAGCCGGATCGATATTGTTAGCCTTGGCATAAGCCTCAGCCTTCTCCAGATAAGCAGCCAGCACACCAAGTCCACGCACGAACACCGGAACGGAAATTTGATACATCGATAAGGACGACATGTTGAACTCCAGAAAAAGGAAAGGCGTCAAGCCGGGACCATCATCCTATCCGTTTTGGCACATCGCCGCATTTCCTGGCAAGCCCGCGCACGGCTCTACTTTGACAGCGAATCTGGTAACACCCGCGACTGCAGGTCGAACGGCACATTGAGCGGTATGGCGGCCGGATCATCCTTGTGCTGGAACAGCAGCGAATACTTGGACTCGATGAAATAGACGCGATTGCCGACAATCACGCCGGAAGACGGATCGTTAAGCCCGGCCACGATGGTTTCCAGCGTCGCGCTGTTGCCGTTTATTTTGGCTACGCTGATCTGACCGCCGTAAGCGCCGGTCTTGCCAAAAGCATTGCTTTCGAAAATCGCCATCCGCCCCGGCGCGTAAATACGTATCGCATCCGCATTCTTCAAAACCCGCGGCATATCGACACGGCTAACCGCGCCCGCAGCGCCGTCCTGACCAACATCCACCTTCAGCACATAAGGCACTGCTGTCACCAAACTCACATAAAGCTGCCGATCGCCATCCAGCGCAATCCCGTTCAGGAACACACCATCGCTGCCGGCGCCCATAGTGGGATCCTCCTTCCATACAGTCAAAGCCGAAGCCCCAGGCAACAGACGCAACACGCGCGGATGGAAGGAATCGGTGACATACAAGACGCCTTGGCTATCCTGTGCCAGATCGTTGCAGTAACCCTTGTCCGGCATCAGATAGCTGGCGCGCGGCGCGCCGCTGGCAAGGTCGTAGCTTTTCAGCGCGCTGGGGGTCGACGACACGCTGGTGTAACCCCAGTTGCCGGAACAGACCCAGAGCAACTGATGCGCGGCGTCGACCAGCACACCCTGGCCGTTAGCCAGGCCATTGGAGCCGGGCGCAACCAGGATTTCCGGCGCGCCGCCGTGCGGCGAGACACGGGCCACCGCTCCCTGGCGCCAGCTGCCGATATAAAACGCGCCATCCGGCCCGGTCGCAATACTTTCCGGATACCAGTCCGCCGGCAGGGCCAAGGTCGGCAGCGCAGCAGCGCCGGCGTCGGCATGGGCCGGCCGTTGCCAGCAAAACAAGGCGGCCAAAAAGGTGGCCAATAAAGCGACGCTATGCAAAAGGGTGTTCGACTTCATTTTTTCTCCACTGAGGACAAGGACAAGCCATTCTCAATCCAGCGCCAAATTTGATAAACTGGCCTTTTCTTTCTTCACTCAACACTCAGGCTTTGGAATGGATCGATTAACCAGCATGGCTGTGTTCGTACGGGTAGTGGAAAAAGGCAGCTTCGCAGCGGTTGCCGAGGAGTTCTCGCTCTCCACCACCATGGTGGCGAATCACGTACGGGCATTGGAAAGCCATCTGGGCGCCCGCCTGTTGGACCGCACCACCCGGCGCCACAGCCTGACCGAAATCGGCAGCGTGTACGTCGAGCGTTGCCGCGATGTGCTTAACAGCGTGCAAGCCGCCGACTATGTGGCCGAAGCCTTGCGCGCCGTGCCGCGCGGCAAATTGCGGATGACCGCGCCGGTCACCTATGGCGCACATCGGCTGGTGCCGCTGATCGGCGAATACATGGCCTTGTTCCCGGAGGTACAGGTGGAGCTGGTGTTGAACGACCGCGTGGTGGATATGGTGGAGGAGGGATTCGAAGTGGCGCTGCGTTCCGGCAGCTTGAGCGGCGCCAACCTGATCGCCCGCCCCCTGCGCCCATCGCGCATGTTCGCAGTGGCCAGCCCGGCTTACCTGGAGCGTCACGGCAGGCCGCAACATCCGGCCGATCTGGCCAATCACAATTGCCTGGGTTTCATGTCTTGGGGCAAAGATCACGAATGGCGGTTTACCCAGGGCGAGCAGGCGCTGTCGATCCCGGTGCGCGGATCGTTTGTCAGCAATAGCGGCCAGGCTTTACTCAGCGCGGCTGTGAGCGGCATCGGGGTGGTGGTGCAAGGGGATGTGCTGCTGGAGAGCGCTATCGCTTCGGGACAGCTGCTGCAGTTGCTGCCGGCCTGGGACTTGCCGACGCGGCCGATCCATCTGGTGCGCACCAGGGACGCCAGGCCGACCGCCAAGCTGCGCACCTTCGTCGATTTCCTGGTGCAGCGGCTGGGCTGAGGCAGCCATCAATCGAAAAAAAAAGAGAGCCTGGGTGGCTCTCTTTTTTTTGATTGCTTAGGTTCGACTGCTTATGTTCGACTGATTATTTCGGTACGGCGCCAGGCGCTTGCTGAACCGCAAATTTCGTATTGGCTTTGAGCAGATCCGATTGATCGCCGAGAATTTGCGCGGCCTCGTTCAGCAATACGTCCTTCGCATTCTTCTGCGCTTTTTCAGCCGCGAGCTGCGCACTCAGGCTGCGTTCGTTGACTTGCAAACCGTCATCCTGGAGGTCGAGATCGGTGGCGTCTTTATCGCCATCCTTGGCACGCGCCTTGAGGCGGGCTTCCTGCAGATTCATTTCAGCGCGGCGGTCGGCTTCGTTGAGCGAGATGACGCGCTTCTTGCGTTGCACATTCAACTCAGTCACATCTTCCAGGAAACGCTGGAAATCCTTGTCTTTCTCGACGCGTGCATCGTGCCGGCTCTGGATCTGCGGCAGCAAATCCTTGACACTGCCGACAGGCGCATAATCCGCCGCCTTCACTTGCGTCCACGGCAACGCATTGTCGTAGCTCGACTCGCCAAAACTCTCGGTATCCGAGAAACCCGGCAAGCTGATGTCAGGCGTTACGCCGCGCAGCTGGGTGGTGCCGCCGTTGATGCGGAAAAACTGGGCGATGGTCATTTTCAGTTCGCCGTATTTTGGCTTGTCGTTGTGCGTCAGTTCGTCAAGATTGACCATGGTTTGCACCGTGCCTTTGCCAAAACTGCCTTCGCCAATGATGACGCCGCGGCCATAATCCTGGATCGCCGCCGCAAAAATTTCCGAGGCCGAGGCCGAACCGCGATTGATCAGAACGGCCAGCGGGCCGGTCCAGGCTGGAACAGAGCGATCGTCGGCTTCGACATTGACGTCGCCACGCGCATTGCGTTGCTGCACGATCGGCCCCTTGCCGACAAACAGGCCGGTCAGATCTACCGCCTCGGTCAGCGAGCCGCCGCCGTTATTGCGCAAATCGATCAGTACGCTGTCGACCTTGTCTTTTTTCAGTTCGGCCAGCAGTGCCGCCACATCGCGGCTGGCGCTGCGGAAATTCTTGTCGCCTTTACGCCGCGCATCGAAATCTTCATAGAAGGCAGGCAAGGTGATCACACCCACTTTGCGAGTGGCGTCGCCGTTCTTGGTGGTGATGATGGTTTTCTTTGCCGCCTGTTGTTCCAGGCTGATCTTGTTGCGCACCAGGTTGATCAGTTTGTGCTTGCCATCCGGACCGGCGTCGGCCGGCAATACATCCAGCCGTACCACAGTGTCCTTGGCGCCGCGAATCAGTTTCACGACGTCGTCGATACGGGTGCCGACCACGTCTGTCATGACGCCCTTGTCGCCTTGGGCCACGCCAACGATCCGGTCGCCGACTGCAAGCTTGCCGGACAATTGCGCCGGGCCGCCCGCCACCAGCTCGCGGATGGTGGTGTATTCATCTCTTTCCTGCAGCACCGCGCCGATGCCGACCAGGGACAGCTTCATGGAAATATCGAAATCCGCAGCTGCGTTGGTGCCCAGGTAATCGGTATGCGGCTCAATCGATGTCGCATAAGCGTTCATGAAAATCTGGAATACATCGTCGCTCTTGTATTTATAGGCGCGCGTCAGGGAATTTTCATAACGCTTGCTGAGCGTATCGCGAATCGCCGTGTCTTTCTTGCCAGCCAGTTTCAGGCGCAGCCAGTCGTTCTTGACACGTTTGCGCCATAGCTCGCGGCTTTCTGCTTCGGATTGCGGCCAAGGCTCCTTGTCGCGCATGAAGGAATAATCTTCTTTCTGGCTAAAGTCGAACCCCTGCTTGAGCAACCCGCGCGCATACGTCAGGCGTTCGACAATGCGCTGTTCGTACAGATTGAAAATGGCGAAAGGGATGCGCAGGTCTTCTTTATAAATCGCGTCATCGAGCTTGCTGTTTTGCGCCGTGAACTGATCGATATCGGCTTGCACGAAAAAGAATTTCTCCGGATCAAGCGACTTGATATAACGGTTGATGATCTTGGCGGACAAGGTATCGTCCAGCGGCACCGGCTTGTAGTGGAAGCGTGTCAGGAATTGCGCGCTCAGGTGCGCCGCTTGCGCTTGTTGCTGCAACGGCGCCAGGACTGGCGGTGGTCCGGCTTCCAGCGCGTGGGCGGCAGTGGAAATTGCCAAAATTACACATAACAGACTATTTTTTACGCGCATATAACCTTCAATTCGATGTTCGATGTTAGCTGCTGATTTGAGCGGCAAGAGCATTTTTCTTGCCGGCCGCTCCTGCTTATAACCTTGCTTACTACAGCAGGAATGGCCGCCGGAAGGCTGGGTGTTATGCCATTCGACCGGCACAGCGGGCAAGCGTTCAAATTGGGTAATTCTACTGCGCTTTGCTTAAGGTTTACTTAAATCGGGGTTTTCCCGGGGCAGGCTGAGGGCCGGATCTCGCGCCGGTCATCAGCGCAGTTTTCCCGGGGCAACTCTTGCTTGCTTTTCAAGCAGGAGTTGCCCCTGGATCAAGGCAGTGGCTGTCAGCCCTTGACGCCGACAATCACGTGCGACGCTTTAAAAATCGCCACTACCGGTTTGCCGGCGGCCAGACGAAGTGCAATCGCGCTTTCCTGGGTAATGATGGCCGTCAGCGTCGCGCCGCCATTCAGGCTGACTTCTATTTCGGTATTCACTGCGCCGGGTTTCACCGTTTTGACGGTGCCTTGCAGGCGGTTGCGTGTAGAAAACTTGATGCCGGCGTCAGGTGCGGACAAAATTATCCAAGGCGCCTTTACCAACGCCAAGGCTTCTGCGCCTGGCTTCAGGTCCAGGTATTTGGTGCTCTCGCGCGTGATGACCGCAACGATGCGATCGCCGCCGGGAAGAGTGATCTCCACCTCGTCATTGACCACGCCCTGGTTAATGGCGGTGACCTTTCCTGCGAATTCATTGCGTGCGCTAGTCAACATTTTTAACTCCTTGGTTTTACGATGAGAGCCGGTTTGAGGCGGCTTGGAAGGACGGGGTTTTATCATACCGGATCGCTTGATCCTGATGGCTGCCTCAAGCTTCTAATGCTTATAGCTCAATAGCAATAATTCTAGCCAAATTGTCATGCTCAGGCTTATGACGAATGTATTGCGCAAGCGATTCCGATGCATCTGCATGGCGACGGATGGTGCTGAGAAAATCGCTGTAAAATATTTCTGCTCAGAAATGAACTGTCTCCCCTCGCGTCAGGTCAGACCGGTATCGGCATGCAGCAGCCATTGCCATCCGCCGCAAGCTTATTTGCTGCCGGCTCGCAGCATTTGCTGAAATCGAAATATCTGTTTGTCCTTCCACGCTGTATCTGTTTCAGAAACGGAGTAACACAGTCATGGCAAAAATCCCTGTCCCCGGCAGCGAACGCACGGCCCTCTCTGGAGCCCGATGCGTCGGTGCTGCCGACCCTTCCGAGCAGCTCGAAGTAACGATTATCATGCGCCGCAATGCCGATCTGGAATTGTGCGATATGGTCGATAAGCAAAATAAGCAGGACGCCAGCGGCGCCTGCGAGGCGCATCTTTCACGTGAAGAATTCGCTCGCAGATTTTCTGCCGCGCCACTGGATATCGCCAGGATAGCCGTGTTTGCGCGAGACCATTCATTGCAAGTGGTACGCGAGAACGCCGCTGGCAGCAGCGTCACCTTATCCGGATCCGTGGCGCAGTTTAATCAGGCCTTCGATGTCGATCTGCAGCGTTATGAATCGCATCTTGGCAACTATCGCGGACGTACCGGCGCAGTCAAGATCCCGGCTGAATTGCAAGATATCGTGACGGCGGTGGTCGGTCTCGACGATCGGCCGCAGGCGCATTCGCATTTCCGTTTGCAGCCGCCATTCCGCTTCGCCCCGCACAAGGTTTCCACCTCTTATCTGCCGCCGCAACTGGCGTCCTTGTATGACTTTCCAGGCAACTTGGGTAAAGGCCAATGCATCGGCATCATCGAGCTGGGCGGCGGTTATCAGGCGGCCGATCTGAAAACGTATTTTTCCAAGATCGGGGTGGCGCTTCCTAACGTCACTTCGGTAGCGGTGAATGGTCCGGGTAATCAGCCTAGCGGCGATCCCAATGGCCCCGATGGCGAGGTGGTGCTGGATATCCAGATTGCTGGTGCGCTGGCGCCGGAGGCGCACATCGTGGTGTATTTTTCGACGAATACAGACGCCGGTTTCCTTAACGCACTCAACAGCGCCGTGCATGACAGCAGCAATCAACCGTCCGTCATCTCGATCAGCTGGGGCAGCGCCGAGCCACGCTGGACGCAGCAAGCCATGCAAGCCTTCAATGCAGCGTTGCAGGCGGCGGCAGCGATGGGGATCACGGTATGCATCGCCTCGGGCGACAGCGGTTCTGGCGACGGTGTGGCAGGCGGCGGCAATCATGTCGACTTTCCCGCATCCAGTCCCTACGCCCTGGCTTGCGGCGGCACCCGCCTGCTGGCTGCCGGCACGGCTATCGAGAGTGAGGTTGTCTGGAACGACGGCGCCCAAGGCGGCGCCGGCGGCGGTGGCGTCAGCGCCGTCTTCGCATTGCCGGCCTGGCAGCAGAACCTGGTGCTTACCGGCAGCGACGGCAAGCAGCAGCCGCTGTCCAGGCGTGGCGTGCCGGATGTGGCCGGCAACGCCGACCCGATCACCGGCTATCAGGTGTATATCGATGGCAGCGATGCGGTGGTAGGCGGCACCAGCGCCGTGGCGCCGCTATGGGCGGCGCTGATCGTGCGCATCAATGCGGCGAAGGGCAGCGCGGTAGGTTTCGTGAATCCAAAGTTATATCGGCAGCAGGCTGCCTTCCATGATGTCACGCAGGGCAACAACGGCTATTTCGCCGCGGCGCCGGGATGGGACGCATGCACCGGGCTCGGCAGCCCTGACGGCAAGAAACTGGCAAGCGTACTTTGATGCACCGTATTTGATCGTGCTTGATCGTATTTGACCGTACTTAACCGTGGCGGCCGCCCGATCGGCCGGCCACATCTAGAAAAGGAAAAGATCATGAGTGCCACGCATGCATCGGTCGGCGCAACGGACGCGCCGCAAGACCAACCTTGTTTCGATCCCACCGCCTACGGCAACGGTCCTGGCGATGCGGTCACCGATACGACAGAAAATGCAGCCGTCACCCACCACAACATCACCATAGGCAAGCGCGCCTACCCCTACACGGCGACTGCCGGCCATCTGGTAGCGGTGGACGCTGGCAGTTCGCAAGCCGCGGCAAAAATGTTCTACGTCGCGTTTACCGTCGACGGCCAGGATCTGAATGCTCGACCGCTCACCTTTTTCTATAACGGCGGACCCGGTTCGTCGTCGGTGTTTGTGCTGCTGGGTTCGTTTGCGCCGAAGCGTATCAAGACTTCCATGCCTGGCTTCACGCCACCGCCACCCTATACCCTGGAAGACAATCCGGACAGCCTGCTCGACAAGAGCGACCTGGTCTTCATCAATCCGGTCGGCACCGGTTATTCGGCCGCCATCGCACCCTACAAAAACAAGGATTTCTGGGGCGTCGACCAGGACGCCAAATCGATCAGGCAATTCATCAAACGCTACCTCACCGCGAATGACCGCTGGAACTCGCCGAAATTCCTGTTCGGCGAATCGTACGGCACGCCGCGCAGCGCGGTGCTGGCGTATTTGCTGCACGAGGATGGCGTCGATCTGAACGGCATTACGCTACAGTCGTCGATCCTCGATTACGCGCAGGCTGGCAATCCGGTAGGGGCGCTGCCGACGGCAGTAGCCGACGCCTGGTATCACAAGAAAACCAAGCTCACGCCCGCACCGATCAGTCTGCCGGCGCTGATGGCGGACGCGGCGCTGTTTGCACGCAGCGACTACGCTACCGCGTTGCAGAATTTTCCAAAAATCGATCCGGCAACGCTGCAGAAATTGAGCGACTTCACCGGCATCGATCCCACCACGCTGACCGCATGGGGGCTGGATATGACCGCCGGCGACAGCCACGGCAGAACCTTGTTCCTGATCAGTCTGTTGCGGAGCCAGGGGCTGGCGCTGGGCTCCTATGACGGCCGCGTGACCGGCATCGATACCGGGATTGCCGCCGACATCTCGCCCAACTCGGGCGGCAACGATCCAAGCATGACGGCGGTCTCCGGCGTATATACCGCGATGTGGAACAACTATTTGAATGACGGCTTGAAGTTCACCTCGAATTCTGCCTTCACCGATCTCAACGACCAGGCGTTCCAGAATTGGGATTTCAGCCATATCGATCCGACCGGCGCGCAAAAAGGCGTCGACGCCACCGGCAATGTCATCTTGTACACGGCTGGCGATCTGGCGGCGACGATGAGCTTGAACGTCGATCTGAAAGTACTGTCTGCCAACGGCTATTACGATTTCGTCACGCCGTTCTACCAGACCGTCATCGATCTGCAGAAAATGCCGCTGATCGATCCGGCCATACGAAAAAACCTGAGTGCGAAATTTTATCCGTCGGGCCACATGATCTATCTGGAAGCGGCTTCACGCACCGCTCTGAAAGCCGATGTGGCGGCAATGATAGACGGCGCCACCTCAGATCACCAGGCGATGGCCAGGATCAGGACATTGCAAACGCTTAAAACCGTTTGAAACCGCTAAGCGCGTGGCGGATAGATATGCTTATCCATAGTTCATGCGACGTGCCACCCTGTCAAAATTGACAGTCTTACCCAATCGATTGCCATGTCCTAACATATTTCATAGTGAGGGCGTCGTATCCATCGATTGGGGGGAGTATCTTGAAGCTAGCCGTGATCAATACCGGTGGCACGATCAGTTGCGTCGGCACACCCCTCAGCCCAATGTCGGCGCAAGCTTTTGCCAGCGCATGCGAGAGTCTTGTAAATCCGATAATCAAGCAAAACTATCCGGCATTGAGTATCCACTATGTGGTGGATCTGAAGTTCCCGGAATCTCCCAAAACCGGGACGCTGGACAGCACCAATCTGCAGCCAACGGACTGGTGTCTTATCGCAAATCATGTGTTGAAAAACTATGCGGCTTATGACGGCTGGGTGATATTGCATGGCACCGACAGCATGGATTTCACCGGAACGGCTCTACCGTTCTTGCTATCGTCATTCAATGCAAACGGCATTCCAACTGCCGCACTCAGCAAACCCATCATTCTCACCGGATCGCAGATGCCGATGTTTTATCAGGCGCGGGGCAGTCAAACGCCATCGTCGCTGATATTCAACACTGACGCATTGCAGAATTTTTGCGGTGCAATTGCAGCGGCACAAAGCGGCGTCCCTGAGGTCTGCGTCTATTTTCAGAACCATTTGTTGCGTGGAAACCGGGTACTGAAAACCAATGCAAGCGGGTTTGATGCGTTTTCTTCTCCCAACTATCCTGCACTTGGAGAGTACGGGCTGAACTTCGATATCTACAATGAAAATGTATTGCCGCCACCGGTCAACTATGACGTAAGTCTTGATAATTCGTCGGTACTTGGAGACGCGCTTGCACAACTGGAAGACATAAGCGCGACTATCAACACATTTCCGGTAATGCAGTTCAACGCGTTTCCGGCGTGGTACGAATTCAACGATGCTACCGGTACTAGCTCCGGCCTCCTTGCGAACCTGCTTAACGCCTGTGTTGCGCAGGGTATCAAGGGACTTATTCTGGAATCCTATGGGGAAGGGAATTTCCCTTCCGGAAATCCGGACACGCCGTCCCTGGGTGCGACCTATCAGGCCTTGGACAGTGCTAACCGCAGTGGCGTTGTGATTGTCGACTGTACCCAGGTGATAAAGGGTGTGGTGAATAACAATGCTTATGCTGCCGGCGCCTGGTTGCCTGCCGTCGGCGCATTGAACCCTGCCGATATGACGCCTATGGCGGCTTTTGCGAAACTGATGGTGTTGCTGTCGTCAGCTAGATACAACGACTGGAACGCTGCCGATGTGAAGAATCTTTTTCAGCTGAACCTGCTTGGTGAAATGATGAGTGTCAGCAGACTGGATAGCCGCGCCAATGCCGAGCTGCTGGCGGGGCAGTCTCTAAGTGCAATTGACGGTAGCGCAACGCTCGTCAACGATCCGGTGCTTGGCCCGATATTGCGAGACAGCAGCGGCAAACAATTGTGGACAGCCCTGTCATCGCAACCTTCCGCAGATAAGATTCCAGGGCGCTTGATCATGCAGAACGATGGAAACCTGGTGTATTACAGCCGCTCCAATTCGGCGCTGTGGGCAAGCAACACCGGCATCAGCACTGGCGCCTCGTCCATGTTGATTTTAGGTGGGTCGGCGTCTGCCAGCGCCAATAATCTGTCGCTGCAGGTTTACAACTATTCGGCCAACACTGTCAGTAAGACTCTGTACTCACAATCAAAAAAAGGGGAGTGACAATGAATACGCCAATCCGACAATTCAAATTCAGCGGCATGATCGCACCGCAAGATCCTTTTCATCAGATAACCAGAGCCCAGCCGGGCGCCGCGCTGGCTGATGAACACTATATTGCCCCAACCACGGTCAATGTGACCGTCATCGTGCCTCCCGGAACCGGCACGATCGGCGTGCCGCAATACGCGCCGACAGTCATCGGCGAGCCGGCAGCTGCTTATGATCCGGCGCATGATTGCCGCGGCAATTACATGTCATACAAATTTCAGCCGAACAATAATTGCTATGCCTATGGCTGCAATATCACTCCAAATACTTTTCCGCAGCCAGGGCGGCGCAGTGGCTACCTGCTGACGGCAGCAGACTTTCAACAGTCGTTCGATGCGCTTGGAACGGCGGTGAGCGGCTATGCCGTGCGTGACGGTCTTACCTTTGTCGGCAAGACAATGGCAGATATCGTGGCGTTCAAATCGGCGCGGCAAGGCACATCGCCAGCCACACAATCCAGCGCCGCCAGAGCCGGCTATCTGGGCGGTCACTTCGTGGCGCTGATGGTGTCGACGGCCGGCGATGCAAACTGGCCGGGAGATTATCATTGGGCGCGCTGCGACAATTCTTCAGGGCCGTGCGATTCGTGGTCGCAGAAGGACGGCGGCGACCAGGTGACCAACTTCGACTTCGCCGGCAATCCGATTACCGATCCGTCGACAGCAAACTGGACCGTCAATCAAGGACCGTCCCCTCAACCACCCAATCAGGGGCAAGATCAAATCGTCGGCTACGGGTTTTACTGTTTTATGTTCGTGCCGGATAAAAACGTAAACATCGTTTAGCCGGTTTCGGATTCAATCGTAGGAGTTGACGCTGCATCGCGCTGCGGCGTCAACAGATCGACATAAGCACCTTCGATCAGCTGTGTTGCTTCGATGCCAATCTTGGCCATCAGCGCATGCGCTTCATCGACTCCGGCTTCGGCAGACTCGCCGTCGCCGAGAACAACTTCCAGTTCCAGAAAATCACCCAGGCCTTCGACACGGTCAAGATGGATACGAGTGCGTCCCGCCAGATACAGCGTGCGCTGTTTCACAACCCTGCCGACGCGGCCATGCGCCGCGGACAATACTTCGCGCAGCAAATCCGGCTCGGAGCTGTTTGAAATCAGATAGAACGATTCCTTTGGTCCGTCCCGATCCGAGCGGCGATAAAAAATCAGCTGGCAGCTGCCATTGCCAAAAGCGCGCAGTTTCAAGCGGCCATTGGCGCAGCCAAAGAATGCGTCGTCCTGGGCAATTTCAATCGGGCCTTGATCTGCAATCGCTGCTACTTTGGTGATCAGTGCGGGAGTGATATCGATGCGCGCTTTTATTTCTATATTGCTTGCCATGTAGTGCTGCCTAATCTATATGAAGGGATTGTTGAACATTAGACAGTGTCCCGCAAGGCGCGCTTTAGTGGCGCCGGCATAAAAATTACAGATTCAAAGAGACCGCCGAATGTGACGGTCTCTTCCATTGTGACGTTACGCTGCTGTGCATTACTCAATAGCCCGCGCTCAATAACCCAGCGCCAATCCCGAATTGCGGCGCGGATCGTTGGCGCCGTAGAAGCGGTTCTTGCCGACCGGCTTGCCAGCTAGCGAAGGCGCGCCAACCAAGATCGCTGCAACATGGTTGAACGGCTGCGGCACGGTGAATTTCTGGCCCCAGCCTTCGAGGATTTTCTGTGTGTCAGGGCTGAGAGTGAACGGTTCAAGATTGGTTGCCTCCGGCAGCCATTGCTGATGGAAGCGCGGCGCATCGACTGCCTCCTGGATATTCATGCCGTAGTCGATCACGTTCAGCATGGTCAGCAGGGTTGCCGTGATGATGCGGCTGCCGCCCGGCGTGCCGACTACCATCACGGTCTTGCCGTCCTTGGTGACAATGGTCGGGCTCATCGAGGACAACGGACGTTTTCCAGGTGCGATAGCGTTAGCCTCGCCTTGCACCAGGCCGTACATATTGGGCACGCCTATCTTGGCGGTGAAATCGTCCATCTCGTCGTTCAGCAAGACGCCGGTCTTGCTGGCCATGACGCCGGCGCCGAACCAGTCGTTCAGGGTGTAGGTCACCGAAACCGCGTTGCCCCATTTGTCGACGATCGAGTAGTGGGTGGTGTTGCTGCCTTCGTGCGGCGCGACTCCTGGTTTGATGTCTTGCGACACTCCCGCTTTGTGGGGATCGATGGCGGCGCGTATCTTGGCCGCATAACCCTTGTCAAGCAGCCGCGCCAACGGATTTTTCACGTAGTCGGGATCACCCAGGTAGCTGTTGCGGTCGACATAGGCGTGCCGCATGGCTTCGATCTGGTAGTGCATCGCCTGGGCCGAGCGGAAGCCGAGGTTTTGTATCGAGTAGCCTTCGAGGATATTCATGATCTCGCAGATAACCACGCCGCCTGAACTTGGCGGCGGCGCTGAGACCACATGGTAGCCGCGGTAGTCGCACTCGACCGGCGCCAGCTCGCGGGTCCGGTATTGATCGAGGTCAGCCTGCGTGATGAGACCCTTGCCAGCCTGGCTCGAAGCGACGATGGCTTTGGCAACCCAGCCCTTGTAGAAACCGTCGCTGCCCTTGGCGCCAATTTCGCGCAAGGTCTTGGCCAGATCCTTTTGCACCAGCTTCTGGCCGACGTGGAACGGCTCGCCTTTATTCAGGAAGATAGAACCCGAGTCAGCCGCGTCCTTCTTGAAAACCTCGGTCGCGGTCGCCAGCAAGTCAACGTCGCCCTGGTCCAGTACGAAGCCGTCCTCGGCGTACTTGATGGCCGGTGCGATCACCGCAGCGCGTTTCATCGTGCCATATTTGCTTAACGCCAGCTCCATGCCAGACACCGTGCCCGGCACGCCGACTGCCAGGTGGCCCTTGGTGCTCAGGTTTGGAATCACATTGCCGCTCTGGTCGAGGTACATATTGGCGGTAGCAGCCAGCGGCGCTTTTTCGCGGAAATCGAGGAAGGTCTTGCGGCCGTCGGCAAGCTGGATGGTCATGAAACCGCCGCCGCCGATGTTGCCTGCGGCGGGGTAGACCACTGCCAGCGCGTAGCCAACCGCGACTGCGGCGTCGACTGCATTGCCGCCATCCTTAAGGACGTCGACGCCAATCCGGGTGGCCAGGTGCTGGGCCGTGACGACCATGCCGTTTTCGGCGGCGGCCGGGGCTTGCGAAGCGGCTTGTGCGCCGGCATAACAAAGGGCGAACGCCGTTGCCAGCAGCGATTTGACCAGGGGATCGAATTTCATGGTGTGAGTCTCCAGTGCTGAACAGTGCAGAAAAAGAGGGACCTTGTTAGCAGCACGGCCTGGCGCTCCACGCTAGGAGTCGCCAGGACCGTGCACAACATTCTATAGTGAATGAAGGGGGATGAAGCGTGAAGAATAGCAACTAAGACAGCAACTAAGACAGCAACTAAGCGGCGCTGGATTTCGCGTTGCGCATCTCTGTCAGCGATGTGCGCTGCTGTCCTTGCGCATCGAAGTTATCCGGCGCCAGCCACCTTTCAAAGGCCGCGCGCAGCGCCGGCCATTCGCGGTCGAGGATGGAGAACCATGCGGTATCGCGCGAGCGCCCCTTGTAGATGACGGCCTGGCGAAATATGCCCTCGAACTGGAAGCCAAGGCGCGCGGCTGCCTGGCGCGAGGGTCCGTTCAAACTGTCGCATTTCCATTCGTAGCGCCGATAACCCAGTTGCTCGAAGGCGTGCTGCATCAACAGGTATTGGGCTTCGGTGGAAACCGGCGTGCGCTTTAAAAGGGGCGAGAACGTGACATTTCCGACTTCGATGACACCGTTAGCCGGGTCGATCCGCATCAGCGCCAGGGTGCCGACTGCGGTTCCGGTCTTGAGCTCGATGACCGCGTAGTGCAGGGGATCGGTGCTGGCTGCGGCGCGCTCGGCATAATCGAGGTAGCTGGCAGCATCGGCGAACGGGCCAACCGACAAGTAGGTCCAGTCGCGGCCATCTGCGGCTTTGCTGTAGGCCGCATACAGGTCTGCAGCGTGGCGTTGCGGGTCTAGTGGTTCCAGGCGGCAGTAGCGGCCTTCGATCGGGTTGTTATGCGGTGGCCGCGGGCGTGCGCTCCAGGCCGGTAAAGGTTCACCGATTGGTTGCTGGTATTGGTTCAGGGTATTGGGCATAGATGGTTCCTTGCTTCCTTGGTTGCTCGCTGCATGAAGCCAGACGTGTGCCGGGCATGTGCTAAAGTATGCGCTTCGTGGCTCCTGTAAAAGCGCCACATCATATGTATTTCATGGTGCCACGAGTTTGAGTCCACGCCCGCACCATACGTTCGCATTACGCTCCTAGCACATTCGGATCCTGCCATGACGACGACCGCCCCGGCCCTGGTGCCACAGGTTTTGCTCGAAGCCCCACTGGACAAAGAGCGCGACGCGCTGTCCATGCAACGCCAGCTGCATCATCGTATCAAGGAAGCGATCCTGGATGCTCGCCTGGCGCCCGGAAGCCGTCTGCCGGGCTCGCGCGCCTTGGCCGAGGCCTTGTCGATTTCCCGCAATACAGTGACTGCTGCTTACGACCTGCTGGCTGCGGAGGGTTATGTGCAACCCGACCGCCAGGGAACCAGAGTGGCGGCGCTATCGCGTCCAGCGCCGCCGCATGCCATGAGGATGACGGACTCGCCGCCATCGGTACCGGTCATCGCGCTACGTCTGGAGCGTATTCAGCCGACCGCACCACGTGCCGACGCCGGCGCGACCTTGCGTCCGGGCGTGCCGGCCTTGTCTCACTTCCCGCTGGCTGCCTGGCGTCGCGCCGTCGACCGCGCTATCCGCCAGGCGGGATCAGCGGCGCTGGGTTATGGCGATCCCCTGGGCGAGCCCGCGTTGCGCGCAGCCATCGCGCGCCACCTGGGCATCGCTCGCGGCGTACGTTGCACGCCGGCTCAGGTCGTGATTACCGAGGGCGCACAAGAAGCCCTGGCCTTATGTGTGCGTTTGTTAAGCAATCCCGGCGACACGGCCTGGATTGAGGATCCGGGCTATCGCGGTGCGAAGGCGGCGATGCACGCGGGCGACCTGCACATAACGCCGATGCGGATCGACGCCGACGGCCTGATCGTGACTGAAAGCGATTGGAAATCTCAGCCGCCGCGCCTGATCTACACTACGCCTTCGCATCAGTACCCTAGCGGCGCGGTGCTGACCGTGGCGCGCCGCCTGGAGCTGATCGCGCAAGCGCGGCGCCACGGCGCGTGGATCATCGAAGACGATTACGACAGCGAATTCCGCCACGCCGGCGAATCCATCGGCGCCATGCAGGGGCTGGTGCCGCAGGCGCCGGTGCTGTACGTCGGCACTTTCAGCAAGACCATGTTCCCATCCTTGCGCCTGGGATTCCTGGTGCTGCCGCAAGCGCTGGTCGCGGCAATCCAGACGCCGCTGGAAGAAATGCTGCGCGGCGGCCACCGCTATGAACAGCTGGCGCTGGCCGAATTTATCGAAAGCGGCCAGTTCAGCCGGCACCTGGGCCGCATGCGCCGCTTGTACCGCGATCGCCAGCAAGCGCTGCGGCATGCCTTGACCCGGCACCTGCATCTACCGCATGCGATCGCAGGCGGCCACTGCGGCTTGCACCTGACTGTGCGGCTACCGGCGCGTTACCCGGACCACAAGATCGCCGAGGCAGCCCGGCGCTACGGCATCGCACCCGGGCCGCTTTCGGGTTTTGCGCTGCGCCCCATGCCCGAGGACAACGGCTTGGTGTTGGGATATGGCAATACCCCCGCTGAGTTGTTCGAACCCTTGGTCCGACGCTTGTCGCAACTGATCCAGGCAGCCGAGATTTCCTAGTGTGCGCTTAAGCAACGCAGCTAACTGGGGTCAGAGTGAACTTTCTGCGCGCTTTTTGCAGAAACTTCACTCTGACCCCACTTAGCGGACCACATGACTCTTGCCGTGGCGATGTCATGAATTATGGAACTCGCAATTATTGCGAATATCGCGACTTTATTTAGCACGCATTTGGCACATAAATTGCTATCCTCCTCTTGTTCACGCGCCTATGTTCCCACTGCGTGCGATATGAGATGGCCCTCACACTTCCTACTGGGGTAAAAAATGAGATTCGCGAAATTGCTCGTACTTCTGTCTGCCGGCCTGATTGGTGTAGCCGCTCAAACCGCTAAAGCGGACGCCCTGGCGGATATCAAAAAGACTGGTGTCCTGCGCATCGGTGTGCCGCAGGATTTTCCACCGTTTGGGTCGGTTACTTCTGATATGCAGCTGCAAGGCTTGGATATCGACGTTGCAAAATTGCTGGCCAAGAGTCTTGGCGTGAAAGCAGAGCTGATTCCGGTTGGCAGCGCAAACCGGATCGCCTACCTGCAGACACACAAGGCGGATCTGATTATTTCATCGCTCGGTAAAAATGCAGAGCGCGAAAAAGTGATCAGTTTTTCTCAGCCTTACGCCCCATTCAACAACAGTCTTTTCGGTATGGCCGATATCAAGGTAGCGGGCCCTGCTGACTTGGAGAATCAAACTGTCGGCGTAGCCAGAGGCACTTTCGAGGACACCTTGTTAACCGAAACGGTGCCAAAAACCACTGTGCTAAAGCGCTACGAGGATAACAACACCTTGATCTCCGCGTATGTTTCCGGCCAGGTAAAGCTGATCGGCACAGGAGATTTTGTAGCGACCACGATCGGCGTAAAAGATCCTGCCCGCAAGCCGGTAATGAAATATGTGATCAAGGAATCGCGCTGCCTGGTGGGCTTGAATAAAGACGAGCCGGCGCTGATGGCGAAAGTAAATGCAGCGCTGACCAGCGCCAAGAAATCGGGAGAGCTGAACACGCTGGTCAAGAAATGGCTGAATGTCCCTCTGCCCGACAAGCTGGCAAACGCGATCGAATAGTGATTGCCTTGCCAGAACGAGTCATGTTTTGTCGATATGATTTTTCAGTTCATCGATGAATACACGCGTCTTCTTCGGCCGGTGCCGTGCGGCCGGGAACACCGCGTGAATGCCGCCGCCCGGCAGATGCCAGTCGGGCAGTACCCGCAGCAGGCGACCGGCCGCGACATCCTCCGCCGCGGCAAAGTCCGTCAATATCGCCAGCCCGGCTCCCGCCAGCGTGGCGATGCGGCCAGCGTAGGCCGTGTTCGCGGAAAACGCCGAGTTGAAACGGATGGTTCTTTCTGCATTGCCCTCTGTCTTTCCCTCGGTCTTACCCTGCGTCTTAAAGGTCCAGGTCACCGGCTGTGGCAATACCGATAGCGCGATAAACGGCAAGTCCCGGAGATCTTCCGGTGTTTGCGGCTCGCCAACCCGCTCAAGAAACTGTGGAGTAGCCACCAGCCATTCGGCAAAGCTGCCGATGCGCACCGCTTGATAACCGGAATCAGGCAGCCGGCCGATACGGATGGCGACATCGATGCCGTCCGCGATCAGATCGAAGTAGCGGTCGCCGGCCAGCAATTCTATTTTCAGCAGCGGATAGCGCTGTTGCAGCGCCACGGCAAGCGGCGCGACGACAGTCGCGCCATAGTCGATCGGCGCGGTGATGCGTAAAGTGCCGCGCGGCTCTGCCGTATCGTGTCCGGCTGCCGAGATTGCAGTCTCGGCATCGTTGAGGATGCGACGGCTGGCTTCGTAAAAGGCTTCTCCGGCGTCGGTCAGATTGAGGCGGCGCGTGGTGCGCACCAGCAGGCTGGCGCCGATCTCACTCTCCAGCCGCTGCATGTGGGTACTCACCATGGTCTTGGCCAGGCCCAGCCGGTTAGCGGCCGCAGTCAGCGAGCCGGCCTCCACTACCGTAACAAACACCAGCAGACGATTGAGATTGACCGAAGCAAGATTTGCCATGTTGATTGGAGTTTTTATTGTCCATTATTAGTGAACATAGTTTAACCAATTATCCATCTTATCGACGCTGTTGAATACAGGTATCTTTCTCCTATGGAATATTTTAAAGAATAAAAAAATCACCGCCCACCATTCTTTCCCATCAGGAGAACAACATGAAATCGAAATTGATAGGATTATTCATTACGCTGCTTTCCGCGCTTGAGGCGCACGCCGCGGCACAGGTGTCTTACCGCACCCAGGACGTGGATGGCGTCAAGATCTTTTACCGCGAAGCCGGCGACCCAGCCAATCCGACCATTCTGCTGTTGCACGGCTTTCCTTCGTCATCGCATATGTACCGCGATCTGATTCCTGCGCTGATGGGCAGATTTCACGTGATTGCGCCTGACTATCCGGGCAGCGGCTATAGCGAAGTGCCGGAAGGCGTCAGCTTCACACCGACATTCGACGGCCTGGCCGATGTCATGACGCGCTTCGTGCAAAAGAAAGGACTCACAAAATTTGCGCTGTATGTCCAGGATTTTGGCGGGCCGGTCGGCTTCCGCATGGCCGCCAATCACCCTGAATGGATTTCCGCCCTGGTTATCCAGAACGCCAACGCCTATAAGGAAGGCCTGTCTTCGCAATTGGCAAGCGAGATCAAGCAGCTCAGTGCCGGCATCAACGCCGACACCGAACGCGCCATGTCGCAGGTCCTGAGTCCGCAAGGTGTGCAATTCATGTATAAAACCGGCGCCCGCAATCCGGAACGCTTGAATCCGGATGCGTGGAAGCATGATGAAGAGAGCTTGCAAAATGACTTGAATCGCAAGATCCAGATGCATCTGCTGACCGACTACCATTCGAATCTTGAGCAATACCCAGCCTGGCATGCGTATTTCCGCAAGAGCCAGCCGCCGACCCTGATCGTGTGGGGCAAGAACGACCCCTTGTTTATAGAGGCTGGCGCCAAGGCTTATTTGCACGACATCAAAAATGCCGAGCTTCACCTGCTCGATAGCGGCCACTTTGCGCTGGAAGAGGATTCAGCAGAGATCGCCAGCCGCGTTACCAGCTTCCTCGATGCTCGCTCAACTCTCGTAAAGTAATTGGGCTTAAATACGGGCTTAAATACGGGCTTAAATGCCCCGGTATGTTTCTAGCTCAGTTTCGACAATTCTCGATAAAAGAAAGATAAAAATGAAATCGCAATCAAGCCAACGCGGCGTTTTAAAAATCGGTTCGCTCCTATTCGCAGCAATGATGCTGTCCTGGCTGCCCGCAAGCGCTCAGGCGCAGGCCGCTTCGGAGACGCCGGCAAAGAGCTTGCTAGAGATTCACGGTAAAGGCCAGTTTGCGCCTTCGAAATTCGGCAAGATCTATTATGAAACCGAGGGTTCCGGTTCGCCGGTCTTCCTTATCGCCGGCGGCCCCGGTTCAAGCCATGCCTCATTTCACCCGTGGTTTTCGCGGCTCGCCGCGGAACATACCGTGGTCTATCTGGATAACATCGGCAGAGGCCGATCGGATAGATTGGCGCCGCAACGCTCCTCGGAATACACAGTAGAACGTGACGCGGAAGACATCGAAGCACTGCGCATCGCGCTCGGCTATGAACGGATCTCGGTGATCGGTCATTCATACGGCGGCATGCCTGCGCTGGCTTACGCACTGAAGTATCCGCAGCATGTCTCGCGGCTGGTCTTATCCGACACCTTGCTCAATGCACAGACCTGGCAACAGAATATCGACAGCGTGAATTTCACTGCGCGCAATCAGTTTCCGGAGATATGGGAGCAACTGATGCAGCTGCGGGCACGTGGGGTTAAATCGGGCGCAGATGAATATGGCGAGCTCTACGGCAAGACGGAACTCGACATCTACTGGCGCGATCCGGATATGGAAAGCAAGCTCTACCTATCCGGCGACAAGGCGGACGCCTACAATTCCAATGTGTACCTGAGTTTCATCGGCGACGATCCGGAGTGGCAGGTGGGCGGCAGCATGAAGCGCTACGATCCGCGCTCCCGCATGCAAGCCCTGACTGTTCCGACTTTGGTTTGCGTCGGCCGTTACGATCGTGTCGGTACGCCAAAAATCGCCAGTGAAATCAAGGCAGCCCTGCCTGCCGCCAGCAGTAAGCTGGTGGTGTTTGAACGCAGCGGGCACCGGCCCTGGGTGGAAGAAACGGATGCGTATTTCAGTCTGCTGAAGGAATTCTTGCCAATTGAAGATGGCAGTTCAGCGCCGGTCGTAAGCATGCAACAGTAAATAAGCAGTTTCTATCCGATACGACATTATCTTGGAGCCGTGCGCGGAGCCGTACCCGCAAAGCGCCGCTGGATAGGTTCTCCAGCGGCCGGCCCGGCGGCCATGACATGTTCTGCTTCGCTGATCCGCTTACCGGTCGCGCCGTCGACCAGCACCGGCTCGACCTTCTTGCCGGTGCTGGCGTCGAGCAGCACCACGCTTGCCCCCTCGGGAGCGAAGTGTTTGTTGCCCCACTCCAGCAGCGCCAGCAACACCGGCCGGAAATCGCGGCCGCGCTGGGTCAGGCGGTATTCGGAGCGGGGCGGTTTTTCGCAGTAAAGATGACGCTCCAGCAGACCTTCCTCGACCAGCGCGTTAAGCCGCCGCGTCAGCATGTTAGGGGCGATGTCCAGACTCTTCTGGAACTCATCGAAACGGGTCAGGCCGTAGAAGGCGTCGCGCAGGATCAGGATGCTCCACCATTCGCCAACCCGTTCCAGGCTGCGGGCGATGGGGCATTGCATGTTGCCGAAACTCTTGCGTTGCATGATGGCTATCCTCTCAGCGTTCTTAAGACTTTCAATATGATAGCAACTATGCCCTGATACCGGGACAAATCCTCAAGCGCCCCTCACGGTTTGTAAAGGAAGCCAGGCTATCGGCCTCAGCGTTGCAGCGGCGCCAGGTAGATGCTGCTCGACAAGCCCTGCTTGACGGTGCGCGTTATGTCGTCCGCCAGCACTTCTTCCAGACCGGCTTCCAGTCCGGCCAGGGTTTGCACTGCAACTTCCTGCGCACTCACCTTGGGCAGATCGAAGCCGTGCGTCATGTCGGTATCCATGAAGCCGACATGCAAGCCGAGCACCTGGGTGCCTTGTGCGCGCAGGGCAGTGCGCAAGCCGTTGGTGAAGCCCCAGGCGGCAGACTTGGATGCGCCATACAGCGACAGTTCCGGCGAGTTGACCCAGCTGGCCACCGACAATATGTTGACGATAGCGCCACCGCTGTTATGGGCGAGGACAGGGGTAAATGCCTGGCTCATGCGCATCGTGCCGAAGAAGTTGGTTCTGAAAATCTCGCGTGCGGTTTCGATTGCGTCCGGATCGAGATAGCTGAATACGCGGGCGATGCCGGCATTGTTGATCAGCAGCGACACGTCCTGGCATTGGGCGGCAGCCGCGGCAACTTGTTCGGCATTGGTGACGTCCAGCTTGACCGCGACCACGCCCGGCAGCTTGATGCTGGCCGGATCGCGCACGCCGGCGTAGACCTTGCTGGCGCCGCGCGCGAGCAATTCATGCACCAGGGCCAGCCCGAGGCCGCGATTGGCGCCGGTAACGAAAGCGACTGAGTCTTTGATTTTCATGATGTGTTTCCTTGGTTTCGGTTGAGGGGGCAACAAAAAAATAACGGCAGATTGAAATTGCATCTGTGCAACTTGGGACTAGCAGTAAAAGCAAATTACTTTCATGATGAAAGTAACTTTACACGCGTGACTAGCGTAATGCAAGTCACTGCCGATACCTTTTAAACCGTCAAGCTCGCATGGTTTTGGCGGCAGACGAGAGCCGTGCCGATAGCGATTTGCTGGAGCTGGTCAACTTGCGTTTGAAGGAGGGCATGGCGACCCAGCGCGAGCAAGCCCAGACGGAAGCGCGCCTAGCGGCATCCAACGTGCGCATCGGCGTGCCGGCGGCAGCCCAAGAAGCCGCGCAGAATAATCCTCTTAGCGGAACTTTCCTGCCTCCTCCTAGTTGTTTTGTCCTGCCCCCTCCCGGATTAAAAGAGACCTTGGTCCTATCCAAATAAGGACCGCTCGTCCATGTACTTGTCCTGTTGCCTTTCTATACTCACTTCAACGACGCGAGCATTGCAGTCGAATTGAAACAAACCGAGCCGAACCATCAAAAAATACCGTGGAGAAGAGTATGCGATTACCCGACGACCTATCGCACGCCCTCACGCGTTTCTTGAAGGAAGAGGATGGTGCCTCGTTTATAGAGTACGCGCTGGTGGGAGCGCTGGTGGTTGTGGTCTGCACGCTTGTGATGCTGGCTCTGGTAAAGACCGCATAAGAAGCCGTCTTGGATGCAAGCCGCAGTTGATTTCCGATCACGTTTTATTTCAACGATTACAGAGACCGATCATGCAAGCTTTTTATTCACTACTCGACCTTCTCGGCATGCTCATCACGAATCCGCGCACGGGTGTCCTGATTGCCCTGCTGATTGTGGCGTCGGTGTGGGATTACCGGGTCTACAAGATTCCCAACTGGCTAACCGCGAGCGGCGCAGTTTTCGGTCTGGTGTACAGCACGGTAGCCGCCCTGTCGCCGCAGGCTGGATTCTTCTTCGCGCTTGAAGGCATGTCGCTCGGCTTGCTCATGATGCTGCCGCTGTATGTGATCAAGACCACCGGCGCCGGCGACGTCAAGCTGATGGCGATGGTCGGAGCTTTCCTCGGCGCCCCCGATATATTTTATGCGGTCATCACCACTTTTATTGTCGGCGGCGTCGCAGCGCTGGGGTTTGCACTGTTTAACGGAGTGTTGGGACGCATGCTAGGCAATGTAAAGAACATCGTGCAGATCGTGGTGGTGTCGGCAAGCGGAGGCATTCTACCGGACGCCCATATCGAAGCAAGCAAGTCGGTGGGGAGATTGCCGTATGGCGTCAGTGTCGGCATAGGCACCGTCGGCTATATGGTGGCGCGGCAACTAGGTTATTTGTAACTTGCAAAACAAACCTGACTAGGATCGAAAATGAAAAACGTCAAAGCAATCGGATTGCTCATGCTGGCCTCGGTGATCGGTCTGGGAGCCGCTGTATATGCGGCTGGGTGGGTGTCGAAGCAAGGCAACATCGCGTCCAACAAGGTCGTGGTGGCTGTGTCCGATATCGAACTGGGAAGCAAGATCAATGCGCAAATGCTGTCGACCATCGATTGGCCCAGCGGATCGGTGCCCGCAGGCGCTTTCAAGGAAATCAAGGATTTGCAGGACCGGGTGGTGAAAGTCGGTGTGTTGCGCGGCGAAGCGATTCTCGATGGCAAGCTGGCGCCGGTTGGCACGCAAGGGGGGCTGTCCGCCGTGATTGCCGAGGGCAAGCGGGCCATGACGGTAAGGGTCAACGATGTGGTCGGGGTGGCTGGGTTCGCGCTTCCCGGCAACTATGTAGACGTCATGGTGAATGCGCAGCAAGACAAAAACAAGGGCGAAGAAGGCAAGCAGATAAGCAAGACCGTGCTGGAGCATGTGCTGGTGCTGGCGGTGGCGCAAGAGGCTGGCCGCGACGATACCAAGCCTCGGGTAGTGAGTGCGGTGACGCTGGAATTGACGCTGGAAGATTCCGAGAAGCTGGATCTGGCGCGCAGTGTCGGCACCCTGTCGCTAGTGCTGCGCAACCAGGTCGACAAGAACACAGTAGCAACCGCAGGCATTACCAAGAACCAGCTGTTTGGAGAGCGTGCAGAACCAGAAGCATTACCGGTCAAGGTTGCGCTTGCCAAGACCAGGGTGGTGCGCAGCAAACCGATGGTGGCGTCAGCCTCGCAATCGCAATGCGTCGAGGTAGTTCAGAACGGCAGCCGGACGCTCAACTGTTTTTAATTAAAACAATCTAGGGAGCAGTTCAAGTGAACAACAACTACAGAAATGCGATTTTCTTCGCTGCGCTGGCCTTGTGTGACGGAGCATTCGCGGCAAGCGCACCTTTCGCCAACCAAACTCCAGGCTCTTCCGGCCTGAGGCCTTGCGGATCCGTGACGGTTGACCCTGTTACCTACGTCACGCTCGGCAAGTCGAGTGTCATCCGGCTGGATGTTCCCGCTGCACGTATGCTGGTCGGCGGCCTGCCGTCGAGCCGGGCAGGCCGGCCAGCTGCAGCATCGAATGACAAGACCGTGCCGCCGGGGCCGGCAAATGCACCTCCAGCTCCGGCGCAAGCGGCTTCAGACGGTGTGGCAGATGTGGATATCACGCTGCTCAGTCCTACCGAACTGTTCTTTCTAGGACGGAAAGCAGGATCGATGAATGTGGTCCTGCAGAGTTCGGATGGACGCTGCGTCATCAAGGACATCATCGTTACCGTCGATCCAGGCACCTTGCAAGCCAAGCTAGCCGAATTGATGCCTGAAGAAACCGGGATCAAGGTGCGCGGCGCGGAAAATGCACTGGTGCTGACCGGTAAAGTCAGCGACGGCGTCAAGCTCGACGAGGCGATGAGCCTGGCCACTGCTTACGGTGACGGCAAGAAGGTGGTCAACATGCTGCGCATCATGACTCCGCAACAGGTCATGCTGGAAGTGAAGATCGCCGAAGTCAGCAAGACGCTGCTCGACAAACTGGGATCGAGTGTCAACCTGCTTCGCTCCAGCAATGGTGGTGGAAATACCTATTCCCTGCTATCCAATTTCCTGAGCGGCGGCAATGCCTTGTTACAGGCGTTGAAGATCGGCAGGACTGCGGTAAACATCGACGGACAAAAGGATGACGGCCTGGTGCGGGTACTGGCTGAGCCCAACATCATGGCGATCAGTGGTCAACAGGCCAGCTTCCTGTCGGGCGGTAAGATTTTCATCCCGGTATCGCAAACCAACAATGCCGGCGTGCCCACCATCACTCTGGAAGAAAAGGAATTCGGCATCGGCGTGAAGTTCATGCCCACCGTGCTGGACGGCACCCGGATCAACCTGAAGATGGTGTCCGAAGTATCCGATCTGTCGCAGGTAGGCTCGCCGTTCACCACCGTCGGCGGCGTCACGGCAGTGCTGCCATCGCTGACGGTACGGCGGGCGGATACCACCGTCCAACTCAACGATGGCCAAAGCTTCGCGATTGCCGGCCTGATCAAGAACAACGTCACGGAAACCATGAAGCGTTTCCCCGGCTTGGGCGAGGTGCCAGTGCTGGGGGCCCTGTTCAGGAGCTCCGAGTTCCAGACCGATCAGACCGAACTGCTGTTCGTGATTACGCCGCACCTGGTGAAACCGCTGGCAGAAGCGCCGACGCTGCCGACGGACAATCATGTTGTCCCTAGTCGTGGCGAAGTGTATTTCAACGGCAGCCTGGAAGGATCCGCTCCGGCTCAGGTTCCAGCCCCAGCTTCGGCTCCAGCTCCAGCTCCAGCCATGCCGCCAGCAGCTAGTGCTGAAGACACCGCCGCTCCTGCAATCAAATAAAAGGAAAGTCCATGAACAAGCTCGCAATCGCACTGTTGCTCGTCCTGACGGCGGGCTGCTCGACAGTCACTCCTAACTACGACACCAAGTTCGGCGACGCCGTGCGCGCCGCCAAACTGAAGATGACCATCAATCCTGACGCTGGCAAGAATCCCGACCAGGTGGCAGGCATGGATGGCAAGGCGGCCAGGGAGGCCATCAATCTGTATCAAGGAAGCTTCAAGGCGCCGCCGCCGGCAATCAACGTGATCAATGTTGGCGGCAGCCTGGGCGCCACCCAGTAACGTAAGAATGATGCACCAGGGATCTTATTGATTAAGGCAGCAGGATAAGCTGCCAGTAGGAAAGGGAGTCATATTTTTATGGCTTTGCAGGAGAAGCAGGTAGTAAGCAAGCAGCACCAGGGAAGTAAATTTCAATTCACAATTAATCTAAAGAGGTAAAAAAATGAACGCTACTCTTAAATTGGTCAAAACCTCCGTCCGTTCCTTCGCGCAAGACGAAGACGGCGCTCAAGTCGTCGAATATGCGCTGATCATCGCTGTCGTGTCGATCGCGCTGGTGGTGGCATTGAAGGCGCTTACTGCCAATGGCGGCGGTTTCGCGACTTTTATCACTCGCGTGACAACCTGCCTGACGACAGCGGCATGCGTTTGATCTCAGTTGGTGTCGGCGAGGCGGCCGTATGGCCGGCTCGTCTACCAGTTCAAAAGGAGATTGTCATGTTTCATCAATTTTTGCAGGAGGAAGACGGCGCCCAGGTCGTTGAGTACGCATTAATCATTGCGGTCATATCGATAGCGTTGGTCATAGCGCTCCAGGCTCTGACCAACGGCGCCAGCTTCACTACCTTTATCGCTCGCGTGGCAACCTGTTTGACGACAGCGGTGTGTGTTTGATTTTTTTGCCAAATCGGAATCTCGAAAAATCTTATAAAAAGGCATCATCGTGGACCGTGTCGTTATCCAGCGCCAGTGTCATCATCAGGACGGGGCAGTGATAGTCACCGTATCGCTCGTCCTGCTATTTCTGATGGGATTCATGGCAATTGCCTTGGATTTGGGCCACTTGTTTGTAGTGAAAACAGAGCTGCAGACGGCGATGGATAGCTGTGCCCTGGCGGCTGCACAAGAGCTTGACGGCGAGAGCAGCGCGCTGACGCGCGCCACCAGTGCCGGCATTACCGCCGGTAACCTGAATAATGTCAATTTCCAGTCAGCCACATGGAGTGGTAAAGGCATGGTGACAGCTACGGATATCAGTTTCAAGGATGCCGCCTATGGCGCCACTACCGTTGCCGCGAACGCCAGGTACGCACAGTGCCAGCATACGCAGCCTGGCGTGAACATGTGGCTGCTGCAATCCATGGCTGCTTTTTCCGGCAACACGGCTGCTTACACGAATACGCAAAATGTACTGGCGCTCGCGGTAGCGACCCGTGCCAGCGCTCAAACCACTTGTCCGGTCCCGGTCGGGCTGAAGCCCAAGACGGGCGGGACTGCGCCGAATTACGGATTCCAGATCGGCGAGTGGGTCACCATGATCGGCAACGGGACGGCGGTTAATGGTGAAATGGGTTGGTACAACTTGAACGGCAGCACGAATGCTAGCGAGACAAAGACGGAACTTGGCGAACCAGGATATTGCGGCACCAAGCTAGGCGACACATTAGGAACGCCGGGCATCCAATCTTCCGTGGATACCGTGTGGAATTACCGCTTCGGGATTTACAAGAACAATGATCCCGGTCCCAGCGTCGATCATCCTGATTTTTCAGGCTACGCGTATACCTCGGCCAATTGGAAGAACGCATCTCCACAAAACGCCTGGTCGGGAACGCCGGCAGCGGGTTCAGATTCGACTGCAGCCAATTTCACTACGAAACGCGCGGCCTTTGCCTCTTATGACGATACAGGAACCAGTGTCAGCAAAGGGGACACCATTACAAGTTTGAGTATGAAAGGCGGTTTCAAGACATTGGCTACACCCGGCGCTGGCGGAGAGCACAATTTGTACGGCTTTAGCAGAAGGTTGGTGACTTCGCCGGTTGTCGATGCCTCGAATAAGGTGATTGATTACGCATGCATGTTCATGCTGCAACCGTTG
Source organism: Collimonas sp. (assembly GCF_035566375.1). Classification (GTDB taxonomy): domain Bacteria; phylum Pseudomonadota; class Gammaproteobacteria; order Burkholderiales; family Burkholderiaceae_D; genus Collimonas. Next base: position 28,704 of record NZ_DATMRK010000055.1, read on the forward strand.
AGCGGACCGACGGTATCGGTGCAATTGGAATTCCGCGGCAATGCCGGCAGCACCAGCAGTCCATGTACGACCAATGGATTGGCGGGTGGTACGGCCGGCCCGCTGGTCCCAACGCTGGTTCGATAAGAGGACTGCTATGAAAACTACGCAGAAAAGCGTCAGACAGAAAGGCACGGCGATCGTTGAATTTGCCCTGATCCTGCCATTGCTGCTGCTGCTCACTTGCATCACGACGGAATTTGGCCGGGCGATGTTCCAGTACAACACCATCACCAAGTCGGTGCGGGATGCGGTGCGTTATCTGTCCTTGCAGACGCCGGGAACACATATCGCCGAAGCGCAAAATCTGGTGGTGTACGGTAACACTGCGGGGACGGGAACACCCTTGGTGCTTGGTCTCACCCTGTCAAACGTGCTGACGCCGACCTGGCAGACCGCCGGCTCCAATCCGCTGATCAACACCGTGAAGATTACGGTCAGCGGCTATAAATTCGTCCCTCTGTATGGCAGCGTGTTTGGCGTCGCGTTCGCTGATGCGACAGGCAAAATTTCATACAGCAATATCAGCGCCACCATGCGGAGCTCGATATGAATCAGCAATTGAATCTGCAATCGCAATCCGGAGCCACCGTCGTCGAGTTCGCCCTGGTGATGATTGTTTTCCTGACTTTTCTGCTGGGAATCACCGATTTCAGCCGCATGCTGTTTACCTGGAGTGCGGCAGCCGAGGCCACCCGCGCCGGGGCGCGATATGCGGTGGTATGCGACGACACCACCCAGAAGGCGAAAGTCCTGGCGAAGATGCAGGCGTTGCTGCCGCAGATTGCCGATATCAACCTAGCGTGGAGCCCAGCCGCATGTACCACGGCGACTTGCGTAGGGGTGACGGTAACGATTACCAGCCTCAACTATCAGTGGATCTCGCCCATCGCCGGCAGTGCAGCACGTGCTGCAATCGCGATGCCGGTCTTTTCTACCTATCTGCCGCGGGAAATAATGAGAACGGATCCGAACAGTGCGGCAATTTGTTCTTAACGCTCAGGGAAATGAAAATGAAAATCGCGCTGATTTCTCCCAACACCGATAACCTGCATGAGATGGGCAGGATCCTGGGTACGTGCTCGCACTCGGTTACGCTGGTTGAAGGCGGTAAAAGCCGGATGCGTAACGTCGCCGAGCAGGAGCAGCCGGACCTGATGCTGGTGGAGGGCATGTGCTGCGATCCGACCGAACTGGCCCAGGTCGAATATGTCACTACCCATCATCCAAGTATTGCGGTGATCTTGCTGTGCGCTACCCAAACGCCGGAGTTCCTGATCAACTCGATGCGCGCCGGCGTGCGCGAAGTGCTGCCGTCGCCGGTGACTGCCATTGCACTGGAAGCCGCTGTCAGCCGGATTGCGGCCAAGCGTATCGGCGGCCGTGCCAAGACGCTCGGCAGGATATTGGCGTTCATGCCGTGCAAAGGCGGCAGCGGCGCTACTTTCCTGGCGACCAATCTCGGCTGGCAGCTGGCGCAAGCCAAGTCTGTGCTGCTGATCGACCTCAATCTGCAATTCGGCGAAGCGCTGTCGTTCATGCATGATGGCGAACCCGGTTCAACCCTGGCCGACGTCGCCCGTGACATCAGCCGCCTGGACGCCACATTCCTGGCGGCCAGTACGGTCAGGGTGGCGCCGAATTACAGCATACTGGCGGCGCCGGAAGATCCTGCGCAAGCGATGGAAGTGAAGCCGGAGCATATCGACGCCGTCCTCAACCTGGCAGTGACTCAGTATGACTTCATCTTGCTCGATGTAGGCCGCACCCTGGACACGGTTTCGATCAAGGCGCTGGATCGCGCCGACCGGATTTTCCCGGTATTGCAAGCAGGATTGCCCTACCTTCGGAACGCCAAGAAACTGCTGAAAATATTCAAATCGCTGGGCTATCCGTCCAACAAGATCGAGCTGATTGTCAACCGCTTCGAGAAGAGCAGTGAAATCGGGATTGATCAGATACGCGACTCGTTGGGAGTGGTAACCCTGCACACGGTTCCTAATTCGTATAAAGAGGTCAATGCATCGATCAACCACGGCGACCCGATGATAGAAACGGCGCGTTCCAATGCAGTGACCAGGAACCTGGCCGCATTCGCCTTATCCCTGAGTCCCAGGGAAGAAGAAAGTCGCAGTTTGTTAGACCGGCTGTTCCGGCGGGCATAGGCAGAACCTAAGCAAAATCTACGCAAAACCACAAGTTTCCAACCGGACCCAGGCGCGAGCCAGTAAATTTAACCGGAGCATATCAAAATGTCTTTTCGAGAAAAATTAAACGCCGTCAAGATAGAGCCGATGGCGCAGGCTCAGGGGCCGGTCGCGAGTGATGCGTACAAGATATTGAAGGGCAGGATGCATCTCAAGCTGCTGGATAAATTCGATTTGACAGCGCTGGAAACATTGGCTCCAGAAATGCTGCGGCAAGAAATCACCACCATGATCGAGCGCCTGCTGCAAGAGGATCAAGCGGTGATCAATGACCTTGAACGACGCACTCTGATCCGCGACATCCAACATGAAATGCTTGGATTCGGCCCGCTCGAATTGTTAATGGCCGATCCCACCGTATCCGATATTCTGGTCAACTCTTACGACCAGATTTATGTGGAGCGCAGGGGCAAGCTGGAACTGACCAATGTCACCTTCACCGACGAGAAGCACCTGCTGCGCATCATCGACAAAATCGTGTCGCTGGTCGGCCGCCGGATAGATGAATCCAGCCCTATGGTGGACGCCAGGCTGCCTGACGGCTCGCGGGTCAACGCAGTGATTCCGCCGGTGGCGCTGGACGGCCCCATGATGTCGATTCGCCGATTTGCGCATATTCCCCTCAAGATGAACAACCTGGTCGACGAATACAAGAGCTTGACTGCGGAAATGGCGTTCGTGCTGGAAGGCTTGAGCAAGGCCAAGGTCAACATGATTATCTCGGGCGGCACGGGTTCCGGCAAGACGACATTGCTGAACATCCTGTCCGGCTACATTCCAGCATCAGAGCGGATCGTCACTATCGAAGACGCGGCCGAGCTGCAGATGCAACAGCCGCACGTGGTACGCATGGAAACGCGGCCGATGAATATCGAGGGCAAGGGCGAGATTACCCAGCGCGCCTTGGTGCGCAACGCGCTGCGGATGCGGCCGGACCGGATCGTGATTGGCGAAGTGCGCGGCCCCGAAGCGGCCGATATGCTGCAGGCGATGAACACCGGCCATGAAGGATCGCTCACTACGATTCACGCCAATACACCGCGAGACGCGCTATCCAGGCTGGAAAACATGGTCGGCATGGCCAATCAGAATCTGCCGCATAAGGCTGCGCGCCAGCAAATTGCTTCAGCCATCACGGTAATGATTCAATCCATTCGGCTGATCGACGGCAAGCGGAAAATCACCAGCATTCAAGAGCTGACCGGAATGGAGGGCGACGTTATCACCATGCAAGAGATATTCGCCTTCAAGCAAACCGGGATTGGCGTTGACGGCGAGGTGCAAGGCTATTTTCATGCGACAGGTGTGAGGCCGAAGTTTACCGAACGCCTGCGCTCGTTTGGCGTGGTGTTGCCGGACGCTATGTTCGATCCCACTAAACACTACCAATGAAGGGAGCGGAAATCATGTTGCAACCCATGCTACAACCCATGCTGCAATCAATTGGCGGCAACGCTTTCCTGATCTTGTCGGTACTGGTTTTCGTCGCGGTGGTTCTGCTGCTGGAAGGCTTCTTTATGATGTGGAAATCATACAGAGGACCGCAAGCCAGGAAGATTACGAAGCGACTGCAGGCACTCTCCGCTTCTCTCGATAAAACCAAGCAAACGCAGCTGTTGAAACAACGGATGCTGAGCGAAATACCGGTATTCGAGCGAATCTTGCTGAGCCTTCCCAGGGCGCGCAGGCTGGACAAATTCATCCTCCAGGCCGGGCTTGACTGGAGCGTATCCAAGCTTCTGCTGTCATGCCTGGCATCGGGAGTGGCGGGGTGCCTGATGATGACTTTGCTGGTGCATCAATCCATCCTGCCGGCGGCGGCGGTTGGCATCGCGCTGGCGGCTTTGCCGTCGCTGTATGTACGTCACAAGCGCAGCCGGCGCCTGACCAGGATTGAACAGCAGCTGCCTGATGTGCTTGATTTGATCACCAGGGCGTTGCGTTCCGGGCATGCATTTTCGTCCGGCCTGCAAATGGTCGGAGAAGAAATGCCGGAGCCGATTGCCAGTGAATTCCGCATCGTCCATGATGAAGTCAATTTCGGCGTATCGCTGCAACAGGCGCTGACTAACCTGAGCGAACGGGTACCGATTACCGATCTGCGTTACTTCGTGGTCGCGGTGCTGATTCAGCGCGACTCGGGCGGCAACCTGACTGACGTGCTCGGCAACCTGAGCCGCTTGATCCGTGAACGCCTGAAGCTGCTGTCCAGGGTCAAGGTATTGTCGTCCGAGGGGCGCTTGTCGGCCTGGGTCCTGGGGCTCATGCCCTTTGCATTGGGCGCTGCCATGAGTTTCCTGAATCCGGATTTCATGGCGCCCTTGTGGCACGATCCTATCGGTATCGCAATCATTAAATACATGCTGGTCTTGATGGTTCTCGGCGTTCTGGTCTTACGAAAAATAGTCAGAATCCGGGTATAAAGGGGAACGAAATGCTCATACTTTCCGTACTCGTTTTCTTCGCTGTGACGTTGGGGCTGGCAGGATTGTTTCTCTGGCTGGCGCCAACCAAGACAGCGCAGCGGCTGCAGGCAATGTCCAATCCGGCCGAGAAGCCGCAGTGGACGGAAACCATGGTGAATCTGGTCGGTCCCTTTGCCAATCTGTCTTCACCAACCGGTAACTGGGAAGCATCGCCGTTGCGAATCAAGTTTCTCAATGCCGGCATCCGGCATGACGACGCCCGGCTGATTTATTTTGGCGTCAAGACATTGCTGCCGCTGGTCTGTGCGGCGCTGACGTTCATGGCGCTGAGAACAATGACTAACTTTGACGGCCTGGCGTTTTTACTGTACTTGATGCTGGCAGCCATGATCGGCTGTTATCTGCCTAACGCCCTGCTGCATTGGAAGATAAAAATGCGCAGGCGCGAAATTTTCGAGAGCTTTCCCGACGCCACTGACCTGATGCTGGTTTGCATCGAAGCAGGATTAGGGCTGGATGCCGGCCTCACCAAGGTAGCTGATGAAGTCAAGATCAAAAGTGTCGCCCTGGCGGAAGAGCTGCACTTGACCAATCTGGAGATGAGAGCGGGCGGCACGCGCGAGAAATCCTTGCGCAATCTGGCGCTGCGCACGGGTGTCGAGGAAATCAGCATATTCGCCACCATGCTGACTCAGGCCGACAAGTTCGGCACCAGCATCGGCGAATCGTTGCGGGTGTTTTCCGATGACCTGCGGCACAAGAGGCAAATGCGCGCCGAGGAAATGGCCGCCAAGGTGCCGACAAAAATGCTGTTTCCTTTGGTGGTCTTCGTATTTCCGTCAATTATCATGGTAATCATGGGGCCGGCTGTGATCCAGATTATCCGAACCATCATGCCAATGTTAAGTGGAATCCATTGAGCCGCAATCAGGATTGGGGATTTCCCAGCTGGTGCTTGATCGCATACACGTATAGCTCAAGCCGGTTGCTCACGCCCAGCTTGTGATATATGGATGTCAAATGGTTGCACAAGGTGTGTTCGGATATGTACAGCCGTTGCGAAAGCGCTTTGTTCGAAGCGCCGCTTCCTTCGACAATCGTGTGAATGATTTTTTGCTCCTTGGCCGTCAGGGTCGCTTTCTTTTCCGCTTCGGAGTCAAGTTTTTGGGCTCCGACTGGAGTCATGAGTTCGCCGAAGACTCTGCCCAGCGTTTCACGGTCAAGCCACAGCTCCCCCTGATGGGTTTTTTCTATCGCCTTCAGCACTTGTTCCGCCGACGCGTCTTTGCGCAATAGCCCACGGGCGCCGCGAAGAACCGCGATATCCAGCGTCGCTTGTTTGCGTTCGCCGGTTAAGATCAATACGCGCGACACCAGATTCGACAGCAGGGCGGGAAGAATATCGATGGCGTTTTTTCCGTCCAGGTCGAGGTCCAGCAAAATGACGTCGGGGACCAGCTGGTCGATTTTCGCCAGCGCTTCTTCGCAAGTTCTTGCGGTCCCGACCACCTCCATCTTCGGTTTTTCGCCATCGATCAGTTTACTCAATCCCCACAACATCGTCTGGTGATCGTCGACGAGCATTACGCGAATGGTTTCGTGCGCCGGTTTCATGGTCCCACCTTCTTAGACGGGTATTTCGATCAATACGGCGGTGCTGCCGCCAGCCCCTTGCTTCACGTGGGTCTTGCCGCCCAGCGCGGTGGCCCGCTCGGTAATCGAGCGTGGCGTGAAATCGATAAACTGAGTGCCAAACCCTTCATTTTCAATTTGAATCTTGAGCAAGCCGTCTGCGCACTGGAGTTTGACGAAGCCGCTTTGCGCATCGGTGTGCTTGCAGATGTTGCTCAATCCTTCACGCACGACCTGCAATACTTCTGCGGTCAGGCGGTCGCTCACATTCAGTTCGCCTTCCATGCTGACTGCGATGTCGATGCCGTAGAATTCCCGGACTTGCGCTGCCTGCTGGCGCAGAATCACGAGAAATATCGGTTCAGTCTGTCCTAGTTCGTTTTTAAACGTTCCGGCATAGCGCCGCAAATCGCCGATGACCTGTGCCGCCATGTTCATCAGTTTGTCGAGATCGTCGATCAGGGGATTGTCGGGAGCCGCTTTATTGCGCACGGCGCTCAAGCCCATTTTCAAGCCGATATACGGTTGGATGGCAGTATCGTGAATATCCAATGCAATCTTTTTCCGTTCTTGCGAAACAGCCTCCGAGGCCATCCGGTCGAGAAGTTCGATGTTCTCGATAACCGGAAATGCCTGTTCGGCGATATGACTCAAAAACAGGGCGTCCGCTTTGCTGAATCTGTTTCTCTTTGAGATGACATAAATACGGCCTTCTCCTTTTCTCAATGACAAAGGAACGCTGATAAATGAATCTGTCTCCAGCAGCTCTGCCATGTCCTGGCTGGTTTGCTCCGCGCGTTTGAGCCAGCTGCCGCTGGCACTTTCATACACCAGGGATCCTCCGAGTATAGACATGGCTGGGCCAACCGGGCGCGTGTACACAACCATCTGGTCTTGGGAAAAAACCATCAGCCGCGATGCCGCTTCTGCACGAATTTGCACGGCATTGATTGATTGCTCAGCATCGCCTTCTTTGATTGTCCGCAATGAATCGATCGCGGAATCCTGGTCCCGGATCACCAGGATACAGCTGCTGCCCCTGAAAAACGCCAATGTCTTTTTCAGGACGGAGGTGATGGTGTGATCGACCCCAAAACGCGGATTTGATAGCCGGCTGACATCGCGCAGCAGGGCAATCCGGCGTTTCAGCTCTATTTTTGACTCGCCCCAGCGCGCGCTCATGTAGCCGAACGTCAGCAAGAAGGTGGTACGCAACAATAAGCGGGGAAGATCTTGTTTTGTATCCAGCATCAAACCGCATGCAGCCAGCAATATCGCTGAGGTGACGGTAATCCGCGCACCCTCCTCGAAACCCCAGCGAAAAGACGAAGTGAGAATGGCGAAAAAGAAGAACAGGAAAAAAAAGCTGCTGACGCCACCTGTGAATAAAACGATCAGCGCATACCAGCAGACATCCATCCAATGAATCAGCTTGCTCTGGCAGAACGGTTTGTTAAGCAGCGCAAAAATGTAAAGCGCAACGCAGTGCAAGACATACCCGGAAAAGACGATCCAGGTAAAGCGGCTGACATCGCTCAAGCCTGAGGGGTCGATAAAAATCGCCAGTAAGCCCGAGATCGCCAATACCAGCCGCATCCTGCCGACCATTTGGGCATCGGCGGCGTCGCTGGCAAGACTCAATGCCATTTCATTTTTTTTGTCTAACCCGTGGACGGCCATAGTGTTCTCACGCCAAAACATCGAGCGTGATCCTCCCTTTGTTTCCTCCGCGCGTTAAGTTTTTGAATACGCTATGGGGCGCGCCGAAGTATGGAAACTGCCAAGTTAAAATTGTATTTCATTAACAGTTACTCAAAATTTATTTTGAGTAACTGTTAATTGTTATTGGTTATTAGTTATCAATTGTTAACTTGTATATTGGCCCTCAGGCATCGGCATGTCAATCTCGGGATGGGCATCTGTGGTAAGCGGAGTCAGTCGCTGCTCAGCCAGCCTCAATCGATCCTTGCGATACCTTCGTCAAACCTGGTGCGCGCCTCAACGATGTGCGCAACATGCCCCTGCGCCCAGGTACCGAGCGGTTCGACAGCTTTCCACAAGGAATGTCCGAGAGGGGTCAGCTCGTAATCCACGCGCGGCGGAATCGTCGGGAACTGGGTTCGCGTTACCAGGCCGTCCCGTTCCAGTCCGCGCAGTGTAAGAGTGAGCATTCTCTGTGAAATGCCGCCCACTGAGCGCTTGATTTCATTGAAGCGTTTTGGCCCGTCGCCGAGCAGGACGATGATAAGGACGCTCCATTTGTCGCCAACACGCGCCAGTACGGAACTGACGGCGCGGCAATCTTCGCTCGCATGATCGGGGTGCTTGACAGTCACTTGAATGTGCTCCGGTATCAGATATGTGCCTTCTTGTGGAGCTTATCACAGGTAACTACAATAGTCTCAGGCACAGTTTGATACCTAGTCATAGTTCGTTGCCAGGTGTGAAGCTGCTGACTCGGAACGATCCTCATTGACTCGTCGGCGCTCGATGGCGCAAGCGGATCTTCATTTTCCAACTATCAGCAAGGAGCAAAACATGACTGTCATTTCCGTGATTATCGGGAGCACTCGCGAAGGCCGCTTTTCCGATCAACCGGCAAATTGGATTGCACATCACCTCCGGCAACGCGATGGCGTCGAAACGCGGCTGCTGGATCTGCGCGACTTTCCGATGCCATTCTTTGACCAGCCCGTGTCGCCCGCCATGCCCGGCCGCGCCCCTTACTCGAACGAAGTGGTTCAAAAATGGACTGCCGAAATCGCCAAGGCAGACGGCTTTATCTTCGTCACCCCTGAATATAACTACGGCCCGCCAGCGGTGCTCAAGAACGCACTGGACTGGGTTTATCCGGAATGGAATCGCAAGGCGGCGGCATTCGTGAGTTATGGTGGCGCCGCCGGCGTACGCAGCGTCCAGCAACTGCGCCAGACCGCCACTGAGCTGCAACTTGCCGCGGTCCGTTCTTCGGTACATATTCCGGTTGCAACCCTTTGGGCGCACTTCACAGGTGGCGACGTCGGCGCCGGACTGGCTGAACTCTCGGGGCCTGCTGAAACAATGATCGACGACTTGCTGTGGTGGACGGCGGCGCTGAGGACAGCGCGCGCAAGCGCATAAGCTACTCACTACGAGGATACAAAGTGTCTACCTCTACTACTTACCCCGCCGCTGCATCCGCTCCCGTGCGTCGAATTGCACGGGTCACCCGAGGACGCACGCACGGCCCGGTCACGCGCCTGATGAGTCCGTCCGACTTAGGCGAAATGCTGAAGCCGTTTGTATTCCTCGACCTGATTGAACACGAAGGTCCGCCCTTCATTGGAAATCTGCATCCGCATTCTGGAATAGCCACCTTGACTTACATTACAGAAGGCGCGGTCAACTATATAGATCCCGACAACGTCAAAGGCTTGCTGCCAGCCGGCGGCGTCGAATGGATGCAGGCCGGAGGCGGCATGTGGCACGGTGGCGGGCTCGACAAACCGGGCCGGACGCGCGGATTCCAGCTCTGGATAGCTTTGCCGCCGGAGCTTGAATTAGGCCCCACCGTCAGCATCTATCAGGCGCCGGAAGAAGTGGCGGCAGACGGCCCGGTGCGCGTCCTCCTTGGCAGCTGTGGCGCCGCATCCAGCGCTATCAAGCCGCCCTCATCGATCAATTATCTGGCCGTGCGCCTGAAGGCTGGCGAGCGCTGGCGCTACCAGCCGCCGGCGGATCACACGGTCCTTTGGGCCGCTATCGCAGCGGGCGCCGTAGCGGCGCCAAATACGCTGCTGCATGGCGACCTTGCGGTTTTCGAGCCGTCGGGCGAAGCAGTAGAGTTCGAGGCTCTGACCGATGTCGAATTCGTTCTCGGTTCGGCAGCCCCTCACGAACACGATCTCGTTCTCGGCTATTACTCGGTTCACACGACGTCTCAAGCGCTACAGCAAGGAGAGGCACGCATAGCGGCGATCCGAACCCGCCTTGTTCAAGAAAACCGCTTGTGAAACCGCTTGTGAAACCGTTTGTGACTGTGACGCCGGGGTGGGAGCGCCTGGCAGCGCCAGCAAGGGTGCGATCGTGGGGGTGCGCGGGCGATTTTTTGCTATGCTAGCGTCTTTTCGCTGGTCGGCGCTACTGCCTGGGCCGGCGGACCCTATTTACGGAGCAGCATATGGCCTCTTTGCAAGAGCAATTTTTGAAAGCTGGCCTGGTCGACAAAAACAAAGCCAAACTGGTCAACCAGGACAAGAATAAGCAGAAGAAGGCCGAGCGCCGGAGCGGCACGGCCAGTGTCGACGAAACGCGCCTGGCTGCACTCGAAACGCAGCGCAAGAATGCCGAGCGGGCGCGCGAACTGAATGCCCAGCGCGATGCGGCCGCCACCCAAAAGGCGATCGCGGCGCAAATTACCCAGATGGTGCAGAAGAATCGCCAAAGCATGGGTAACGGCGACATCGCCTACAATTTTACCCACGACAAGAAGGTCGAACGGCTGTATGTGTCGGCCGCGGTCCAGGCTCATTTAATCGCCGGGCGCCTGGTGATCATCTGCCAGGGCGACGCCAGAGAATTGGTGCCCAGGATCATCGCCGACAAGATCGCCGAGCGCGATGCCTCGCTCGTCGTGCGGGTGAACAAGACCAGCACCGAGATCGATGCGGACGATCCGTATGCGGCCTTCCAGATCCCGGACGACTTGATGTGGTAGTTGCGGCGCCCCGATGCCGGATCTGTTCAGGGGCGGCTTTCCCTTAGGACTTCGCTTTCTTCGAAGGTTTCGACTTGCCAGCACTGTTGAGAGCGGCCGCCTGGCGAACGAGCATCTTGAAGGCGGACTCGTCAATTTCTTCTCCTTCGAGGATGTCGATCGCACGGCGCACGTTGCCGTCGAGACTTGAGTTGAAGAGACGGGCCGGATCCTTCAGAGACGCACCCTTGGCGAAGGTAAGTTTCACCTTGTCCTTGTAGGATTCGCCGGTGCAGATGATACCGTCGCGCGACCAAACCGGTGTGCCCATCCACTTCCACTCCTCGATCACGTCCGGCTCGGTTTCCTGGATGAGCTTGCGCATTCTGTCGAGGGTTTCTCCGCGCCAGTCGCCGAGGTCGGCGATTCTTTTCGAAATGAGCTCCGATGCCGACTGGCTTTGGCTCGCGTCCGGGTTTTTCATGTTCTCACCTTAGAGATTCAGATATATTTCATTTGCAAACCGGTGATAGAGCGCGGCTCACGTCAGCCCACTCACCACGCGTTCGAGGCCTGCGAAGAATTTCTGCCATCCGTACTTGGCTCCCTGGTAAGCCTGTTGCTGATCCGGTCGGAAGCCCGACTGCTCCATGCGCAGGTGAGTCCCCGTGCCAGCAGGGGTGAGAGTCCAGGTAACAACACTCTTGAGACCAAGGGCTTCCCATGCGTAAGACAGCGTTTTGTTCGGCTCGACTGCCAGGACCTGGCAGTCAACCACGCCCCAGTCTGCGCGCAGATCGAAACGGTGGCCCACCACAGGCTTGAAGTCGTTTTTCATCAGCCACTCCTCGATCAAGGGGGCCTGCGTCAAAGCGCGCCAGATCTTCTCGGCAGGGTGCGGCAACTCCCTCTCTACAATCAGGGTTTGGGTGTCGTTAGTTGGTGTCATTGATCCATCCTCGTCAGTAGGGTTTCTAAACGGTCAAAACGGTTATGCCAGAAGGTCGAATAAAAACTGATCCAGTCAAACAGCGGCGCCAGCGCTTTCGGCTCGGCGCTGTAATACGTCTCACGTCCGTCACGCCGGCCGCGCACCAGGCCAACTAGCTTGAGCGCGCCGAGGTGCTTCGAAATGGCGGGTTGCGATACCCCGGACGGATCAGTTAAGGCGTGCACTGTCATTTCACCGTCTCTGCTCAAGCGTTCGAAAATTGCACGCCGGGTTGGATCAGACAAGATTTTCAGGACGGCTGTCGGTTCGGCGTGCATTGTGAATCCTTGTCTATATGAACTGCGTATCGGTTTCTGGGTTTCTGCGAAAGTTGCTAGCTGGCATGGATGAATCATAGCCAATTGGTTATGGATGTCAAGGTTCATTTTCTGGAACGATTCGTTGTGCTGTGCACGATTGTCCGGAACGATCGAGCCTCCTATATTGACTACATGGCGGCAACGCCATTCCTAACCAATCTATAGGAGAACGAACCATGAAACTCACGGAATATGAGCAGCTTACGCGGGACAACGCTGTACTTCTCATTGTCGACCACCAGCTGGGTCTGTACACAGGGGTGCGTGACATCGACACGATGCAGCTCAAGCACAATATCGTCGGTCTGGCGAAGGCCGCCCAAGCGCTCAAGATTCCGGTCATCGTGACCACCACCACCGAAAGCATGTGGGGACCGATGATTCCGGAACTGCGCGAGGCTCTGCCCGGTAACCAGCATATCGAGCGGACCACCGTCAACGCCTGGCACGACCCGCGCGTGGTTGCCGCAGTTAAGGCAACGGGCCGCAAGAAATTGATCATTACCGGCATCTCGACCGATGTCTGCCTGGCGTTCCCCGCAATTTCCGCGCTGGCCGACGGCTACAGCACCTACGCGGTGGTCGACGCTTCCGGCAGTTTTACCCGGCAGCAGTCGGACCTCGGCGTGATGCGGATGGTGCAAGCCGGCGTGATTCCGGTCGGCTATTCAACCGTGGCTGTCGAAATCCTGGGCGACAACGCGGCCCCTGAAGCAAACGCTGTGTATGCCGCATTGAGCATGCCGTTTGCGGGCCTGCTCTACAACCTGAACCAGTATTTCTCGCACAAATAGGCGCATATCGAGCAGGAATAAGTCGTGCCGGATAGCGACTCTTACCCGGCGGCCTGGACAAACTTGGCATGTATCGTTATTGACGATGGATCCTATCGAATTTTATGGGCTTCCCTCAAAGTGACTGCATACCTACTATTTATCCATCTATTTTTGTCTCTCTTGTATCTGTCTCTCTTGTATCTGTCTCTCTTGTATCTGTCTCGCTTGTATCTGTCTCGCTTGTAGCAGCGATTTTCCAAACCGATTGCGGCACACCCGCGTCACCCCCGTCACTTAATCAGGAGGCTCCAATGGCTAAGGTTCTTGTTCTCTATTATTCAACTTACGGACACATAGAAAAGATGGCTGAAGCAGTTGCAGCGGGCGCGCGCAGCACTGGCGCACATGTCGATATCAAACGGGTGCCAGAAACGGTGCCTGAGGAGATCGCCAAAGCCGGACATTTCAAGCTTGATCAAGCGGCGCCGGTTGCCACAGTTGCCGACCTCGAAAACTATGACGCAATCATCGTCGGTACCGGTACTCGATACGGCCGTATTTCTTCGCAGATGGCGGCGTTTCTCGACCAGACCGGCGGCTTGTGGATGCGCGGCGCACTGAATGGCAAAATCGGCGGCGCCTTTGCCTCAAGTGCTACCCAGCACGGCGGCCAGGAAACGACGCTGTTCTCAATCATCACCAACCTGATGCACTTGGGTTTGATCATCGTCGGTCTCCCGTATAGCCATCAAGGCCAGATGAATATGGCCGAGATTGTCGGCGGAGCTCCATACGGTGCGACCACTGTGGCAGGCGGCGACGGCTCGCGCCAGCCAAGCGAAATCGACCTCGCCGGTGCGCGCCATCAGGGGGAGCTTGTGGCAAAAACAGCCGCAAAAGTATTTGGCTGATCTTTTCCGCAAACTGATTAGCCTTGTTTTAACTGACCTACAAACCACCTTCCTGCAGGGCCGGGTGGCATGTCCTTGCGGTATATGGCATGCATGGAAAAGGATGAGCCTATCGAAGGATGGGCCTCCAATTCCATCGCCACCAGTGTCCCGCGTGCGATGTCTTCTTCTACCATGTGTCCCGGCATGATGCCCCAGCCCAGGCCGGCACGCAAAAAGGCATGCTTGGCGCCCAGGTCGGCAAGCCGCCATACCAGCGGCGACATGACGCCAAAATTACGACCTTCCGTGAGATTGGAGCGGTCCGTCAACACCAGCTGCACATAAGCTGCGGCAGTGGCGCGAGGAATCATGCCGCCCAGGTTTGCCAGTGGATGCGAGGCAGACACCACCGCAATTGCAGGAACATTCAACAGATACTCGGATTCGCAATTGCTTGGCACATCCGGAAAAGAACCGATGATGCCGATGCGGCTGCGGCCATCCAGGACCGGCTGGACTACTGCGCCAAGCGCCTCGACATACAGCCTCAACGGCGTGATAGGAAAGGCAGCATGAAAGGCGCGTACAGCGTCAGTGAGCGCTGCAATCGGATACATCACATCCACCGCGACGGATAATTCAGGTTCAAGACCTTCCGCCAGTGTGCGTGCCCTCGCCTTGAATCCATCCATGCTATCCGCTGCGGCACGGGCATCTGCCAGCAATGCTCTTCCGGCCTCTGTCAATTTTGGATAGCGGCCGGTTCTTTCAAACAGCGGGAATCCGACTTGCTGCTCAAGATTCGCCAGCGTCTGGCTGACAACCGATTGCGCGCGCCGCAGCTTGCGTCCTGCCGCGGAGAAGCTTCCTTCGTCTGCTGCGGCAATAAAGATGCGCAGCTGGTCCATGGACATCGCATCTAACATGTATCGCTCCCAACGATTGATTCCATCGAAATATATAGGCTTCCGCGATATCGGTCTAGTGTCTACCATGCAGTCATTGGTTCAGGACGTCTCAAACCTCCACAACCAACGCATACCAAAGCATCAGCGGCTAAAGGCGGCACAGTTTTGAAAACCAAAACTAAGGTCGCTAAGGAAATATTTCACTCACTAAGGAGAGTAATCATGTACGCAATTTCTAGCGACAATGCTGTTCTGCCAGGGCCAGCAACGTCACAAGCACGTCAAATCATTTATCGCACAAAAGGCAAGCGCCAAGAGTGGTTTACTCGCCTTGCAAGCCCATCAGGCATCGGTGAAAAAATCAAACCTTTTGTTTTTTTAGACGACTTTGATATCCGTTCCACCGGCAAGCCTCTCTCGGGCATGCACCCCCATTCCGGCATTGCCACCGTCACTGTCGTCGTTTCCGGCAATATGGACTACAAGGATACGACCGGGAAAAGCGGCACGCCGTCGGCTGGAAGCGTCGAATGGATGAACGCCGGCGGCGGAGTCTGGCATGCCGGCGGCGCCGCCGAGGGCGAGCGCGTGCGAGGCTTTCAACTGTGGATTGCACTGCCGCCGGAGGACGAAAACGGCCCCGCACACAGCCAGTATCTGGCGCCTGAGCAAGTACAAACCCATGGGCCAGCCCGTGTCATTCTCGGTCGCTACGGGAATGCGACGAGCGCCATCGCCACCCGCGCATCCATCAATTATCTGCATGTCGTGCTGAAAAACGGACAGCGCTGGCGCTATCAGCCGCCCGCCGGGCACACAGTCGGCTGGGTCGCCCCTTACGCAGGCAAGCTGCATGCGGCAGGTGTGGGCTTACAGAACGAGCTCGCTGTATTCGAAGAATCGACAGCCGCCCTGGATTTTTTCGCAGAGGGTGATACCGAATTCGTTTTGGGCTCCGCAGTCAAGCATCCCCACGATCTGGTGCTGGGTTATTACTCGGTTCACACGGACGGTTATGCGCTGGAACGCGGCGAAGCCGGGATCGAGCGGATCAGAGAGCAATTGGAAGCCAATCGTAGTTTGTAATTTCAAGGATTAATCCCGCAACTTGGCAACACGGCAGCACGGCAACAACTATCAGAGCAGTTATTCAACCACTTATTTTTTTTACTGATTTTCTACTTCATCAGGAGCTAACATGCAAAACGCAACTAACACCTCATCTTCTTTTCCACTCATCGGCCGACTCATGATGGCGGCGATTTTTCTCATCAGCGGCGCCGGCAAGATTGCCGCTCCCGCCATGACGATAGGCTACATCGGCGCCATGGGGTTGCCGTTCCCCGTCTTGGGATTTGCGCTTGCTGTAGCAGTTGAGATCGGCGGCGGCTTGTTGCTGGCGTTCGGTTTCCAGACACGCATTACAGCCTTGGTACTGGCCGTATTTTCGGTGGTCACCGGTCTGGTGTTCCATCACGCCATCGGCGACCAGAACCAATTGTTCAATTTGCTCAAGAACATTGCAATGGCTGGCGGCCTGCTTCAAATCATGAGCTTCGGGCCTGGCGTATTCAGTCTTGATGCCCGCAAGGCGCTAAAAATCGTGCCGCGCGCAGCCTAAGATCGGTATCAACTACGACAACAACCAAAAGGAATCATCATGTCGAATAATTCACAAATCAACAAAGAAGGCATTCAACATATCGGCATCATTGGCGCCGGCGCTATTGGCCAGGCCATGGCAAAGCAGGTCGTCCGGGCCGGACTGAAGGTCACACTCAGCAACAGTCGCGGTCCTGAAACGCTGGCCGACATAGTCGCTCTCCTTGGCCCAAACGCCCGCGCCGGCAGCGTTCGAGAGGCAGCAGCGGCAGACATTGTGGTGTTGAGCGTGAACTGGGCGCAACTGCCGTCAGCCTTGGCCGGTTTGCCATCATGGGACGGCCGTATCGTCATCGATGCTACCAATCCCGTGATTCAACCCGGCTATCAACTTGCCGAACTTGGCGGGCGCAATTCCAGCGAGGTAGTGACGGCTATGTTGCCCGGAGCCAGGCTGGTGAAATCGTTCAATACCCTGCTTGCTGCAGTGCTGGCAAGCGATCCGAAGCAAGCCGGTGGCAAGCGCGTTGTATTTTTATCGGGCGATGATGCAGCGGCCAAATCCACAGTCGGACAATTAATAGACCAACTGGGATTTGCCAGCATTGATTTAGGATCCCTGGCTATAGGCGGTAAGTTGCAACAGTTCCCGGGTGGCCCGTTACCTGCGGTGAACCTGATCAAACTCGCAAACTAAAGCTGCGGTTAAACCAGCTGTGCCGGGTGGTGCGTCGAAAAACACGAGACGACCGCCGTCCGGACTGGATCAGATCGCGCAAGCAAAGCATTGAGTCAGACAGGGCCTGAAGCGGCCCTGGTCCGGCATCCCGCTGGCGCCGTGGCGGGCGGGACGCCAAGCCATATCAGCTATTTCCGGTGAACTGGAATCTGACGGTACCCAACAGCATTTCCTGGATGCCTGTCATCTGTGTACTCGGCACGTCGATCAGCAAATGCGGCGCGCGCAAGAGCAGGCTCTTCTTGAGCATCATCGGCGGTACGAACGCCGTAAACGCGGTGATCTTTTCTTTGCCCTGCAATGTTCCGCCGGCCGGAGCGTAGGTGTAGGTCAGGATAGGATCTGGCGCGTTTGCCGGCCACTGGATGGTTTGGGAGAAAGTGTTGGTATCGATCGGGTGCAGCGGCGAAGAATAGCTGATGGTGCCGTTGCTGTTGATTAAGGTGAACTGTATCGTGCCCTTGCTATCGATCGGAATGTTGGACAGCATCACGCCGACAGTCACCTGGCCGCCGGCCGAGACGCCGGCGACACGCGTTTGCGCATTCATGAACGCGCCCGCTACCGCGACGTCATTGGTATTGCGCCATGCCATGTTGGGATGCGCCGTGATGAAATTTCCAAGATCGGTCCAGTCCGTGAAATTGGCCCATTGGGATAAATCGGGCGGGCTTGGATTTGCCGTATTGTCTACCCACGCGACCAGGCAGTAATGCGGATAGCTTGAAGACGGTTTCCAGGTCAGCGGCGCAGGGCTGTAGGCGATATCGTTGGCATTCTTCGCCGTGACATCGAGCCAGTTTTGCAGATTGTTGTTGAACGTGAAATTGTAAGGACTCCATTGTCCAGGTAAAAGTATGATGGACGAATCGACCCAGTAAAAATAGATACGCGATGTCTGCGCGCCGCTGGCCGTGTTCAAACCACGCACATAGACATTGTTGTACTGGTCCAGTGTGATGTTGTTGGCGTAATCGCTGTTGTAGTTGGCTTGCTGTCCCAGGACGGAGGAATCGGGCATCGGCTGGGTGCCCCAAGGAACAATGTCCGGGGACAAGGTCCAGCCGCTGCCGTTGTTGCTGGTCGGGGTTGCGCCGATGTAGTCGCGCATGAAAATGCCAAGATACTCGGAGCCCGTGCCCATCGCTGCGAGGTGGACGGCCATAGTGACCGGATTGGCGGCCAGTTGCGCCGTCAGCGACACATTGTCAGAGAAGGCGTTGGCGGTGAACAAACCTGAGCCGTCCGGTGCAATCGCAATGCCCATCGGGAAGCTGCTGCCGGGGAGGCTGATGTTTTGCGTGTTTTGCATGGAATCGGTGGAAAACACCCGGACCCCGAGGTTGGTGTCGGTCACGTACAAGCTGGAGCCGTCAGGTGCGATGGCCATGCTGCTGATCTGGAACGATACCGAGTTCGGCAAGACGAAATTTTCCAGCGTGCGTGAAGCGATGTCAAAACTGGCGAAGCCGCTGTTGCTACCTTGATTCATCCAGATGTAAAGCTGGCTGTCGTCCGGCGCGCAGCTCATGGCGCGCGGCATGTAGATGAAATTGTAGGTATTGCCGTCGAGGCTATAAGTCCCCGTCTGTGTGCGTGAAACGATATACAGTTTTTGAAACGAAGCGTCCGTGACAAAGGCGCTGGAACCGTCTGACAGCGCCGCCAGCGAATGGCCGGAAGACGCCGGCTGGGTGAACAGGCTGACGCTGGAAACGACGCTGTACTGGCTGGTCTTGGGATCGGAAGCAATGGCCACTAGTTGATAGACGCCGCCGGTATCGACCGTTAATACAAATATCATGTTGCCATACGGTGAAATGGCCGTGGCGACGGCGCGGCAAGTGCTGGAACTGGAGAACGCGATAGTCGAGCTGGTTGAAAAATCGACAGTGCTGAGAATCTGCAAGGTATTGCTGCCGTACACCGTTGCAATGGCGGTGTTTTGGCTGCTGTCCGGCCAGAACTCGAAGGTTGTGTATTGCGTGCTGCCGTTGACTACGCTGGTGGTCTGCGTATTTCTGTCATACACGGACAGGCCGGAGGTGGCAGTCTTGCCCGGATAGGAAATCTGGATGTTGTAGTTATGCCAGGAAACCACGTATTGCGCGCTGGCGGCGACGCTGGTCGCCAAGGTAGCGGAAAGGCTTGATCCCTGCGTGGTGAAAGTCTGGTTATTCCACACGCTCAGGCTAGGGCCGTTGTTGGCGACATAGATTACGCTGCCTTGCGCCGAACTGCTGAGCGCAACCGGACTGGCGCTATTGGCCAGGCTGCTTTCCAGTACACGGCACAGTCCGCTGCCTTTGAAACACGATATCAGCGACAGACTGTTATCGCCGCTGTTGGCGACATAGGCATAGGCGCCGGTTTCAATCGCCAGCACGCGCGTCGGATTACTGCCGACGCTGAGCTTCTGCTTGCCTGCCACACTGCTGACTTCTTTGCTCACCGCATAGACGCTGTTGCTTCCCGAGCAGACGATCAGGAGCGTACCGGAATCCTGTCCGACGATCGCGATATCGGTCAGCGTGTCGGCGCTGGCAAAACCGCCTATGGTGCGCACCCATTGGTAGGAATGATGGATGCTGTCATAGCCCACCACATACACGCTTTGCGCCGCCTGGCTGACCAGGAAAATCTGCGCTGCCGACGGCAATACTGCGAGTTCGCTCACCTGTCCCGGGAACCGCACGCTATTGCTGACGGAATAGTTATTGTTGGTGCTGATCACCACGTCCAGCGTTCCCGGATTGGTGTTGCTGCTGTTGCTGCTGACAAAAACAGCGGTATCGTCCGCAGAAACCTGCAGTGCAACCGGCACGCCTGACAAGTTGACATCGCTGCCCGCCTTGGTGAAGACATAGCCGCTGCTGCCGCCGCTGAATGTGACGTCGAACACGGTCAACGTGGAATCGCCGCCATTGGCGACGAACAGCTTGCTGCCGTCATGCGAAAAACTGAGCGCCACCGGTTGGCTGCCGGCCGATATCGGATTGCCGTAGGCTGTATTGGTGATGGTTTCAAGGATCAGGATCTGATTGCTGTTCTGCTGGATCAGGGCACAGATATTCGCGGTCGGCGACAAAGCCAGAGCCTGCGCAGCATTGTTCAGGGTGACGCTGTGCTGTTGCAGTTCAAACGCGGAAATGACTTCGTTGCGTTCGATGAACAAAGGCAGGCCGCCGCTTTGCGGCTTGATGCTGAACATTTGCGGCTGCGTGATGCTGACACCGGTGGTGTAGTTCGGCGGCAGGTACTGGACATTGGAATTGACGCTGTTGCTCAACGCCACCTGGTTGTTGGAATTCACGCTCCAGTCCAGTAATACGTCGTGCGGAAAATCCTTGTAGTAGACATTTTGCGGATTCGCCACGATGCAGTTGATCGCCGGGAAAATCTCTACCAGCAAGTCGCTGGAAGCGTAGTTGGCAGGAGATACTCCCTGCGAGATCAAGGTGAATTGGGTTGATTCCGCAATTTTCGCGGTATAGCTCTGCTGGCCGCTGACGTCGATCATTCCTGGCATCAGGGTCAGCCTTGCGCCGCTGGCGTTCCATGCCAGGTCGACCGTAGCCAGTCCCTGGTTGAGAGTCGCAGGATTGGGGCTGGCCAGCAGGGAATGGATATAGACGTGGGCTTCCTTGTACAAGGGAATCGAGAACGCACCGTCCTGATAGCCTGGCACGCCGCTATAGCTGACGAGCATCAGGGTGGCTCCGGCCTGGAAGGTGGTGAAGATGTCGCTCAGCACAAAGCCGACGGTCGATCCTGCGTTGGTGCCCAGGATCGGCTGTCCGGCCAGCGGTTGCAGCATCCAGCCTGGATTTTGCGAACCGGCGGCTGGCGGCGTGATCACCCAGGAAGCGGCGTTGTCGCCGGCGTTGACGTTGATGTCGAGCGCATTACCGATGGTGGTCAGGGCGCCATAGCCATACTGGTCGGTGGCATATACGAAACTGACGGTGAAAACGGTATTGGCGCCGGCGTTGATCACTTTCGGATTCGGGCCGGGAGCGAAAGTCAGGTTGAGCGTATTTTCAATCGCCGGGTAATCGCTGCTCGACTGCACCACAGTGTTGTTGACGAGTGTTGCGGCAATCGCATTGTGCAAATCCAGCGCACCTGAAGGCGGCGCCTGCAAGGTCACGACATTGTTGTAGGTGAACGGCAAGCCGCCGCCGGAGACCGGGCTGGCGCGATAAAAACTCATGTACAGCTGGGCGCTGCTGCCGCTGGGAGCCTGGCTGGCAGTGAAACTGCCGACGGCGGCGATCAGTACCTGGCCTTTGGCCACGACCGTATCTTGCCGAGGCGTCAGGCAGATCACTTGCGTGTCTGCGAACACCTTGGCGTTCCAGCCGGCAAGGGTTACCGACAGATCGTTGAGTTCCGATCTGCTCAGCCCGAGATTTTTGATATGCAGATAGAACAGACTGCCGCTGGCGCCGGCCGCCTGGCTCTCCTCGACCGGTGTGCCGGCAGTCAGGGTGAGGGTGGCGGTGCTGCTGATCAGCAGGCTGATGTGATTGACGCTGGGATCACTGGTCGGCATGTAGATGGTGTTTGTGGCGCTGCCGTTATTAATCGTAAAGCTGATTTGATCCATGTTTTTCTCCATCGAAAATAGTTGAAATGTCATTCCGCTCACGATTTCCGGCGCCCTGCGTATCCGGAACCGCGGAACAACTGCGAAGCCAATCAGCGGGACGGCTTTCGGTCCATCCCGAATCCATCAAACTCCATCAAACACCGTCAAACACCATCAAACACATATGCCAACTGCCTAGAACGCCTGTCACGGATATTTCCGAGACATGACTGAATTGCGATCCAAATACTTTGCCCTCCTACTGTTGTGCGATAACCAGGCCATCCTGGTAGACCCCATCATTGATATTGGTGATCTGGTAGTAGTCGGTATAGACCATGATTTGCTGCTTGTCGGTAGTAATCTGCAGACGATCGACCTCAATCGAGAAATTTGCGCCGCCCGCCAGCACCACGTCTTGCGTCGGGCTGGCGGCCCAGTAGCTGCCGTACTGGCTATCGGTGATGCATGAAAATTGCCAGCCGGCCGCCGCCAGCACAATGCTGGCCACCGTCGCCTGCGGCACGGCGCTGCCGAAATGCAGATAGAAAATGGAACCGGCAGGGGGCGTCCCTTCCGCCACCAGGGGCGCGGGCGAGAAGGTGATCGGACGACCCTGGCGGTTGGAGACAGTCAGCGTCAGCTTGTCGTTGCGTCCTGGCGTCAGAATCGCCTTATGGCTGGCGTCGAAGATTTCAAAGCTGAGCAAGTCCGGGTTGATGCGCAGCCAGCCTTCCAGCAATGTCTGCGGCGTATAGCTCCACAGGCTGGAGGGCTGGGGATTGGCGAGATCGCCGCGGATCTCCCAGCGCGCGCTGTTGTCGACCATTCTTTCTTGTATCCAGGACCATTGGTAGCCGGCTTCGTTAGGCAGCGGCAGGTTGAAGGCGCTGCTGCCGGACAGTACGGGCGAAGTCAGGAAGGTCATTTCCAGGCTGCTCAGGGTAGCGGCGTACATGTCGGATGGAATACCTATGCCGATCGTCGGCAGGATGCCGGTGGTGGCGTGCACCACGGCGCGCGGGTCGATCAGCAACAGCTGCTTGCTGGCGGCACTGGCGGCGGTGGTGCCGCTCGCGTCCGGATAAGGTTTGACGGTAAGCGTATTTTGCCCGGGAATTTTGACCCCGCTGCCGCTGCCGGAGGGCGCGCCCATGGAATAGAAACTCGACCAGTCGTAATTGTTCTGTCCAAATTTGAAATAGCCGATCAAGCCATCGTTGAGGTCTTGCATGTTACCCAGCACCACCGGAAAGTCGATCTTGCTGAAATCGTTATCGGTTTCGGCCAGGGGATTTTTGTCCGGATCGAGGCCGAGCACGCTCCATGACTGGTTGTATTGCGGCGTCCCTTTCAGCTCCAGGGTCAGCGCCGTTTGTACGATGGCGATCGGGCGGCCGATCAATACCGCAAGGTCATTGTTGGTGGAGACATCCTGCGGTTCGACAAAACCGTTGACGCTGTCGATCGCCGTCATGAAGTCGTTAAAGTATTGCGGCGCCGATGCGCTCAGTGAAAGCACCAGGTCGCGCAATTGCGGCTGCTGGTCGCGCATCACGGACTGCACATCTTCATCTATGGTGTGGTCGCTGCCGGGCGCCGACTGCCACATGATGAGGTTCTTGCTGTCATTGAGGAACAGCGCCCCCAGGCTGGCGCCCTGGGCGTCGTAGATGAACAGGCTGGCGCTCAGATGGTTAGGCAAAAGCCAGCCGCAGATCGGCGTAGTGGCGGGATGCAGGTTCATTTCCTCAAGATTGGCGGCGTCAGCCGCCAGGAAACGGAACAACAGGCGCGAGGCTTGCGAAATGCGTGGCGGCAGGTAAGCCATGGCGGCAACCGGCTGGCCCCGGTAGCTCGCCGTCAATGTCTGCGCGATGTTGATCGTGGCCGGCGCCACGCGCTTCTTTTGCCCGTAAATGTCAATCAAGGTCAGGTTGACTTTCAGGAAGCCGGCGCGTACCGGATTGTAGTAGCTGTTGAAATTCGGCGCGCTGCTTGCATATCCGCCCAGCGCCAGGGCGACCGCCTGCGTAAGCGGGGCATATTCCGACCCGTCCGGCACCTTGATATTGAGCTGCAGGTCCTGGTCTTGCATGAGGAAGGCGGTATTCAGCCCGCTCAGCGATTGCATCACCATGTTCTGCTGCTGGATGGCTTGCAGGCATTTCTGCAGCACCGGGTCGCTGCTTTGCTTGAGCTGTTGCACAAAGCCGTTGATGGCACTGGTGGACAGGATAGAGACGCCCGTATAGGACTGTTTGAAGGCGCCGCCCGCCGGATCGGTCGGAGCCGCGTAGCCGATAGCGGCGCCATCGTTCTGTTCAACAGTGAACTGGCTGGTGAAGAAATCGCTGGCATAGTTGTACAGCTGCGTCTTGCTGTCGTCGGTAGTCGCGAACACCGGCTGGAACTCCACCTCCCAGGCAGCGAATAAGGGCACCCAGGGGTTGCCGTCCCAGTTGCTCAGACTGACCGGTGACGGCGCGTTGCCGCTCACTGCCAGCAACGGCGACTGCCCGGGCAGTGCCGCCAGGACGTCGCTGAAGCTGATGGGTACGGCGCTCAGCGCCGACAGCAGGCTGGCATTCAGTAGCAAGGCCTCGGACAGCAGCGCGTTAAAGGTATCCGGCGCCGGCAGGGCGTTGGGAGTCGGCAGCCTGGCGCTGGTAAACGTGTTGCCGTTGAGCGTGACGTTATTCGCAGTGGCGCTAGTGATTAACTGGTTTTCCAGGCGGCACAGCAGATAGCCGTCTGCATTGAACTGGCCGTTAGTACCGTAACGGCTGGCGGGCGGCATGGCTTCGCCGCCAAGCAGGAACACCAGGTCATTGGCTTGCCAATAGCGCGGGGCCGGCACCTGTTCCAGCACGCAGCCCTCGGGAAGCTGGCTGTTGAGCAGCGCAATTTGCTGGTTGAGGACGGCGGTCGCGTTCGCCAGCTGCTGGGTTTGAGCAGCCAGGCCGCCGTATTTCTGATAACTGATGTTGTAGGCGGTTTGCTGCTGGCTGCTGACGGCCATGAAGATACGATACCAGTCGGCAAATAGCTGCCATTGATAATTTTCCAGGCTCTCCTGCAGAAGCTGTACGCCTTGGGCGTAGAAGTTCAGCAGGTTGAGCGCATCGCCGACTTTGGGCGGCAGAATGTCGACCGGCACAATGGTGACCACCGGATGGTCATCGGGACCGTAGGTGGTGAGCTGCTTGACGATGGTGTAGATGTATTCCGCCTTGATCGACTGGAAACCGTTCTCCTGCAGCTCTTCCTTCAAGGTTGCAAACTGGCTCGGCGCCGGATGCTGCAGCTTCCCCAGCAAGCCTTCGAAGTAGGCGTTCAGCAGCACCTGGAAGTAGGGCAGCGCCGGTTGCAGCTTGTTTTGCAGATAGCAAGACATGGATTCCGGCGGATTGTTGCCCAGGCTAAGATCCAGTTCGATTTGCGGCAGATGTTGCGAATAGTCCGGCAGGTAGGTCTGGTCGGGATGCCAGACGATGCCTTGCGCCGAACCCTGGTAGAGCGAATAGTCCGGTTGCACGTCCAGCTGGGTGGCGTCGAAGGTCCACGCCAGCGCTTCCTGGATGTGCGTCAGGTCGAGGCCGCCGCACAAGGGATCGTTATGGTTGTTGCTGTACCAGCCGGTCACCGTATACATCAGTTCGACGCTGCTGTTGGGCGGCAGCTTGAGGTCGGCCAGGCTGTCGGCGAAACCGAATACGCCGCGGCAGTTCGGGTAGAACGAGGCAAATACGGATTGGCCGCTGGCTACCGCTGACAGTTCCTGACCGGTCTGGACCATGAAACTCTGGGTTTGGGGAACCGCCGGCTCTGCCCATTGCTGGGTGAAAGCCTGGAATTCGCCGCTGTACTGATAGTCCTGGCCGGAAGCGGTGGTATAGGTGGGCAGGGTGATGGAGGTCTGGCCGCTGGGCTGGGCGTCGTTCAGCAAATCGCTCAGCACCACCCAGGAACTGCGGGTTGCCTTGCCGCCGCTGATGAGCAGGCGCTGCACCAGCCAGCGGTTGGGCGCCGCCATGAACGCCAGCTTGCCTTCAGCAGTGGTGTTGGCCTTGGTCAGCGCGTCCGGCAATGCCCAGTGCACATGCACGCCGGCCTGCAGCGGCTGTGCCGGAGCGCCCGTCAGGCTGCGGTTGACGTTGGCGCCGAGGAATGCCTGATTGGCCCCCGTCTGATCGGTGAATACCGTATTCGCGCCGGAAAAATAAGGCGTTGCGTCGTGCGCATCTTTTTCATTGACGGCAAAAGCCAGCACATTGAGCGGGACGACCAGCGCTTTTGAGGTGGCGTTCATTGACTCCCCTGTTCCTAATTATGTTGGCTGAAATTGACTTTCACTACCCCTTTGATCATTTCAAGGGCGAATTCAGCCGAGGTGAAATCCTGGATGTTCTGGTTGAAATCGTTGTTCAGCTTGGACTGAATACTGGTGGCGGCGTGCGCTACCAGCAGCGTCTGCGCGTCTGCCCGCATCGGGATGACAGCAGTCGGCGGACCGCCCTTGGGATTGGTCAGGAACTGGCTGCCGGGGCGGTCGCCGGTGACTGCGCGCAGGGTGGTGCTGTAGGGCGCGCCATTGATCTCTATCCCGCAATGCAGCTGTTCCGGCGGCTCGTGAATCGCCACTTGCTTGATTTCGCCATCGAAAATGCAGATGATGCAATCCGAGGAAAGGCGATCCATGCGCAGTTTCTTGATTTCCGTGCTGATATCGTCAGCCACCGCATAGCCGTTGACCTGTACGTTGGGCCAGCCGGTCACCACCTGCGAACGCAACAGAAATCCGGTGTACTGCTGCACCGCGTTGGCCGCAAATCGTTGCCCCTTTCTTTGCCGGCGCTGATTCAGCGTGACCGGATGCGCTGCGTTTTGCAGCTGCCCGAACAGACTGGCGTCGACGCTCTGCTGCTTGCTACAGGTGCGGCCGATGCTGAATGCGCCGTCGACGATATGGTTGATCCAGTTCAGATCCAGGTAAAAAAAGCGCAGCGACTCCAGCGGCAGCATTTGCTCATTCGGCACCAGGTAGTTGAATGGCACGCCATACAGCAGCTTGAGGCGGCTTAGCCACAGGGTGACGATATCTGGCAGCGGCGGCTGCTGGCCCAGTGCATTGCTGCGGGTACGCAGCAGGCCGCTGAATGGCATTTCCTGGTTCGCTGCCAGGTTGGCGCCGAGCGCTGCCTGCAATATGCTCTGTTCCGCCTGGGTGGCGGTGACGCTGTTGACAGCTTTCTTCCAGTTGAACAAGGCATTCGCGTAGCTGGTGTTCTGCAGCGCCAGCAGTTGGCCGATTTGCCATGCCGCGCCATACGAGACGTCGAACAAGCCGGTTTGCGGGTTGTAGCGGTTGGCGGCGTCGGCCGAGCCGGTCGAAACGAAGCTGGTCTCGCTGACTGCGAATGGCGTGCACGGCCCGCGGAACCAGGACACGCTGGTATTGGCATGGCGCATTTCGTGATTCATCGGGATATAGCCTTGGCCAAAGGCGTTCTGCACCAGCACCTGCGAGCTGGCCGCATCGAGCTGGCCATTTGCCTGCGCCGCCAGCGCCTGCTGCACCCGGCTATCGTCAGGCTGGACCAAGGTAGCTGGAAACTGCAGCGTGGTGATCTGGCGGCCGTCGACCGCGGGCCGGTTCAGGTTTTCCAGCAGCTGCTGGAAATTCTGGTCCATGGTGTTCGCGGTAAAGCGCCATGAACGGTAGCAAATCAGGCGAACGCTCTTGATGCCCGCGGGGAAGCTGGCCGGCTTGCCGTCGTCGCCTGGCAGATAGCTCCCCATGTTTTCCAGCGAAACCAGGAAGGCGTAGGCCGGCTGCTCATTTTTGGCGATGCGGTTGCCAAGCACTACCGAAAAAACGCTTTCTTCGCTGCCGTTCTTTACGGTGTCCATCGTGTCCACCTGGCGGATATGCGCCAGATAGGCCATGTCATTCATGCTGGGTGCGACGCGGTTGAAGGTGGTCAGATCGATGTCGATCACGCTGCAGGATTCATCCGGCGTCTCGCCATAGCCCAGCGGATTCATGCCGGGATAGGAAAAGACATCGGCAGGCAGCTTGCCGACGCCGGTCAGCTGCTGGTTGCCAAGCACCGTGATTTTCTGGTTCAGGGTAATCAGGTCGCTTGCCGTTGCGCTGTGGGTCAGCGGCTGATGGTCGGCGTCGAACAACAGCACCGCCAGCCAGGGCAATTCCGTGTTGGAGGTGTCGAGGTAGCGTTCCCACGGCAGCGTACGGCGGTTGAGCACGACACTGGCCAGCGAGCCGTCGAATTCTCCGTTCGCCAGATCGGGCGGGAAAACCGAATCGATCTGGCCTGACTGGAAACTGAAACGTTCTCCGCTAACCGCAAAATTGCGCGACGTAGTGAAGCTGTTCGGCGCCGCCGTATTGGTGGTTTGCGTGACCTTGAGGGTATATTCGTCGACCTTCAGCGCCGGCTCGTCAAACTGGATGAAGGTGACCAGTTTGCTGACGGGATTGTTGTCTGTGGAATGGTTCAGCGTAGCGCTCTTTTTCATGCCTGGCTCTCTTAAGGTTTACCTGCCGTTGCTGGACACCGGCCTCAGGCCGGCAATCGCACAGCGTTCATGTCTTGACCGCGAATGGCGGCAGGAAAGTAGTGGCGCCGCCACGCGTTTTGCTTACACATTGTTTTCTCCCAGCAGGCTCAAGACCGGTTCCGACAGCAGGGCGGCGTGGGTGGGGTTGGTCATGGAATCCAGGTTGACGGAGGTGGCAATCGCCGCGATGTAGTCATGGATTGCCGGCAGCAGCGCGGCACGATTGGCCACCGCGGCGGCGCTCATGATGGTGTCTTCCACTGTCTTGTCGCCGAAAGCGCTGCCGGCAGGAACATACGCGCTGCTCCAGGAAAAATACTGGGCGTTGATGTCTATCGTGTATTGCAGGTATTCCAGATTGATCGGCAGCGTATGGTCCGGCACCTGGGCAATCGGAATCACCCGGTAGCCGGTGACGACGTTGGCCGTGGTGGCGTCATTCAAAGGATCGCCCAGGATCGGATTGCCGTTGCCGTCGAAATTGAGTTTCTGCCAAAGCGAATTGGGAGCGTTTGAAAAGATTCGCACACATTGCAGCGTCACTTGCACATCGGCCTGGGCGGGATCATTGGTCAGCGTGATGGCGACGTCGAAAGTCGGGATAAAACTGTCGCTGGCGGTACCGGTGGGGCCGACGCCAAAAGCCTCGTTGGGGATAATCGTCTGGCCGTCCTGGTTGACCGGCTGCAGCGCCGATGGAGCCAATTTGACCAACCCTGAAAAACTGGCGTGCGATTCCTTGATCGGGATGGTGGCGTTGACCGTCAGTTCGACCGTCTCCGGGCTGACCACAAAATCCAGAATGCTGGGATCGTCGCTCAGGGTCTTGACCAGGCCGTTGGCCACATTGATATGGATGCCGCTGATATCCTGCGCCACGGCGCCCAGCGGCCGCCGCGTGCGGGCGTCACCGCGGGCCTGGAAGCTGCTGGGGGTCAGTCCGGGCAGCATTTGCGTGACAAATTCGGGCCAGGAAATGGTGGTCTTGGTGCCCTGGTTCGAGGCGCCGAAAGAAATGGTGAAGGAAATGATGTCGAGATCGATGGTGGCGCGGCCGGTGAAATCCGGTCCCCATATTTCGAGACTGGCGCCGACGTGGATGCTGATGGTGATGTGGGTGAAAATCAGGCTGATGCGGAAAGACGCGCCAATATCGACGCTGGCGTCCAGGTAGTAGTGGAACGGCTGGTACACCATCAGGAAATCGGCCTGTACGTTGAACCAGGCCTTGATGCCGCCGCTGCTCCAGCTGGCGGACAAGCCGCCGCCGGCCATCACCGCGGCAGAGGTCACGGCGAAATATTCGTCGCCTTTGACCACCAGGTTATCCGAGACATTCCAGTTGATGCCTAGCCGCGGCACCGTCGGATAGAAACTGGGGACCGTGAAATTCGGATTGTAGCCGCCCATGGTGATGACGAAATTTCCCTCGAGCGGGCCGGAAAACCAGAAGTAATAGGCAAATCCTCCGGTCAGGTGGCAATCTGGCGACAGCACATAGGATTGCGCGGTCAGCTGGCCGCTGATGCCGATAAAGCCTTCTGCCGGCCGGAACGAGGCCAGCAGCTGCATCTCGGCGAAAATGACCGGTTCGGCGGGCGGAATCGCAATGGTGGTGGTGCCCAGCAAATCGATTTCGAATTCCGCGCCGAACTTGACCACCGCTAGCGCAAAGGAATTGGCGAGTTCGAAGGAGGTGAACTTTACCCCCGCCGCCAGCCAGTACTGGCCGACCTGCGGCGCCACCACGCCACCACTGGAAAGCCGCTCCAGCACATCGTTGACCTGGCTGCCGATATCGCCGCCCATGTTCATGCCGGGAGGATTGTTGTCGCCTTGCGCCCATTCCACCAGCGGGAAGGTGGAAATCCCGCTCACCGCCGGCAGCTGCAGATCGCGATTGAAGCCGAAGCCGCCGGCAAGGCCGGTGACAAAGAAACAGGCAGGGCCGCCCAGCGGCGCATTCAACACGGCGTACAGGAACATCGACGGACTACCTTCGACCGAGGTGTAGCCGCACAGGCCGGCAATGCCGAAACTCTCGGCATGGACCATCAGTTCACCGACGAAATTGACCGGGTCTATGCTGCCTCGCAGGCCACCGCTGATCTCGACGCCGCCGCCGGAATAGCTGACGTCGATGCCCTGGATTTCAAAGCTGGGATCAAAATCCGATATGCTGCTGCCGATGCCAAAGCCCAGCAAGCCAACCGTCAGGCCGGCGCCGGTCAGGCTCATATTGACCAGCACATAGATTTTTTCATTCTTGTACTGCACGCCGATCTTTTGGATCGAGACCGGACCGAAGTTCTTTTGCAGATTGAACCAGAGCACGCCATCCGATGACGCTGCGCTGCTGACCGGTGCATTCGGTGGACTGCTGACCAGAATCAGGGCGCGCTCGTCGCTGGGCAGGGCGTCGAGCCTGAGCGCAGCATTTTGCTGGCTCGACTGGCCGGCGCCGAACATGATAGGGATCTGATAAGCGCCGACCGCCACCACCATGGAAAATCCCAGGCCGGCCGGCATGCCTTGCTGGGCGGTGTCTGGAATCGCCGGATAGGATGCCCCCAGCTTGGCGATGATGGCATTGACCTGCGTAGCCAGCGCGTCGTTAAACAAGGCAGAAGCGATCACCACCTGGATCTTGCTGATCTGTACGGTATCCTCCTTGGGCAGGAGGTCGCCGATCAAGGGCAGATTGCTGATCGGAATCGGCTTGTCGATGTTCAGGCCGAAGAAGAACTGCCATTTCTTGTCGCTTGGATTGGTCACCGCGGCAAATACCGCCGAACCATAGGTCTCCGACTGCAGTCCGATCACCAGTTTGCTGTTGCTGTAGTCGTAATAGAAATCCGCTTCTTTCAAGCCCAGGTCGAGATCGCTGGGTATGCTTGGAATCTGGCTGCTGGAGAATCCGAATGCGGTCGCGAGATCTTCGAACTGCAGGTAATCTGCCTTCGTCAGGGCCTGCCACTTGGCGCTCATGACGATGGTAGGATTGCTCGGCGCCTGCGAGCTGCTGTTGCCGAGGTCGAGTTCCAGCACGAAATTCTGCGAGCCGACCAGGAAGCTGCCTCGCAGCACCACGCTGTAGCCGCTCGGCGAATAGTTGGCGACGACGCTAAGGGAGGCTATCAAGCTGGTATTCATGATCGGCAGGGCAATGTTCGCCTGGCCGTAGATCGTGTACGAATAAGCAGATCCTTCCTGGTTGGCGACCACGCCGAAGTTGGAAAAACTGATATCACTCAGAACGCTCGGCAGCAACGCCGTGTTGCCGACGATGCCGCCCACCAGGTCGCTCAGCTTGACCTGGCCCAGGTAGGCGCCGCTAACGGTTGAAATCTGCCAGCCGGCATGCGGAGTGGCGCTAAGTCCCAGGAAAAAATTGAAATCGCCGGTGAAGATGCTGGGGAATATTTTTGCGCTTGCGCTAAGGGATACGATCGTCAGGCTCGACGCGGTTCCCGGCAGGTAGGAGTTCATGTCGAGACAAAGGTTTTCCAGTACCAAGACATTGTTTATCAAATTCAGGCTGTAGCCAGGATTGCTGCCGATGACAAAACCGGTCATGCCGATCCCGCTGTTGCCACCCTGGGTAATGACGAAGGATTGCAGCGTCGCCAGGTTGAAGGCGTCGTTCAGAGCGCTGGGAATATATTGCTGGAACCCGGCGCCGCCCGGCAAGGCCAGTATTTGCGGGATGCCAAAAACGTGGCCAGGAATAGGCTCGGCAAAAAAACTCAAGAGAACGTTGTTGCTGAAAATTTCAACGCCGAAAGTCAAGTTTTCGGTGCTGGCGGAAAAACGCATTGTCAGGTTTTGCAGGCGCGCTTGCGGGGCTGATACATTGATGCCAAGCGCCAGCTTGCCGACTGTCAGCTGGCCTGGAATAATCGTGAAGCTCTGCGCCAGCAGGGGCGAGCCGATATCCATCACGGGGTAGGGCGTGGCGGCGCTGACAGCGATCGGGCCGAAGAACTTGTACTTGTCGGTATTGTTCAAGACTTGCTGCAGCAAGACCAGGGCGCCGCTGAAGATATTCAGCTGCAGCCAGCTCGCCATGTTCAAGCCGGCGACTAGCGCCACGCTTTCAGTGGCCTGGTCCGGCCATGGGAAATAGGCGCTGGCCGGCTGTGTTGCATAGATGGCATGGCTGCCGCTGGCGCTGACCTGATTGAACGGGAATACGGTTAAATGAGGAAAGCTGTCGGCGAATTGCCAGCCTGCGGCAAATTCGACCGCAATCGTGAACTGCAGGGTTTGCGTGGCGTCGACCGTAAACACCACCTTCAGCGCAAGGCCCTGCTGCGCCAGCACATTGGTGGCGCCGGCAGTCAGGACCAGTTGCTGGTCCGACGGATCGGGGATGTCGCCAGCCGTGATCGCATTGATCGTGAAATAGCTTTGCGCGGCAAGATCGAAACCGGATTGCAAGGCGGCGATTTGCGCGGCTGACAGGAAGTCGCTGTTGAAAACAATGCTTTGCTGGTGGTTTGCTTGTCCGCGCAGAACACCTGCCAGTGTATTCAGATCCATGGCAGATCCGCCGTTACCAGGAATAAGGCTGGCAGACGATGCGCCTGTTAGTGTATTCAGATCCATGGCAAATCCACCTATAAAAATGGAGAGACTGTAGACAATCAGCGTGGAGCGTGGATAAGGGCAGCAGTTATAGGGCAGCAGTTATGGGGCAGCAATTAAAGGGCAGCAATTAAAGGGCAGCAATTAAAGGGCAGCCGGCAGCAACAAGCCGATCACCGGCGCACCATTGAACGGATTAAACGGATTAAGCGGGGCAGCGGGATACCAGCCCTGCTTGATCGCTTCCGCCATGAATTGCTCTATGGCGCATGACTGGGTCCGCTGGGCGATGGCTTGGTCGTTATTGAGTGAATTCGGCAGCACCGTTTGCCGGATGTAGGTTTGCAGCGTCACCTGTGCGCCGCCGCCGACAGGCAGAAATGGAATTTCTCCTTCGATGCCGTCAAGCAGTCCCAGCAGGCGATTGCGCCGTCTTGGAATTTCCAATGAGGCGCCACGGTTGGTCCATGGATCATTGGCAGGCTCATATTTCACGATGCTGCAGGCGGTGATGATGCGTTGGTCCAGATGATTGAACTGCAGATAGCTGCTCAGGCTGACATCCTCGTTGGATGCGACAAACAACGGGCTAAAGTTGATATTGGCGGCGCGCAGCTGATCAAGATTCCATAGCACGACTTGCTGTAGCAGGCCGGAGACGGTAGTGCCGAAGGCAGGCGGAACGGCAGCGAAAGTCAGCGTTCCTGGGGCGTAGAGGGTAGCCGCACCGGTATTCACGGTGGCACCGGTGAACCCGATACCCCAGATAGGAGCGCCGCCCCCCAGCGGCATGAAGGCTTCCACCACGTCCAAAGTATTGGGGAAACCGTTGACATTGACGACGTTGTCATCCACCGTCCATGCCTGATGATAGCCCTGGTTTATCATCAACTGCAGCGCAGCGTAACGGCTGGCGCCGAAGCCAACGATATCCAGTGCCGGCGCGGTCGCGGTGAATTTGTAGCCGACCACAGTTACATTGGGAAATGCGCCGCCGCCAACGCGTGCTTCGTAGTAGTCGTACTCTGACCAGTGGACCACAATATATACCGGCCGGCCGGACCGCAGCGGTGCATACCACGGCACTACGTCCGAGTGAAACGAGGTGGCGTCCAGATAACCGGTAAAGGGGCCATGGTTGGCGGCATTTTGCAGTATCGCCTGCATCCAGTTGGCGCGATTGCTGGAGACCACCACCAGCGGCGCCACGGCAATGGCCGGAACCGGTAAATTTCCATAGAAATTAAGGGTGTTCGGCGGATAGGCATTGATGCCTGTCAACAGGCCCTGGCGCGCGGAAAACAATTGCCGGTAATAGGCATGGTCGGGGGGGGCAAGAGCAGGATTGTCAAGCGGCTTATACTTTTGGTTGATCAGGTTTCCGCCGTAGGTGCCGTTGTTTCGGGCATTGAGTACTAAGGGCATGTGTGATCCTAGCCAAAGTGACAGAGTTGTGATCGCTACGGATACGCCGAGGCGCCTGATTTCACGCCAGAGGCTTTTTTTGAGACTGCCTGTCGCGCCTAAAGCAGCTGCTTTGCAGGCGCGACAGATATGCTGCAGGACCGATGTTCTCTATCGCAGTTCGGTACAGATCGTCACGAATGTTAATCCTATATTTACCCAGCTGGCAGCTGTCAATAGTGATAGGTGGCAAGGTTTTTCTGCACGCCTTTGGTGAGCTTGCTGGGTATGAAGCTTACCCAGGTCAACCCCTGCCAATGTCACATTGTTCATGACGGCCCCCGACAGTAAGAAACCCTGCCGGCCTGACCGTTGGCCGGGCCGACTGGCATAGCAAGCATTACCTTCACCAATTTGGTTATCTTTTTGTCCCAAGCCAGGAGCGCGTCGAGAGCAGCTTGAGGGAATTCGCCAGTGACGGTCATTGTCGGCATATTTGGTGTCCCATGAAGAAGTTCGAATTTAGCGTCAATAGATGATTTTGTGGAATTGCTCTTCATTTGCTCAAATTTCAGATCTAAGTCAAAACGGATCGCATAGTCTGTCGAACCTTTTATAGGCGCGGTTTATGGGTGTAAGACCAAGAAGACTATGGTGTGGATTGCGAGATAGAGATCGCTAGCCCGGATGACAAGGCGACCGGATTTATATTCAAAACCCAGATCAAGGGGCAGGAACGGGTCAGCTACATCAATAGCGGAACCCATACCCTTTCGCGAAATTGTCTCCATATTGCTTGCGTGATGTTCCTACTTGGGTGTCGTCCACCTTTTTGCGGATTTCGCCATTTTTATCACGCATACAATTGTCTAATTCTTTCGGGAAGTGCTTGGTCACCCCCCAAAGAATGCCTTCACGATCGGCCTTGCGGCGCTCCTTTATTCCGGCAGCCCCGCTCTGCGTAGACCGTCCACCAATGTGGCGAGATTCTCGGGCCGGCGGATCGGTAGCCAATCTGCAATATTGGAGAGGCGCAACGTGGAGTCGAGCTGGCGCAAATTATCCATCGCACGCTGCGCTTCGGCCATCCGTCCGGCAAGCGCATGGCTCGCCGCGAGGATGGCGACCACCGGCAGAAAACTCGGCAAATCCCGTAACGCTTTCTCTGCCCATGACGACGCAACCTCAAAGTTTCCCATGAAGAGATGTGCGAGCGCCATTCCGGTTTGCATTCTGTACAGTTCCGGGTCGAGGGGACTCAAACGCATGGCGCACGCAAGCTGCTCGATGGCTGTATCGGTTTCGCCGTGCAAGATTCTGAGGAATGCGCCGAGGAACCAGGCTCCTGCGAGGTTCGGATTGAGCACGAGTGCCTTGTCCAGCAATGCAATGCCGCCCGAGAGGTCGCCGGCAAGATGGCCAAGCGCATGGCCGCTTCTGGTGAGGGCCACCGCATCGCTCTTGTCCAACTCCACGGCGCGGCGAGCCAGTCGGACGCCCTCCGCCATTTCCCGTGGGCGATCGGTCATCCAGCGATTGATCTTTCGCATGCAATGACACCATGCCGCCATCGCATAGGCCGACGCAAAATCCGGATCGATCTCCATTGCCTTGTGGAAGAGCGGCAGCGCCTGGTCGATGGTCTCCCTGGTGCCCTGATGCAATTTGGCCATTCCGCGCAGATAGTAATCGTAGGCGTCGAGGTTTTCGGTTGGCTT
Source organism: Collimonas sp. (assembly GCF_035566375.1). Taxonomy (GTDB): domain Bacteria; phylum Pseudomonadota; class Gammaproteobacteria; order Burkholderiales; family Burkholderiaceae_D; genus Collimonas. The sequence goes on from NZ_DATMRK010000055.1 coordinate 64,797, forward strand.
ATGCCTCGCACGTTCGATCTCCGCCCGCTCGAGCTCAGGAGCGATCGCGCCGACCACGCTCGTGGTAATCTGGTCTTGCAGTTCGAAGATGTCTCCAAGCACGCCTTCGAAACGGCCCGCCCAGTGATTTGCCCCGGTTGTCGCATCGATCAGCTGAACCGTGATGCGCACACGATTTTTTGCCTTGCGCCAGCTGCCCTCCAGCACATAGCGAACACCCAGCTCACGGCCGACCTGTTTCACGTCCACTATTCGGGCCTTGTAGGTAAAGCTCGAATTACGCGCGACGACGAACAGCCAGCGATACTGCGATAACGCCGCGATGATGTCTTCTACCACGCCGTCAGCCAGGTAGTCTTGCTCCTGGTCTCCGCTCAAGTTCACGAACGGCAAAACAGCAACGGACGGTTTGGCAGGCAGGGCTGGCGCAGATGCAGAGACTTGATTGGATGCGGCCGACTCGGTGCCAGAAAGTTCAACGCCATCCAATGACTTTACTTTCCTGATATCGGCGACGAACCGGAATCCTTTGCGGGCAACCGTTCGAATCACGCTCTGCTGCTGACCGCTGTCGCCGACCGCCTTGCGCACCGCGTTAATGTGGCTGGCCAAGGTCGACTCCGAGACGATTCGGCCGGCCCATATCGTATTAATCAGGTCGTCCTTGCTGACGACGCGCTCGCGGCTCTCCGCCAGGTAGGCCAGCAGGTCGAAGACTTGAGGCGCGGTTGCAATGACCCGGGACGCCCGCAGGAGTTCCCGCCGGTCCAGGTCGAGTACGCAGTCGTCAAACACTAGTAGCATTCAGGGTTCCTTGCCCCGTGCTCATGCGCCGGGAACGTGACGTGGTCAGAGGGTGTCCGCGATTTTGTGTCATCGGGAAATCGTTTAATGCCGCTGCATATGCTCATTGAACAGGATGGTGAACCGGTTCAGCACGGCCTTCCAGTTCTGAATCGGCATCGCCCGGTATCGCCCTGCATCACTCATATCTTGCCGATGTTGCGCAATCTTAAATAATACAGCTTGAGCATCGTCACGTCATTTGGAAATGCGCCACGGCTCTTGGAAATGATGCGCAGATCAGCCGTAACGACACCGCTTCGTGGACAAATATCCAAGCAAAATTCAATGGAAACCCAAGGTATTGGCAAAGCATTCCGCCCGGCTGGCGCGCAGACTGAATCCATCGATCCCCGCAATGAAGATGATCGACACTAAACCGAGGAGCGAAACATGAAAATAGTCGTTATTGGCGGTAGCGGCCTTATCGGGTCGAACATTGTAAACAGACTACGTCTCAATGGTCATGAGATTGTGGCGGCATCGCCTGGTACGGGCGTGAACACCATCACCGGGAAGGGATTGGCTGAAGCACTTGCGGGTGCTCAGGTCGTCGTCGACGTGGCAAACTCCCCGTCATTTGAGGACCGAGCCGTATTGGAATTCTTCGAAACCTCCGGTCGAAATCTTCTTGCTGCCGAAGCTGACGCCGGCGTGGAGCACCACCTCGCGCTCTCTATCGTTGGCACCGATCGCCTTCCGGAATGCGGTTTCTTTCGGGCAAAAGTCGCCCAGGAAGAGCTGATCAAGGCGTCGAAGATTCCCTACACCATCTTGCGCTCGACGCAGTTCTTCGAGTTCGTCGAAGGCATTGTCAACGCGGGCGCCGACGGCAACACGATTCGCCTGTCGCCCGCCCTTATTCAGCCCATCGCAGCGGATGACGTCGCGGCTGTACTGGCCGATCTCGCGGTCGGGGTTCCGGTGAATGGCATCGTCGAGGTGGCCGGACCTGATTGCTTCCCTCTCGACGAACTTGGGCGCAAGTTTCTTGCCGCGCGCAACGACAAGAGGCAGGTAATCGCCGACGTGCATGCACGCTATTTCGGCAGCGAGTTGAATGATCGATCTCTGGTCGCCGGCGACAACCCGCATATCGGCCCGACCCGTTTCCACAACTGGCTCAGCCGGTCATTGGCGCAAGGATGAGCAAACCAATCATTAATCTACGTTCTTATCACATTGAGGAGCCATCATGACCCAACGCATCGATTACCAGAAGCAATCCCCCGAGCTATTCAAGAAGTTCGTCGAGTTCAGCCTTGCCTTCAAGAATTCCGCGATCGAGGAGTCGGTCCGCGATCTCGTGGATATCAGGGCATCGCAGATCAACGGCTGCGCCTTCTGCGTGGACATGCACGTCAAGGAAGCTGCGATACACGGCGAACGGCCGCTCAGGCTGCATCATGTCGCTATCTGGCGCGAGTCAACGCTGTTCAGTCCGCGTGAACGCGCTGCCTTGGCGTGGACCGAAATCCTGACCCAGATTCCTGCCCAAGGCGTGCCTGATGACGTCTATGAGCATGTTCGCACGCAACTGTCCGAGAAGGAATTGTCCGATCTGACCTTTCTGGTGATGTCGATCAATGCCTGGAATCGCATCAACGTGGGCTTCCGGCTCGTACCCGGCACATACGACAAAGCATTCGGCGTAGACAAGTCCGGCCTGTCCTGACCAGACGTTAGCGCACAGCTAAAGCGGGATGCAAGCGCAACACTATGCGCAGTCTCGCTTGGGATTCCTCATTCCGGCCTGCCGGTAGCCAGCAAACGGAGAAACACCATGCTTGATATTAAGAAACTAATCGCCGTGGCTTGCACCATGGCAGGTGTGATCGCTACTCAGCACGCGACCGCTGCTGGGGATGCTGCAGTTACACCGCTGCTCGAGAAGTCATTCAATAACCTCCCCGGCAAAGAGGGACTCATGCTCCTGGTTGAATACCCGCCGGGCGCCGTCGACCCAGTCCATCGCCACGATGCGCATGGGTTCATCTACGTCTTGGAGGGTTCCGTCGTGATGGGAGTAAAAGGAGGGAAGGAACAGACGCTTACGCCTGGCCAGACGTTCTACGAAGGCCCTGAGGACATCCATACGGTCGGTCGGAATGCGAGCGCCACCATGCCCGCAAAATTTCTTGTTTTCCTTGTAAAAGAAAAGAAAAAGCCAGTATTGATACCGGTGAAGTAAAAGCAGCCGGGCGTCTGGTCACCCGCCGCAACGAAGACGACGAATGTCAGCGCAGTAAGGCAGGGTCAATTAGCCCCGTTTGCCTGGAGTTTGGTTTTTCATCTGTTAAATAGGAGCTGTTCATGCGCATTCCTCTCATTGTCATATCTTGTTTGTTGCTTGCTTCCGCCAGTGCTTCCGCGGCGGACGTGAAATCCATCTCTCGCCTCGCTGCAGGGCCCGACAACATCCTTTTCGTCGCCGACTGGAAAGAGGCGCGTGTCCACGCGATCAAGCTTCCTGCGGCGCCGCAAAAGCCGGCCGGAACGGTATTCAATGTGCTCGACCTCGAGGAACGTCTTTCCAGGCAGGTTGGCGGCGCCAAGGTTACTGTCGAGGATATGGTCGTCCGACCGGGTACGGCGGAGGTGTACGTTGCGGTTAGTTACGGCCGTACGAAAACGCCGGCGCTTATCGTGGTGACCAGCGACAAGAAAGCCCGGCGCGTCGACCTGAAGGCGGCGGCGTCGACATCGATAGCGCTTCGCGACGCACCCACAACGGACTACCAGTTCTGGAGGGAAACGCCCGAGCGCAGTTTCACCGTCACCGACATGAAGTGGCGCGATGGAGAGCTCTTCGTCGCCGGCTTGTCCAACCAGGATTTCGCGTCGACCCTGCGGCGGGTCAAATATCCGTTCGGATCGCAGCAGTCAATTACCTCGGTGGAAATCTACCATACCGGTCACAACCTGATCGAAACCCGGGCGCCAATTCGGGCGATGAGCTTCGCGACTTGGGGCGGCAAGACCTACCTCGTGGCCGCTTATACCTGCACCCCCCTCGTAATCATCCCGCTCGACGACCTGAAGGATGGCGCCCACATCCGCGGCAAGACCGTCGCCGAACTAGGCTACGGCAACACACCCGCCGACATGATCGCGTACACGAAGACCGATCAGGGTAAAGCTGAAGATTTTCTTTTGTTGGTGAATTTTAACCGTGTATCGAACGTCATCCCAGTCTCTCAACTTGAGGCCGCAGGAGCCCGGCCAGGCATCGAGACGATCGTGCCGTACGGGCAGATCGCTGGCCTGGACGTGATGCAGGCCCCGCTTGTTGGTACGCTGCGACTCGACAACCTTGACGATAAGTCATTCGTCTTCGTGCGTAGGCGACTCGAGAAGGACTCACTGGAATTGGTGTCCATGGGAAAAGGCTTAAGCTTCCGGCTGACCGACCACATCTCGGAGTACGCATTCCCGGAACACAGCTTTAAGGACAACGCGTTTCAATTGCAGTACGTCAAGCCACTGCAGGACACATTGCTGAAGGAAGAGGGCTTCCCGGAATTCATCAAGGCATCGGAGTAGTTCATGCATCCCGGTCGATTATTCGCCGCTGCAGCGCTGGCGCTTGTGCTCAGTGGGACTGCTGCCGCGCAACCTGCGCCACACGTGGTGCTGGTTCGGCCGTCGGCTCCCGAAGTTCCGGCGAACCTGCTTCGCATCTCCATCGAGTTTGCGGAGCCGGTCGAAGGCCCGGTGCTGCCCAGGATCGCCTTGGTGCGCGCCGACGGCAGGCCGATCCGGGAACCGTTTCTTCAGCAGGAGCTTTGGTCCCCGAACGGCAGGATTTTGACTGTCATGATGCATCCCGGACGCGTCAAGACCGGCCTGAATGCGCGAGAAGAAATGGGACCGATCCTGGCGCTTGGGGACGAGGTCGCTCTTGCGCTTGATGGACGCCCTATCCAGCGGTGGATCGTTGGGGCCGCGCGTGAGGATGGCCCGGTCCCGTCAGCGTGGAAGCTGTCGCCGATCAGCGTCGCGTCGAAGCAAGCCCTCGTCGTGGCGCTGGATGGACCCATCGATGGCCGGGACGCCGACTACCTGGCAATTGCGGACAGTCGCAACCGCAGGGTCGATGGGCGCGCCCAGCTGAAAGACGGCGAAAGGGTTTGGACGTTCACCCCGAGCGTGCCATGGCGGGCCGGCCAGTACCAGCTGGTCGTCCGTGGCACTTTGGAGGATCCCGCCGGCAATCGTTTGGGCGGCCACTTTGAAACGGCAATGGATAACCCGCCGGGACCTGCGGCTGATGCCGTGATCACCTTTGCTGTGGGTTCGCGCCCGTTTCGCTTGGTACGGTCCTCGATCCGGTAGCGCGGCTCTCTGGCCCGTACCCCGCCATTCATTACACATCGTAAGCACGCAGCCATGAATAACCCCATCAAAATCCTTTTGCAGACCACCATCGTAAGCACCGACAATGACTGGCATATCGGCCGTTTCTCTTTGCTGCGCGATTTCCTGGCAGGCTTGAGCGGCGCCGATTTCGTGAGCGAGACGCCCGGAAACAGTCTGGCGACAACTCCTCACGCACTGCGTTCGGTGCACCGATACGTCAGCAATGTCGCGCTGTGGCTGGCCGGACGACTGAACCCTGCTGCGCCTGTCAATCTCCCCTCCTTCAACAGGATGCTGCAATGACCTCACAACCTGTGCTGTCACAACTACAGCGGTGCGCAAGCGCGACGCTATGCGCAGTCTCGCTGGCTGGCTGTGCGGTTGGCCCCGACTTTGTGAAGCCAGAGAACGGGCTTCGCGAAGTGACGCTGGCGCCCAGGGCGGACTACGCAAACGTCGCCCAGACTTCCGATTCCAACGTTCCCTCCCAGTGGTGGATGTTGTTCAACGACGCGGTATTAGCCGATCTGCAATTACGCGCGCAGGCTGATAACCTCGATCTGCAAATAGCGTCCGAACGCATTGAACAGAGCCGGGCGCAATTGGGTATTGCCTCCTCACAGTTGTTGCCCAGCGTCAGCGCTGGCGCCAGCTACGCGCGCGAGGCGCTCAGCGAACACGGCAAGTTCGCGGCACTGGGAGCGCCGACCAGCCCCAGCGATTTCTGGCAGTTTGGATTCGATGCCAGTTGGGAGATCGATCTGTGGGGCCGTGCGCGACGCGCACGCGAGGGCGCCGCAGCGGCCCTGGAAGCCACGGTGTATGACCGCGAAGCAGCACAGGTGGCCTTGTCCGCCGAAGTGGCTCGAACCTATTTGCAGTTGCGCGGAACGCAGGCGCAATTGGACATCGCCCAGCAGAACCTGACAGTCGCCGAGCGCATCCTCAAGCTGACCGAAAGCCGCGAGCGCAACGGCGTCGCTACTCGCTTCGACACCTCGTCCGCTCGCGCACAGTTGGCGACGATCAAGGCCATGGTTCCCGAACTGATCCAGCATCGCAACGCCCAGATGAATGCACTTGCATTGTTGTTGGGGGAAAAACCGCGCGCACTCGATGTGCAACTGCGTGAAACCATGCCCTTGCCTTCGCTTCCGACCAGCGTGCCGGTCGGCGTCCCCTCTGAATTGGCTCATAGGCGGCCGGATATCCTGCGCGCTGAAGCACAGCTCCATGCCGCCACAGCAGCCATCGGTGTAGCCAAAGCTGATTTCTACCCACGTATCGGCTTGCAAGGGCGAATCGGCGTGGAAGCCTTCGAAATTGGCGATCTGGCTAGTTGGGACTCCCGCTTCTTTTCGGTCGGCCCGACGGTTTACCTTCCTGTCTTCCAGGGTGGTCGGTTGACGCAGCGCCTGGCCCTGAACGAAGCACGGCAAAAATCGGCCGCCCTCGCTTATCGGCAAACGGTATTGCGAGCCTGGCATGAAGTGGACAATGCGTTGGATGCCTGGGCCGCTCAACAGCGCCAGCACGGTGAATTGCTGGTTTCGTATGAGCAGAACAGCCAGGCACTGCATGCTGCCGAGCGAGGCTATCAGGAAGGCGCTGCCGACTATCTGAGCGTACTGACTGCGCAGCGCAACTTGCTTGCCAGCCAAACCAGTCTCAATGCGAGCGCAACCAACGCGACGCTCACCTTGGTCAACCTGTACAAGTCGCTAGGCGGCGGTTGGAACCAGGATGCACTCAAAACCGCGCCGCGAGCTGCCATGGTGTTGCCGGTCGCGTCACGGTCAAAGGGCAGCCAATGAGTAGCGCTGCATTGTCGCCAACAGCGGCGTCCCTGACCACGCCCTCGACACACCCCATGGCTGGACTCGTTGGCATTTTCCTGGCGGCCATGATGGCGGGGTTGAACAATCGTGTTGGCGCGTTGGCGCTGGCAGATGTACGCGGCGTACTCGGTTTTGGCCTCGATGACGCCTCGTGGCTTACCACGGTGTACAGCGCCGGGGAATTCATTGCCATGCCTTTTTCGGCATGGTTTGCCGTTACGCTCTCGGTTCGCCGCTTCGAATTGTGGATGCTTGCTACCTGCACGCTGCTGGCGGTGATCCTGCCCTTCATCCACGATCTGAGCCTGTTGCTGATCTTGCGCTTTCTGCAAGGCATTGCCAGCGGCACGATGATCCCATTGCTGATGATGGCGGCCCTGAAATTCCTGCCGCCGCCCATACGACTGCATGGACTGGCGTTGTATGCGATGACCGCTACCTTCGCACCCAATCTCTCCATCTGGCTGACCGGATACTGGACAGATGGGTTACTCGACTGGCGCTGGGTGTACTGGCAAATCGCTCCCCTCGCCGTCGTCGCCGGATTGTTGGTAGGTTGGGGGCTGGCGCGGGAGCCCATCCAGACCGCACGCTTCCGGCAGGCCAATTGGTCCGGCATGGTCTGCGGTGTACCGGCGCTCGGCTTGATTACCGTCGCACTGGATCAAGGCGTACGGCTGGACTGGTTCCATTCGTCTTTGATCACGCTATCGCTGGTGGCCGGGGTGGCCCTGCTGGCCGTCTATCTGCTGACCGAGTGGTACCACCCGTCGCCGTTCATCAAATTGCAGATGCTGGGACGCCGGAACCTGGGGCTGGGCTTCTCCCTGTTTGTCTTCCTGCTGGTGGTGCTGATGTCCAGCTCGCTACTGCCCGCCAGCTATCTTGGGCCTCTTCAAGACTACCGGCCGCTTCAGATGGCGTCGATCGGTCTGATCGTCGCCTTGCCACAACTGGCCCTGGGGTCTGTGGTGGCATTGCTGCTGTACCAAAAGTGGGTCGATGCGCGCATCGTGTTTGGGGCGGGGCTGTTGCTGATTGCGCTGGCGTGCTTTTCCGGCGCGCAATTGACCTCCGACTGGGACCGCGACCAGTTTATCGTGGCGCAAACGCTGCAAGCCTTTGGCCAGCCGATGGCCGTGGTATCCATGCTGTTCCTATGCACCAGCGTTGTGCAGCCCGACGAAGGACCTTACGTGTCCGGCACCATCAACACGCTGCGCGCCTTCGGGTCACTGCTTGGCGCAGCGGTGGTCGGACAGCTTATAAACGTGCGGAGCCGCTTCCATGCGGAAATGCTGCTGGACCATGCTGCCCAGGTAGGTAATTCCCTCCCGCTTCCGCCGGAACCTTCCCAGCTGATGAGCATCATCGGCCAGCAGTCGCTGGTGCTGTCGGTCGCCGACGCCTATCGCGTGCTGGGCATTCTGGCACTCCTGTTGATTCCTCTCGTGCTGCTGTTGAGCTACATCCCGGCACCCGACTTGCGCGCTGCCTCACCCCCTCCTTCTGTTCCATCTTCCTCACACGGATAACCCATCATGGCATTACCAAAGAAAGCCAAAATCATCAGTGCGGTGCTGCTGCTCGCAGTGGCGATCGGCGGTGTTCTCTATCTCAATCGCGCCGAATCCATCGCATCGACGCAGTCCACAGATGATGCCTACATACAAGCCGACTACACTACGGTAGCGCCGCAGGTATCGGGAACGGTTGACAAGGTATTTATCGAAGACAACCAGCAGATAAAGAGAGGGGAACTGCTCGCTACCATTGACGACCGTGATTTCGTCGTGGCCGTGAACGCGGCAAAGGCCCAGGTTGCCGGTGCCCAGGCCAGCATCGCTAGCCTGGAAGCGCACCTGATTCAACAAAAAAGCGCAATACGCCAAGCACAAGCGGCGGTTGCCGCAGATGACGCTGCGCTCAAGCTGGCCAGAGCAAATCAGACGCGTTATCACAACCTGGCCACCGACGGCTCGGGAACTGTGCAAGCGCTGCAACAGGCTGAAGCGCAGTTGAGCATTCAATTAGCCGGCCGGGAAAAGAACCAAGCGGGTCTACAGGCTGTCCAGCAGCAAGTGGACATTCTGAAAGCTGATCTGGAAAAAGGCCGGGCGGCTCTTGCCCAAGCGCAAGCCGCGCAAGCCGGCGCGGAACTGAAGCTTTCCTATACCCGCATCGCTGCACCGATCGACGGCACGATTGGGCAGAAATCGATACGCATCGGCGCTTTCGTCAATGCCGGGAAACCATTGCTGGCGATTGTTCCGATCGATGCTGTCTATATCACGGCCAACTTCCGGGAGACGCAACTAGCGCGCGTACAGACGGGTCAAGCCGTGGATATCGAGGTGGATGCCTTGCCGGGCGAAGTGCTGAAAGGAACGGTGGAAAGCCTGGGACCAGCCAGCGGAGTCAGCTATTCTGCCGTTGCGCCGCACAATGCCACTGGCAACTTCACGAAGATCGTCCAGCGCTTACCTGTACGTATTCGCATCAATCCCGGTCAGCCTGTGGCGGCGAAGCTGCGAGTAGGTATGTCCGTAACACCGAAGATCCATATCGGTAAATGACTTTATCAAATCGAGCGGTCGCCGTCGTCGCGTGCAATCAAGAAACTGGAAGAAGACCTAGGCGTGACGCTATTCGCACGCACCGCCCGGTTGCAGACACTTCTAAGGGCCTCCGCCCCGAGATGGCATAGATCTGACGACCCACATCACGACTCGAGTCGCCCAACTGCTTGCCCGGGGATCCGCTTTGTTGGCGTATATCGACTATTTCGACCTAGTCGCTGCGCCCGGACTTGTGGAATTGCTGGTGACATTGATCTAACTGGTGTTCCGATAAAATAGGCCCTCGACCCTGCGTCCTATCAAGTCACTGTGAGATGCGCCATGCACCTGGGAAAATCGTACACAATATTTGAATTTATGTTCTGGTCGAGACGGCTACTCTATGCCGCCCTCGTCTGCGGTTCGGTGCCCGTTGTCCTCTATCAATTCCTCGGGCTGAAATGGCTATCGATCCCGGTCTCGGTTGTGGTGCTTCTTGGCACGGCCACATCATTTATCGTGGGTTTCAGGAACGTACAGACTTACGGCAGGGCCTTGGAGGCTCAGCAGATCTGGACTGAAATTCTGAATAGCAGCCGAAGTCTGGGTGTAATGAGTCGGGATTTTCCGGCAGAACGGGCGTGCGGCCGAGAACTGATTCTCCGGCATTGCGCGTGGCTGACAGCACTGCGCTACCAACTGAGGACGCCAACGATTTGGGAAAACGTAGGCAAGGCATCTAACGTAGAGTACCGGAAATACTACCGTGTTCCAGAGTGGGAAACTCCATTGAACGAGGCACTTGCGCGCTACCTGTCACAGGCCGAGCTCGACTCGCTTACGCAAGCCGTGAGCAAGCCAAGTCGGTTGCTGGGAACGCAAGCAGAAATGATCAAGCGCTTCCTTGATACCGGCGAGATCAGCAATGCCTTCTATATGGAGTTAGTCGGAACGATCAGATGCTTCTTCGCGCTGCAAGGACGGGCGGAGCGTATCAAGGATCATCCATATCCCAGGCAATATGAGGTCATCAATAAGCTCTTTGTTCGTACCTTTTGTCTGCTGCTGCCTTTTGGCATTCTTACGGAGTTCGAAAAGCTCAATGCCAGCGTTTTAGGCTTCATGCATGGTAATCTGATCTGGCTGGTCATTCCATTCAGTGCGATGATCTCGTGGATGTACCTCGCGCTGGAGCAGGTAGGCGAAAGCACGGAGAACCCGTTCGAGGGAAATCCCAATGACGTACCCATGGCACAGATTTGCCGGAAGATCGAACGCGAACTTATGGACATGTTTGGCGAAAAGAGCGATGTCTCCGAGCCAACGGCAGAACACGGAATTATCCTCTAAACCGTTTCAAAACTACCGCTTTCCCGCCTCAGCGCAGTCGTCGCTCCCGTTAGGGGCGTAACGGTAGTGTTGCCTAGTACAGGATGACTATTCCCAATCTCGCCGGATGTAGACGCATTAGAATTCCGCTGCAGGGAAAAGCAGATCACATGGAGCGTGTGGAATTGCGCCCCATTTTTGCAATGTACGCTGACCCATGGTTTCACTTGAGGCACCGAGTGCCGCGCGTATTTTCAGCCACCTTGCTGGATCATCGCCAGCCACAAAAGTTGGCCAATCCAGTACGCAAATCTACAGACGTGAAGGTTATAGCACGGGGAATTACTACACATTTCCTAAAAAAACTTCTAACAAATTCCCATTGTTTTTCTCTAAATTTCATGCCGAGCGCTTCGCAGAACGCCTTCCTAATAACGACGAATTGGCTGTATTTTGCCTACCTCAGCCGCTCAGATCGGCGTTACACAGTCCGCCCTCAGCCAAACAGTCCGATCGCTGGAGCATAGGCTTGATCTAAAACTGCTCAACCGCACGACGCGAAGCGTTGCACCCACGGAGGCGGGCGAGCAGTTGTTCCGAATTGTCGAGCCCCGGCTGGCCGAGATCGAAGCCGAGTTGGCAGTTCTCGGCAACATGCGCGGCAGGCCCGTTGGCACTGTTCGGATCACTGCGACCGAACACGCGGTACGGTCAATCGTTTGGCCGAGACTTTTGCCGTGGCTGCCAAACTATCCCGAAATCAAGATCGAGATCAGCAGTGACAATCGATTTGTCGATATCGTGGCGGAGCGCTTCGACATCGGCATTCGCCTTGGCGGCGACGTTGCCAAAAACATGATTGCGTTGCGCATTGCGCCGGACATGCGCATGGTTGTCGTAGGAAGTCCTGCTTATTTCAAACGCAATCCGCCGCCGTAGACGCCGCAGGAACTGAGCGAGCACGACTGTATCGGTTTGCGCCTACCGACATACGGTGGTTTGCTTGCCTGGGAATTCAAGCATGGCGAGCGAATTACTACCGCCAACGTCGAGGGCCGCCTCATGTTTAACCGGAGCGACTTAATGGCCGATGCCGCAGTAGCCGGGGAATGGGCTGGCGTGGCTGCCGGACGACATGGTCCGTGAGCATCTCGCTGCAGGGAGGCTCGTGACGACTCTCGATGAGTGGGAGATCACCTTCCCCGGATATCACCTCTACTATGCAAGTCGCCGCTCCTCATCTGCGCTGTCACTTGTTGTCGATGCCTTGCGACTTCCAAAGTCGCGCTGACCCAAACTTAAGATGACAGGTCACGCAGGACATTTTATTTTTGGTATTTGTGTCGAATAAAGCAGCTGCTGTTTTTCCCCGGCAGTTAAAACGTGCACTGCCTTGACATCCATGATGGCGGTAAATTTATCCGATTTGGGCCTCTTCTAGACTACCGGCAACTTCACGAAGATCGTCCAGCGCTTGCCTGTACGCATTCGCATCAATCCCGGCCAGCCTGTGGCGGCGAAGCTGCGAGTAGGTATGTCCGTAACACCGAAGATCCATATCGGTAATTGACTTTAACCAATGTTCAACCAAAGGTATCCCCCAGGAGGGTCTTCGGCGTCAACCGTGCAATCAGCCAAAAGTGAAGGCAAATGCGCCGACGCCTGCATCGAGAAAACGAATTTCGAAGGTGGATTCCTTCACCTTGCCAAACTGGCGCACAAGTTGGTAAAGGCGTGACTCGGTGACGATACCGTTGCCTTCCGCATCGGTATCGGAGCCGTGATCCGCGCGAGGTGCATGACCATCAATCTTGACTTGAAAACGTACTGGTCTGCCGTCCGCGCGAGGCCCAAGAACCAGATGCAAGTCGCGCGCGTTGAAGCGGTACGTAACACTACCGCCGGCCCGGTTCAGATTCGCACGTTCTGCGCCGACGGTCCAGTTGCCTGCAAGACTCCACTCGTTCAAATGCGGCACCTTCATGACGTAGTCGTAGGCAGCATCTCTTTTCAATCCGCTGTGCGAGGCGAAATTCGATGCTTGCTCGTAACCGACGTAAGTTTCACCGGAGCGCAGATGCGCGATATCGGGCGCTACTTGCTCGGCGCTGGCTTGTGGTGTCGTTCGCGCGCCCGCGGCATCGGCCTTGCCAGCTTCGGCCAATAGCGACTGGATGATCGTCTCTGCCTTTTCGTAGCTGCCTTCGCCGGCGAGGCGCGCCCTGACTCGCCCCTGCGCATCGGCGAAGTAAAAAACCGGCCATGCGTTGTTATGGAATGCGTTCCAGATTTGATGTTCGCTGTCGACTGCAATCGGGTAATCGATCTTGAAGCGCACTATCGCCTTCCCGATATTCGCAGTGTCTTTTTCGAAACCAAATTCAGGTGTGTGTACGCCAATCACGACCAGACCTCGATCGCGGTATTTCTCTGCCCAGGCACGCACATGCGGAAGCGTGCGGATGCAGTTGATGCAGGAATATGTCCAGAAATCGACCAGCACCACCTTACCGCGTAACTGTGCGGAGTCGAGCGGCGGCGAATTCAACCACGCCGACGCGCCGCTGAGAGAAGGAAGATGTCCAAGCACCGGCAAATCGCTACCGTACGATTTCATTGCTTTGTCTCCTGTCTCGGCGGCGGAGATGTTCGTGAACATCGCAACACCAAGGCCGAGTGCGATGAGAGCGCTGCGGACGAACCAGCGATGCAAGCGCTTTCGAAACAGGGAGGTGGTGAAAAGCAGCATAAGAAATTCCTTTTCATTTACGTTACGACTGATGGCTATCAGTTCCTGAAACACCTCAAGATCGAACATGTCAAACTCCCTGCCTTTGCCTGACTGCCTGAAACCGCCAAAAAGCGCAAGCAAAGCAGGAGCATCGTGACGGATTAACTACTTGTTGCCGGCGGCTTCTTCAATCACCTTCGCCACTACATCCGGCCGGGAGACCATGAGTACGTGAGAAGCACCTTTCACTTCGACGACATCCTTCGCGCTGGCGCGCTTGGCCATAAAGCGCAAAGCCTCGACAGGAATGTTCTTGTCGGCAGTGCCATACACGAAATAAGAGGGCAGCTGCTTCCAGGCAGCACCGTTCGATGCCTCATTGAGTGCAGCGACAGTCACCGGACGCTGGCCGGCGGCCATCAGCGCGGCCTGTCGCGGCGGCACGTCTGCAGCAAACTGCTGAGCGAACTTGTCCTGTCTGATGTAAAGATCCTTGCCGCCGTCGGCTAAGGTGACAGGATCGGCAAGCGCATCGCCGAGTGTACCGCCGGGGAATTTGCCTGCCAGGCCGGCGACTGTTTCGCCCTGCTCGGGCGCAAATGCGGCCACATAGACCAGCGCCTTTACTTCGGGATTACCTTCGGCAGCCTTGGAAATGACCATGCCGCCGTAGGAGTGACCGACAAGAACCAGCGGTCCCTTGACGGCACCGATCACGCTGGCTGCATATTGCGCATCATTGGCGATGCCGCGCAGCGGGTTGGCGACGCTCAGCACAGGATAGCCATGAGCAGTCAGTTTCTTCGCCACGCCATCCCAGCTACTGGAATCGGCGAAGGCGCCGTGGATCAGCACTACGGTGGGCCTGGCGATCGTGCCCTGGATCGAGGTAATGGGCGCTTCGGCATGCGCCAGCGGCAGGACGGCAGCAAACGATGCGGAAGCGGCAATGGAGATCAATAGTTTCTTGGCAGTCATGTTGGTTTCCTTATTGGGATAGGTCGAAATTGCCTCAGGCCAGGGTGACACTCACTTCGATGTTGCCGCGAGTCATTTTCGAGTATGGGCAGATCTGATGTGCGGCATCGATCAAGTCTTGTGCAGCATCGCCTGGCAGGCCGGGCAGATTTACTTTGAGGCGTGCCTGCAAGAGGAAGCCATCGTTTCCAGTGCCGAGGTCGACTTCGGCATCGACGGCGGTACCGGCTGGCAGGGAGAGATTCTTGTCCTTGGCGGCCCGCCCCATGGCGCCTATGAAGCAGGCCGACCAGCCGGCGGCGAAGAGCTGCTCAGGGTTGGTACCAGCTGCATGGCTGCCAGGAGGGGACAACTTGATGTCGAGACGGCCATCGTCGCTTTGCGCGGCGCCGTCGCGGCCGCCGGTGGTGTGCGTCCTACCGGTATAGAGAACTTTTTCGATCTTGCTCATGATGTTTCCTTTCAAGTGATTGAATGATGCAAAACTGCAATGACATGCTGCGGATGAATGGGTGAATGCCATTGAGCGTTGGCACCTGCAGGCAGGATGCCATCCCGATCATCATCAGAAATGATCGACTTCGATCACGGCATCCGCGAATGCGCGTGGTGCTTCTTGCGGCAGGTTATGGCCGATGCCACCGGTGACAAGCTCATGCTTATACTTGCCGGTGAAACGCTTGGCGTATGCCGCAGCCTCAGGGTGAGGCGCACCGTTGGCATCGCCTTCCATGGTGATGGCCGGCACCGCAATGGACGGGAACTTCGCCAACCGTGCTTCCAGTTCGTTGTATTTCGCTTCGCCATTTGCCAGGCCGAGGCGCCAGCGATAATTGTGGATGGTTACTGCTACATGGTCCGGATTTTCCAGATTCGCGGCACTGCGGTCGAAAGTGGCATCGTCGAAGCGCCATTGCGGCGACGCTGTTTGCCAGATGAGCTTGGCGAAATCGTGGCGGTTCTTTTCGTAGCCGGCGCGGCCTCGCTCAGTAGCGAAGTAAAACTGGTACCACCATTGCTGCTCGGCGTTCGGCGGCAAGACTTGCTTGCCGGCTTCCTGGCTGCCGATCAAATACCCGCTGACGGAAACCAGGCCCTTGACGCGTTGCGGCCACAGCGCAGCAACGATATCGGCTGTGCGAGCACCCCAGTCGTAACCGGCGAGGACGGCCTTGTCTATTTTCAGCGCATCCATCAGCGCGACGACGTCGGAGGCAAGCGCCGCCGGCTGGCCGTTGCGCACTGCATTGGGGTCGAGGAAACGCGTGGTGCCGTAGCCGCGCAGGTGCGGCACGATCACGCGATAGCCGGCGCTGGTCAGCAGGGGCACGACGTCGATAAAGCTGTTGATGTCATACGGCCAGCCGTGCAGCAGGATGACTACCGGGCCGTTGGCCGGGCCTTCGTCAACGTAGCCGACGTTGAGGTCACCGGCGTTGATCTGCTTGATGGACTTGAAGCTAGCCAGTCCGTGGTTTGCCGTTGCAGTCACGTTCGCCACTGCGCTTGCGGATTGTGCTTTGGCTGTTCCTGGCAATGCGAACTGAGCGCCGGCAAGGGCGAACGCGACAGTGGTAAGGACGAGGCGGCGATGGTTGTTGATGTATTGGTGCATTTGCTTTCTCCAGTAATGGTCGGGTGGTTTTCGGGCTCTTGTTGCAATCGATACGATGTGGCTAGTAGCAATAATTAGTTATCGTCATAATTATTGTGAAGATAAATATATCTGAGCTCGCCGCAATTTTCAAGTACGATAATCATTATTTCGATAAATAAATTTTGAAAGATATTAAATGAGCAATAAATCCAATCCCAGCAAAGACATTGCCAGGCTCGGCGACTTCATGTGCTTTGCCGTCTATTCGACCAACCTCGCTTATTCGCGCGTCTATAAACCTGTGCTGGAAAAGCTCGGGCTCACTTACCCGCAATACGTCACCATCATTTGCCTTTGGGAAGAGGACAACCAGACCGTCAAGGGGCTGAGCGAAAAGCTGTTCCTGGAACCGAGCACGATGACGCCTATGCTGAAGCGGTTGGAAGCGATGGGCTATGTGCGCCGGGAGCGCGACAGCGAGGACGAGCGCAGCGTGCTCGTGTCGCTTACTGAAACGGGGAGGGAACTAAGGGAAAAGGCCTTCGCCTTCCGCGAGGTGACGGCCAAGGCATCCGGCCTGGCGCCGGAGGAATTCCGTGTGCTGCAAAAAGCTATCGTCAACCTGCGAACCAATCTGATGAAGGCCTCCAGCCAGAACTCCGCCTAAGGCAGCAAGTACGGACCCTCATTCTTGCTCTGGAGAGGTTTCTTGGTACGCTTGCTCGTACTCCGACCTGTCGGCGAAGCTATCAGGCGGCACCTCCTTCTTGTGGGAATAAGTCGACCAAAGGTTCCAACTGGCGGGAAAAAACCGCAAATGCCAGGGACCAGTCTTTGAATTCAGAAACCAGTTCGTCGGCGGCCTCCCAATACTCGTTGCTTCGCGTGGCACAACCAGTCGCGCACCATTGATGACAGTGTGCGCCATTGCGTGCAGGCGTAGTAGATCTGGTGAACTTGTCGCTCGATGCCTGCGGGCAGGTCAAGCGCCTGCCAAGCCTTGAGGCGCTCGATGTGTTCGAGCATGTGTCGAGATTTGGCTTGACGGCCGACTAGCGTAGCCATGCCAGCATCGTCACTTTGCTGCCGTCCTTGCGCTTGAGAAGTTCGTCACCCCTTCTTTGACGAACTCCATGCGTACGTGCCCACGTTAACCCACATGGACACGTATGAAGGAGAAGTGTTAATTTGCATCCAAAATTGATAATCATCTAGCCGTCCTCCCTCGCGAACGCCGAGCGATAAAGTCATGGTGCGAACCCAACTTTATAAAGGAGAACGGCATGTTATTTTGCAGGATAGACCTTCATTCAAACAATTGTTTCGTCGTCATCAACGATGACGACGATCGGGTCCTATATTCCAGGCGTTTGCCCAATAATTTGACTGAAATTTGTACGGCGCTGAGGCCATACCGAGCGGAATTATCTGGTGTTGTCGTGGAGTCGACTTATAACTGGTATTGGCTTGTTGATGGTTTGATTGACACTGGTTACTCGCTGCACTTGGCCAATACTACCGCGATCAAGCAATACTACGGTCTCAAGCATCAAGGAGAAGAATCCCTGGACGAAGCCTTCACGAGGTAGTCTGTAGGCGCGGCTTGGTCTTTCTCATTGACATGATGATTGCAGCAAGGATCCGAACTGCTGCCTCCATCTGCTCGTTGCTGAAGCCACCTAAACCGAGGACGAGTCCTGAGCGGCCATTGCCTTCCGAATACATTGGAGACACTGCCCGCACAGCGACTCCAGCCTCCACGGCGCGTGACGCCAGCAAAACGTCGTCGATACCGTCCGCTAGCCAGAGCACCAGGTGCATGCCCTGATCGCTAGGCTGCAGCCATCCAAGATTCTTGGGAATCCATCGCTCGAGCATGCCTAACAGCTGGCTTCGACGGTCAGCGTACACACCGCGAATGCGTCGGATATGCCGATCCAGATGGCCTTCGGTGATGAAAGCGGCGAGGACGTGCTGGTCGGCGCTTGGCGTGTGCCTGTCCATCAGAACGCGCGCACCGCAGAAGGCTGCTACCAAAGCGTCAGGAACGATGGCATAGCCAAGGCGCAGCGACGGAAACAGGATCTTGCTGAAGGTGCCGAGGTAGACGACGCGATCCGGCGCCAGCCCCTGCAGCGAAGGAAACGGATGTCCGGCATAGCGCAGTTCGCTGTCGTAGTCGTCCTCTACGATCCAAGCCCCGCTCTTCCGCGCCCAAGCCAGCAGTGCATTCCTGCGCCCCATGCTCATCGGCATTCCCAACGGATATTGATGCGAAGGCGTGACGAATGCAGCACGCGCATCCTTTGCCATTGCCACGCCTGCGTCGACATCGATGCCGGCAGCGTCAACCGGAACGCGCACCATGCGATCCTGCCGCCCCGTGCTTTCGAGAATTCCCGTAATGCCCCGATAGGCGGGGTCTTCCACCCATGCGATGTCGGCGGCGCCCAGCAGCACTTGGCAGGCGACGTACAAGCCTTGCTGGGTTCCCGTCGTGATGATGACTTGTTCAGCATTGCACTGCACCGAGCGCGACCTCCTCACATACTCGGCCACGGCTTCCCGCAATGCCTTGACACCTTGAGGATCATCATAGCCCGAGGGCGCACCTGGTCCTCGGGCGCGAATGCGGTTGCCGAGTCGTCGCCACGCTGCATCGGGCGCTGCCGGGCCGGTGGGAACGGAAACGGCAAAGGGTACCGGTGGGAGCGGCTTAAATTGCTCCGCGACTTTGGCGAAGGCGGCTGCAGGCGCAGGAAGTGAAGCGGGCGTCGGGTTTGCCGCCGGCTTTTGCGAACCGCTGACCGCGGACCGCGATTGGGCCAACGCGGAAGCGACTCGTGTGCCCGCCCTCGGTTGTGCATCGAGAAATCCCTCGGCGATCAGCTGTTCGTACGCCTCCATGACGGTGCCGCGCGCGATATCGAGCGCGGCGGCTAGCTGACGGCTCGAAGGCAGAAGATCGCCAGGCTTCAAGTTGCCGCTACGTATTGCCTCGCGCAGAGCGTGCGTCAATTGCCGGCCAAGATGCCCGCTGCTACGGTCTATGCCGCTAATGGGCGGCAAATCCACAGCTTGGGGACGTCGTGGCATATTATTCTGGCCTACTGAAATTGTTCAATTGTGGACCTATATAGTAATCCAGCAAATAGCGATAATCCACATCAGATAACTGCCTGCAAAGACATATGCGTTTCAATCAGGGTTAAGACCGGGAGAACTGATATGTATGTACCCAACCATTTCGATGAATCTCGTACAGAAGTGCTGCATGACCTCATCAAGCACCATCCTTTTGGAATACTGTTCACGCACGGCGCAAGTGGACTGGATGCCAACCATATTCCTTTTGAACTCGATCCCCAGCAGGGCGAGATGGGTGTGCTGCATGCCCATGTGGCGCGCGCCAATCCGGTGTGGCAGGACGTATCCAATGGTGATGAGGTACTAGTGGTCTTTCGGGTCGCCGATGCGTATGTGTCGCCCACTTGGTATCCGTCCAAGCATGAGTTCCACAAGCAGGTACCCACCTGGAATTACGTGGTGGCTCATGCCTACGGACGCATCACCATCCGCGACGATGAGCGCTTCGTGCGCGGCCTGGTTGCCCGCCTGACCCGAACCCACGAAGCGTCACAGCCGACGCCGTGGAAGATGACGGACAGCTCCAAGGAGTACATTGACACGATGCTCAAGGCTATCGTGGGCCTGGAAATTGAAATCACGCGCCTTGTCGGCAAGTCAAAACTGAGCCAGAACAAGGAAGTGCGTGATATCCGCAGCGCCGGCGAGACGCTCAAGGCCCAAGGTGATCGTGTGATCGGCGACGCCATGCTGGCTTGTGCTGACGCCAAGCCGGCATAAATTTTCTACCTATTTGTAATCAGACCTCATGCGTCGGCCGACGCTGACCCTCACCTGAAAGACGCTAACACCATGTCATTCCTTGCCTTCGTACTCGCCGCCGTGGTCCTTGCCATCACCCCTGGTCCTGGCATTGCTTACGTCGTCGCGCGCACGGTCGCTGGCGGTCGCGCAGAAGGCTTGGCCTCATGTTTCGGCACCGGAATCGGCGGAATGCTCCACGTTTTTGCGGCGGCGCTCGGCCTGTCCCTGATAATTGCTCAGTCAGCCGTGGCTTACAACCTGGTCAAGTACCTTGGTGCCGCCTATCTCGTGCACATGGGCATTCGTCTGCTTCTGCGCAAGGATCAGGCGCTCACCGTGGAGCCGGTTACTTCTCAGGGGACGCGCCGGTCACTTTACGAGGGAATCGTTGTTGAGACGTTAAACGTCAAGACAGCGCTTTTCTTTCTGGCGTTTCTGCCTCAGTTTGTCTCACCAGGCAAACCCTTGGTCCCACAGTTGATGACACTTGGCAGCATTTGCGTCATCCTTAACACGATGGTCGATGTCATCGCGGTTTTCGCAGCTGATCGCTTACTCAAGTCAGGCGCCGCGCGCGCTGCTCGCGCTCGACTACTCACCAGGGTATCAGGCGTAACAATGCTGGGGCTTGGCGCCTTCTTGTCACTGGCAGGGCGTGAGGTCTAAAGGCCTCACGAGGCAGCATGCCCTCCCGATTCATCAAATGCACTGTCCTTAGAAATCAGTCCGAAATCCAGTATGACTCACAGTTATTAGTTGCTTCCAACACCGGCGGTTGTTTTCGTGATTGCCAGTAGCGGCATCAATACAAGCTATGCAGCACTCTATTGGTAGCATGCCGCAATCGTCTCCAGCAAAACATCTCCAAGTTATGATGGATTGTATATGAAGCATTCTGACCACAAAATACGGTTATTCCTCGAAATCTGTCGTTGCCCGACCCTATCCGAAGCTGCAAATCTGTTGGATATGAGTCAATCCAGTTTGAGCCGTACATTGGCTAGTCTGGGGACGGCAATTGGAAATCCACTATTTGATAGAAACGGGAGAGGAATTAAGTTAACCGAGGCCGGCGTACGTTAAGAGATGCTGTACGTCCGGCCTATGAGGTCATTGATGACGTAGTAAAACAACTTCGCAACGAGCAAGGCGTGACTGGTGGAAATATAAAGGTCGCTACTATTCACACTCTGAGCTACTACTTCATGGGAGACGTAGTGGCGAGCTTTATGAGCCAGCGGCCCTTGGTAAATATTTCAGTAGTCGTTCGGAGTTCACCAGAGGTAGTCGATCTCGTTGAAGGAGGGAAGGCAGAGATAGGCTTTGTCTACGACACCGCAGTAGCAACCGATGCGGTAAAAATCACACCGTTGTTCGAAGAAACGATGATGCTGATTGTTCACGAATCGTCTCCTATTTCCAGGCAAAAATCGGTCAATTTGGCGACGCAGAAGGTCCCCTTAGTTACATTTCCTCCGCATTACGCATTGCGCCGAATGCTCGACCGACATGGTTTGACCTCTGATGTATCGGTAGAGGTTGAAGCCGTCGATGCCATGCTGAAGCTGGTATCTCTAATCCTGCTTCAGCAGATCACGGACCGCATCACGATAATTTCGCAGCGGACGCCCCAGCATCTTCTCCAGCACCTCCACTACGCCTGGTGCGGCATGCATGCCGATGGTCTGGATGCGTCCCATCATCAGGCGCATGTCATAGGCCATCCAGTCGGGGCCATAGGCCGCCAATTGCTGCTCGAAACCGTCCAGGCTATCTCCGCCGTAGTGAATCTCGCGGTGAAGCTCCTCGCCCCACACACCGGCGGCCACCGGTCCGGTCAGGATCTCGGGCCCCACCAGTTCGAGCGTGCGGCGCGGTAGCGCATGTGTCGTGTGATGGCGCGCCAACAGCTCGGCCGCCGCGATGTCAGCGATGTCGCGCACATCGATCATTTCCACTCCGGCCTCGCCGATCGGCATCGGGTAGATGCCATAGCCTTCGATCACGGACTTGATGCGCTCGTCGTTCTGCATGAAATAGGCTGGCCGCAGGATGGTCGCCGGCAGCTCCAGGCTCTCGATCATCCGCTCAACTGTGTGCTTGCCCGTGAAGTGCGGAACATTTGTGTAGAGATCGGCGTGGATTACCGAGAGGTAGACGATGCGTTCGATTCCCGCCTCCTTGGCCAGATTCAGCGTCATCAGCGCTTGCGTCACTTCATCTGGCGTCACCGCGTTGAGCAGGAACAGGGTGCGCACCGACGACAGCGCCGCGCGCATGGATTTAGGGCTGCTCATGTCGCCCACGACCTCGGTCACGCCGTCGGGTAGCACGGCCTTGCCGGGCGTGCGAACCAAGGCCTTGAGTTCGACGTTGGCCGACGCCAGGCGTTGCAGGATCAGGGAGCCGATGGTGCCAGAGGCACCGGTAATCAGGATGCTCATGTCGTATTTCCTTTATGAATGGATGCGGATGGATGAATCAGAGGGAGAAGGCGACGACGGTCTTGCCGAGTTGCGGTCGGGTGCGGTTGCGCTCGATCGCGGCGGGCAGATCATCGAAGGGAACGACGGCGTCGATCCGAGATTGCAGGCGACCGTGCGCGACGTCTACGGCGATCTCCTGTAGCCGCTCGGCGTCGGGCTTGTTCATGAACCACAGGCCGCGGCAGCCAGCGGGAGTGCTCTGCAGGATCGCCGGGGAGGCAGTGCTGACGATGGCGCCGTTGGCAGAGAGCACCTGCCAGGAGCGAGCGAGGGTGTCTGCGCCGACGTAGTCGAGCACCAGGTCAATGTTACTGACAGCGGCCTCGAACTGGCCGGTCTGGTAATCGATTGCATGGTCGGCGCCCAGGCCGAGCACGTAGTCGAAATCGCGGGTCAGCGCAGTGGTGAACACCTCGGCGCCGGCGCGGCGCGCGAACTGCACCGCGAAGCCGCCCAGCCCGCCGGCCGCGCCATGGATCAGGATGCGCTGTCCGGCGTGGACGGGCCCGGCGAAGTGCAGGCTTTGCCATGCGGAGACGGCCGCCACCGGTAGTGCCGCGGCGTCGGTGAAGCTCATTGACGCGGGCATGGGAGCGAGGTTGGCTGCATCCACAGCCGCCAGCTCGGCATAGGCGCCCAGCCCGCCGAGCGGCCCCATCACGCGATCACCCTTGGTGAAGCGGGTGACGCCGGGGCCAACTTGCTCGACCACGCCGGCCAGCTCGATGCCCAGCACGGTCGGCAACACCAGAGGGAAGGCGTCCCTGACGTAGCCTTCGCGGACCTTCCAGTCCAGCCCGTTGACGCCGGCGGCGTGCACGCGCACCACGACCTGGCCGGCGCCCGCGACCGGCGCCTCGATGAGGGAAATCCTGGCGGCGTCGGGACCGCCATACTGCATCAGCTGCAAAGCACGAATCTTTTTCATGACAACTCCTTGTGGTTGGGTACGGACCTAACAATAATGTGTTTCATATTCAAAACAAAGACCATAAAATATAGACACACTGTATTGATATTGAGACGACATGGACATTAACGCGCTGGCAGATTTCCAATTGGTGGCGACGCACGGCGGGTTCGGCCGCGCCAGCCGCGCGAGCGGGCGCTCAAAGGCGACCTTGTCGCGCCGGATCGCCGAATTCGAGGAAGCGCTGGGCGTGCGCCTCATCGAACGGGGCGCGCGCAATCTTGAGTTGACGGAGGCGGGACGACTCCTGCTGAAGCGCTCCGAGGCACCGATGCGCGAACTCGCTGAGGCGCTGGCCGAGGCCCGGGAAGGTGTGGACAAGCCGCGCGGGCGACTGCGCATCGCGGCGCCCCTGGTCTTTTCGCAGATGGCACTGGGAGGAATACTCGCCAGGTTTCAGGCGAGCTATCCGGAGGTGGAGGTCGAGGCCGTGGCTGAAGACCGATTGGTTGACTTGGTGGAGGAACACTTCGACGTCACCATCCGTATCAACCCGCGCAAGGACAGCGTTCTGGTAGGCAGGTGCTTCGCCAGAGACCGGCTGGTTCTCGCCGCCGCCCCATCGCTGCGCGCCCCGGGTGGACGAGCCGCCAAGCCCGTCTCTACGCCAGCGGTAGTCATGCCAACCTACCGCGACGGCGACCTGTGGTCCGCTACCGACCGCAAGCTGGTGGTGGAGCCGCGGCCGGTCCTGCGCCTGTCGTCGTTACTGATGGTGCGCGATGCCGCCGCGGCCGGCGCCGGCGTGGCGCTGCTGCCGCAATCCTTGGCACAAGGCCTGGTCGACGAGGGCAGACTGACGACTTGGGGAATGGTCGGCGAGGAGGTCGAACTCTGGATCCTCTACACGTCGCGCCGGCTGCAGAGCCCGAAAGTGCGGGCGTTTGTCGACTTCATTTGCGGCCAGTATCCAACAGGATGGTTTGCTGTTTAACTCTGTGAGCCAGGCGATCCTTGCGCATTTTGCCATGCCGAGTCCATATTCGTCAGTATCGCTGTGCGCAGATAGCCTGCTGATGGCGGATTCAGTCGTTGAATCCACAGCCAACACCGGTCATTCAATTTTTGGGTTAAGCAAGATAAAGCGAAAGCAAATGATTAATCGCGATGAACTGCTCCAGTTACTCTGCAAAACCTGTCCTGGATTCAGGGATAAGAATGAATGACGGCAGCACCATCCGTGATTGGGTTGCATCAAATCGTGCAGTAAGCGGCTTCTGGGAGGTCATAAGATCGAAGCACGGTGCTATGCAGGTTGTATGGGAATGCAAGAATTATTCGGAACTACAGGCAGACGACTTTCACCAGTTCGCGTATTATTTTAGCAATACGTTTGGTAACTTTGGCATTATCGTTTCTCGTTCGACGGAAATTAAAGATGCATAAAGAAACCGCCGAAGCACTGAGCAAGCGTGTAAATCAAAGAACAATCTAAGTTTTTGGGGCAGTACTGAAACAGAGTGATACGACTAGCCCAACATGTCAGCGCGCCTGCAGGATCTCGGACAACCGATCCGGAGTTCCGGGCACACGTTCCAGTGCCGGAAAACGTTCGCCGTCGTGATAGTCCAATAGCAGCGGTGCCGCGGCCCGCAACGAAACTTCGATGGCGGCGATGCTGGTTTTCGCATCCCGTATCGCCTCCTGCATAACGGCGTTGCTGTACGGCTGCCCATTGACTGCGGTGATCGACATGCCAGGCACGAAGCCCGCCTTGGCACCAGCGCTATCAGGAAGGACGTCGCCAACCACACCGGCGCCGCTGATATTCAAGCCGATCGAATATTCAAATGCCTTGGTGCCGTTAGACTTGGACCAGTCGCTGGGCCGGTCTCGGTACACCAGCCGGTAGCCGCTGCCGGTGATGCCACCCATCGGACCGTCACCGCTGTGCGAATGTAGGCGCTCGTTGAGAAAGCTCGCCCAGTCGTTCGGCACCACGCTGTTCAGCGCGGCGACCAATTGGGCGAAGGAGTAAGGCTTCACTTGCGCGCCAAGATTGGCGCCAGCGTTGAACATCGCCAGGAAGTCGTCCAGCGATTTGCGGCCGTCGCTGCGATTGCGCATTGTGACATCCACATCTAGCCATATCAGGGCGCCCTCGCCGTAAAACTCGAAACCGTTGCGACGCCAGTTGTCGTAGGCGCCGCCGCCTTTGTCCCACAAAGCCATAGCCGCCACCGCTGTGTCTTGCAGATCGCGCCACTGGCGTCCGCTACGGTGACTGAAGAGGGCTGCGCTTGCGCCCAGCATGCCGAGGTATTGTTCACGGTTCCAAAGGCCGGCACGGGCCGTGAGCACGGCACCCAGATAATCGGTCAGTCCTTCGTAGGCCCACAAGCCGCTGTTGTCGACCGGCACTTGGAAGTTCGGCGTGGTCATGCCGTCGGGCCGGCGGTATTTACCGTTCCAGCTATGGACCAAATCATGCGGCATAAAATTAGCATAGCGCGACATCATTCCTTCATCGGTCAGAAATCGCGCGGGGCGGCGATTATCTAGCGACTGGTGATGGTCGGCTGCGTGTCCTTCGATCTCGTCCGACAGGGTGACGAGCATGCGGAAGGCATCGTAGTGGTGGCTGCGGAACATTTTACTGCTTTGGCTTATCAGTTCGGACAGCTTGTCAATGTAGGCCTGATTGACTTCCAGGTTCTCCGGCGCATCGGCCACCATGTCGAGATAGTGGGGAGGAGTGATTCCCAACGCCAGCGGCACCTCACGGAAGTAACGGCCTGTGATCAGAGGCGAATCGACCAGCTGTTCCAATGACACTGTCTGGAATGCGATCGGGCCGGTAGTGCCGACGGCGGCATTGTCAGCTGGATGCAGTGAGCTGGCATGCCGCCATCCCGCGGGAAGCAACAGCGACGGCGTTATTTTGATGCGGTCCACGCGCGTGGCTGGGCCGACGTAAGGATAAAGCAGCACGTCGTTCCAGCTCAGCAACGCCAACTTGTCGCTGGTCGAGCCTCCGGCCGTTCCTCCCGCCGACGCGGTGATAAAATCGGTCCGGACTTCGATGCTGTGCGCACCGTTGGGAACCGTGATGCGGTAGGCGTAGAGGTCAAGCGGATCGCGCCGCCAAGCGAGCTGCTTGCCGTTGGCGCTGATCGTCAGCCCGACCTGCTGAGCGATCGGTGCCACCTCATGCGCATTCGGCATCCACTTCGGATAAGCCAGCGTCAAAGTCCCAGGCTGCACTGGAATGGTCAGTGTAGCGTGAATGATCTTGCGTGGCACGTCGCGCATGTCGACAGCCAGTTGTATCGGTTCGGTGGCGGCTGCGGATAGGGGGAGCAGTAAAATGATCAGCGAAGTGCGCAGGCTCATGTCAATTATCTCTATAAAAAATATAGCGAGTTAATAAGATAGCCCGACCTTTTGACCGATCCATGAAGTATCTTTAGCCGAGCGAATCATAAAATGAGCAACGTCTGCTCGCGAAATTTTTCCGGTACCCCAAGGATTTAATTTTGCTTCCGTGCGGTACTGCTTGCGGGCAGCATCGTTCGTCAATTGAGCAGGGCGCACTACCACCCATTCTTCGGAGTAGGATCTTAAAAGTGTTTCAGCCTCTTCATGATCGCGGTAAGTCTCACCAATAAATATTGGCAAAAATATTTTTCCAACCACAAATGGCAAATCGGATCGAGTCTCATGAGTGCCGTAGGCACTCATGTAGATGATTCGTTTTGGCTTTCCTTTCATAACGGCCAAAAGCGAATCCTTTAAAATTCCCTTAATTGGGTAGTCTCGCGAGAGGCCAATATTGTATCGGACAAGATTCCAAGACATGGGATGGCCCAGGGCAAAAAACACGGTTTCTTGTTTTGACGCCCATGCCGTCAGGGCTTCTTGATCCGAAACTTCGCCGCGAATAACCTCCAACGTCATTTCTTTAGGTAATTTGTCAGGTTGCCTTACAAATACCGAAACGTCATGGGAGGGAAGCTGTTTGAGAATCTCAAGCCCTGTTAATCCGGTGGCACCCACTATTCCGTATTTCATTGTTAATTTCTCCTTAATTTAGAATTAAAAATGTAATTTTCCAAGGTCAACTCCTGGGGTAAATATGACGATGCGATTCTTCACCAGATTACTGTCGGCCGGCCGTAGCCTTCACGTTCATAAGAACGTTTGCGGTGAACGCCGCCAGGCCAATAATGACGATGCTGGCAGAGATGGATACGATTGGAGTTGCAGCTGTATGACCGGTAAGCACCAAGCCGAGGCCGAGCATGAAAAATGGCAGGCCGATGTTGTGCAACCAGAAATGAATTCGCGCGAGCAGCGTCAACGTTGCAGCCGGGTAAAGGTGATAAATCAAACCCGCTATTGCGAGCGAAGCCCAGCCTAGCAAAGCGAGATGAGCATGGAGTGGGGACAATGCAAAATTTTCGGTCGCCCCCATATAACCGCCTAGTAACGCGCCGACGAATAGATAGATCACCGCGATCTTGAGAAATCGAATACCCATTGGAACCTCCTGTGAAAAACATACAACTGATCGTTGACACGGCCAGCTAAATTAATCAATTGGTCATCAGCCAAACTTCGACGCTGCAGAGGCCGAGTCAACCAACAGCTCAGCGCAACGCGGCGCATCCCGTTGGTTGACAAAGCATGGGCTTGGCGGCAATGTGCCAACAATTGTCTACGCCTTAAGTTCCGCTGCAATCGTTTCAGCCATCGGCGTTGTTGGTCGGCCGATCAATGTGCTGAGCTGGCGCTTATCGTCGAAAAGGCCACCTTGCGAAGCGCCGCTGTCAGAATCTGCGAGCAGATCCGCGATTGGTTCGGGCAGACCAAAGCCCACCAGCGCCGCTTTGTAATCCGCACGCGGCAGGTTCATGTAGTTGACTGCCTTGCCTGACTGGCGCGAGATTTCGGCCGCGAACTCCGACAAGGTGTAGGCAGTATCCCCCGCCAGTTCGTAGACCCGTCCAGCTTGATCGGGAAGCGTCATCGTCAAAGCGGCCGCGGCGGCATAGTCAGCCCGCGAAGCCGAAGCAATTCGTCCGTCGCCGGCGCTACCCATCAGCGCACCGTGAGCCAGCGCCGTTGGAATTGAAGTCGCGTAATTTTCGGTGTACCAACCATTGCGCAAGAGAACGAATGGAATGGCTGAAGCTTTAAGCATCACCTCGGTTTGGTTATGTTCATCCGCCAACCCCAATGGAGATGTGTTGGCGTGTAGAACGCTCGTGTATCCGATCAACTTGACTTCACAATAAATCGCCGCATCAATTACGGCGCGGTGGTGAGAGGCGCGCTGTCCGAGCTCGCTCGAAGATATGAGTAGTAACTTATCGGCACCAGCAAGCGCTGTCTTAAGCGACGCTGGCTGCGTGTAATCAGCCTGACGGACTTGAACACCGAGAATCGATAGATCGGCCGCCTTCGCTGGATCGCGAACTACAGCGACGATGCTTGACGCGGGTTCCGTGCGTAGAAGGTTCTGAATTACCAGACGACCGAGCTGCCCTGTGGCTCCTGTAACAACTATCATGACAAATTCCTTGGTTTGGTTGAGTAAGGCACTTACAATAAGGCATTACCTTACTTTCCGTAAGTACGCACCGAAAGGTTAGTGTGGAGATGGCAACGCAAACCAAACTGATCGCATCTGAGTCCTTTTCCGAACAAGTCCGACGCGAGGGACTCCCATCAACTGAATGCCCATGTCGTGAGATGCTTAAAGACGTCACGAGTCCTTGGGGCATTCTGCTGCTTATCGTGCTGATGGGCGAAGTTCGACGTTTCAGCGAGCTGCGCAGAATGGTCGGCGGCGTGAGCGAAAAAATGTTATCGCAAACCTTGAAGCGCCTGGAAGCACACGGGTTGGTTCATCGGAAGTCTTATGAGACTGTACCGCCCCACGTGGAATATTCCTTGACTCCACTGGGAAGAACTGTGGGCGAGAAAGTTGAGGCGTTGGCCGACTGTATCGACACCATCCTTCCCGACATTTTGGATGCCCGGCGCTCACCCCCTTCGCCCAAACACGCCTATCCTGATCTTGCAAGCACCGATAATCCTGTTACTCGACTTTGACGGCGTGTTCCATCTGGAACCTTGCTAGAAGAAGGTACAGCCGCTTAGGGCAACTCAGAGTAAGTTACTGCTTTTCGAAGAGATCATGCGGGAAATTCCGCAAGCCGGCATCGTGGTCAGCCCCCCTGACGACAGACTCGCGCTTTGTCCCAGTGGCCGGAATTATTCCAACCATACCCAAAGCACTCGCGGCCCGCTCCAGATAGACCATGTTCCACAGCACGATGCCGGACCAGCAGTGGAACCCCGATCTCTGCTTCCAGCTTGGCGATCTGCCTGCTAGCTTTCACTTCCATTTTCGCGAATACGCTCCGGAATTTCAGGTGCTGGAAATCTTGATCAGCCTGGAGGACATCCATCTCGCTCAGGTGGCCACTCTGGATTTATTGAAGCGCCACCCGGACCAGGTCGGCATCTATGTGGCAGGCGGCGGGATCGAGGGGGTGATTCAGGCTCTGCAAGAAGGCGACGGACTACCCGGCTCGTCACTGTCTGCCCCGACCTGCCCGAGATCACCCGGCAGGCGCTGATCGATGGCCGGGTCGACATGGTCATTTCGCATCCGCAAGAATGGATGGCCCGCCGCCTGGTAGAGGTGATGTCTGACGCCATTTGTGCCATGGGCACAAAAGATTCGGTGCAGAGTATTCTGCCGCTTACCACCTACACTGCAACGAACGTCTAGCGATTACAGCAACGCTGATCGTGTTTGCATATATTGCAGCAATCGACCTCGGTCCTTCTTTATGACGCGTTTTGGATGGAACATCGCTCCTCAGAATCTGCCCGATATTTAACGCTACGTTTGCGGTACAGTACCAACGTTGCGATCAGGCCGCACACAGCAGCAAATGTCATCCATAAGCCCGGCGCGGCCTTATCGCCCGTCGCTTCGATCAACGCGGTGGCGATGGCCGGCGTGAAGCCGCCAAAAATCGCTGTCGCCAGACTGTAAGCCAGGGAAAAGCCAGCCGTGCGCACCTCGACCGGCATCACCTCGGTCAGCGCCACGACCATAGCCCCGTTGTAGCTGGCATACAGGAACGACAACCACAGCTCGACGACCAGCATCTTCTCGAAGCTGGGGGCGCCGGTTAGCCAGGTCATGGCCGGATAGGCGCTCAGAATGGTCAGCGCGGTAAAAAAAATCAGGATAGGGCGGCGACCGAGCCGGTCCGACAACGCCCCCATGACCGGCAGCCAAATAAAGTTAGAAATACCAACGCACAGAGTCACGATCAGGCTGTCGGCAGTACTGAGTTTGAGTACGTTCTTGCCGAAAGTAGGTGTGTAAACCGTGATCAGGTAGAACGAGACGGTGGTCATCGCCACCAGCATCATCCCGGTGATCACCAGGCCCCAGTTATCGAGCATCGAACGGAAAATGGCGCGCGCATTGGGACGCTGCTTGCGCTTCATGAATTCTTCCGTTTCTTGCAGGGAGCGGCGGATCATGAACAGTACAGGCACGATCATACAACCGATGAAGAACGGAATACGCCAGCCCCAGGAACCGATTTGCAGCGGGGTCAGCCATATGTTAAGTGCGTAACCCAATGCCGCCGCGACGATGATGGCCACCTGCTGGCTGGCCGATTGCCAGCTGACGTAGAAGCCCTTGTTGCCCGGCGTTGCCATCTCAGCCAGATAGACCGAAACACCGCCCAATTCGACGCCGGCGGAGAAGCCTTGTAGCAAGCGGCCGATCAGCACCAGGAATGGCGCCAGATAACCGATGGTCGCAAAACCCGGCACGAAAGCAATCAGAACGGTGCCAAGTGCCATCAGGGCCAGGGTCACGATCAGGCCCTGCCGGCGGCCGACGCGGTCGACGTAGGCGCCGAGCAGGATGGCGCCAAGCGGACGCATCAAAAAACCGGCGCCGAAGGTCATGAAAGTCAGCATCAGTGAGGCGAATTCGTCGCCCGATGGGAAGAAGGTTTTGGAAATGTAAGTGGCGTAAAACCCGAACAGGAAAAAGTCAAACATTTCCATGAAATTGCCGCTGGTGACACGGAGGACCGTGCCGAACTTCGACGGAGTTGCTGCTGCGATGGCTGTCATTTTGATCTCACAAACGATTGGAGCCTTGCGCCTCACACCAGGGCATGGCGCAGATTTCTACGAATACCGTTGCTAATAGCGCAGGCGGAGTTATTGCTTCGGATCCAGTCCGCTTTTGATCACTTCGTCGCGCGCCTCGGGCGAGGCCAGGTAACGGATCAGTGCGCGAGCGGCGTCTGGATGTTTGACGCCGACCGGTATCCCGGCTGAAAACGTGGTGATACTTTGGACCTGCTCCGGAATCCTGGCGACAAAGTCGATCCCTTGCACTGGGAGAATTTCGCTTACCTGCTGGAAGCCTAGTTCGAACTCGCCGCTAGCCACCAACGATCCGACGGGAGTTTTCTGGATCATGTGTGCTTTTGGTTTGACTTGCTCTTCAATGCCCAGCTTCTTGAACAGTTCACGCTCGATGTAGACGCCGCTTGCGCTGTCGGAATAGGCTATCGATTTAGCGTTGAGCATGGCTGATTTCAAGCCCTCCACCGTGCTGATGTCTGGCTTCGCAGCGCCGGCCTTGACCGCCATGCCGATGCGGGAATCGGCCAGGTCGACGCGACTGTCGGCGTCGACTTTTCCCAGCTTGATCAGGTCGCTCAGTGCATAACCGACCATGATCACGACATCGGCCGATTCGCCACGTTCGAGGCGGTTGGGAATAGCCTCCGGCGCCTTGCCCATTGAAGGTCCGAAGGCGGTAGACAAGGTGTTGCCGGTAGCCGCCTCGAATTTAGGCGCCAATGCTTTGTAGGCCGCAGTGAAGCCGCCCGAAATCATCACGTTAATCTCTTCAGCCTGAGTCGCGCCGGACAACAGGGCTAGACTGACTGCGCCGAGAGCGAACAGTCGGTAAATTATTTGTTTGACACGCACTTTCTTTGTCTCCTGTTTTTTATGCAACTGCGCTGCAATTGAGGTTTTGTCGAACAATTATCACGAACCTTATTGATAAAGTAAAATGCATAAATCTTTACTTTTGATGCGTTAAAGGTATCAATAAAAATGTATCAACTACGTTTTGATTTAAGCGACCTGCAAGCCATGGTGGCGGTTGTGGAACAGGGCGGTTTCCGGGCGGCGGCGTTGGCGCTGAATATCTCGCAGCCGGCGCTGTCACGCCGCATCGGCAAGCTGGAAGACGCACTCAACGTCAAACTGTTTGAACGTACCACCCGGCGTGTGGCGCTAACTCTGGTAGGGCGTGAATTTTTTGCCAAGGCAGTCGAGATCCTCAATGGCGTCGAAACGTCTTTGCACAACATCAGCGACATTTCCTATACGCATTTTGGGCAAATCACGGTGGCCTGCGTGCCTTCGATAGCGCACAATTTTCTAGCACCGATCCTGCAGCGCTTCAATGCGCAATTTCCTTTGATTCGCATCCGCATCGTGGACGAAGGCGCACATGAAGTGCTAAACAATGTTGCACGCGGAGATTCCGATTTCGGCATCAATTTTCTCGGCGCACGGGAACAAGGCGTCGACTTCGAACCGATCATGCAGGAGAGTTTTGTGATGGCCTGCTTACCCGACCACCCATTGGCGCGCCGGCGTGCTGTCAATTGGCAGGATATCGGCAAGTATCCCTACATGACGGTGGCCAAATCGAGTGGTAATCGGATGATGCTGGATATGGCGATGGCACCGTCAGAAAAGCAGCCCGCTTCGTTCATTGAAGTGCGCCATGTTTCAACGTTGCTTGAGATGGTGAAGGCCGGGCTCGGCATTGCCGTGGTGCCGCAACTCGCGATGCCGTCGGATCGCTCAAGCGTGCTGCGCGCAATCCCGCTCAAGGAGCCGGCTATCACGCGTACATTGGGCATTATTCGCCGGTCCGGCCGCGTGTTCTCGCCGGGGGCGCAGAATCTCTATGAAATGCTGAAAAAGGCGTCAGCATTTTCAGCCTAAAACTGAATCGCCCCCCCTTTTTCAGGCATTCGTCATCTTTCAATATACAGTTGCTTGTAATACACCCGCAAGCCGCACCCGCAAAGGGCTCGACAGACTATATTGTCGGTTCTAACTAAAAATTGAAAAATCGGGGCCAGCCCGACAGACTTTATAGTCGATCTCTTGATTTTTATGGAAAAGAAAAATCAGGAGATTGACGGTACGTCTGTCGGGGCAACCTCTATTTTTAAACTTTTAGTCAAAACGGATAACATAGTCTGTCGAGCCCTTTGTGGGAGCGGCTCTGCTAGGGTACCAGCTCTACCTGGCCTTCAATGACATTGAGCGCACCAAGACGAAGGTTCGACATCCGCAGACTAATGGGATCTGCGAACGTTTCCATAAAACCATTCTGCAGGAGTTTTATCAGGTCACGGTCCGGCGCAAGATCTACCGCTCGATTGAAGAGCTGCAAAGCGATCTGGACGACTGGCTGGCTTATTACAACAACGACCGCACACATCAAGGGAAGATGTGCTGCGGTCGGACGCCCAACCACGCCTTATTCGAATTGTCGTTGTAATGCAGGTGATACAGCTGGCCGATCAGGTTCAGAGCAGGCGTGACGCCGTACGCCGCACCGGCATAGTAAAGCTGGTTCTTGGGCGGCGCACTTCCCTGGTTATGACGCAGCGAACCACCAACGCCGACTTTCAGCTTAGCTGCACGCAATCTTGCAGGTCAATCTCGGTCGAGTACCATCGCGTTTCCCAGTCTGCGCAGTAAGGAAAGCACCGATTGGGCCGCCAAGGATGAAGTCCCGGGATTCATCGATGCAACAGCTTCAATGGAGAGGTGCATCGATCCGCTATCGGCATAGACCTCGATCGCGTGATGGTTCCTGCGTGCATCCGGATCAATCCATAACTCCACTATCGTGCGTAGGGGCCCGATACCCGCAAGTGATAATGCGGCGGCCACATTCAGATTGGTCGGAAAGTAGCGGACTGCATCAAATGCGGTGCCCGAAAACACCATCGTCGGCCGCCGTACCGATTCAGGGACGATACCTTGCTCCTTCAGCCAGGAAACGCTGCGCAGGGCACCCGGGGGCTTCCTGGTCACAAGCTTGGCAGAGCGAATTTCCCCCTCTGCCATGGCGGCCACCGCATCCAGGCCGCCGATAGCGCCGCTGGGAATGTGGATATGGCGACGATATTGTTCCCAGAGCGCAAGCAGCTCTGGCGATGAGACTAAGGCGCTCGCACTTAGGACCACCAACTGCTTCCCGGATTGCAGTACAGGCGCGGCAATCTGGCGAAGCACTTCGGCCCCTGCACATTCGACGACGATGTCGGCGCATTCTCCAATGCGCTGCAGAGGCACGTATTGTGGTGGCTGCGCCAAGCTCTCTAGGCGGCTTCGCGCGGTAGTCTGGTCTCGCACTGATACTGCGACCAGCCGTATGCCGTCGAGTCCTTGGTCGATGCCTTCGGCGACGGCATTGCCGATAGCTCCGAAACCGGCGATTGCGATTGTTTTCATGGCTGCTCCTCTTGGCATTGACGTACCAATATTAGACAGCCCCCTTGGAGCAGACAAATGATTATAATAGGCCCATGCATTCATTGAGATCATGCGTCTGTGTCGATGGCGCTTTCGGCGTCGCCCGATATTCGCTTCCATCCATCCCATGAATAAGCTTCCTCCTCTGACAGCATTACGCGCCTTCGAGGCGGCAGCGCGCCTGCTTTCTTTCACGGCGGCAGCCAATGAATTGCACGTCACCCAGAGCGCAGTGAGTCGGCAGGTACGCATTCTCGAACAACATCTTGGGCACAAGCTGTTTGTTCGCCTTACCAGGCGCATCGAACTTACAATGCGGGGGGAGTCCTACTTTCTGAAAGTGAGACAGGCCTTCGAGATTATTTGTGACGCTGAGCTTCACTTGAATGGACGCAAGCAACGCGCACCCTTGTCGGTGGCAGTGCTGCCAGGTGTGGCCTCACTGTGGCTAATACCCAGGCTCGAATTGTTCTGGCGCGAGAACCGAAATATCGATGTACGTATCGTGGTCGATACCGGAGCGGCCGATTTCCGCCGCACGCAGATGGACATGGCAATCCAAGTCGGCGCGCTACCCGGAACGCGCGCCAAGGGGCTCCCGTTGGGCAAACGGATGGCCGTGGACTGGCATGGCCTGCATGCCGATGTATTGTTCCCCGATGCCTTGGTGGCGCTATGCCATGCGCGGCTGTGGCGGCGACATCCAGTCAGGGAAATTTCAGACTTGGGCCAACATTGCCTGATCCATACGGCAATACGTCCGGATGCATGGGTTCACTGGCTGCGAGAACATGGCGGCCGTATCGGCGTCGGACAGAAAGCCATCGAATGCAGTCAATATGCTATGGCGCTACAAGCTGCAATGAATGGCGAAGGTATCGCCCTAGTACCTTCTGTGCTTGCTGATAGCTTCGACCCCGAAGGCCGGTTGCGACGTCTTTTCAATGGGCCGACACCGAGTGCCGGGCAGTATTATCTTCTTACTCCCGCAGATCGTTACGAAGATGCTCCAGTTCGCCGCTTCAGGAGTTGGTTGTTGACGCAGGCCCGGGAGCTGCGCTAAACCCCGCTTCATAACTCAATGATCGCAGCTCTAAGTAGAGCTGCTGTGTGCCAAAGGCCTTGCTCGTTCAAGTACAAGTGGGCATGAGTTTTGAGCAAGCGCGCGGCGCGTTCCATGATGTTGCTATTCAATTCGAATTAGCACCGAACGCTGGCGATCTCCGCCAAGGAGACCTGGTCACGAAGGTGCCAGCATTCGCTAGGCAATGGAGGGAGGGCCAAACTGAGTTGGTCAATTCGGCGCGCAAAAGAACGGGTAGGTCAAACTGATCGGGTAAACTCAGCCAGCAAACGGACATACAAGGAGAAAGGGGCGACAATTACCTATTTCCGCGTGTTGGGAGCGGGCCTGGAATAGCCTGAGAGGAATTCGACGAAACATCAGTTATAAGCAAGATTCCATGCTGCCGAACAGCGTCGAATCCTGCTATGTTCATCGACTTCCAGCCCTACGAGATGTACCAGGACTCCTTGCCGGTTTCAACATGGCCCGCCAAGCGGCGCAGAAAGCCGATATGGGAATCCGCGCTGACAGTGAGGTCGTACCATTGATGACTGGACGCCAGCCGCCAGCGCTGTTCGACGTTCTTGCCGCCTTCGACTACCAGGACACGGACGGAGTCGTCGTAGATGTTGTCGACTACGGTTGCTGTTACCGTCTTCTCTCCATGGTTAGTGATGCGTAAAACAATATCGCCTGCCGCTGCGTCGCAGTAGGCTCTTACGGTGGGCTCCTGCAGGCTGCTCGCGAGCGGGATGGCGCCCTTGAACCGGCGCAAAAAACCGTTCGGGCCGTAGACGCTAAGATCGTAATCTTGATCTGCGGAATGCGCAGACCAGGAATCCGACAATTTTTTTCCGGCTTCGAGCGTGTATGTTTTACGATCGCCTCGCCCTTGATCTGAATAGACTTGCAAAACCGCGCCTGCTTTGCCGCTGTTGTCGAAGTCCAGCCGGACCAGGCCGGAATCGGGGATTAAATAATCGTCTACAGATAATGCATAGGGTAATGCCCGGGCTCGCCTGGCTCCCGGTTCCTGCTGTGGCAACGACGGCAGGTCCGGCGGCAAGGGCGGCGGTAGCTTATGCTGGGCATCGGATCTGATTTGATATGCAGAGGTGTCAGGTAAATCCGGTTTGCCCGGGTCTGCCCTGGAAAAATCAAAAGCCGATGTCAGGTCGCCGCATACCGCTCTGCGCCAGGGACTGATATTCGGTTCCTTGACATCGAACACCTGTTCCAGAAAACGGATGATCGAGGTGTGATCGAACAATTGAGAACAGACCGCTCCGCCCTTCGACCAGGGGGAGACGACAAACATGGGAACCCGCGCGCCCAAGCCGTAGGGAAGATTGTCTGCCGGATTGACGTAATCGCCGACGGTATGAAACTCTTGCGTCACATCGACTGTCGACAGCCCGTCCGCGGGCGATATCGGCGGCGCTGGCGGCACCATATGATCGAAGAAACCGTCATTTTCGTCATAGGTGATCAATAGCGCGGTGCTGCTCCACATGACCGGATTGGAAGTCAATATGTCGAGCACCTTGCTGATATAGCTTGCGCCATAAGCTGGCGTCCATGCCGGGTGTTCGGAATTGATCTTGGGCGGCATCAGCCATGAAACCTGGGGCAGGGTGTCATTGGCGACATCTTGAGCAAGATTTCCCAGCGTGTACTTGCTGCAGCCGTTGACCCATAGCGGCGAGTGCGCCGCAGCCGTTTGATATTGCCGGAAAAAATGCTGCAGGATGTTGAAATCGCTCGGATAGTCCCCATCGTGCGTTTTCAGATCGTCGGTTCCTTGGTATACCCGCCAGGAGATATTGTGCTGCAGCAGACGTTCCGGATAGGTGGTCCAGGTATAGCTGTCGGCATCGGCTGGAATCTCACCGGGAACGCCAGACCAGAGTCCGGGATTCGGTTGATAGGTGACCGGGCCGCCGTTCGCGCCTCGAGGATCGACCGTTCCTGTCATCATGTGAAAACGGTTAGGATTGGTCGAACCCAGTACCGAGCAATGGTAAGCGTCGCAAATGGTAAATGCTTCGGCCAGCGCAAAGTGAAACGGGATGTCGGCCCTGGTGAAATATCCCATCGTCACCGGATTCTTCTTTGCCTCTATCCAGTTGTCATATCTCCCATGGTTCCACGCCGCATGCTGGTCTTGCCAGGAATGCGGCAGATTGCCGCCGGCATGGCCGGCGCTGGTCGTCTCCATCTCCATCCTGAACGGCAGGATAAGCTTGCCATGCTTGTCTCGCTGGTGAAACACCGAGCTGCCGTCGGGCTGCGGCCTCGGGATCCTGTCGCCGAAGCCGCGCACTCCTCTCAGGGTGCCGAAATAATGGTCGAATGAGCGGTTCTCCTGCATCAGGATCACCACCCGTTTTATATCCTTGATGGTCCCTGTCGGCGATGACGCCGGAATCGCCAGCGCTTTTTGAATGGATGCAGACAAGCCGCCGAGAGACAGGGCCGCACCGGCCGAGCTTGCGGATAATTTCAGGAAGCGGCGCCTGCTTTGCGAGGGAGGTGTCATAGATGGGAATTAGCCTGGCTATAAAAATTAGTTCAGATTGAAATGCAATTCGACTTCGCCGATCACGCCACCGTCGTTCTGCTGAAATTTCCAGCGCAGCAATGCGCGCGTTGCGGCTTGATCGAATATCTTCGGCGGTTGTGCGCTGACAATATTCACGGCGCTGACGCTGCCGTCCTTTTCTATCGTCACGTGCGCAATCACCACGCCTTCGGTATTGGCGGCCAGCGCGCGCGCCGGATATTCCGGTTCTATCCTGAGCAGCGGCACAATGCCGCGCCGCACGCCGGCAGGCTTCTCCGGTTTGGGCGGGGTCGCCGGCGCGGCACCTTTTGATACCGCCGGCAGGACGTTCGGCTGGACATCTTTTGAGGGATTGTCGTTTGACGATGACGTCGGCGCGACAGCGGCTGTATCGGCCGCTGGTTGCCGCGGCGCCGGGGAGGGTGCAGTTTTGGCCGCAGGCTTGGGCGGTTCAGCTTTTTTCGGGGCCGGGGCCGGGGCAGGCGCCGGCAAGCTTGGCTCGTCCGCGACGGCAAGCAACCTGGCGACCTTGACCGGTTGGTCGACGCTGACCGGCGCCGAATGTGCGCCCAGCGCCAAACCAATCAGCGCCAGTTCGATGCCGGCCGCAATTGCCAGCGCCGGCAGCCATCGCACAGGAAACGCCGATTCCGCAACAGGGTCGGGGATAGGTAATGAGTTAGTCATTCATCTCTCAACGCTTGGCGGCGATGCCTATGTCTTCGACACCTGCGGTACGCGCAATGTCCATGACGTGCAGCAGATTTTCCAGAGACACTTCTTTGTCGCCGGCGATTAATACTTCCAGCTTGCTGGCGGCGGCGCGTTCTTTAATAGCTTGCGTCAGCATCTCCGCCGAAACAGGTTTGCCATCGACGTACAGGTCGCCATCCTTCCTGACCGTGACGGTCAGCGACATCTTCGGCAGGGGAGCCGCGGTCGATGCTTGCGGCACATTGATCTTGATGCCGCTGACATCGATCATCTTCAGCATCGTCACCATGAAAAAGATCAGCAGAAACATCATGATGTCGATCATGGGGATGATCTCGATATGAGGTTCATCCGCTGCAAGGTAACGGCTGCGGCTCATGCTCCGGCTCCCGCCACCCCGGTTTCCGGAACTCGCATGAGCGACGAGTGCTGGCCGTGCACGAAATGTAAATGTATTTCCGCGCCGCGGTAATCGTACAGGTGCCAGCGCTTGACGCATAGCAGCTTGATCAGGTCCAGCTGCAAGATGGTCAGGCGGACGCGTTTAGCGAAGTAACTATTGGCGGCGACGCCTGCAATTGCGACCAGGAGGCCGCAGCCGGTCGCGATCAGCGCATGGCCGATGCCGCTGGTTACCGCGCTGCCGCTAGGGCCGGCCGTGCCTAGCACGTTAAACGATTCGGTAATGCCGATGATGGTGCCGAGCAAGCCGATCAGGGGTCCCAGCGTGACCGCGGAACCGAGCAGCCACAGGTACTTGTCGAGCAAGGGCAAGGTGCGCACGATGCTTTCGTCGATATAGCGATCCATTGCTTCCGGCGTCTCCAGAGTGCGGGATTCGACCGCGGCCTGCAGGGTGGCGCCGAATATCGTCGAGCCGTAACTGTCAGCAATTTCGCGCACCGCGTCTTCGCGGCGGTGATCGACAGCACACAGTTCGCCGTCGAGCTTTTCTCCCGACGGCAGATTGAAGCTGAAGAAAATACTGCGTTCGATGGCGACCGCCAATACCACGAACAGCAATACCGTAAGAATCGGAATGATGCCCATCGACTGTATGCTCAAGTCGATGAACTGTTGAAAATATGGCATGGATAATCCTTTAGTAAATGAAGATGGATAGGAATTGCTTACAGATCTTTCGGCGCATAGTTCAGGCCTACCCAGATCGTCCGTCCCAATGAAAACGTGTCTTTGAGCAAATTCCGATTGCTTCCCGTTACGCTCGTCACCGGCGAATTGTTCAGGTTGGCAATCTCGGCAAACACCTTCCAGCCGGCGCCAAGGTCGTAGCGCGCCTGCACATCGATTTGCTTGCGTGCCTGCCAGTACACATCCTGGCTAGGCAGATTGGCATCGACCAGGCGCAGGCTGGTTCCGCTCCAGTTGTAGGCGGTACTGACGCCGAATTTCTGGTAGTTGTAGAACAGCGTCAGATTGCGGATCTGGTCGGGTTGATTGACCAGATTCTTGATGGTGCGCGTCGCGCCGGAAGCCGTGATTGCCTGTAGCTGGCCGTTCAAGAAGGTCAGATTGGCGCTGAAACCGAAACCGCGCAGATACGGGCTGATCCAGCCCAGCGAACTCTGTACATAATTCAGCTCGACGCCGTTGACCCTGGAACTGGATGCGTTAAGCGGCTGAGTGATGGTCGCCGAGCGCGTGGCGCCGTCGAAAAAGAACGATCCTTGGCTTGAGAGCGTGTAAATCTCATTCTTGATTTTTTTGTCGAACAAGGCCAGCGACGCCAGGCCCGAGTCAGACAGATACCATTCGGCAGAGAAATCGAGGTTGTTCGATTCGCGCGGCTTGATGCTTGGATTGCCTTGCGTGACCGCCACGGTGCCATCTGTATTTTCTGTAATGGTGGTGTTCGGCGCATAGGCGTCGTAATTGGGGCGGCCGATGGTCTGGCTTGCCGCGACCTTGAGCTTGATCGCGTCCGTGGCGTTGAATGTGAGCGAAGCGGCCGGCAGTAGAAAGTTGTATTTCGAATCATTGGTCTGCGACAGCCAAGTGGCGGCGCCGTTGACATTGTTGCGCACATTGCCGGTGGTCGACAGATCTGTACTGTCTTGCCGCAAGCCGAACATGGCGCTCAGGCGGTCGGTCCGGTAAGTGCCCATCGCATACGCAGCGGCGGTCTGCTCGTTATGCGAATAATTGCTTTGCAGGCTATTGATCAGATTGACGCTGGTGGCGGGGGCGACGATGCGGCTATTCGCGGCCAGCTGCTGCCAGGCTTGTGTCGGGTTGATGATCACGAACGGCAAGCCGCCGCTGTATGGCATGATCGTGCTGGATGTATAGCCGTTGCCGGCCAGGGTCAGGCCGCCCGCCGTCGGATAATACTGGGTGTTGGCGTAGCTGTAGTCATGGTTCAACCGGCGGTAATCTACGCCGGCCGCAGCGCCCAGCCCACGCGCATCGGCATCCATGTTCCAGCGGTAGTCGAGTTTCAGATCGCCGACCCGGTCGTCGATCTTGAACTCTCCGGTTTGCCAGTAATACGCTTGCCAATTGTTCAGATTGGTGAAGTTGGCGGGAGTATTAAGATTCACCGCCGGTTCGGCGCCCGAGGTGTCGTAGCTCATGGCCAGTCCCGGTGTGCCGCTAAGCGCCGGGGCAATGCCGGCGCCGGGATACTTGAACTTGGCATAAATGTATTTGGCCATGGTGCGCGGTTCGCGCTGGCTGGCTTCCGACAGCGACGAACGCAGGGACAACGCCTGCTTGTCGTCCAGCTTCCAGTCGACGCCGCTCTGGATCGACTCGGTGGTGCGTTTGACGGTCGAGGCCATATAACCAGCTTCTGCTTCGCCCAGCCCAAATCGGCCCGACGTCGGCGTCTGGCTCGAGACCGGATTGGCGCCGGTGCTGCGGCTGTCGTCGATGAAGGTTTCGTTGCGCAGCGTGTGCATGCTCTCGCTGTTATAGCCGAGACTCAAAAAGCCATAGACATCGGGATTGAAGTTCGCTTCCAGTTTGGCGTTAATCCCTTGCCGCTCCAGGTTTTTCTGCAATTGCCAATACTTGAATTGCTGGGGGACGGCGATGCCGTTTCCGGTATTCGGGCCGCCGGTGGCCGCCGGATTGGCAATCGTGCCGTTGGCGTTGTAATAGTTGTAGAAAACATTATCGGTCGTCATGTGACCGATGGAGGTCGTGTTTTCTTTTTCATAATTTGCCGAAATCACATAACCGAATACCTTGGCCGGGCCGAAGGTATTGCTGAAGGTGATATCGGCTTTTTTGCCCAACCCTTCCGCGCCGGACAGCACTTTGCCCGTGCCGTCGGCATGACCAAGAGCTGTGGTCGCATTCAAATACTGCTTGCCGCCGTTATCGAAAGCGCTGCGCGTGACAATGTTGACGGAGCCGCCTACCGCGTTCGGGTCCATATCAGGTTGCCAGGTTTTGAATACCTGCACTTCCTTCACCATGGATGCCGGTAGCATGTTGGTGCGCGCGCTGCGCGTGGTCTGGTCGACCGAGGCCATAGTCGCACCGTCGATCACCACATTGTTGTAGCTGCCGTCGAGTCCGCGGATGGCGATGAATTGGGCTTCGTCGCGGCCGTTGACGTTGTCAGGATTGAAACTGACGGAGACGCCGGCGATACGCTTGACGACGTCGGTAACGCTGGCGTCGGGCAAGGTTTCTATCTGTTCCTTGGTGACGGCATCCATCACCCGATCCTGCGTTTGCTTGTCGGCGACCGCCGCACTGTTCTGCGAGCGCTTGCGTACGACGACGACGTTCTCCAGATGCTTGACGCTGTTCTGGTCGGCGCCGGCTTGCGCAACAGTCGTCTTCTCATCGCTGTCGGCGGCATGGGCCAGCAGCGGCAACGCAGCAGCAACTGCCAGCGTCATGATCGATAAGCGTAGATAACTTTTGCATTTCTGTCGATGGGACATGTTTACCTCAATGTGTGATGCGTCATTTGTCTGCAATCACCTCGCATTTTTTATGCGGATGATTAATGAAGTCGTTTGGAATTCGTTTATTTGAACGTTCTAATTTCTGAATGCATTTTTTGAATGCATTAATAGCAAGTGAGGCGGGCGAATATGTTTTATATGAAAACGTATTGACACACTGCTATCCAAGCTCGAACCTCAAGCTATTGGAACGTTCTAATCAGGGGCGGATTCTGAGCTGCTTTTGTTACGCCTTCATTACAAGAAGCAGCATTTCGAAGAAAAATCATTTCCGTCGGATTGCATGCACTTGATATATTATTCGCGTACTTTTTATCGGCCATGCAGGCATGCTGGTAAGGCAATTTTTACTGCGCCGCATGGCGGAAACTTCCATAAAACATGAAACAAAAGGCAATACGCATGCCGATTAATATCCGGATCGGAACATGGCCAGGTTAACCATCAAAGACGTTGCCAAGATGGCGGGAGT
This sequence comes from Collimonas sp., assembly GCF_035566375.1. GTDB lineage: Bacteria > Pseudomonadota > Gammaproteobacteria > Burkholderiales > Burkholderiaceae_D > Collimonas. The sequence goes on from NZ_DATMRK010000055.1 coordinate 108,713, forward strand.
CAGTTTTCAGACGGTATCGCTGGTATTGAATCACCCTGAAAAAGTTGCACCTAAGACCCGCGAGCTGGTGCAAGCCGCCATCAACGCGCTGAACTTCATTCCAAACGTTGCTGCGCGTTCCTTGCGCAATATCTCTACCAAGACGCTGGCATGCGTGATGTTCAACGGTTCGTCCTACGATGAGCGGTCGGAGCGGATCCAGGATACCCATTACAACAACGTGCTGCAGGCGTTGACGCGGGCTGCGGATCGCGTCGGCTACACGCTTTTGCAACGTAATCTGATGAGCGACGATGCGGCGTCCCTGGCCTATGTGCGCGATCTTTTTTTGGCAGGCCGGATCGATGGCTTGATTGCAATGGTGACCGTGGCCGGCCATCCAGTGCTGAGCGAGTTGCAGCGCATGGGATTTCCATGCGTGATTTACGGCATGGCCGATCCGCAGTTCCACCATGTCGCTCAATCAGACCGGCTGGCCGCTTTGTCGGTGGTCGATCATCTGGCGCAAGCAGGCTGCCGGCGCATCGCTTTCGTGACAGGGCCGCTCAAAGAGCATTCGTCCGAGGTAATGCGCGACCAGGCTGTCACTACCTCCAGCGAAGCGCGCTATCTAGGATACCTGGACGGCTTGGACAAGCATGGCTTGCCGCTCAGGTCGGAATGGGTTGCGTCCGGCGACTGGTCGCTGGATGGCGGATATCGGGCTGCCAAACAGTTATGCAGCGCAAGGCAGAGACCCGACGCCATTTTCCTCGGCAATGACAGGATGGCGCTGGGCGCACTCAAGGCGCTGCACGATCTCGGCTTGCATGTGCCCGGCGATATCAGCGTGGTTGGCTTCGATAACATGCGCTACGACGATTTCAGCATACCGTCGCTGACCAGCGTCAACGTGCCGATGTATGAGATGTCTGAGCATGCGGTGCGGATCCTGCTCGATTGTATTGAAAAGCGCGCTCCTGCCGGCCTGGTGCAACGGATTTTCCCGACCAGCCTGGTGGTACGCGACAGCACCCGCGTGCCAAATTGAAACGCTCCATGCTCCGGCTCGGCTTGCTATGCGCTTTAACGCTGGCATGGCCAGCCAGCAAAGCCGCCAGCTTCGATTTCTGGTATGCCCATACCGGCGGTCCCATCGCCGACGCCATCAAATCTCTTTGCGATGGCTTTAACGCCTCACAACGCCGGCATCGGGTGCGCTGCACGTCACCGGGCACCTACGAACAGACGATGCAAAAAACGATAGCGGCGTATCGTGCCGGTAAGCAGCCGGCTGTGGTGGAAATCTACGATGTCGGTACTCTCGACATGATGCTGAGTGGGGCCGTCTATCCGGTGTTCCAATTGATGCAAGAAGCAAACCAGGCAGACGATCCGGTCGACTGGCAAGATTACATCGATGCAGTGCGCAGCTACTATGCGACATCGGCCGGGAATCTGTATTCGCTTCCTTTCAACATTTCGACGGCTGCGCTTTATACCAATACGGCGCAGCTCGCAGCGGCTGGTGTAACTACCGCACCTCAAACCTGGGAGGCGTTCCAGGCGGCAGCGGAAAAACTCAAGGCGGCCGGGCAATCCTGCCCAGCCGTGAGCGATTACAATCCCTGGATCATGCTGGAACAGATCGCTGCGGTCCAAGGAGCGCCTCTGGCTACCCAGAATAACGGACACGGAGGGCTCAATGCAAAGTATGTGTTCAACACAGGCATGCCTCTGCGTTTCATGGAGGATGTCATGCGCTGGCGGCAGCAGCGCCTTCTGATTGATGCTGCTGCGACCCGCACCGGCAGCCAGACGCTGGCTTTCGCGAACGGCGAATGCGCGATGGCGATCGATGCAACTAGCGCCTGGAGCGCGATCCGTACCAGCGGCATCGCCAATGTCGGCGTCAGCCCAATCCCGGCGTATGCCGGCACCTTGCGCCGCAACAGCGTGCCCGGCGGCGCCTCGCTGTGGGTCATGAAGGGGTATGACACCCAGGTTTATGCCGCTGTCGCAGCATTCTTTTCCTACCTCCGGCAGCCGTCGAGCCAGATTGCGTTTGCCCGGCGGACAGGCTATGTTCCGGTGACGCGAGAGGCCGTCCGGGTATTACAGCAGAACGGAGCGGCGGACTCGTTGGCGCCGGCGCTGGTTGGCATCAGCTCCATGAGCCTTCCAGGCAATGCCTACAGTCCGGGAGCGCGGCTTGGATTTTCTACGCAATTCCGGCATGCCTGGAGGGAAGAGGTAGAAAATGCATTCGCTGGCCGACAGAGCATGAAGAGTGCTCTCGACAGAGCAAAGAGCCGCGGGGATATTTTGCTGAGAAGGTTTGAAGAAACCTATGCGGGAGCAACGCTGCCATAGCTGGAATGCAGCATGTAATACGGAGCATGTGATGAAGTCAAGAGCAATGTTTTCCCGCCGCTGGATGCCGCTCATACTCGCAGCGCCGCAATTGGCGATCGTATTCTTGTTTTTCCTTTGGCCCGCCTGCAAGGCGATCGGCTGGTCCGTTTATCTGGTGCGGCCATTCGGCAACGGCTCGGTCTTTGTGGGCCTGGAAAATTATCGGCGGATTCTTAGCGATGAGAGTTTCTATGCTTCGTTGCAAGCCACATTCATTTTTACCGCCAGCAGCGTCGGAATGGCGATTGTCATCGCGCTTGTTCTGGCCGGCTGCACTGAGTTGAATCTGCGCGGCGCAAGATTTTTCCGGCACGCCTTTATCTGGCCGTACGCGATTGCCGCTGCCGTGCTCGGGGTCATCTTCAAGTTCGCGATGAACCCGGTGGTTGGAGCAATGTCGTTTCTCAACGACATCATCCCGGGATCATGGGCGCCATATATCAATAGCAGCGAAGCCATGTGCATGTTGATAGCCGCCTTCGCCTGGACCCAGGTGCCGTTCAATTTCGTGATTTTCGCGGCTGCTCTGCAATCCGTGCCTGACGACTATCTTGCGGCTGCAGCGATAGATGGCGCCGGGCCGATCCGCAGGTTCGTCGATATCCAGTTGCCGCTGATCGTGCCATTCATCTTCTTTGCCGCCGTCGTCAACGTTATCGAGGCATTCACGCACAGTTTCGGCCTGGTCGACACCTTAACGCAAGGCGGGCCGGGAAGAGCCACCAATATTCTCGTATATCAGATTTTTTCAGACGGATTCGTCGGGATGGATTTATCAAGGTCATCGACGCTCTCGGTCATCATGATGATCTGTATCGCCTTGTTGACTATGCTGCAATTCCGATTCTTCGGGGCGCGCACGCGCTATGGAAAATAAGGCATGATCGAAGCTCGCCCCTTCCTTACCTGCCTGGTATATGCCGTACTGGCTCTCGGCCTGTTGTTTTCACTGGGACCTTTATATTTGGTGCTGTGTTCAGCCTCAGTGCCGAATCAGCAGCTGTTAAGCCACGGCGCCGCATTGCTGCCAGGCCCTGATTTGATCGGCAACTTGCAGGCAGTTGCGCAGCGTAGTGATATCGGTCGGCAGTTGTTCAACAGTCTGATGGTGGCAAGCGCGGTAGTGATCGGCAAACTGCTGCTTTCAGCAATCACTGCCTTCGCAGTCGTGTATTTCCGATCGCCTTTCAAGCCGCTGATTTTCTGGACCGTATTTGCCACCTTGCTGATGCCGCTTGAGGTGCGCATCATTCCCACATATGCAGTGGCTTCCAATCTTTTCGAACCGCTCCAAACTATTCTTCAATTGACCGGTCTGGATGAATTTGTCGCAAATGTCGCGGGCATCAAAATCACCTCCTCGCTGAACTTGCTGGACACCTATGCCGGTTTGTCCTTGCCATTGATTGCATCAGCTACCGGCACCTTCCTTTTCCTGCAGTTTTACCAGACCATACCGGTTGAACTGGCAGAGGCTGCGCTGGTGGACGGCACAGGTCCATTACGGTTTTTCTTCGATATACTCTTGCCTCTGTCGAAAACCAATTTTGCGGCCCTTGGCACAATAGCCTTCATTTCAACCTGGAAGGACTACATGTGGCCCCTGGTGATCACTAGCCAGGAACATATGCGTACGGTCACGCTGGGCATGGCAAGCTTCCTTCCCGCGGAGTCAGGGCAATGGCCGGAGTGGAACCTGCTCATGGCAGCAGCATTGCTTGCGGTCATCCCGCCGGGTATTTTCATCTTGCTGGCCCAGCGATGGTTTGTAAAAGCGGTTGTTGACATCGAGAAATGAAACTGAGGCAGAGGCGGAGTCGAAGGATTTGTGCTAGCGCTATGTTTTGTTTTCCGGAATGAGCTTCTTCTGGTCGGCGATCATGGCGCTTCTGGATGCGCATATCGCGGAGTGGTCTATGAGTGTTACTTTTCCGTCGTGGAGTGTTGTAGGCGTATTGCCCTATTGTCCATGCCGCGGTCTAGCGGAATTGGCATACCTGACGGCCGGTCTAGTTCCTAGCGGGGAACAAAATTTCGAGCTGCGGTTGGACGCCAGGACGCGCCTCGTGAACCCAATCGGTAAGTACTAGTGCCAAAACTAAAACACGGTACCAACAAGCGGGGCCACCTCTCAAACCTTGGTGACGTTCATTTCAGTCAGCAAAAAAACCAAAACCGGTAGCAATCTACAGATGCTTGGACTCACTGCTGAGCAAAGAAGCCCATATCTTATCTACTGTCACGCTGTTGCTTTCTGCTGCTCGATAGAGTCGGACTTCCAAGATGCCATTCCATTGGGAAATTCCTGCAGGAACCAGTTTTCCTTCGGAAATTTCTCTTTCCGCACAGCTTTCCGGCAACCAACCAAGGCCATGTCCGTCAATGACCATCGCCTTCAACGCCAGGGCCATATGTGTATCAAAGGAGCGTTCGAAATAGCAGCGCTGGCCGACACTAAGGAGAATCATTTCGACAACGTGGGCGAGATACGTACCGGGAGAGTATGCGAGAAAAGGTACCGCGGCTTCCGGTTTACCAGGAAGTTTATAGAGCGGACGGCCCTTCTCGTCAGGTGCCGACAATGGAAGCATTCGATCGTTGGCCAGGACCAAATGCGGGTAGCGGGTGGGGTCGAGTAATACAGGTAATTGAGGGTGATGATAGATAAGCAGTAAGTCTGTTACTCCTTCGATGAGCGCCGCTGCGCCATCCTGGATGTTAACAGCGCCGACCCGTACTGTCACTGGACCGAGAGCAGTTTTTAGCTGTTTAAGCCATCGAGGAAAGAAGGTAGAGGCTAAAGTGTGAGTAACGGAGAAGCGTACCGTATCCATGCCAACCATCGTTTGACCACGCAAAATAGTGCGCATTTCGTAAGTCCGACGCAGCATGTCCGCGGCGAAGTTCCGGAATAATCGGCCGGCAGGTGTCAGCGTAACCCCTTGCGACCGGCGATCAATCAGTTCCGCGCCTAACCAATCCTCCAAAGATTGGATGTGTCGGCTCAACGTCGGCTGAGACACATTGCGCGACCCGGCAGCTCGAGAAAATGCGCCAGCTTCGCTCAGACTCAAAAAATCTTCAATCCACTTAATTTGCATAAGGCGGCCTATTCAAGTAGGCCAATAATTTGGCCAGCAGTTTGCTTTCCGCCTATTTACAAGAGTTAACAACGGACGCAGAGGGCAGTGTATTCCAATTTCAGTGGTACGTTATGCAAAAAGTGAATGACTTGTAGGTAACTCGCGAACGTTCCAATAGCATGGAGATCCCAAATTTGGAGACCTTACTATGCAGCCCATCACTGAACGCATTGAGCACGACCTTCTTGGCGATCTCGCCGTTCCTGCAGTTGCGTACTACGGAGTACACACAGTACGTGCTATTGAGAATTTTCCAATTTCAGGCACTCAAGTGTCTGCCTATCCAGAATTGATCAGGGCGTTGGCGGATATTAAGGAAGCTGCATCCGATGCCAATTTCAAGTTGGGGCTGCTGGATGAAAAGCGCGCCCAGGCTATTGCAGCGGCATGCCAGGAGATCAGGCACGGTAAGTTGCACGATCAGTTTGTCGTAGACGTCATTCAGGGGGGCGCCGGCACATCGACCAACATGAACGCCAATGAAGTAATCGCCAATCGTGCTATCGAACTGGAAGGATTCACCAAGGGTGACTACAGCTGGTTGCACCCGAACGAGCACGTCAACATGAGTCAATCCACTAATGACGTGTATCCGACAGCGTTGCGTCTTGCTGGCTATCGAGGAATTTACAGCCTCATTGATGCTATGGAAATGCTGCGTAAAAGCTTTGCTGGCAAGGCTGCAGAGTTTGCGGATGTTCTGAAGATGGGGCGGACTCAGCTGCAAGACGCTGTGCCGATGACTTTGGGGCAAGAGTTTTCAACTTACGCGGTCATGCTCGGCGAAGATATCGAGCGCCTGCGTGAAGCATCATTGCTCATTTGCGAAATCAATCTCGGTGCCACCGCTATCGGCACGGGTATCAACGCGCATCCTGATTATGCCGCTCTTGTCTGCCGACGATTGGCTGAGATTTCCACAATTCCCGTTGTTACTTCTCCCAATCTGGTGGAGGCGACACAAGATTGCGGCAGCTTTGTCCAAGTCTCGGGAGTTTTGAAGCGTATCGCGGTGAAGCTTTCCAAGATTTGCAACGACCTGCGCTTGCTCTCATCGGGTCCTCGCGCCGGATTCGGCGAGATCAATCTGCCGGCGCGGCAAGCAGGTTCCTCCATCATGCCCGGCAAGGTAAATCCAGTCATTCCGGAGGTAGTCAACCAGATAGCATTTGAGGTCATCGGAAACGATGTGACCATTTCGTTTGCAGCTGAAGCCGGCCAACTCCAACTCAACGCCTTCGAACCCATCATTGCACATAGCCTATTCAAGAGCGTTAAGCATCTGCGCGCAGGTTGCCTGGTGTTGGCGGAACTGTGCATCGACGGGATCACTGCAAATCGCGAAATGCTTCGCCGCAATGTTGAGAGCTCCATCGGTCTGGTTACTGCACTGAACCCTTACATCGGTTACGACAACGCCACCAGGATTGCCCAAGAAGCACTTTTGAATAATGAAAGCGTTTACGACTTGGTGCTTGCAAAGGGCTTGCTTTCCGAAGCTCAGCTCAAAGAGATTCTGAAGCCTGAAGTGCTCACCCAGCCTCGTCCGCCGGTCGTATTCGCAGCATAGGGCTTGCGGCAACACAGTTGGGATTAAATTTAAGAGGAGACAGATTTTGAAATTAAATAAATTAACAACATGGATTTTTCTTGCACTCGTACTGGGTGTTGTCGTCGGATACGCGTGTAATTTAGCGGCACCAGATGCTAAGGCCGCAAAGGAGATCGCTGCCTACTTCTCCGTCTTGGCGGATATTTTTCTGCGTATGGTCAAAATGATCATTGCCCCTCTCGTCTTCGCAACCTTGGTTGCTGGGATCACCAGTGTGGGGGATGGCAAAGCGGTCGGGCGGATTGGAATTAAAGCCTTAGGATGGTTTGTTACGGCTTCTTTCGTTTCGCTCTTGCTTGGATTTTGTTTTGCGCACCTGCTACATCCTGGTCTTAGCATGCATTTGCCGTTGCCGGAAGTAGGCGTCGTGACGAATCTTAAGACTGCGTCCCTGAATTTCAAGACGTTTATTGTCAACATTTTTCCCAAGAGTATCGTCGAGGCGATGAGTGGTAACGAAGTACTGCAGATCGTCATTTTTTCCCTGTTTTTTGGATTTGCACTTAATACAGTCAAAGGGACGGCTAGGGATTTGATCGTGGATATCGTTAATGGCCTCGTCCACGTGATGATCAAGGTGACTGACTACGTTATGCTGGCAGCGCCTCTTGGCGTTTTTGCCGCCGTGGCTGCAGCCATCACCGTACAGGGATTGGCCGTGTTGTCTACCTACGCGGCCCTGGTCAGCAGCTTTTACGTCGGGTTAGCCTCTCTCTGGCTAGTTCTCATCGCAGCGGGGTATTTCTTCCTCAAGAAGCGCGTATTTAGGCTCCTTGGCTTAATCAAAGAGCCAATCTTGATTGCGTTTTCGACCGCCAGCAGCGAAGCTGCTTATCCCAAAACTCTGGAGCAACTGGATAAGTTCGGAGTGAAGCGAGAGGTTAGCGGATTCGTCTTACCGATGGGTTATGCATTTAACCTTGATGGTTCGATGATGTACCAGGCGTTCGCGATGATTTTCATTATTCATGCCTACGGCATCGAGATGTCCTTGTCTACTCAGTTCATCATGCTTTTGGTGTTGATGGTCAGTAGCAAGGGGATGGCCGGCGTATCGCGCGCTTCTTTGGTTGTGGTAGCGGCGACACTGCCCCTGTTCGGATTACCAGAAAGCGCCTTGTTGCTGATTATGGGAATCGACGTATTCCTTGACATGGGCCGTACGGCAACTAACGTGGTTGGTAACAGCTTGGCAACAGCTATTATCGCCAAATGGGAAGGGAAACTTGGCCCGGAGACACCCGAAAAGGATGTTGCCCGAGAATCTCTGGGGCAACGCCTGCCTGGCGAAACTGCTCGATCACGCGAGTCGACATTAGTATCTTAATGTTGTTCTGATTTATAGCCCAATTTCATCTCTAATTACTTAGGGGCTTTCTTTGTTTCGAGCTCCATTTTTGCATCGCAGGAGATACATATGGAAGAATTCCGCAAACTTCGCTACGGCATTGTCGGTGGACTCGGCGCTCTAGGTGCTGCTGATATTTTCTTCAAAATGGTTAAGGCGGCGCCAACTAGATATGGCGCCGAGCAGCCCGAGTTTATCTTCGAGCAGCTGCCGTTTGCTGAAGGCGACGCTCCAGGAGAAAGACTGGCACTCCAGAATGGTCGCAAGCTGTATGTGTTCGATACGATCCGTCGTTTTGAAGATCGAGGTTTGAATGGGGTCATTCTGCCTTGCTTTATCAGTCATACATTCATTGAGGAACTGCGGGCTGAAGTCAAAGTTCCCATCGTGAGCATCATGGATGCTCTCCGGGAATTTATATCTCGCAAGCATCCCGAAGCACGACGTCTGGGCATCCTTACATCCGATTTTGTAAGGGAAAAAAATCTATTTGAACGTCATTTTGTCGATGATGGCTGTGATTTGATATATCCCAGCGACCAAGTTCAGAAAGAATGTGTCATGCCGGCCATTTATCGTCCAGATGGACTCAAAATGGGCTTTATGAAAGGCGCGTCGCTGGAGTTGTTGGCTAAAGCATGCCAAGATCTGCTGGCGCAAGGTGCGGATCTGATTGTGCCTGGCTTTACTGAAATTCCTATCATTGTCGATGCCCTGACCGAAATGGGGCTACCTGTCATCGATTCAAATCTGGTCTACGCAAACTACGCCGTTAATCATGGTGGTTCGTCTAGCAAAAAGCAATTCAAGATCGGTGTTGTTGGTGGTATTGGCCCAGCAGCCACCGTGGATTTCATGACCAAGATTGTGCGGAACACACCGGCTGAGCGAGACCAGGACCACATCAAGGTAGTCGTCGAACAAAATCCGCAAATCCCCGATCGTACGGCAAACCTGATTGGTGACGGAGCCGACCCAACAATTTCTCTTTACTCGACTTGCAAAAGACTTGAAGCGGCGGATGCAGACATCATCGCCATTCCATGTAATACCGCACATGCATTTGTAGAGCGCATACAGCCCTATCTTAGTATTCCTGTCGTGAACATGTTGACGGCAGCGGTGGAACATATTCAGAAGAATCTGCCTAGGGACGCCATTGTCGGATTGATGGCCACCACTGGTACAGTCCGCAGCGGCGTCTATCACGAAGCCGCGGCCAACGCTCGTATAGAACTTCTCATACCCGATGAAGATCACCAGTCAAGGGTCATGAATGCTATCTATGGCGAAGAAGGTATTAAGGCGGGATTTATCGAAGGATCTTGCAGAGAGGATCTTTGCGCTGTGCTGGAACATCTGGCAAAACGTGGTGCCAGGGCCGTGATTCTTGGTTGCACTGAATTACCACTTATTTTAAGTTCCACTGGGTCTTTCCCGGTATTCGGAACTACTGTTGAGATTATTGACCCCACAGAAATTTTGGCAAAAAAATGTGTGGCTTTCGCCATGGAATATAAAGGCTAAAACACCGGTTGGAAAGCATTTGGCATATAGCCTGCCGTATTTTTTGGATTTTCATTTTTCGTCGCAGCCTGGCTGTACTCATCAGAAAAACTGAGACGCCTCCGACCATTTCGATTGCATCCTTGTTGATTCTAGAATTTCTGACCTAACCAATGTAGTAACGAAATATTTGAGAAATTACGACTTTCTACGCCATGGCGAGAAAGTAAGGTCGGAAATCGATGCAAACACTTAGATCGTCTGGTCGATTGACTGGAAGTATTCGCTCAATGACTATTTCGATATTGTGGAAGAAGTTTCGATCAAGGCAGCAGACGCTTTGGCTAATGTTAAAGGGTGCGACATGCCTCTGGATGGGGATCTGTTTGTGATTGGCATAGCACTAGTAGTGTTGGAGCCAAAGCGATCGACCGTGTTGGTGGCCGAAGAAATAAATTCGTATCTAGGAGAGAGTCATGAGTCGTATCGCAATTTTCTTGGTGTTCGGAGTGGTCGTGTTTGCTGCTACCTGTACTGCGACGGCAGCGTCCACCACATTGGATAGAATCAGGGATCGCAAGGAAATTGTGCTTGGGTATCGAGACTCCTCGCTCCCGTTTTCGTATCTTGATGCCAGCATGAAGCCGGTCGGCTTCTCGATAGACTTGTGTGCCAATATTGTGGAGCATCTCAAAAAAAAATTGGGACTTCCGCAGCTCTCCGTTAAATACATCGTCGTCAATTCTTCCAATCGGATTTCTTCGGTAAAAAACGGCTTCATCGATATGGAGTGCGGCAGTACTGTCAATAATCTTCAACGGCAAAAGGCGGTCGCGTTTTCTGTCACCACATTCGTGAGTCAGCCTAAGTGGATGGTAAAAAAATCGTCCGAGATCAATGGTGCACCGGGACTTAAAGGAAAGGCGGTTGTCGTAACTCAAGGCTCCAATGCTGCCTCTTTTGCAAAGGAGGCAAACGAAAAGGAACACCTTGATCTCAAAATCTTACAGGCCAAGGATCATGACGAGTCCATGTCGATGCTTAGCTTTAACCGTGTCGTCGCTTTTATGGAAGATGACATCCTTCTTGCCGGTAAAAAGGCCTTCTCTCGCACCCCTGACGCCTATAAGTTTTTGCCTGAATCCTACGAGATTACCTATTACGGACTTATCCTTCCGAAGGACGATACAGAATTCAAGGAATTTGTTGATCAAACGTTGTCAGAGATGATGTCATCAGGCGTCTTTGAAAAGGTGTATTACAAGTGGTTTCAAAATCCAATTCCACCACTCGGAACCAATTTGAATTTTCCATTAAACCCCGAACTTAAGGCTCGGATGAAGAATCCGAGCGATAAAGTTTTTCAGTAAAAATGGACGAGAGGTAGAGGCTTCGACGATGTACCTTCTGACTGCTATACCTGATCTTCTTCTTTCCAAAGTGAGCGCATGGCGCGAATGCACATAGATGTTCATACTTAAATGAAAATGCGTATTCATGTTTAGCATTTAAACACCAACGGAATTGAGTCAGAAGCGCAATCAAACTTGACGTCCAAACTTAAAGTCGGCTTTCCCCATGCTTGGTTGCAGATCTATTGTCCAGAATTATTGGGCTCGGATAGGAGGTCATCAATTTTTCGCTGCAATGGCCGATGTACGGCAACAGTTAGTTGCGGGCAGATATATTCAATGGTATTAGACCAACCACTGTTTAGTCTTAGGTACCCCGGCAAAAATCTCATCTACTGTGGCACTTAACGATCCCGACAGACTTTATTGCCACCCGACGGACTTTATTGTTTGTGAGCATCAGTAGGCGAGATGTTTGAGCATCACTCCACAGTAACCGACTTAGCCAGATTCCGCGGCTTATCCACATCCGTCCCGCGCGCCAACGCCGTGTGATACGCCAGTAATTGCAGCGGCACTACGTGCAAGATAGGCGACAACAGCCCGTAGTTTTCCGGCAGCCGGATCACATGCACGCCCTCGCTCGATTTGATGTGTGAGTCAGCATCCGCAAAGACATAAAGCTGGCCGCCGCGGGCGCGCACTTCTTGCATGTTCGATTTCAATTTTTCGATCAGCGCATCGTTAGGCGCGACCGTAACCACCGGCATTTCTTCGGTGACCAGCGCCAGCGGCCCGTGTTTGAGTTCTCCGGCGGCGTAGGCTTCGGCGTGGATGTAGGTGATTTCCTTGAGCTTCAATGCGCCTTCGAGCGCGATCGGATAGTGGATGCCGCGCCCGAGGAACAGGGCGTTTTCCTTGCGCGCGAAGGCTTCGGCCCAGGCTACGATGTGCGGTTCCAGCGCCAGCACGCTTTGCAGTGCGGCGGGCAGGTGGCGCATGGCTTTCAGGTGGGCGGCTTCTTCTTCGTCGCTGAGGCGGCCCTTGCTTTGCGCCAGTGCCAGCGCCAGCAGGAATAGCGCGACCAGCTGGGTGGTGAAGGCTTTGGTCGAGGCGACGCCGACTTCGACGCCGGCGCGCGTGATGTAAGCCAGCGCGCATTCGCGCACCATGGCGCTGGTGGCGACATTGCAGATGGTCAGCGTATGTAGCATGCCTAGCGCCCTGGCATGTTTGAGCGCGGCCAGCGTGTCGGCGGTCTCGCCGCTTTGCGAGATGGTGACTACCAGCGAGTTTGGATTCGGCACGCTGTCGCGGTAGCGGTATTCGCTGGCGATCTCGACGTTGACCGGAATCCTGGCGATCGATTCGATCCAGTATTTGGCTGTAAGGCCTGCGTAGTAGCTGGTGCCGCAAGCCAGGATCAGGACTGAATCAATTTTCTTGAAAACATTGAAGGCGCCGTCGCCGAACAGTTCCGGCATGATGCCGGTGACACCCTCCAAGGTATTGGCAATCGCCCGCGGTTGTTCGAAAATTTCCTTTTGCATGTAATGCTGGTACGGACCCAGTTCGACTGCGCTGGTGTAGGCATGCACGGTTTTGACTTCGCGTTCGACGGCTTTGCCGGCGGCGTCGACGATCCAGACGCGCTGCAATTGCAGGTCGACCACGTCGCCTTCTTCCAGGTAAATGATCTGATCCGTGGTACCGGCCAGCGCCATGGCGTCCGAGGCGACGAAATTCTGGCCCTGGCCAACGCCGACGATCAATGGCGAACCCTGGCGGGCGGCGACTACGCGGTGCGGTTCGTCGACGCAGAACACGGCAATTGCGTAGGCGCCGGTCAGGCGTCGCACGGCTTGTTGCACGGTGGCGAACAGGTCGCCGTTGTACATATGATCGACCAGATGGGCGATCACCTCGGTGTCGGTCTGGCTTTCGAATTTGTAGCCGGCGGCTTGCAGTTCAGCGCGCAGTTCGTCGTGGTTTTCGATAATGCCGTTGTGGACCAGGGCGATGCGGTCACGCGAAAAATGCGGGTGGGCGTTGTGGGTTGCCGGTGCGCCGTGGGTTGCCCAGCGGGTGTGCGCAATTCCGGTAAAACCCGACAAATGGGCTTTTTCGACTTGCGCTTCCAGATCCACCACCCGCGAAGTGCTGCGCGAACGCTGCAATTTGCCGTCTATATGCAAGGCGACGCCGCAGGAATCGTAACCGCGGTATTCGAGCCGCTTCAATCCTTCCAGCAGGATGGGGGTGACGTTAATCTGGGCAACTGCTGCGACGATTCCGCACATGGCTTTCCTCATTGATTAGGTGAATGGACGTATCTTAGGTCAGCGCTCATGAAATATGATTACTAAATCAAGTAGTATTTGATTGAATATTTCATGTTATAAATCATGTGGAATATTATTTCATTTATACTTTAATTTATCTAATAAATTGCATATTGCCCATGGATATCGTTCTCGATGAGCTGGATAAAAGGATTTTGAATGCCTTGCAGGCCGATGCTGTGCAAACCAACCATCAGCTGGCGCAGCAGGTGCATGCGTCGGCGCCGACTTGTTTGCGACGGGTCAAGCGCCTGACCGACGCCGGCGTCATCCTGCGCCAGGTGGCGATCGTGGCGCCCGACAAGGTCGGCGCCGGCTTGACCGCGATTGTCGAAGTCACGCTGGATAACCAGGCGGCGGAACGGTTGCTGGAGTTTGAAGCGCTGGTGGCGAATGAAGCGGCGCTGTTGCAATGTTATCGGGTGTCGCCGGGACCGGATTTCGTGCTGGTGGTGCAAGTGGCGGATATGGCGGCCTACCATGCGCTGGCGCACCAGTTGTTTGCCGCACAAAAGAACGTGCGCAATGTGCGGACGTATTTTTCGATTTACCGCAGCAAGTTCGATACACGGCTGGCCGTATAAAAGAAAACACCGGTCGTAACCGGTGTTCATCGCTCTTGCCTGTTTAGTTTGCTTAAGTATCTTGCTTACTTCTTGATCTTGACCGGCCGTTGCCAGCCGTCGATAGTGATCTGGCGCGCACGCGAGACGGTCAGCTTGCCTTCCGGCGCATCCTTGGTCAGCGTGGTGCCGGCGCCCAGGGTCGCGCCTTTGCCTACCCGCACCGGCGCCACCAGTTGGCTGTCGCTGCCGATAAAGGCGTCGTCTTCGATAATAGTGCGGAATTTGTTGGCGCCGTCGTAGTTGCAGGTAATGGTGCCGGCGCCGATATTCACGCGCGATCCCACCGTGGCGTCGCCGACATAGGCCAGGTGATTGGCTTTGCTGTGGGCTGCGACCTGACTGTTCTTTACCTCGACGAAATTGCCGATATGGACGTCTTCACCCAGTTCGGTGCCGGGACGCAGGCGCGCGTAAGGCCCGATCTGAGAAGCGGCGCCGACCACCGCATCTTCGATATGGCAGAACGGTTTGATGTTGGCGTCGCGGCCGATACGGGCATTCTTGATGACGCAATGCGCGCCGATCACGGCGCCGTCTTCTATGCTGACCTCGCCTTCGAAGATGCAGCCGATATCGATGCTCACATCGCGGCCGCATTTGAGCACGCCGCGCACGTCCAGACGCGCCGGGTCGAGCAGGGTAACGCCCTGTTCCAGCAAGCGTTCAGCGATATTGCGTTGATGGATGCGTTCCAGTTCGGCCAGTTGCACCTTGCTGTTGACGCCCAGCGTTTCCGCGTTGGCGTCGGGCTGGGCCGACACCACCGGCGTGCCGTCGGCGACGGCGCTGGCGACGATATCGGTCAGATAGTATTCGCCCTGAGCATTGTTGTTGGACAGGCCGGCCAGCCATTGCTTGAGCTGCACGGTTGGCGCCACCATGATGCCGGTATTGCATTCGCGAATTGCGCGTTGTTCCGGCGTCGCGTCTTTTTGCTCGACGATGCTGACGATCTGGCCATGCTCGCGGACGATGCGGCCATAACCGGTCGGGTCAGGCAGGTCTACCGTCAGGACTGCCAGTTTGTCGTTGCCGGCGCTATCGATCAAACGTTGCAGCGTGCTGCTGGCGATCAGCGGCACATCGCCGTAGAGCACCAGCGTAGGCACCGCGTCGTCCAGATGTGAAGCAGCCTGCGCGACCGCGTGACCGGTGCCGAGTTGCGGTTCTTGCTTGGCAAACACCAGGTCGGCAGCTGCCAGAGAGCGCGGTACGGC
The DNA here is from genome assembly GCF_035566375.1 of Collimonas sp. GTDB lineage: Bacteria > Pseudomonadota > Gammaproteobacteria > Burkholderiales > Burkholderiaceae_D > Collimonas. The sequence continues at coordinate 124,253 of NZ_DATMRK010000055.1, forward strand.
GTCGCCGCCATGACCGTAGATGACGCACAAGGTGGTGGGAGACAGGGCGCGCGCCGCACTGATCACATGCGATAGCAGCGGTTTGCCCGCCAACGGATGCAACACTTTCGGCAGCGCGGACTGCATGCGCTTGCCCATGCCGGCAGCGAGAATGACAACGTTCATAGTCGATAGATAGAAAATAGGTGGCAAATTTTATCACGCGCGGCCGCTCTAAATTCAGCGTCCATGCTGCATATATGGCAACAAAAGAATCCGCCTCAAGGCCGGGTTTACGGCGTTGAGGCGATGCGCTGCTTATATTGTACGAACTTGAGTTGTGCGAACTTGAGCAGGATTAATAGCGCTGCCAGAAGCCGCCCGAGAACGACCAGCTGTTGCCATTGCGGACCCAATGTCCCGGCGCCCAGAAATACCCGTCGCGGCGCGCTTCCCAATGGCCGTTGACCCATTCGTGCTGGCCATTGTTCCAGCGCCAGTAACCGCCTATCCAGACGTGGTTGGGGCTAGGCGCGGGAGCGATGATTTCGACCCGTGGCGGCGGCGGCGCCACATTGATTACGACAGGCGGGGCGCTATAGGTGTTGTTGATCTGGACCCAGCGACCAGGATGGAAGATCCATTGGCCGCCCTCGTTGTTCCAGTAAGCGTGCTGGAAAACCATGTTTTGCCGCGATTGCTCCCAATGACCGTTATTCCAGACGTAGCGGTTGTTCTCCCACTTCCAATGGCCCGCGATCCAGTAAGAATCCGGATAGGGCGCCGGTGGCACGGCTTCCACCAGCGGCGCCGGCGGCGCTTGCACCACTTTGACTTCGCGGTATTCAACTCGGGTGCGCGGCGGTTCGACTACGCAGCCAGCCAGCGAAACGGTGGCCGCTGCCACGGCTGACAATACAAGATAACGTTGCAAACGACGACGGTTCATTTATGTCTCCAGAAAAAGATCCTGGGTATTAAACGGTTTGCCGTACGGAATGAATACAGGGCTTACAAATGCTTGCAATTCGACTTTGCCGCTTGTCCCGCCGGCAAGCGGTCAGGCTTCATCTGTGATATCGGTGCTGGGGCCGTTTTTCTTGACCGCATCGATACCGGCGTCGCGTGCGCTGGTGGTGTTGTACATCTGGCTACTGCCGATGACCTGATGATTCGCTGCTTTCAGGTTGAAATAGAATCTACCGTTGGAAGCCTGGTTGCGGCTGTAGCGATCGTCCTGGGTGCTGTTGCTCTGGACCGAGGCGATGCCATTTTCGGCGGAGGCCTTGGCGACGTACATTTCACTGTTCAACACCACTTCGCCGTTGCTAGAGCAGAGCAGGAAATAGAACTGTCCATCCACTGACTTCTTGAGTACATAGGACCCTGCCATTGCGCTTCTCCTGATAAGTTGCCGACTGTGCGGTGGCGCAATATCGCCGTGCGTATTCAGCTGGACACGGCCGATTGCGCCTGATCGCCGCTGGTCCGTTTCGACGCTGGTCCGTTTCGATTATATAGCCCGGCTGGGATTCCGATGGATCAGTCTGCAGCCCGTAAAGGAATAATGCTGGCGACGGTTACAGGCGTTGAGCAAGGATCATCGTCAAAAGCGATATCGCCGTTGGGATCGGCAATGCCGCTGGCTTTCAATCCGGTGAAGCCGAACAGATTGCGGTCCATCAGATGTGACGGCGCTACCGTCGACAGCGAGGAGAAAATATTTTCTACCCGGCCCGGGAATTTCTTTTCCCAGTCACGCAGCATGCCCTTGATCTGCTTGCGTTGCAGGTTTTCCTGGCTGCCGCACAGATCACAAGGAATGATGGGAAATTGCTTGACCTCGGCATAGCGGCTGAGGTCGACTTCCTTGACGTAGGCCAGCGGCCGGATCACGATTTGTTTGCCGTCGTCCGATTGCAGTTTGGCCGGCATGCTCTTCAGCTTGCCGCCGAAGAACATGTTGAGGAAGAAGGTTTCCATGATGTCGTCGCGATGGTGGCCGAGTGCGACCTTGGTCGCGCCCAGCTCGGTAGCGACCCGATACAAAATGCCGCGCCGCAGGCGTGAGCACAGTGAACAGGTGGTTTTGCCTTCCGGGATCAAACGCTTGACGATGCTGTAGGTATCCTGGTTTTCGATATGGTAGGCAACCCCCAGTTTCTCCAGATATGCCGGCAGGATGTGGTCGGGGAAATTCGGCTGCTTCTGATCCAGGTTGACCGCGACGATCTCGAAATTGATCGGCGCCCGTTCACGCAAGGTCATCAGGATATCCAGCAAGGCATAACTGTCCTTGCCACCGGACAGGCAGACCATCACTTTGTCGCCGTCTTCGATCATGTTGAAATCGCCGATCGCCTGGCCGACCTGGCGGCACAGGCGCTTATGCAGCTTATTGTTTTCGTGGGCGATTTTCTCGACGCTCTTCTGGCTTGGCGCGCTCACAGCGGCTTCGCTGGCCGCCGCTGGCGGCGTTAGTAATTGGTCTTGCATAGGGACTTCCTGTTTCAATAGCTCATTCATGGTGACACTCATGGTGATTCTGCCTCAAGCTTTCGGTTTGATCCGAAACACTTCGACCCCGACCGAGCGGCAATCAGGATAGGCGTCAGGTTTCTCAGAGGATACCCGTACCGCGCGCACCCTCGGATGCAGCAGCAGGGCGTTGGCGAGGTCATCGCACAAGGTTTCCTGCAAATGGATATGGCCTTGCGCCATGCGCTTTGCTACGGTATTGCGCATGAAATTGTAATCCAGCACGTCATCCACATGATCTTTGGTGGGCGTTGATAAAGCCAAGGGCACAAACAGGTCGACATTGATCAGCGCGCGCTGCGTGCCTTGTTTTTCAGATTCGTAGACGCCGATATTGATCTGCACTTCATAGTCGCGCAGGAACAGGCGACGGCAATCGCTAAGGTCGGGGTGGATGAGTGCAGAGAGCATGGTGTTTTCAGTGAGATTGGGACGACTGGCCGTGAACGGCGAGCTGATCCCGTGGGTGAGGATACAGATGTTGGCCGCCATCGACCACTAGTGTACTGCCGGTAATGGCGGAGGAGGAGGCGGCAAAACAGACTGCCGCCGCAATGTCGTCCAGAGCTGCCGGCAACGTTGGTTGCGGGTCCGCTGTTGCCATTGATGTCTGTAGTGACGCCGCCAGTGACGGCGCGATCCCTACTACCCGCAACTGCGGTGCATATGCCTTCGCCAGCAAGGCGGTAGCGCTGTGCAGCGCCGCCTTGGATAGCGTATAGGAGAGGAAATCCGCTTGCGGATTGAATAGCTTTTGATCCAGCAGATTGATGACTACCGCTTGCGCGCCTTCGCTCTTGAGGGTGGCGGCGTACAGCGCCTGCGTCAGCAGGATGGGGGCGGTCAGATTGCTTTGCAGGTGGCGTTCCAGGCCGGCGGCGGAAAAATCGAGGGCACTGTCTGGTTCAACGTGGCTGGCGTTGTTGACGATACAGCCGACGCCGCCGATGCCGCCGAATTCTTGCGCCACGCGCGGCAGCAACTGATGGATCTCGGTTTCCTTGCTTAAATTGCACTGGATGGCGACGGCCTCGGTTCCCAGCGCCTGGCATTCCTGCAGCAGTGCCAAGAGCGCTGCCGGCGCGCTGTCATCCTGATAATGCAGCGCCAGACGCCAGCCCTGTTGCGCCAGCGCCAGCGCAATGGCACGGCCGACCGGGCTGGCGGCGTCGGTGACAAGGGCAACGGTTGGGGCAACTGTAGTACGCATGATCATGTACGGATAGTTAAACTAATATAAATGAGCTAATAACAAATAATTGGTAAATAATAAATCTGCCGAACGGAATTTTCCGGGCGATGCAGCCAGGCGCCATTTGTATTCTTTCTGCGTTCTTTCACTGCCTTCGCATGCTTCAGCGCCGGCGTTATCTTCTACAATAGCGCCATGCAACTGCAATTACCCGAAGCTTCGGTCGAAGCACAGCGCGCATCGCGCCTGTTACACAATCTGATCGCCACTGAAATCCGCCGCCAACATGGCTGGATTTCATTCGCGCGTTATATGGAACTGCTGCTGTACGCGCCGGATCTTGGTTATTACAGCGGCGGCGCGGCGAAATTGGGCAAAGACGGTGATTTTACAACCGCGCCCGAGATTACGCCGCTTTTTGGCGCGACTTTGGCCCGTTTGACAACGGAATTGCTGCTTTCGTCACCCGCTCTACAGCCGCAGATCCTGGAGTTCGGCGCCGGCAGCGGCCAACTGGCTTATGACATCCTGACTGAATTGTCCACCCACTTGGCCACCGACCTGGCCGCCGGCAAGCATGGCGCCGCTATGCCGCAAGCGTATTACATCGTTGAATTATCGGCCGAACTGCGGGCCCGCCAGCAGCTGAAATTGCGAGCGTTTCCGCAAGTACAGTGGCTGGATCGTTTGCCCGAGGCTTTTTCCGGAGTGGTGATCGGCAATGAAGTACTGGATGCGATGCCGGTGGAGTTGGTGTTGCGCGGTGCGCAAGGCTGGCTGCAGCGCGGGGTCGGCCTGGCGGCTTCAGGTACGGATGGCGAAGATGGTCAATTTATCTACATCGATCGCCCCGCTGAACCGGCGCTGATCGCACAAATCCCCGATGCGGAGTCGCTGACAGTAGGCCATCTGACCGAAGTGCATCCGGTGGCGATCGGTTTCATGCGCTCGCTGGGCGCCATGCTAAAGGCGGGCCAGGGCGCTATCGCGCTGTTTTTCGACTACGGTTTTCCCGCCGCAGAATATTATTTGCAGCAACGCGATCAAGGCACGTTGATGTGTCACTACCGTCATCACGCCCATCCCGATCCGTTTTATCTGCCGGGTTTGCAAGATGTCACCGCCCACGTTGATTTCACCGCGATGGCAGTCGCCGCCCTTGACAGCGGCTTGGAGGTGCTGGGTTATAGCAGCCAGGCTGCCTTCTTGCTGGAGGCCGGGATCGGCAAACTATTGCTGCGCACCTCGCCGGAGCACGCTTTAGCCTATCTGCCGCAAGCCAATGCCTTGCACAAGCTGGTGTCGCCGGCTGAGATGGGCGAGTTGTTCAAGGTGCTGGCGGTTGGCGTCCATGCTGAGTTGCCTGAGCGCTTTGCCCGCCATGATCGCAGCCACCGCCTATGAGTTCCCGTGAGTTGCCTATGAGTCGCCGCTCTGAAAGCACAGCATGATTCGCTGGATGCTGGTGATTTTCGTCGCCGTCATCGTGTTTTCCAGCGCCTTGCCCTGGCTGGAAAAACTCGGCCTGGGGCGCTTGCCCGGCGACCTTCGGTTTACCCTGTTCGGCAAGAAATTCTCCTTGCCGTTCGCTTCCACAATTTTGCTGTCGACCGTGTTGTTTCTGCTGGTCCGGCTGCTTTAGGTATCCAACAGTTCATTAAACACGCCCGGTGCCCGCGCAATCACCGCACGGTTGCCATACACCACGACCGGCCGCTGCAACAGCTTAGGATGTGCCGCCACCGCTTGCAGCAGCGTTGCATCATCGGCCTGGGCCAGATTGAGCTCTGCGTATTCGGCTTCATTGTCGCGCACCATGGCGCTGGCCGGGCAGCCCAACTGCCGCTGCAGGGTTTGCAACTGGGCTAGCGTCAACGGGGTTTTTTGATAGTCGACGACTTCCAGTTTGATTTTTTTCTCGCTGCTGAATTGTTCGGCGAGGGCTAACGCCTCGCGTGATTTCGAACAGCGCGGATTGTGATAAATCGTGATCATCTTGGCTCCTGTGTAATGGTTTGATCCAGCGGCAATACTTCATCGTCCCAGCCGCTGGCCGGCATGTCTTCGCGCAAGATGCGGTCGTGGGCAAACATTTCTTCCAGTTCTTCGCGCGCCTTTTTGGCAATCGAGACGATTTGCTGCTGGTCTTTTTGATGCGGATACATATCGTGCAGGGTTTGCAGGTTGTGGGCACGGAATTTCATTGCGGCCTGACGCGCCCGGTAGGCGCCGAAACCCATCGTACGTAAGGCCTGCTGCCCGAGTTGCAAGGCCGATTCGAAGGTTTCGCGTTCAATCACAGTCACGCCCAGATCCATCAAGCCGAAATAGTGGGTAACGTTGCGCGCCCGCGCGACGATCGGCAGGTCGGGAAATACGTGGCGTACTGCCGCCACCAGCTTCAGGCTGCCTTCGATGTCATCCAGCGCCACCACCAGCAAACGCGCCTTGGCGATGCCGGCGGCGCGCATCAGATCCATGCGGGTGGCGTCGCCATAGAACACCTTGAAACCGAATTTTCGCAGCAGATCGATCTGATCAGGGCTATGGTCGAGCACAGTCAAGCCAATTTTATTTGCGTGCAGCAGACGGCCGATAATCTGTCCGAAGCGGCCAAAGCCGGCGATGATGACTGGATTTTCATTGTCGTCGATTTCATCGTCCGGACGTTTCTGCGCAGTCAGGAAATAGGGCGCGATAACTTTGTCATACAGTACCAGCAGCAGCGGCGTGGTGACCATCGACAGCGCAATCACGACCACCAGGATCGATGAGGTTTCCTGGGAAAATACACGGGCGGTGGCGGCTGCGCCGAACACCACGAAGGCGAACTCGCCGCCTTGCGACAGCAAGGCCGCAAACAGGAATTGCTGGCCGCGCTCGATCCGGAATACTTTGCTGAGCAGGTACAGAACGATCAGCTTGATCGTCAGGAATCCCGCCACCAGGCCCAGAATCAGCCAGGGCTGGGTCAGCAGCAGGCCGAAGTCGACCGACATGCCGACCGCGATAAAGAACAGGCCCAGCAGCAAACCTTTGAACGGTTCCAGATCGGTTTCCAGCGCGTGCCGATATTCCGAATCGGCCAGCAGTACGCCGGCCAGGAAGCTGCCCAACGCCATCGACATGCCTACCGATTCCATCAGCAGGCCGATGGCAATCACCAGCAATAGCGCGAACGCGGTGAAGATTTCGCGCAGTCCGGTACGGGCGATCATGCGGATCAGAGGGCGGATCAGATAGCGGCCGCCGATGATCAGCGTGGCGATCACCGCCACCACCTTCAAGCCGCCGATCCAGCCTTCGCCGCTGCCGTGGGCCGCGGCGACGCCGAGCACCGGCACGATGGCAATCATGGGGATGGCGGCGATGTCCTGGAACAGCAGAATGGCGAAGCCGGCCTGGCCGGCGGGAGTGCCGGTTAACTTGCGTTCGTTGATGGTTGCCAGGGCGATCGCGGTGGACGACAGCGACATGCCGAGCGCAGCGATCAGCGCGGTTTTCCAGTCGACGCCGACGGCCACGGCAGCGCCGAACAGCGCCAGCGAAACCATCGCCACCTGGGCCGTGCCCCAGCCGAAAATCGAGCGCCGCAGTGACCATAGGCGTTTCGGCTCGAGTTCGAGGCCGATCATGAACAGCAGCAGCACCACGCCGAATTCGGAGAAATGCAGGATGTCTTCGACATTGTCGATCAGGCGCAAGCCCCAAGGGCCGATGGCCATGCCGGCCAGCAGATAACCCAGCACCGCACCCAGGCCCAGCCGCTTGGCAATCGGCACCGCTGCGACCGCCGCAGCCAGATATATCAAGCCATTGAATAAGAGATTATGTTCCATGAGTTCTAGCTGCCTGTGAGCGATGTCGATGTCGATGTCGATGTTTCTGTTGTCAGCAATTCCGGCCAGTTCGGGTAACTCGCTAGGCGTTTTCGATAGAACTCGATGTGCGCCGCCAGGGTTTGCTGGTTGACCTGGTGGGCGCCAAACAGCAGATGCGGTGGCAGCCAGCGCATGCCGCACAACTGCGCGGTTTGCTGGAACGGCGGCAGGAAAGCCGAGAAGGGAAACAGATTATGGCCCTCTGCCTGGTACGAATGATGCGAGCCGCCGGTGGTGGCGACCAGCCAGAAATCCTTGCCGTGCAGGGCATTACCGCCCGGGCCATAAGCCCAGCCGGGGGTAAATACGCAATCCACCCATTGTTTCAGCAGCGCCGGCATGCTGTACCACTGCACCGGATGTTGAAACACGATCAGGTCGGCTTGCGCCACCAGCGCCTGTTCGCGCCGCACCGGGATATGAAAATCCGGGTACAGCTCATACAGATCGTGTACCAGTACGTTAGGTACTTTGGCGGCGGCTTCCGCCAGTCGCCGGTTGGCGCGCGAATGATGCGGCGTCGGATGCGCGTACAGGATCAGGATTTGCGGTGATTTGGTCATGGCGAGCGATGGTGGTTGCGGGCTAAATGGTAAAAATGGGTAACGTAAGATGAACTGATATTGAAAACAATGCTCACACAAGAATCAAGTCTATACTTTGGCGAACTGATTTGGATCAAGTCCGGCGCCAGGGCATTATTTTTGCTTGCAGCGGACATGCTAGCAGTACTTCCTCAATTTTTTATTCCTGACAATTTTTGACATCTATGTCTGACTCCAAAGACCCCCAATCAAACGATCCTGTACGCCCGGCCCCTGATCCCGATACGGCAGCCGAGGTCAAGCCAGTTACGCCTCCTGAGCCGGTTGCAGCCAAACCGGTGAAGGCAGAATCCCACTCTCACCCCGGCCAATCTGGCGCGACCAGCGCCTTCAGGGCGGCCGGCCCGGGCAACGACGATAGCCCGCCATGGCCGCAGACCTGGAAGCTGATCGCGGCGCGTTTCCGCGCGCTGTCGGACAAGGCTGGCCGGCGCATGATGCAACGGACCTTGAAGATCGGCATTTCAGCGCGGATATTTCATCCGGAAGAGGGCGCCAAAGGCTTGCGCGGGCGGACTCTGCAATATCTGGAGGAGTCGATCGCGCAGTGGGTCATGTCGCGCAATGTGCTGGTGTTCATGATTCCTACCGTCAACACCAACGGCCTGGTCCACCCTAGTTCAATCCGGCTGCGCGATTACGCCAAGCATCTGGACGGCCTGGTGCTGCAAGGCGGCGCCGACGTTTCGCCGCAAAGTTATGCACAAGCCGCCACCCGGCCGGAATGGGGCGGCGACCGGGTGCGTGACATGTACGAGCTGGAGCTGCTGCATGAATTTATCGAAGCGGGCAAGCCGGTGCTGGGGATTTGCCGCGGTTGCCAGTTAATCAATGTGGCCTTTGGCGGCACCTTGTATCAAGACATCGCGACCGACGTCCCGACCTCGATCAAGCACGTGAACGACGAGTACGATCGCTTGCATCATGCGATTCAATTTCCAGCGGGTTCCTCTTTGGCAACTTTGTTCAACAGCCATGGCAGCGAGCAAAACGAATGGGTGGTTAATTCCATCCATCACCAGGCAGTGCGGGATTTGGGGCGTGACCTGACGGTAGAGGCGATCTCTGGAAGCGATAATATCGTTGAGGCAATACGTTACCGCAAAGCAGCTTTCGTCATGGGTTTGCAATGGCATCCGGAATTCCATCGCGCTGGCGGTCCGCAATTGCTGGATTGCACGCCGATACTCGATGGTTTTCTAAGAGCTGCACGCGAGACGCGTTTCTGATATCATCTCGCGCCTTGGCCGGTGAAGTGTATTTGCGCTTTTTCCCGATTCCGGCCGGGCCCGATGGCGATTCGACGGGGAAATTGAAAAAAACTAAGAAATATTTAGAAGAAATCGATTTCCATAGTTGACACTCAAAGGGTGCTTTACTATAATCTGGGGTTCCCTGCGGAGAGGTGGCCGAGTGGTTAATGGCAGCAGACTGTAAATCTGCCCTCTTACGAGTACGCTGGTTCGAATCCAGCCCTCTCCACCATTTTGGGAAG
>NZ_DATMRK010000056.1:0-19235 GCF_035566375.1 Collimonas sp.
ATGGAACTTCAGAAATGGTGGATTTTCGTGTCAGGCTAGGCGCAAACCGGAGCGATAGCTAGACTATCGCGAGGATTTGCAACGACGCATGGCGCGAAAAGACGCCGTTTATGAAGGTTCATTATTTGCGAAGCACTGCACTAGCACAGTAAGCGCATGACAGCACTCTCCCGCAAAGCTTACTAACAGCTTTCAAAACCAAGATTTATTTTCCCTCGCTGTGGCACAAAACCGACAGCCTGCAAGCGGCCATTTAGCCTCCTGAAAGCCGTTAGTAAGCTTTCGAATTTTATAGTTAGCCCACTGATCTACGCGATTAGTAAATCCAACTAAAAAATATCTGGAGATTAAAATGAAAAAGTCGCTATTAGCGCTAGCAGTTCTGGGGACGATAGGCTCTGTCAATGCAGCATACGCACAATCCAATGTCACTATCTATGGCCTGATCGACGCCACCATCAGCACCGTCAATCATGCTGACAAGGCCGGCGATCGCCTGACCGGCATTCCTGTCGCCTGGTTCAGCGGCAACCGCATCGGCTTCCGCGGCGCTGAAGACCTCGGCGGCGGACTCAAGGCAGTTTTCAAACTGGAAGCTGAGTTCGTGGTCGGCACCGGCGAAATGGATACACCGGGCGTATTGTTCAACCGCGACGCCTGGGTCGGTTTGCAAGACACCACTTTTGGCCAAATCGTTCTGGGCCGCCAAAACACCCTGGCACGCGATTTTTCCCAGGTCTACGGCGACGCCTACGGTTCCAAGCTCGGCCTGGAAGAAGGCGGCTACACCAACAACAACAACTTCAAGCAACTGATTTTCTACTCGGGCAGCGCTACTGGCACGCGCTACGACAATGGCGTGACCTGGAAGAAAGTATTCAATAACGGCGTGGTGGCAGGCCTGGGTTATCAGTTCGGTAACGTCGCCGGCCAGTTCGCGCACAATACAACCAAATCCGCAGCGATCGGCTATAACGGTTCCAACTTCATCGTTTCGGGCTTTATCAATCAGGCCGACGTTGGCAACGGCATTGACTCCAGCCTGGAAAAGCACAAGTCCTATTCGGTTGGCGGCAGCTACATTTTCGATCTGGTGCGCTTGAATGCGGGTTACTTCCACTACACGGCAGAGCAAGGTGCACTCGGCAAGCGTAAGGATGATGCATACACCGTGTCGGCCAAGTTCACACCGCAAGGTTCGTTCGATTATGAAGTCGGCTATCAAGTGATGAAGGCCGAGAACGCTGCTTACAACGCAGCCGGAACCAGCACCTTGAACGCCTACGCTGACGCCAGCGGTGCAACTGCTACCGGTAGCGGCAAGAAGAAAACGCTGTACGCATCGACTTTCTACCATCTGTCGAAACGTACCGAGCTGTATCTGGCTGCCGACTACATGAAACTGAGCGACGGCTATCGCGTAGGATCGGCTAACGGCTTCCAGAACCAGACCGAATTCGCAGTCGGCATGCGTACCCGTTTCTGATATCTTTAGCCCAGCATCAGTAAAGCCGGCACTGACGGAAGTCAGCGCCGGCTTTTTTCACGCCTTTTAATTGCATGGCGCCAGCCGAAACCTGTTTTTCGGCATTATCCGGCGTATCCCCTCCCCCTCAGTAACAGCTAAGTCTCGCCAGCTATCCTGTTGTTCAACTGTCACCAACGGCGAGCCCGATCCCGCTGCTTGATCACATATTGCACATCTTGCACCTATTGCACATCTTGCACCTATTGCCAAAGGCCCCATGGAAGAACTGAATCAATCGCTATTTCTGCTGATCAACGCCAGCGCCCATCCCTCCCCGTTCTTGCTGAATGCCGCCAGGTTGTGCGCGGAACAACTCATCTTGCTGATTCCCGCTTGCCTGTTGCTGGGCTGGTTGCGCGGTGGCGAGCAAACCCGCAAGCTGATGCTGGAAGCCGCCGTTTGCGGCATCGTCGGCCTATCGCTGAGTATGCTGATCGGCATGCTGTGGCAGCATCCGCGTCCGTTCATGCTCGGCCTTGGTACTAACTTTCTTGAGCATGGCGCCGATTCTTCGTTTCCCAGCGATCATCTGACCTTGCAATGGTCCGTGGCTTTCAGTTTTCTGCTGCACCCGAGCCTGCGCAAGAGCGGCTTGATCTTGAGCTTGCTCGGCCTGCCGATGGCGTGGGCCCGGGTCTACCTGGGCGTACACTTCCCGCTCGACATGCTGGGCGCGGCGTTGGTCGCTGCGCTCAGCGCCGGAATCTGCCTGGGCGCCGCAAAATGGTTTATCGAACCGCTGTTCCGAATCGCCTCCACCATCCATCGCTTTTTGTTGGCGCCGCTGATCCGCCGCGGCTGGATATTGAAATGAGTTGACTGCGAGGTAGAATCAGCGAGAGCTATGGTTTAACACGCAGTTTGATCCACGGAGAGGAACACGAATGAGGGTATTGCTGGTGGAAGACGATCGTATGATCGGCGATGCCGTCCAGACCGCGTTGCGCGACACCAGCCACGCCGTCGACTGGGTCCACGATGGCAGCGCAGCCTTGAGTGCTGCGACCAGCCAGAGCTACGACGTGATGCTGCTTGATCTGGGCTTGCCGCAACAAGATGGTTTCGCCGTGCTGCGCCAGTTGCGGCAGCAAGGCAGCGCCTTGCCAGTATTGATCGTGACCGCGCGCGACGCCGTCGAAGACCGCATCGGCGGCCTCGACCTGGGCGCAGACGATTACGTGATCAAGCCATTTGAAATGGGTGAATTGCTGGCACGCATGCGCGCCGTGGTAAGGCGCAAGGCCGGCAACGCCCAGCCGGTGATGAGTAACGGCGCCCTCTCCCTCGATCCCAGCACGCGCGAGGTGACGGCGGACGGCGTCGCCACCCGCTTGTCGGCGCGCGAATTCTCCCTGCTCCACGCACTGTTGCTAAGACCGGGAGCGATCCTCTCGCGCCAGGAACTGGAAGACCGCATCTACGGCTGGAATGAAGAAGTCGAGAGCAATGCGGTGGAATTCCTGATTCATTCGATCCGTAAAAAACTGGGCGCGGCGTCGATCAAAAATGTCAGGGGGCTGGGATGGATGGTTTCAAAGCAAGATTAAGCCGTTCATTGCAATTCCGGCTATCGCTATGGCTGTCTCTGGTGATTCTGGCGATGGCGGTGCCGGCCGGTGTATTTTCCTTTTTTTCGGCCTTCCATGAAGCCAACGATCTGCAGGACGACCAGTTACGCCAGGTAGCGGCGCTGGTGCTTAGCCGCGACTTGCCGCCGGCCACGCCGAACCGTCGTGCGACAGGAGAAATGAAGGACGAAGAATCGAAAGTCATCGTCCAGATCCTGACTCCGGAGCCGGCAGCGCCGGCAAGGGCAGCAATGCCAGCAACCGCGGCCGCCAAGGATGACGACGATGCCCTGCGTCTGTCCTACGATCTGCCCGATGGCATGCAAACGGTTGAAGTGGATCATGTGCCGTGGCGTTTGTTTGTGCAGTCCACCGCATCCGGCCAGCGGCTGGCGGTGGGCCAGCAAACTGCAGTGCGCGATGAAATCGCCCGTGACAGCGGCTTGCGAACCGTGATGCCGTTCATGGTGCTGATCCCGGTATTGATAGCCCTGGTCAGCGCCATGGTGCGCAGCATGTTGTGGCCGATTAAAAGACTGTCGCAGGAAGTCGACCGGCGCGACGACCAGGATATGCGTCCGCTCGCCGAACAACAGGTGCCGGATGAAATCCGGCCGCTGATCGGCTCGATCAATCGCCTGCTGCGGCGGGTTGCCGACAATATGGATACGCAGCGGCGCTTTCTTGCCGACGCCGCGCACGAGTTGCGCTCGCCGCTGACGGCGTTGTCGCTGCAAGCGGAAAATCTGGCCGCAACCGATCTTTCGCCGGCATCGAAAGCGCGCTTGCTGCCATTGCGGCAAGGTTTGAATCGCAGCAAAGCCTTGCTGGAACAATTGCTGACGCTGGCCCGCTCGCAAAATACCGGCGCTGCTCAACTGACTCAACTGACCCCGGTTTCCTTGCAAGCAGTGCTGCGGCGAGTGGTGGAGGACAGCTTGCCGCTGGCGCAAGCCAGGCAGATCGACATCGGCGTCGAAGCTGATACCGAAATCACGCTGGTAGCGCAGGAAGTCGATATCGTCGCCCTGCTGCGCAATCTGCTCGATAACGCGGTCCGCTACACGCCGCCAGGCGGTAATGTCGAACTACGCGTGCGCAGCCAGCCCGGCCTGGTCAGCATCGAGGTGGAAGATAGCGGGCCTGGGATTGAAGAAGCCGAGCGCGAACGTGTATTCGATCCTTTTTACCGGGTGCTGGGCAGTGACCAGGACGGTTCCGGCCTCGGACTTTCCATCGTTAAGTCGATCGTAGCAAGGCTGCATGGCAAGCTCGAACTGCAGCACGCTCGCAACATCTCACCGTATGGATTAAAGGTGAGCATTAATCTGCCCACGTCAAAAACCTGAGATCAGAGTCATCTGGGGTCAGATCACGCCCTGCTGCCGCAGAAGCGCGATCTGCTCCGCGCTTCTGCCTATCGTCGCCAGCACCTCTGCCGTATGCTGCCCCAGTTCCGGCCCTACCCAGTTGGTCTGGCCCGGCGTTGCCGAGAGTTTAGGTACGATGCCTGGCAAGTCTATCGGCTGGCCATCCGGCAGCATATGCTGCTGGATCATGTCGCGCGCGCGGAAATGCGGATCCTGGTGAATATCCGCTGCGGTATACACCTTGCTGCTCGGTACGTCGGCCTGTTCCAGCACTTGCAGCACATGTTCCAGAGCGTGTTGCGAAGTCCATGCGGTGATTGCCGCATCAAGCATGTCGTTATGCTGCGCCCGGCCGTCGTTGCGCGCCAGGCGCGGATCTTCGGCCAGATCGCTGCGACCGATAGCGTGCATCAGGCGTTTGAAGATGCTGTCGCCGTTGCCGGCGATGATGACGTAGTGTTCGCCACGTTCGTCGCCTAAACATGGATAGGTGCTGGATGGCGAAATGCCGGGGAAGCTGGCGCCGGTGCGCTCGCGCACGAAACCGAACTCGGCATATTCCGGGATCAGGCTTTCCATCACGCCGAATACCGCTTCGTACAAAGCGATGTCGATGAACTGGCCCTGGCCGCCGTTCGCCTTCAGATGATGCATCGCCAGCAATGCACCGATCACACCATACAGCGACGCCAGCGTGTCGCCGATGCTGACGCCAACCCGCACCGGCGGCCGGTCCGGATAACCGGCCAGGTTGCGCAAGCCGCCCATCGATTCGGCAATCGCAGCAAACCCGGGACGCGCATGATACGGGCCATCCTGGCCATAACCGGAGACCCGCACCATGATCAGCTTGGGATTGATCTTCGACAATGCCTCCCAGCCCAGCCCCCAGCCTTCCAAGGTGCCGGGACGAAAATTCTCGATCACGATATCGGCATCCTTGACCAGATCGCGCACGATCTGCTGGCCCTGTTCGGATTTCAAATTCAGCGTCACCGACTTCTTGTTGCGGCTTTGCGAATACCACCAGAGCGAAGTGCCGTTGTGCAGCTTGCGCCATTTGCGCAGCGGATCGCCATCGCCCGGCGCTTCGATCTTGATCACCTCGGCGCCGAACTGGCCCAGCAGGCTGGCGGCGTACGGGCCGGCAATCAAGGTGCCGAGCTCGATCACCTTGACGCCCTGGAGCGAGGATTGCTGCTGTGCGGATGGCTGCTTCATTTCTATCACCTGTCAACATGGGTATCGCCAGATTATAGAATAGCTCAGCAGTCGCTGGTCATGCAGCGACGCCTGGCTAAGCGTCCGGCTTCAGCAGCACCTTGATTGAGTCCATGGATGCCGCCACCTTGATCGCTTGCTCCCATTCCGACAGAGCGAAAGTATGGGTAACGATGCCTTTGGAAGTGACCAGGCCGCGCGCCAGCAAATCGATCGCTACCGGATAACAGTCCGCGCTCAGGTGAGCGCCGCGCAAGTCCAGTTCTTTCTCTTCGCCGATGATCGACCAATCGACCGTGGTGTCCTTGCCAAACACGCTGAACTCGACAAACCGTCCCAGCTTGCGAATCATGTTCAAGCCTTGCGTCACGCCAATCGGTGCGCCGGTAGTTTCAATGTAGACATCGCAACCATAACCGCCGGTAAGCGAACGGATAATTGCCTCGGCATCTTGTTTGCCGGGATTGATCACGACATCGGCGCCGAAAGTCTTGGCCAGCTCCAGGCGCTGATCTACCATGTCGATCACGATCAGTTTCTTCGGCGTCTTCAGGTGCGCCACCTGGATCATCAGCAAACCCAGGGTGCCGGCGCCGGCGATCACCACCACGTCGTCGAGCTGGATGTCGCCGCGGTTGACCGCGTGTATCGCGCATGACAAAGGTTCGGTAATCGCCGCATCTTCAAAGCCGATACTGTCCGGGATCTTATGCACCACCGCGCGCTTCGACAAGCGCATGAAATCCGCCATGCCGCCCTCGGCGACGTCGCGCTGAAAACCGTAGACGTCATGCACCTCGCACATCCAGCGATAACCGGTCTTGCAGTAACGGCATTTACCGCAGGGCACGATTTGCTCAGCGATCACGCGATCGCCGACCTTGACGCCGTGATGCTCTGCCGCACCCTCGCCCACTTCGACTACATGGCCCCAGAATTCGTGGCCGGGAATGACCGGCGGCTTGACATACGATAGTTTGTTTTTTTCCTGGTCGCCCCAGAAGCGCGCCGCACCAGCATAACATTTGCAATCGCCGGCGCAGATCCCGCAAGAGGCGATCTTGATCACCACTTCATCCGGGCCAGCGGCCGGTCGCTTGACCCGTTGCAAACGATAATCCTGCGGCGCGTGGCAAACCACCGCGAGCATATCCTGGTCGTGGAATTTCATTTCGTCTCCGTGGTTATTTACTGGCGCCAGTTTCAAGCGCAAACGTCAACGACCTGGCGATGCTGTCGAGTATCAGATAGCAAGAGCAAGCCCCGGCGTCGAGCGCCCCGATCGAGCGTTCGCCGAGACGGCTGGCGCGGCCGATACGAGCCTGCAGATCGCGCGTCGACAGCATGCCGCGCTGCGCTCCCGCCGCCAACGCCTCCAGGCATTGCTGAAACGAACGGTCTTGATCCAATGCCTGTTGATAATCGCTGCGGGCCGGCGCCAGCGTATCCATCAAAGTCTTGTCGCCGACCTTGGCCTCGCCTATGGTTTGAACCGCATCTATGCCGGCGCTCAAGGCTGTCAGGAACAGCGTTTTGTCCAGCTTTTGATGGCCTTCCAATGTCTCGGCGATGCTGAGAAAGAAACTGCCATACAGCGGCCCCATGGAGCCGCCTATGCCTTCCATCAAGGTCATGGCAAGATCGTCGAAGGCCAGCGCCAGGGAAGGCGTTTCGCCGCGTGCGGCAATCCGCTCGCCGCATTGGGAAAAACCCTTGCTCATGTTGATGCCATGATCGCCATCGCCAATGGCGCCGTCGATTTCGCTCAGATACTGGCGATTGGTGTTGATGGTATCGATCAGGTCCTTGACTACCCACCCGGCATGTCGCATATCGACGCTGATGTCCTCCGCTTTCGCTGCAATTGCTGTCATGTTTTTTCTCCAACGGTCAGTCCGATGCTGCTGCAAGGGTAAGCAATGCAGGCATCCAGCTCGGGATCAAGACGGGTCAGGGTCAAGGTCACGCCCATCATTTCGAGCGAGGTAAACAGATTGCCGACGAACGAATAACTGGCCTTGACGCCGGCTTCGTTTAAATATTCAGCAACGTCGGCATACAAGATGTATTGCTCCATCAACGGCGTCGCCCCCAGTCCTGACAGCAAGATAGAGACGCTATCGCCGCGCACAAACGGCAGATCCGGCAACAGAGCATCCACCATCATCCGCGCCATATCGCGCGCCGGCAGCACGCGCTGCACCGATACTCCCGGCTCGCCATGATGGCCGATGCCGACTTCCATATCGCCATGTTTAATGCTGAAATTCGCCTTGCCGACTGCCGGAATGGTACAAGCCGACAGGCCCACTCCTATCGAGCGCGTGTTGTCTATGGCTTTTTGCGCAGCCGCGATGACTTGATCCAGCGTGCCGCCTTGCGCAGCCCTGGCCGCCCCCACCTTCCACATGACGATCTCGCCGGCGACGCCGCGCCGCTTGCTGCGTTCTTCCAGCGAGGCGGAGGCGGCGTCATCGTTGGCCACCACGGTTTTGACCTGGATATCGGCACGCTCAGCCAGCTTGATCGCCATCTTGACGTTCATATTGTCGCCGGCGTAATTGCCGTACAGGCAAGCCACGCCGGCGCCGCCGTCGGCAGCTTTAAAGGCATCGAAAAACGACTTTGCGGTAGGTGAAGAAAACACCTCGCCGACCGCCACCGCATCTACCATATGGCGGCCGACATAGCCGATGAAAGCCGGCTCGTGGCCAGAGCCGCCGCCGGTGACGATGGCCACTCGTCCGCGTTCGGCAGCGGCAACATGGCGGATGACGCGTGGATTATCGGCTGACACTTGCAGTTCCGGATGCGCAGCAAGTATGCCGCGCAGCATGTCTTCCACCACCATATCGGGATTGTTGATCACTCGGTTCATATTGGTCCTCTTTCTGGATTATTGCGCGCTATAGCCGCCATCAATCAGGATGTTCTCGCCTGTGATCATGGCCGCAGCATCGCTCGCCAGATACAGTATCAGAGCAGCGACTTCCTCCGGCCGGGCAAAACGGCCAGTGGGAATCTTGGCCTTCATCGCCGCACCAACCGCCCCGGCCCAGGCTTTTTTCCCCAGTTCGGTCTCGACCACTGTGGGCGACACGGCGTTGACAGTCACGCCATGCGCCGCCCATTCGAGAGCCAGCACCTTGGTCATGCCGACCAGAGCCGCCTTGCTAGCGCAATAAGCCACATGACGCTCCAGCGCGATGACGCTGGCTTGCGACGCCAGATTGACGATGCGGCCGTAGCCACGCTCTATCATATGCTTGCCCGCAGCCTGGGCCAGGATAAACGGCGCCTTCAGATTGACCGCCATGGTTTTATCCCAATCCGCTTCCGACAGTTCCAGCGCTGGCTCCAGCAGGGCCAGGCCGGCGTTGTTGATCAGGATATCGATCTTGCCAAAGCGCTGCACCACTTGTCCGATTGCCGCAAGCACTGCCGTCGCATCGCTCACGTCCAGGGTTAGCGCCATATGCTGCCCGGCGCCATCACCGCCGACGCCGCCACTCAGGCGGGCCGGCAGTTCGGCAACTGACGGATGCAGATCCAGCAGCACCACATGGGCGCCGCAATCGGCGAACAATTCCGCTACCGCCAGGCCGATGCCGCTGGCGGCGCCGGTGACTATCGCCACCTTGCCGCTCAGATCAAAACCGCGTTTCATTTGTTCCATCATGCTGTTCCCTTGACGATGAAGGGCGTTGCATCCAGCTATCCAAGCCCAGGTTCAACACCCATGTTGCAAGCGAGCCCTATTTTTTCACTTTTTTCAGGAAGGTCTCGGCATTGGCTGGCGTGATTTCAGTCCACGGTACAGTATAGGATTTGCTGCTGCCGTCACCCCACGGCATTTGCCCCGCATACTCGCTCCAGATTTCGGAACGCGGCTTGTACGACGGACCTTTGACCGCACGCAAAGCCACATCCAGCGCACCTTGCGCCTGTGCCTGCGAATCCTGGAAATAGGTAATCATTTCGCCGCGCTTGACTGCCGCGATGGCATCCGCGATGCCGTCGATGCCGACCACCGGGATGGTTTTCAAATCTATCCGTTTCGACTTGATGGCCTGTACCGCACCCAAGGCCTCGTCATCGTTCTGGCCGATCACGCCGTTGATCTTGCCGGGATAAGCCGTCAGCCAGTTTTCCATCAGGCTCAAGGATTCAGCGCGTGACCAGTTGCCGGTTTTGCGGGCGATCACTTTGACATCCGGATATTTATCCAGCACCTGCTGATTGCCCTTGGCGCGTTCGATCTGCGCCGATTGTCCGATCGGGCCTTCGATAATCACGATATTGCCTTTGCCGCCGATAGACTTGACCAGCGACTCGGCTTCCATCCGGCCCGCCACCACGTCGTCGTTGCCGACATACGAAGTCAACTGATCGCCCGAGACGCGCGTGTTGGAGCCGATCACCGGAATATGCGCGGCGGCGGCTTTGGCAACTGCCGCAGCGCCAGCCTTGAGGTCGATCGGCACAAAAATGATGGCGTCGTATTTTTGCGTGATCATGGTGTCGAACTGGTTGCTCTGGGTCAGCGCATCGTAATTACCGTCAAACACCGTGACCTGCACCGAGCCGTCCTTGACCGCCGGATGTTCTTTCAGCGCCTTGCTCCACATCTGCATGAACTCGCCCTTGAGGCCATACACTGCAGCACCGACGCGAATCGGCTTGGTCGCCTGCGCCATGGCGGAAGTGACGGAACCGGCGGCAGTAACCACCGCCAGCGCCAACACGATTTTTTTCAATGACATCATTGTCTAAATCTCCTGAATATTTATATTGTTTCTTTACGCGGACTAGTGAATACGAGGATAAGAACAACAACACTTACTGCTTCTTGCGGGAAGCATCTAGCAGAACCGCCACCACGATGATGACGCCCTTGATCACCTGCTGATAATAAGAAGACACGCCCAACAGATTCAAACCGTTATTGATGACGCCGATCAGCAGCGCACCGATCACCGTGCCGCCCAAGGAACCGGCGCCGCCCGACAGGCTGGTGCCGCCGATCACCACCGCGGCAATCGCGTCGAGTTCGTAGGACATGCCGGCTTGCGGCAAAGCGGCGGTGGTCCTGGCAGCCAGCAAGACACCGGCCAGGCCGGCCAGCAGGCCGCTCACCACATACACCGAAAACACCACTTTGCCGGTGGCGATGCCGCTGGTCTTGGCGCTCTTGATATTGCCGCCCACCGCGTAGATATAGCGGCCGTAGGTGGTGTAGCGCAGGATGAACCAGAAGACGCCGATCACCGCCGCGAAAATCAGGATCGCCACCGGGATCTGCAAGAGATAACCGCCGCCGATGGCCAGGTAGCCGTCCGGCAAATCCGAGACCGGCGTGCCGCCGTTGTAGATATAGGTAAAGCCGCGCGCCACACTCAGCATGCCCAGCGTGGCGACAAAAGGCGGCACCGACAGCCGCGCCACCAGCAAGCCGTTGACCGCGCCCAGCAAAGCGCCGACCGCCAGCCCAACCGTCACGCCGAAAGCAATGCTGTGCGGCTGATCGCCGGTCACCAGGCCGGCGCTGACAATCCCGGCAAACGCCAGGATCGCGCCGACCGATAAATCGATGCCGGCGGTCAGCACCACATACGTCATGCCTATCGCCAGGATGCCGTTGATGGCGGTCTGGCGCAGGATGTCGGTCCAATTGCCCCAGGTCATGAAATATTCATTGGAGAAGGACAGCACCGCGCACAACAAAATCAGGGCGGCAACGATGCCGTAGCGGGTATATAACTGCTTGAGATCGACGACGCCGAAACGGCGCGTTGCTTGCAGAGTTGTGGTTTGTGTATTCATCATGAGGCCAGATGCAAAAGTTCTTCCTGGGTTGAGGTATGGCCGTCGATTAATGCGAACAACCGCCCTGACTTGAATATCGCGATGCGATCGCTGACGTCGAGAATTTCCTGCGCTTCTGAAGACACCACCAGCGCAGCGCCGCCCTGCTGCACGAATTCATCGAGTATTTTGTAGATCTCCCGCTTGGAGCCTTCATCGATGCCGCGCGTCGGTTCATCGCACAGCAAGCAGACCGGATTGGTCGAGAAGCAGCGCGCCAGCACCACTTTCTGCTGATTGCCGCCGCTCATGGAAGACACCGGCAAGGCCACCGAACTAATCTTGATGCGCATCCGCTCAACCATCGCCGCCAGCAAAGCTTGCACCTTGCTCTTATCGATCAGCGATAGCCAGGACAGGCGCTTATAGGCCGCCATCGCAACGTTGTCGCGTACCGAACCCGACAGCACCAGACCGGTCTCTTTGCGGTCCTCGGTCACCAGCGAGACGCCGGCGCGGATGCTGGCAGCGGGATCGGCGACCGGCATTTTTTTCTGCGCCAGGCTGACCTCGCCCGCATCCGGCCGCGTCAGGCCGTAGATGCAATTCAGGAATTCACTGCGGCCGGCGCCCATCAAGCCGTAGATGCCGAGTATTTCGCCCTGATGCACGGTCAATGAAATGTCGTTGAATTCGCCATGCCGGCTCAGCTTGCTGGTTTGCAGCAGCGGCGGCCCTATAGTGCGCCGCACTTTTTCGCTGCTGCTTAGCTGCCGACCGACAATGGTGCTGACCAGATAACCACGCTCGATATCGGCTATATAACCGCTGTCGACAAAACGGCCGTCGCGGAATACCGTGTATTCATCGGCGATCTGGAATATTTCGGAAAGGCGATGTGAAACATAGATGATGCCGGCGCCCTGTTCGGTCAGGCTGCGGATCGCCTGGAACAGCACTTCGGTCTCACGCTCGCCGATGGCCGAGGTCGGCTCGTCCATGATCATGACGTCGCAGTCATGGCTGAAGGCCTTGGCTATCTCGACCAACTGGATCTGCGCCAGGCTCAGGCTAGACATGACGGCGCGCGGATTGATGGGAAATTGCAGGCGCTCCAGCAATTCCGCGGCACGCCGGATGAGCGCCTTGAAATCGACGCAAATCCCGGCTCTGCGCGGTTCGCGGCCAAGATACAGGTTTTCGGCCACGGTCATGCCGGGAATCGGCGACAGTTCCTGAGTGATGATGGCGATGCGATTTTCCAGCGCCGACGCCGGCGAGCTGAACGCTACGCTTTCCCCCTTCAGCAGGATCTCGCCGCCATCGCGTTGCGTGATGCCCATCAGGATGTTCAGGAAGGTCGATTTGCCGGCCCCATTGCCACCGCACAATGCATGCACCGTGCCGCGCCGCAGCTTTAACCGCCCATCTTCCAGTGCGCGAACGCCGTCAAACGACTTTCGCACAGCGGACGCCTCAAGAAGAAATTCGCTCAACTTGTGTCTCCGGTTTATTCATTTGCTCTATGCTGAGCAATTTCTCAATGTGGATCGAGTGTAGCAAAGCTTTTTTTGTCCTGTCAATTTATTTTTACCTTATTTATTTTTCAATATTTTCATTTTAAAGCCCTCCCTATCTATCATTTACATAGATAAACAACAGAAATGATAGCGCTTGACAGTTTTATGTCGACGATTGAGAATAAGTTCATTGATGAGTATTTTCTCATGCAAGACTGCAAGTAAGTTAAAAGTTAACGTAAGAGACATCCCAAGGACTTGAATATGAAAATTGCGATTGGTTGCGACGAAGCCGCTTTTGAGTTGAAGGAAATCATCAAGCGGCATCTGCTGGCGCAGCAGCTTGACGTCACCGACTTCGGCACGCATGATACGGAGCCTGTGATTTACCCCGATATTGCTTTCGCCGTGGCGGAGCAAGTCAGGCAAGGTGTATTTGCCAGGGCGATCCTGCTGTGCGGGACCGGTATCGGCATGGCCATCTCGGCCAACAAGGTGCCTGGGGTACGCGCTGCGCAATGTCACGACACGTATTCGGCCGAACGCGCCAGCAAGAGCAACGATGCGCAAATCATCACGATCGGCTCGCGCGTGGTCGGCGCCGAACTGGCCAAGGCCATTGTCGACAAATGGCTGGAATCGGAATTTATGGGCGGCAATTCACAACCCAAGCTGAAAAGAATCGAAGAATACGAACACGCGCTGCAGAATCGCAACAATAACAATAACGACAACGACGACGACAAACCTTGAAACAGGATTTAACCAGGATCGGCAGCGCCCTTGCCCAGCACTATGAATACCCACGAAAGGAAATACATGGCCACTGACGAGCTCACCCGATTAGCCACGCTTTATTATGTCGATGGACTAACCCAGGAAGACTTGTCCAAGCGCTTTTCCATTTCGCGCGCCACGGTCGGCCGCATGCTCAAGCGCGCCCAGGAAGAAGGCATCGTCGAAATCCGCGTACGCCATCATCCGCGCGACACCAGCCAGCTGGAGCAGGAGCTGACTTCGCGCTTCGGTATCGAGCGCGCGATTGTATCGATCAACCACAAGGATCAGGACAAGCAACGCGAGCTGCTGGCGGGCCTGGTGGCCAGCCATCTCGACCGGATATTGGTCAACGGCGCGATTGTGGCAGTCGGCATGGGCCGCAATATCAGCGCCATTTCCGAGCATGCGATCTCGTCGATGCAACGTTCCTCCACCTTCGTCTGCGCCATCGGCGGCTCTTATCGCGGCGGTGAAACCATGAACGCCGATCATATCTGCCGCCGGCTGGCGGCGCGCTTCGGCGGCGAAAGCGAAACCTTGTACGCGCCGGCGCTGGTGAGCGATCCGCAGGTACGCGCCAGCCTGCTGGCCAACGACACCGTCAAGCAGACGCTTGACAAGGCGCGCCGCGCCGACATCGCGCTGATCGGCATCGGCGACATCAATGAAGACAGCAATATGGTACGCATGGGCTGGTTTACTCCGGAAGAAATCGCCCAGGTGAAAAGCTACGGCGCGGTGGGCGACATGATGGGCTACGATTTCATCGACATGAACGGCAAGCTGACAGAAACGCCGATGCAGGCGCGTGTGCTCGGCCTGACTTTGGCCGATCTGCAACGGATTCCCAACGTCATCGCAATCGCCAGCGAAAACACCAAAACCACGGCCGTGCTCGGCGCCTTGCGCACCGGCGTCATCAACACGCTGGCGACCACCGAAAACATTGCGCAGTCGATACTCAGCCTGGAAGAAGCGACCCGGCCAACAGCAACCTGAGGCGACCGCCTTATTGATCACCTTATTGATCACCTCCAACAGGGAATTTCCTGATAGCCATGCTTTCGGAAATTCCCGCCCTCCCGCACCAATTCCCTGGCTTGATTCATTCCCATCGGCTGATTTGTATCAAAGAGTTAAAATGATTGATCTTGACGCCAACATTTGCAACCAGAAGTAACTCCTTTTGGCGCTGGCGCCCAGCCAGGATTACTCTTAGATAACTGATAAATGTGTGGGATATACCATGAAGAAAATTGCTCTATTGGTACTTGCTGCTGCCGGCCTGATGGTCACCAGCTCAGCCAGTTTTGCGTACGGTTATTACGGCCATGGCGGTTTCTACGGCCCGCGCTTCGGTGTCACCATAGGCGGACCGCTGTATTGGGGCCCGCCGCCGGTGTACTACGCGCCGCCACCGGTGTATTACGCGCCGCCGCCGGTCTACGTTGCGCCTGAACCGCAAACCTATATAGAAAAAGAACCGAACTATGCGTATTACTGCCCTAGTCCGGCTGGCTACTATCCGCAGATCCCGCGCTGCCCCAAAGGCTGGATGAAGGTAATGCCGGACCAAGATCAACCTAGATAAGGCGGTGTGTGATGATGAACGGAATGAACGGAATAAAAGGAACTACCAAGGTAATCGCGGCCTCGATGGCCGTCCTCCTGTCCGGCTGCGTTACGGCGCCGGCCGGCCCGAATGTGATGGCGCTGCCAGGCGCCGGCAAAAGCTATGAACAGTTCCGCAACGACGAAGCAGTCTGTCAGCGTGCGGCCCAGGAACGAGTAGGACCGTATGCGCCGCAGGCGGCAGCTGACAATGCAGCAGGCACAGCAGTAGCCGGGACTTTGATCGGTGCAACGGCAGGCGCCTTGATCGGTGCGGCCACCGGCCGTGCCGGCGCTGGTGCGGCGATTGGCGGCGGCGTCGGCTTGCTGGCAGGCAGCTCGGTTGCCGGCGACTCGGCTGCACGCAGCAGCTATGGCATGCAGCGCCAGTACAACAATGTCTATACCCAATGCATGTACGCCAAGGGCAATCAGGTTCCGGTTGCCGGCGGCTATGCAAATAATCGTCGTCAGTATGCACCGCCTCCGCAATACTCGGTGCCGCCTGATTACTACCCGCCGCAACGGGGTAATTATGGTCCGCCGCCGGATTACGCTCCTTATTGATTAATTGCAGCTGATCGCGACCAACAAAAAAGACATGCTTTACGCATGTCTTTTTTCATTCAGGGACCGTGTTGGTGTTGCTCAGACTCGATCAAATCCCATTCAGCGCAGGCAAGCGCAAAGTAACCTCCAACCCACCCTCAGGATGATTACGCAACACCAGCGTAGCCCGATGGTTTTCAGCGATATTGCGCGCAATGGTCAGCCCCAGCCCCGTCCCCCCGGTATCCCGCGAACGCGAAGTCTCCATCCTGAAAAACGGATCAAACACGGTCTCCAGCAATTCAGCAGGAATCCCCACCCCGCCATCGCGGATCCTGATCACGATATCGGCGCCTTCCCGCGTCACATGCAAGCGCGCATAACGCCCATATTTGGTCGCATTATCGACCAGATTGGTCAGGCAGCGCCGCAAGGTATTTGGCTGCGCCATGATCGATGCTCGCGTGCGTCCTTCCAGCGTAACGTCCTGCCGCGCATCGACCGCATCGGCACAAACGCTGTCCAGCAAGGAATCGATATCCAGCTTCTGCATCGCCTCCGCCGAATCCATGCTGCGCGCCAGATCCAGACCCTCGCGCACCATGCTCTGCATGACCGCCAGATCTTCCAGAAGCTTGCGCCGCAACTCCTCCTCGCCCACTTTTTCCAGGCGCAAACGCAACCTGGTCAACGGCGTTTGCAAATCATGGGTAATCGCCGCCAGCATGTGGGTACGATGCTGGATCTGGCGCTTGATACGGGCTTGCATGGCGTTGAAAGCAGTCGCAGCCTGGCGCACTTCGGTCGGCCCGCTTTCATCCAGCGGCGGCCGATCGATATCGCGCCCCAGCTCACCGGCGGCAACCGCCAGATCCTTGATCGGCCGCGCTGTCATTTTGGCGACAAAAAATGCCAGCGCGCCGATCAGCAGCAGAAACAGCCCGAAATAAGGCGACAGATAAGGCATGCCCGGCGGCCGGCCTGGCGGCCCTCCAGGTCCACGCATCATGCGCAGCTTCAGCTTCAGCAGTGTGCCGTCCTTGAGACTGACGTAGACCACCTGGCATTCTTCAACCCGACGAAAATCCAGCCCTCTGCGCGTGTGCAACTTGCAATTGCTTTGTTTATCCACCACCACGTTGCGATCGCTGCCCAGCCTTGCCTTTAGAAGAGCAGTCAGCGACGGATTGTCATTCGGGGAATTTTCGGTATCCTTGACCATGCTGGCTTCCAGGCCAAAATTTTCACTGGTCTGCAGCACCACGGAACGCATGTCAGGGCTGACGTTGTCTAGCGAAAAAACGATCTGTTCGACCCGCTCGGCAATCCGAAACTCATAAAATTCCTTGAAAGCCTTGCGTCGCTCGTTGTCGGCCAGCCAGCTGGTAGTGGCAGCGGCCACCAGAATCCCCGCCAGCAAGATCAGGAACACCCGATTGGCCACCGAGCCAAAAAAATTTCTCACGAACGGTATTCTCATACTGGTTCTAACAGGCAGCTGCCACTACTCGAGACCACGTTCGCATCACGACTCCACCGTCACCGTGGTGGCCAGCACATAACCTTCGTTACGCACCGTTTTGATGATCACCGGGGTACGGGCGTCATCGCCCAGTTTTTGGCGCAAGCGGCTGATCTGGATGTCGACCGAACGATCGAAAGGATCCGATTCGCGTCCCTGAGTCAGTTCCAGCAATTGATCGCGGTTCAGGACCCGGTTCGGATGATCCAGAAACACTTTGAGAATGCGATATTCGGCGCCCGATAAAGCCACCACCAGACCCTCGCTATTGACCAGATGACGCGCGATCAGATCCAGCGTCCAGCGCCCGAACTGAATTTGCTGGGCTTCCGGCGACGCCATGTTCGGCGGCAGTGCCTGGGTGCGGCGCAAGACGCTGCGGATGCGGGCAAACAATTCGCGTGGCTCGAACGGCTTCGACAAATAGTCGTCAGCGCCCATTTCCAGGCCGAGGATGCGATCCAGCGGTTCGCCGCGTGCGGTCAGCATGATCACCGGGATATTCGAATCGGCGCGCAGGTTGCGGCACAAGGTCAGGCCGTCCTCTCCCGGCAAGGTGAGATCCAGCACCACCAGATCGACCCGTGCCTCCGACAAGACCTTGCGCATGTCGCTGCCATTGGTCGCCATCAAGGTACGGAAGCCGTTGGCGTCCAGGTATTCGGCCAGTAAGGTGCGGATTTCGTGGTCGTCGTCGACCACCAGTATGTGAGCAGCAGTTTCCATATCAATGATGTCCTAGTAACTGCAGTGGGACCGGCAGCGCGGCCAATCGAAAAAACGAAATCTTAGTGATGAATGACGAAATATTCAATGCGTGCAATCCCTGATAGTTGGTAAGTGCTTGAAGTTTCTAGGATTATGGCAAGTCGGCACAAGAAAGACGATAGTAATTTGTATATTGGCATATCTGCCAGCTCCATAGACACTTTAAGATACAAAGCAAACTTGGCCCCATACACGGCGATACAAAGCCATACCCCCATGACAAACCTGCGATACACCAGCGCGTTCCAATGCCAGTTGTGCGGATTGCACTTATATTCATGGAAGGATTCACTATGTTCAAGCTTCGCAAACAACTGCTGATTGGGGTGACCGCACTGAGTTTTGCCGCCATGGGCGTGACCGTCTACGCGCAAGCCGACGGCGCCAATGGCCGCCAGGCGCCTACGCCGGAGCAACAGGCAAAATTTGCCGAAAAGATGGCAAAACGCCAGGCTAAACTGCATGACGATTTGAAAATCACCCCGGCCCAGGAAGCTGCATGGCAAACATTCACTGGCAAGATCAAGCCGGTCGGTCCAGCCGGTGCGCCACAACGCCCGAGCAAGGAAGAATGGGCCAAGCAAACCGCCCCTGAACGGATGGAGCATCAGATGGAATTCCTGAAACGCGCTGAAGCGCGCCTGGCCGAGCATAGCGCAGCGGTCAAGGAGTTTTATGCGGTGTTGACGCCTGTGCAGCAAAAGGTCTTTGACGAGCATTTCAAGAAAATGGAACAGCATCGTTTCGGCCATCGCGGCTTTCACCACGGCGGCCCGGACGATCGTCCGTAAAGCACACGATAACGCCCTTGCCCGGCTGCGCTTAACTAACCAACGCAGCT
Organism: Collimonas sp.; assembly: GCF_035566375.1. Lineage (GTDB taxonomy): Bacteria > Pseudomonadota > Gammaproteobacteria > Burkholderiales > Burkholderiaceae_D > Collimonas. The sequence continues at coordinate 19,084 of NZ_DATMRK010000056.1, forward strand.
AACTGGGGTCGGAGTGAACTTTCTGCGCGCTTTTTTGCAGAAACTTCACTCTGACCCCACTTAGCGGGCCACGGAGTAGCTGCCTCATCGTTAAAAAGAACAAAACCACCCAGTGCGCTCTGTCTTTCTCCGAATCCGTCATGTGGGGTCAG
>NZ_DATMRK010000057.1:0-26255 GCF_035566375.1 Collimonas sp.
TTGCGGCTTTTTCCGTGTTCGAACACTTTTTGGAAACATTATGGTCGTTATTCGTTTATCCCGTGGTGGCGCAAAGAAGCGTCCTTTTTACAACATCGTAGCTACTGATTCGCGCAATCGCCGTGACGGTCGCTTCATCGAACGTATCGGTTTTTACAATCCGGTAGCGTCCGGTGCAGAAGAGACTTTCCGTATTGCTCAGGATCGCCTGACGCATTGGCAAGGTGTTGGCGCGCAATTGTCGCCGACCGTTGCACGTCTGGTTGCTGACGCTGCCAAAAAAGCTGCTTAATACTGCAGTTTGAATCCGTTGAACGCGTCAGTAAATTTGTCGGCCACAGCACAAGCTGGAGTTGCATTACCCTCGGACTTGGTGGTGGTCGGTTACATTACTGGCGCTTACGGTATTAATGGCTGGGTGCGGATCAAACCGTATTCAGCGGATGCAGATGCACTGTTGCACGCCAAGACATGGTGGTTAGGCCGGCAGAATTCGCCGGAATTGCACGATGTCGAAATGATGCAGGCGAAAAATCACAGTGGTGACATTGTGGCGCGCCTGATGGGTGTGGCAGGGCGCGATGCAGCTGAGGCCATGAAGGGCAGTGTGGTGCATATACCGCGCAGCCATTTCCCGGCGCTGGCGGATGATGAATTCTATTGGGTCGATCTGATCGGCCTGGTGGTTGAGAATCTGCAGGGCGAGCATCTGGGAGTGGTCGCTGATTTGATGGACAACGGTGCGCATCCGATTCTTCGGATTACAGTGCCGGCAGCCGCAGATCAGAGCAAGGACAAGGCCGCAGCAGAATTGTTGATTCCGTTTGTTGAGCAGTTCGTCAAGACGGTGGATCAGCAAGCGAAGAAAATCACGGTTGACTGGGGACTGGATTATTAAGTTCGGACCCAGGCAGCCAAAGCAGCAAACAAGATCGCAAGCGAAACAAAAAGGTGCGCGGTATGCAATTTGATGTCGTCACACTGTTTCCCGAAATGTTTGCAGCATTGACGCAATCGGGTGTTACCCGCCGTGCGTTTGAGCAAAAAAGATGTGAGCTGGCCTTGTGGAATCCACGCGATTTCACTACCGACAATCATCGTACCGTGGATGACCGGCCTTACGGCGGCGGCCCTGGCATGGTGATGTTGGCGAAACCGCTGGAAGCTGCGATTGAAGCAGCCAAGGCGCGTCAGCTGCAACAAAATCTACCTGCACCGAGAGTAGTCTACCTGTCGCCGCAAGGCCAGCCGCTGACTCATCAACGTGTCATGGAATTGCGTACCGAACCTGGTTTGGTATTGCTTTGCGGACGCTATGAAGCGGTAGACCAGCGTTTGCTGGATCGTTGCGTGGATGAAGAAATCAGCCTCGGCGATTTCGTTTTGTCCGGCGGCGAATTACCGGCGATGGCTTTGATGGATGCGGTGATCCGGCAGTTGCCGGGCGTGTTGAATGACGGTGCATCGGCGGTCGAAGACAGTTTTGTTAACGGCTTGCTGGATTGTCCGCATTACACCCGGCCGGAACAGTATGAAGGCGTGGCGGTGCCGCCGGTCCTGATGGGTGGTCATCATGCCGAAATCGAAAAATGGCGACGTCAGCAGATGTTGGCTGCCACGGCAAAAAAGCGGCCCGATCTGATTCAAAAGATACGCGCTGCCGGTTTGCTAAGTGCTGCCGATGAAAAGTTTTTACGGAATATAGGTTGAGCGCGCGAGTGTCCGGCCTATTGTAGTTAGTAGTAAATAGGTAGTAATGCAGTAGTAACGCAGTACCAAGAGGAGGCCAGCCGGCCGCCTATGTTTAACCCCATCCTCTACTGAGCAGCGCCTGACACAAAAGTCGAGCACAAAACGGCGTCAGCAAGATGGTATATGGAGCTAAAAATGGATTTGATCCAACAACTTGAGCAAGAAGAAATTGCCCGCCTCGGCAAGAATATCCCTGAATTCGCACCAGGCGATACAGTCGTCGTCAGCGTTAACGTAGTTGAAGGTACGCGGAAGCGTGCTCAGGCTTACGAAGGCGTTGTGATTTCGCGTCGTAACCGTGGTTTGAACTCCAACTTCATCGTCCGTAAGATTTCTTCCGGCGAAGGCGTTGAGCGTACATTCCAACTGTACTCGCCACTGATCGCTTCGATCGAAGTCAAGCGTCGCGGCGATGTCCGTCGCGCCAAGCTGTACTACCTGCGTGAGCGTTCCGGCAAGTCGGCACGTATCAAGGAAAAACTGCCACAACGTCGCAACACTGCAAAGGCTGCACCAGCAGCAGAGTAAGTCGTTGTTATGCAGGCATAGGTATTGCATGAAAAAGGGGCGCCATCAGGCGCCCCTTTTTGCATTTGCGTGCTTGCTGCAAGTTATCGCCGCCTGGGTATAGTTGCCATGAAGTAAAATTGCGTTAATTGTTATTATCTGTGACGACGATAGGTCATTCGCCGTCATCGCGGTAAAGTGATAAAAAGATTGTTAGAGGAATTTTCTTGGTTAAGTTGACTTTCGATCCCCTGATGCTGCCAGTTGACGCGGTTGCCGGCGAATCAGCACTGGCGCCCGACAGGATGAGTGCGGCATGGCTGCGTCAGCGCTTTGCGCAGCAGCCGGAATGGCATCCCGAGCATATGGATGGGCAGACCGTGCTGCGTATGGCGCAACAACCGCAGGGCAAGCCGGTAACGCCGGCGTCGGTGTTGATTCCCATCGTCATGCATGAGGAGCAGCCGACGCTGTTGTTTACCCAGCGTGCCGCCCATCTGACCGATCATGCCGGACAAGTGAGTTTTCCGGGAGGCCGCATGGAGCAGAGTGACGCCTCGCCAATTGAAACCGCTCTGCGCGAGGCCGAAGAAGAGATCGGGCTGGCACGTGGCCAGGTCGAGGTGATCGGCAGCTTGCCGGAATATTTCACCGGCACCGGCTATCGCGTCACGCCGGTGGTCTGTCTGGTCAATCCGCCAATCAGCTTGCGCGCCGATCCGGACGAGGTAGCCGAAATTTTTGAAGTCCCCCTGGCATTCCTGATGGATGGCCTGAATCATCAATTGCGCAGCATCGATTTACCGGACGGTTATCGCCGCACCTTTTATGCGATGCCCTACGAGCGCTTCTTCATTTGGGGGGCGACCGCCGCCATGTTAAGGAATTTATTCCACTTTCTGCGGGCTTAGATTTAGCGTGTGACGCCAAACGATGGCAAACATGTCCAGTACTAGTTTGATTCTATGGGTGTGCTGCGTTATCGTATGGGTTATTGCAATTTTAGATGTTATGGCAACACCAATACGCCACGATTTGCAGTGGCTATGGATGCTGATTTGCTGCGCTGTTATTCACACTGTTGCTTGCTCAGTTATTTGCGTTGTTGCTCGACTTATAAGGCTGGTTAATGACATTTCTCTCTATTCTGTTTGCGTTGCTGATCGAACAACTGAAACCGCTGCGTGCGGATAATCCCGTGTATGCGTGGGTCAAGCATTTCGCGAGCAAGATAGAAGCTTCGTTTAATGCGGGGCAGGCGCGTCAAGGCCGGCTCGGCTGGTTCTGCGTGATCCTGGCGCTAACCCTGCCAACTGCGCTGATCTATTGGTTGTGCGTGCACATCGGCGCCTGGGCTGCGCTGCTCTGGAATGTCTTGATCGTGTATCTGACGCTCGGCTTCCGCCACTACAGCCACTACTTCAGCTCGATTCAACTGGCGCTCAACACCGGCGACGACGCTACCGCACGGACCTTGCTGGCAGAGTGGACCAAGCTCGACACCACCGATATGGATGTCAGCGAAATCTCCCGCATCGCGGTGGAAAAAGCGCTGATCACCACCCATCGCCACGTGTTCGGCGTGTTTTTCTGGTTCCTCATGCCGGTCGGCCCGGCTTGCGCCGTCATGTACCGCATCGCCGAGTATCTGGCGCGCGGCTGGAATGAGCCTGATCACATGCGCAATGAAGCTTTCGGGCGTTTTGCGGCCCAGGCGTTTTATTGGATAGACTGGATTCCAGCGCGTTTGACGGCCGCCGCCTTTGCGGTAGTCGGCAATTTCGAGGATGCAATTTACGCCTGGCGTAATTTTGCCGACCGCTGGAGCAACGAAACCGACGGCATCATCTTGTCCACCGGCGGCGGCGCCATGGGAGTGTTGCTCGGCACGCCGCTGGAAACCGCGATCGCGATCCTGCCGGCCGATGCATCGACAGTTGATTCGACCGCAATGGAAGGCGAAAGCCCACCGGGCGACGTGCCCACGCCGCGCGCCCTGCAAAGTACGGTCGGCCTGGTCTGGCGCGCGCTGTTACTGTGGATGTTCTTGTTGCTGTTGCTATCGGCCGCAATCTGGTTTGGCTAAGCCGGGCAGGTGGATGCTTGCACTGGATGGTCGGTCTTCTATAAGATATAATACGTAAGAATCACTTGCGCAAAATTGCTTAAGTGAAAATTGTTGCTTGCTTCGACAAGAGGTCAAGCAAATGTCTGTAGCAAGCGTTATAGAAGAAACGAGCTGTACGCATGGCTGATACCATTCAATCTCCCGAAGCCCCCGCCCGCGAATTTTTCATTCAAGGTATTACCAGCGACGGCAGGCAGTTCCGCCCCAGCGACTGGGCCGAACGCCTGTGCGGCGTCATGGCGTGTTTTCGCCCGGAAGGATCGGGCGGCCGCAATGCCCATTTGCAATATTCACCGTACGTGCGGCCGGTATTGTTGAATGGCGTACGCTCGGTTGTCGTCAATGAAGATCTGCGCCAGATCGAGCCTTTGGCCTATCATTTTGTGGTCAATTTTGCGAAAGACAACGATCTGCAAATTTTGCAGGCCTGCTTGTTGCCCGACGCCGCAGCACCGAAATCTACCTGAATTCTTACCTACATCTGCAACGTTTCTTGCTGCGCGGCTTTTAGTTGATTTTTGGCACTAAAAAGAAATCAGCGGACGACGTTCCCGAGTAAAAAGACCGTGTAATATTTCGCCTATTGTTCGCAATGGAGTAGAAATGTTTCGTCGTGGTTCGTCAATCTTCATACCCATTGCCTCTTTATCCAGTTTGATATTAGGCCTAGCCATCACGCTCGGCCTGTTTGTCTCAGTGCGGCACCTCGAATACGAAAAAATGGACGCCGAATTCCGACGCCTGGCCGGCGCCCAGCTGAAGGCGGTGGTGGTCGGTCTTGACTCCTTGGTTCATGAGCTGGAAACCGTGAATCGTTTGTTCCTCACCGTAAACGGCGTCAGTCGCGAACAGTTCCATACCTTTACCGCTCCCATGCTGCAGCGCGCTCCCTACATCAAATCGCTAGGCTTTCAGCGCCTGGTGACGGCTGCTCAGCGGCCAGTCTATGAAGTAGAGATGCGCAAGTCTTTTCCCAATTTTTCGATTCGCCAGTTGAGCGACGGCAAGCCGGAGCCGGCAGTTGGCCACGACCAATACCGGGTTGTCGAATTTCTTGAGCCAATGGCTGGCAATGAAGCTGCGTTTGCTCTCGATGTAGCGGCCAGCGAGGTTCAGGGTGAAGCGGCGGAACGCGCACGCGACACCGGTTTGCCGGCTGCTACAGATTTATTTGCATTAAAGTCCAACAAGAATGGCGGCAAGTCGGTCATGATGATTCTCATGCCGGTTTATCAGCACGGCGCCGTGCTGCAGAGTGTCGATGACCGCCGTCGTGCATTGATTGGTTATACCAGTGCGGCCTTGCGGGCGGATGCTTTCGTGAATAATATCTTGGCGCGAGACGGGACGCAGGTGCGTGAAGATTTTTATCTTCGGGTATACGCCAGCGCCAAGCCGGAAGAGGGCACCTTGGTGTATCGCCAGGGCAATCCGGTTAGCCTGGCCAATACCATGGCCTGGCTGCCGGCATGGTTGCTGTACGACGCTCCGCAAGACATGTCGCAGACCTTTGATCTTGCCGGCAAGTCCTGGTACGTGGAGGCTTCGGCGCCGGCGCGCGTATTCACTAAAAAGAATGCCGGATCGATTCTGGTATTGATACTGGGCAGCTTGCTGAGCTGGATGGGCGCTACCTATCTGTATTTCCTATCGACACGCTCCAAACGGATTGAGCAGCTGGTGGACGCTCGCACCCAGCAAGTCAGGCTGGCGACGCAGATGATGAAAGAAGACATCGTCGCCCGCAAGCGCGCCGAGGATGCCTTGCAACTGCGTGAACGCGCCATCGAATCGAGCGCAAATGCGATCATCATCTCCAGCGCCAAATTGCCGGATTATCTGGTGGAGTACGTCAATCCGGCATTCGAACGGATTACCGGATATACCGCCAGCGAGATGGTCGGCCGCAATCTGGAAATGTTGCATGGCGAGGATCACGACCAGATCGGTCTGGAAGAAATTCGCTCCGCCTTGCGTGAAAAACGCAGTGCGAACGCAGTATTCCGCAGTTATCGCAAAGACGGCACCTTGTTCTGGAACGAGCTTTATATAGCGCCGGTCAAGGACAGCTCTGGCCGCGTCAGCCACTTCGTCACATCTTTGTACGACATCACCGAAATGAAGAGTTACGAGGCCGAGCTGGAGCATCAGGCCCGGCACGACACCCTGACGGGGCTGGCCAACCGCAATGTATTGAGCGATCGGCTGAGCCAGGCGATTGTCTATGGCGAGCTGTATGGCCACAGAGTATGGGTGCTGTTCGTCGATCTGGACCGCTTCAAATTCGTCAACGATACGCTCGGACACAATGCCGGCGATCAGTTGCTGAAGGAAGTCGCCAGCCGCCTGAAAGCCTTTACCCGCGAAGCGGACACCATAGCCCGGCTCGGCAGCGATGAATTTGTCCTGATCTTGCCGGAACGTCTCGATGAAGAGCTGAGCGTAGGTCTGATCCAAGGCATGATGGATGCGATCGCGCGTCCTTTGCAAATCGAAGGTTACGACTTTTTCTTGAGTTGCAGCATCGGCGTTGCGGTCTATCCGAATGACGGCGAAGATCCGGAAAGCCTGCTCAAGCACGCCGATATCGCCATGTATCGCGCCAAGGAAATGGGGAATAATAATTACCAGTTCTACACCGCAGCGATGAATGAAAGGGCGCTGGAACGCTTGCGCATCGAGGGCGATTTGCGCAATGCAATGGAGCGCAAGGAATTGCTGCTTTACTACCAGCCGCAAGTCGATTTGCGTACCGGCCGCATGGTCGGCATGGAAGCCTTGATCCGCTGGAAGCATCCGGAGCTGGGCATGATTTCGCCGACGCGTTTCATCGATCTGGCAGAAGAAACCGGCTTGATCGTGCAGATGGGGGCTTGGGTAATGCACACCGCTTGCGAGCAAAACAAGGCCTGGCAGCGCATGGGGCTGGGTTATTTGCGGATGTCGGTGAATCTGTCGACGCGTCAGTTTTTCCAGCAAAACCTGGTGCAGCAGGTAGCCAAGGTGCTGGAAGATACGGGGTTGGCGCCGCACTACCTCGAGATCGAGTTGACGGAAAGCCTGGTGATGACGGACGTTGAGCTGGCCGTGGGCATCCTGAATGACCTGAAATCGATAGGGGTGCAATTGTCAATCGACGATTTTGGCACCGGTTATTCCAGCCTGGCTTATCTGAAGAGTTTCCCGATCGACGCCTTGAAGATCGATCAATCTTTTGTACGTGACATCACGGTTGACCAGGACGATGCCGCAATCGTTGCCTCGATTATCTCGCTGGCTCATAACTTGCGTCTGCAAGTGATCGCCGAGGGGGTCGAGACGCAAGAACAACTGTCCTACCTGCAGCGTCATCGCTGTGATGAAATGCAAGGCTTTTATTTCAGCGAGCCGGTATCGGCCGCCGACATCGAAGCCCTCCTGCGCGAAGGAAAAGTATTACCATAAGACTTTGCTGACGAATTGGCTGCAAGTTTGCTAGCAGCTTGCTGTGAACTTGCTGCGAACTTGCTGTAGCAGCAGTGCAGGACGTCGCTAATTTTATGGAGCTGAAATGACTACCAGCAGAATCGAACGCGATACCTTTGGCAAGATTGAAGTCCCGGATGAACGGCTGTGGGGCGCGCAGACCCAGCGCAGCCTGCATCATTTCCATATCTCCAGCGAACGCATGCCGCCCGAGCTGATCGTGGCGCTGGCCGCCGTCAAGCAAGCTTGCGCGCAAGTCAATCAAGATCTCGGCAAGCTGCCGAAAACCCAGGCCGCCGCCATCATGCAGGCGGCGCAGGAAGTAGTGGCGGGCCAGCATCCGGATGAGTTTCCCTTGTCGGTGTGGCAAACCGGTTCCGGCACCCAGAGCAATATGAACATGAACGAGGTGCTAGCCAACCGCGCCTCGGAAATCCTCGGCGGCGTGCGCGGCGAAGCGCGCCTGGTGCATCCCAACGATGCGGTCAATCTGAGCCAGTCATCCAACGACATTTTTCCAACCGCGATGCATGTCGCCGCTGCGCTCGCGATCGCCAATGCACTGTTGCCGTCGCTGCAGAAGCTGCGCGCCACCTTGCACCAGAAATCCGTGGATTTCGACGACATCGTCAAAATCGGCCGTACCCATTTGCAGGATGCGACGCCGCTGACGCTGGGCCAGGAGTTCTCCGGCTATGTGGCGCAACTGGATCATGCGGAAAAAATCATCAAGGCCACGCTGGAGCCTTTGTGCGATCTGGCTGCCGGCGGCACCGCGGTAGGCACCGGGCTCAACGCCCCCAAGGATTTTGGCGACCGGGTTGCCGCCCAATTGGCCCAGACCGAAGGCTTGCCTTTCCGTAGCGCCGACAATAAATTTGCCGCACTGGCGGCGCATGACGCTCTGGTGGCTGCGCACGGTACTTTGAAGACATTGGCCGCAGCCTTGATGAAAATTGCCAACGATGTGCGCTGGCTGGCGTCCGGGCCGCGGTCCGGCCTGGGCGAGATCAGCATTCCGGAGAACGAACCGGGCAGTTCCATCATGCCGGGCAAGGTCAACCCGACCCAGTGCGAAGCGCTGACCATGCTGTGCTGCCAGGTGTTCGGCAACGACGTCGCGATTAATTTCGGCGGCGCCTCCGGCAATTTCGAATTGAATGTATTCAAGCCTCTGATTGCCCATAATTTCTTGCAAAGTGTGCGTTTGCTGGCCGACGGCATGGCCAGCTTCGAGCAGCATTGCGCCGACGGCATCGCCGCCAATCGCGACCGTATCGCCGAGCTGATGGAGCGCTCGCTGATGCTGGTGACTGCGCTGGCGCCGCATATCGGTTACGACCGTGCAGCCCAGATCGCCAAACATGCGCATCATGACGGCAGTACGCTGAAACAGGCGGCTTTGGCGCTCGGTTATGTGACGGAACAGGAATTTACGGAATGGGTGCAGCCTGAGAAAATGACTTATCCAGAGTAAAGTTTGCCAGGGCAGCTGATGCTTGCTGCCCTCGGCTCGTCTGGGACTAAATCAAGTTACACCGTCAAGTTACTTCGCAGCATATGCGCAGCGCGTCACAATACAGTAACGGCACAGGGATAATGTCGTTTTTAATACAAAAACAATATTTGTTAAAATGACCCTCCGCTATCTTTGCTCCTGCTTATGTTCTTACTGGTTTTCCTGATAGAAACTGAGATGCTGTGCTTTTTGCCGAGTTGTATAAGGCGAACAACCGCGGGCTGCCGCGCATGATGAAATGTTTTCGCATGCCCGTCACCTGCTTGCTGCGGTCAGTCTATGGCATCGTTTCCGCTCTGCTCTGTTTGAGCATGGCGAGCGCTAACGCCAGCTATCGGGTCGAGATCGATGCGCCAGGCGAGTTGAAGGGACTGCTTGAACAGTATCTGGATCTGGCGCGTTACAAAGATCGCCAGGATCTGAGCGAGGATCAGTTGAAATTCCTGATCGACACGGTTGATGAGCAAGTCACGCAATTGACTTCGACCGAAGGTTATTTTTCACCCAAGACCAGCGTTACGGTAGATGAGGGCGAGGTCAAGACCATCCATCTGAAAATCGATCCGCAGCAGCGCACCGTGGTGTCCGCCGCCACCGTCAATGTGATCGGCGCGGCTGCTACCGAGGCGCCTGAGCGGGTGCGCCAGATACAGCAGAACTGGGGCTTGCCCGCAGGCCAGCCTTTCCGCCAGGCTGACTGGTCGAAAGCCAAGGAAGACGGTTTGCAGGTATTGCTGAAGAAGCGCTATCCGGCGGCCAAGGTTGGGCAGTCGGAAGCGCGGGTCACGCCTGAAGACAACGATGCCGCACTGACGGTGCAATATGACAGCGGCCCCGGATTCACTCTGGGGGCGCTGCACATCACCGGCACCAAGCGCTACCCGCCCAGCATTATCGAGAACGTCAATCCCCTGCAGGTGGGAGAAGAGTACAGCGTCGACCGCTTGCTGCTGTTGCAGCGGCAGATCCAGAACACGCCATACTTTGGCAATGTGATCGTGAGTATCGACGATGATCCGGCGCATCCGCAAGAATCGCCGGTGAACGTGCAGGTAACCGAGTTCCCGACCCAGAGGTTGCGCACCGGGCTGGGTTACGCTTCCGATACCGGGGCGCAGGTGCAAGGCCGTTACACCAACTACAATGTGTTCGGCAAAGCCTGGGTGTTCGACGCCCAGACCAAGATTGAGCAACGGCGGCAATTCGGTTCGCTGGATTTGTCGATGCCGCCGGATACCCGCAGCTTCGTCAACGGTATCAATGGCTCATATGACCGGACTACCTTGCAAGGCGTCGATTTGCGCAGCATGAAATTCGGATTGAAGCGGGCGCGTTCGCTGGAAAACTACGATACCGCACTGACCCTGGACTATTATCGCGATCGCCTGCGCCAGACCGACGGCGCAACCCTGCCGCCGAATACCGTGATCCGGCCGGGCGAACATCAAGCTTTGGTGCCGGGTTTTTCCTGGGTCCGACGCGCCGTCGATGATCCCATTTTTCCTCGCAGCGGCCATATTTTCTCGATGCAGACCGGGTTCGCCGTGAAAGGCTTGCTGACCGACCAGACTTTTTTCAGGGCTGACGGCCGTTACAAACATTATTTTCCGATAGCAAAACGCGACGTGGTTATTTTGCGTACCGAGTTGGGCGGCGTATTTACCGCCGGTTCCAGCGCCTCGGTGCCGGCTTCCCTGCTGTTCCGCGCTGGCGGCAATGAATCGGTGCGCGGCTATAGTTACGACAGCATCGGCAATTCGCAAAACGGCACTGTCTATCCAACCAAGTATATGGTGACCGGCAGCGCCGAATATCAACACTGGGTCACCCAGCAGTGGGGCGGCGCCTTGTTTTACGACGTCGGCACCGCCACCGATAGCTGGGCTGCCCGCACGATCAAGGTTGGCACCGGCGCCGGCGTGCGTTATCGCAGCCCGGTCGGGACCGTGAATCTCGACCTGGCCTATGGCGTCCAGGCCAAGCAATTCCGGCCGCATATTTCCCTGGGCATCGCCTTCTGATTTTTTCCATTTTCAAGATTGAACGAATGACCGAAGCAGCTACCTCTCCAGAATCCGTAAGCCCGCCGCCGCATCCAAGCGCTGGCCGCAGGAGCTTGCGCTGGCTGTGGCGATCACTGGCGGCGTTCCTGCTGCTGTTGCTGGTATTGGCAGCCACCTCATTTTTCGGCGTTCGCTCCGAGCCCGGTGCGCGCGCCTTGTGGCAGTTAAGTACATGGGCCATGCATGGAAATTTATCTGGGCAACTGATCGGCGGCACTGTGGCGGACGGTTTGCAGCTACGAAATCTGGTCTATCGCGACGCTACCCAGCAATACAAGATTGATCGCATCGATGCAAAATGGCGTCTCAGCCTGTCGCCATTGAAGCTGGATGTCGCCTATCTGCGCGTAGGCATTGTCGACGCCCGGCTGGGGCCGACGCCGCCCGAGCCGAGCGTCATGCCTAGCAGCCTGGAGTTGCCGCTGCAACTGGTGCTCAACGATATTTCACTGAAGCAGCTGTCCCTGCACCAGGGGCTGAGCACCACTGAGTTGAGTCATCTGCAACTACACGGCCAGTCAGACCGGGTACAGCATAATCTGGTCCTGGAACGATTGGATACGCCGTATGGCAAGGCCAGCGCCAAGCTCAGCCTGAACGGCGTAAAACCGTTTGCGCTGAGCGGCGGAGCCGAGCTGAGCGGCGAGTACCAAAAAGAAAAATATCAGCTGGACGCAACTCTGTCTGGCAGCTTGGCGGCGCTGAACATAGACTTGAATGCGCGCGGGGACAAGCTTAGCGGCACTGCAAAAATTGCCGCCACACCATTTGCCCCCATCCCGTTTCAGCAACTCGAATTAAACGCCGCGCACATCAATCCAAAGCTGTTCAGCAGCGGCGCACCGCAGGCCGATCTGAGCCTGCAGGCGGCGCTGAAGCCGGTGTTGCCGCCAGCGGCGGCTGCAAACGCCTCAGCGGTGGTTGACTTGTCGACCTTGACGGTGAGCGGCCCGATCCGGATAACCAATGCGATGGCCGGTGCGCTGGATCAGGATCGTCTGCCGCTGGTCAGCGCCAGCGCCGAATTGCGGCTGGACGCCCAGACCCAGCAATTATCCCAGTTACAGCTGAAATTATTAAAGAACGCCAGCATCGACGGCCAGGGTGAATACCACAGCGACGGCAAAAACAAACACAACGGTGAATTCAACTTCAACGTGACCGGCCTGGATTTGCAAGCCTTGCACGGCAAGCTAAAGCCGACGCAGCTACGCGGGCCGCTCAGCATCAAGCTGACGCCGGAAAACCAGCAAATCAGCCTGAGCCTGGCCGACGCCACCTACCAGGCGAAACTGGAAACCGTGATTGACGCCAGGCAGATTGTCGTCAAAACGGCGCAGTTGGCAGCGGGGGCGGCGCGTCTTGACGCCAGCGGCAGCCTTGGCCTGGACGCCGGCATGGCTTACGCAGTGAAGGGCAGCTTGCGCGACTTCAACCCTTTCCTTTGGATCAACAGCGCTGCTCCAGTTAAAAGCGTAGCCAAAGGCGCGAAAGCTCCCGGCGCGCACAAATCCGCCTCGCAAGCAGTGACGGCAAATATCAACCTGGACGCGGACGCCAGCGGCAACCTCACGCCGGAGCTGAAAATGAAGCTCAAGTTCGCCATTCGCGACAGCCGCTACGATCAGTTGCCGATGACCGGCAACGGTCTGCTCAACCTGGCCGGCACACGCTTGCTGCCCAGCGATGTCGCCTTGTCGGTGGCCGGTAACGAGATACACGCCAAGGGCAGCTTTGGCGCCGCCGGCGATCACCTTGATCTGAAGATCGATGCGCCGCAGTTGCAAGGCCTGGGCTTCGGCATCTCCGGCGCCGTGCATATGGATGGGCAGCTCAGCGGTACTTTGCAAAAACCGAATGTGCAGGCCACCTATCGCGCCGAGAAATTGGTGTACGGCGAACATCGGGTGGATAGCCTGTCAGGGCAGGCTGACGTGCAGGCAGATCTGAACGCCAAGCTCAATTCCAGCAATAACCGGCTGGTGCTAAGTGTTGACGGCCGCGGTTTGCATAGCGCCGACATGGCTCTGGATAGATTCAAGCTGGACCTGTCAGGTACTTATGCCGCGCATAACTTGAAATTGGATAGCAGCGGCACTCTGCACGGCAAGCCCTTGCATCTGACCATGGCGGCGCAAGGCCAGCTGAATCAGGGCAAGGCCGGCTACGGCTGGCAGGGACAGATCAGCGAGTTGCAAAACCAGGGCACGCCACGCATCAGCCTCGGGGCACCGTTGAGTATCAGCGCCGACGCCGGCCGGCTGCTGCTGGGCGCAACCCGCCTGAACGTGGCGGATGCGCAAATCGACTTGAAAAACTTCAGCTACGACAACGGCAAAATTAGTTCAGCCGGCGCCATCAATGCACTCAATGTGGCGACCGTACTTGGCTTGATGCATGAATTTGGCGGCCCGGAATTGCCCTTGAAGACGGATCTGGTGCTAGACAGCAGCTGGGATTTTTCGCTAGCGGAAAATCTTGGCGGTTATCTGCAGATCGCCCGCCGCAGTGGCGATCTGCGTGTCAATCCGGGGCGCGGCGACGTCAGTCTGGGTTTATCCGAGTTGAAATTGCGGGCGGATCTGCAAGCCGGCCAGATCAAGCTGGATAGCCAGCTGGCGGCTTCCCGCATCGGTACCTTGAACGCGCAATTGCAACTGGCTTTGCAGCATAGCGGTAGCAGCTGGACCGTCAGCGACAGCTCGGCATTGTCAGGCCAGGCCAAACTGCAGGTGCCGCATTTGAAATCCATCGGCGCCTTGATCGGGCCGCAGGTGGCGCTCGACGGCAGCATAGCGATGGACTTGAATCTGGCCGGCCAGATCGGCAAACCGGTGTTGTCGGGCAAAGTCAGCGGCGACCAGCTCGCCGTCACCCTGTTCGACCAGGGAATCAAACTGAAAGACGGCACGGCGCGTCTCAACCTGGCCAACAATGTGGTCGATTTGCAGCAGCTCGAATTCCACGGCGGCGACGGCGCCATACGCGCCACTGGCCGGCTGCAACTGGGCCACGACAATCCCGATCTGAGCGCCACGGTGATTGCCGATCGCCTGCAATTATTCGCCAGCCCCGACCGCCAGCTGATGTTGTCCGGCCAGGCCAAGATCGCCAATCTCAAGGAACAACTGCATGTCGACGGCAAATTCACGGTCGACAAGGCGCTGTTCGATTTACCGAAGAGCAGTGCGCCGGTATTGGGCGACGATGTGGTCATCGTGCGCAAGGAGCTGAAGGCCCGTGCCACGCCATTGACCGAACAGGAGAAGCTGGCTAAAGCTGCGCAGAAACCGGCCAGTGGCGCCACGCCGGTGATCAACGTAGAAGTCGATTTCGGCAACGATTTCCGCTTCCGCGGTAGCGGCGCCGATATCCTGCTGCGCGGCGCCATGCAAGTGCGCAGCGAACCCTATCAGCCCTTGCGCGCCACCGGCACAATCCGGGTGGCAAGCGGCAGCTACGAGGTATTCGGCCGCAAGCTGGCGATTGAACGCGGGCTGATCAATTTCCAAGGGCCGATCGACAATCCGAATATCAACATCCTCGCCATGAAGCGCAATCAGGAAGTCGAGGCGGGCGCCGAGATCACTGGCACCCCCTCCAATCTGCGGGTCAAGCTGGTGTCGGAACCGAATGTGTCGGACGAGGAAAAACTCTCCTGGCTGATGTTCGGCCACGGCAGCGACAGTTCGGCGCTGGGTCAGCGCGCGGCTGCTTCGCAGGCACTGGCGCTGTTGGGAGGTATAGGCGGCAAGAAGATTGCCCAAGGCATCGGTTTCGACGAATTCTCGATCGGCTCCAGCGATTCCGGCATCCAGAACGAGCAAGTGGTGAGCCTGGGTAAAGTCATCACCGAGAAAATCAACCTGGGTTACGAACAAGGTTTGACCACCGCCGCCAGCGTCTTGAAACTGACCTGGCAATTCTCACGACGCTGGTCGATGGTCATGCGCGGCGGCACTATCAACGGACTGGAAGTTTTGTATAACCTGCGCTTTGATTAAGCGCTTTGATTACCCGGCTGCGCTTAACAAACGCAGCTAACTGGGGTCAGAGTGAACTTTCTGCGCGCTTTTTGCAGAAACTTCACTCTGACCCCACTTAGCGGGCCACGGAGTACGGCCTCACCGTTAAAAAGAACAAAACCACCCAGTGCGCTCTGTCTTTCTCCGAATCCGTCATGTGGGGTCAGAGTCAAGTTGGCGATGAAGCACTGCAGAAATTGACTAACCCGTTGACTCTGACCCCAGATGACTCTTACCGCGGCAATGTCATGAAACTTGATGCATCAAGCCCGGCGCCCGGACAATTCAGCGCCGGCGTCCGGCTGCAGTTTCAAGGCAAACGGCAGCGAAGCCAGGGCGATCAAGGCAATCAGCAAGAAGGCCGGCCAGAAATCGGCGCTGACCAGCGTCGCGTGGCCTTGCACCTGATTCGATACCTGCAGCGCAAAACCACCGACGGTAACGCCCAGGCCGATCGCCAGTTGCTGGGCGACGCTGGTGATGCTGGTGGCCTGGCTCATCTGGCGCTGGTCGATCTCGGCGTAGGCAATCGCATTCAGGCTGGTAAATTGCATCGAACGCACGCAGCCGCCCACTAGCAGCATGAGGATGATGAAGACATGCGGCGAATCCGGCTGCAAGACGCCGAACGCCGCCATCGACAGTGCGCCAAGCAACGTGTTATAGACCAGCACATTCCTGAAGCCGAATTTTTTCAGCACCGTGGTGGTCATGGTTTTGACAAAAATCGCGCCGGCTGCCGAAGCACAGGTCAACAAGCCGGACTGGAATGGCGTCAAGCCGAAACCCAGCTGGAATAACAGCGGCAGCAAGAACGGCAGGGCGCCGACGCCGATCCGGAACAGCGAACCGCCGAACACGTTCATGCGTAGCGTGGGGATTTGCAGCAGCCGCAAATTGATCAGCGGATATGGTGTGCGGAAGGCGTGCCATACATACGCCAGCAAGCTGACGGTACCGGCCACCACGCAGATCAGCGAGACATCGCCCGCCACCAGATGACGGCCGGCGCTGGCCAGGCCGAACATCAGTGTCGAACAGCCGACGGCCGACAACAGGAAGCCGATCCAGTCGAGCGGCACGCTATCGTCGCTGCGCAGGTTCTCGATAAAGCGCGTGGCCAGGTAAATCCCCAGAATGCTGATCGGGACATTGATGAAGAAGATCCAGCGCCAGTGGAAATAGGTAGTGATGAAACCGCCCAGCGGCGGCCCGATCACCGGCCCCAGCAAGGCCGGGATAGTCAGGTAACTGAGCGCGCGCACCAGTTCTGCCTTGGAAGTGGTACGCAAGATCACCAGCCGTCCGACCGGCACCATCATGGCGCCGCCGACCCCTTGCAGGAAGCGGGCCGCGACAAATTCCGCCAGGTTGTTCGATATGCCGCACAGAATCGAGCCGAGCATGAACACCCCGATGGCGCTACGGAACACCGTGCGCGCCCCGAAACGGTCAGCCATCCAGCCGCTGATAGGAATAAACACCGCCAGGCTCACCAGATAGGAAGTCATCGCCAATTTCAGCGCGATCGGGCTTTCGCCCATGTCATGCGCCATCATCGGCAAAGAGGTGGCGATCACGGTGGAGTCCATGTTTTCCATGAACAAGGCGCAAGCAACAATCAGTGGCGTGAGGAAGACGCGGGATATGGCCATGAGGGATAGGTGGTGGGTGCTGGCGTGACAGGTAAAAAGACCGATCTACCTGCCAAAAGTGCATAATTATAACGGTTTAGACTATCGCTTACCGATCAGGTAGCATGCAGGCTGTTCTAATCGCAGCCCGCCGCTTTCACTGAAATCATGATCAACCCGTCCCCATCGTCGACTGAGTGTTTTGCATTGCTGGACGACCGCAGCGCAGTTTCTGCACCGTCGCCAGCATCTGGCCCGCCGTCGCGCCTATATACAAGCCATGTGCGCAGCTTGCAATGTTTTGAGGCGGATCAACTGCCGTCACTGATCGAGCAAATGCAACAAGCCTTGCGTGACGGCTTGCATGCGGTGACCCTGTTTACCTATGAGCTCGGGATCGGGCTGCAGCATGTTTCCTTGCCATCACCGCCGGCCGCAGCGACGCAACCCTTGGCGCAAATCCTGTTGTTCGCGGATTGCCACCATTTGAGCGATGCCGAGGTAGATGCCTGGCTGGCGCAGCGCCAGGCGGCAGAAACCAGTGAAACCGAAACGGGCGCCGGCATCGCCAATCTGCGGCCGAATGTCAGCGCCGCAGAATTTGCCGCCGCCATCGCCAAGATCCACGCCTACATCGAAGCTGGCGACACCTATCAGGTGAACTACACCTACCGCCTGCATTTCGACGTCTACGGCAGTCCCGTCGCGCTGTACCGGCAACTGCGGCAGCGCCAGCCAGTGCCTTACGGCAGCTTGATCCAGCTAGCCGATGGCGCCGCAGTCTTGTCGCTATCGCCCGAACTGTTCGTACGCCATGCCGATGGCCTGCTGACAGCGCGGCCGATGAAGGGCACCGCCGCCGCCAGCGGCGACGCCGAACAGGATAGGCAAGCCGCCAAGGCGCTCGCCGCAGATCCCAAGAATCGGGCGGAAAACCTGATGATTGTGGATTTACTGCGTAACGACCTGGGACGCATCGCCGTCCCCGGGTCGGTACGCGTACCGAAATTATTTGAGGTGACCCAGTTCAATACCGTACTGCAAATGACTTCCACCGTGCAGGCCCAGGTGCGCGACGATGTCAGCCTCAGCGCAGTGATCCAGGCCCTGTATCCCTGCGGTTCGATTACCGGTGCACCCAAGCATCGCACCATGCAAATCATCGCCGAACTGGAAGCCGCGCCGCGCGGCCTGTATACCGGCGCCATAGGCTGGTTCGATGCGGAGCAGGCAGGCCGTCGCTTTGGCGCATTCTGTTTGTCGGTGCCGATCCGCACCCTATGTCTGCAGCCGGCCTCGCCGGATGGCTTGGATGGGTTATATGGCGCCACCATACGGCGCGGTGAAATGGGCGTCGGCGCCGGCATCGTGCACGACAGCGTAGCGGCTGAGGAATACGCCGAATGCGCATTGAAAGCAAAATTCCTGACCGGCATGCGCGGCGATTTCTCTCTGTTTGAAACCATGTACGCGACCAACGCCGACGGTTGCCGTCACCTGGATTTGCATCTGCAACGCTTGCAAGCCTCCGCCGCCTACTTCGGTTTTCCCTATGACGAAACGATCCTGCGCACGGCATTGAAAAAACATTGCGCGAGCTTGCCCGTCACCGGCGCCCAGCGTTTGCGTCTGATCCTGTCTGCGGATGGCAGTTGCAGCTTGCAGAGTGCGGAACTGGCGCCGCTAGCAACGCCGGTCAGCGTATTGATCGCGCCAACCCCGACGCAGTCCGCCGATCTGTTTCTAAGGCATAAAACCACTGTGCGGCAACGCTACGATCAAGCCTGGCAACAGGCGCAACAGCTGGGTGCTTTCGACATGCTGTTCTTTAACAGCGAAGGCGAACTCACCGAAGGCGGCCGCAGCAACGTCTTCATCAAATTAGGTGGATGCTGGTATACGCCACCGCTGTGCTCAGGATTATTGCCAGGAGTGATGCGCAGCGTGGTCTTGAACGATCCGGCGTGGAACGCCAGCGAACGCAGTTTGAGCATGGACGATTTGCTAGCCGCCGAAGAGATCATGGTATGCAACAGCTTGCGCGGAACCATGCCGGCGACGCTGTTGCAGATCGCGTAATAGGCCGGTCGAAACGCGATAATCAATTCTCAAAATCTCGATTTCTTGTCTTTCCAAAGTAACGTTGACATTACGTTGCCTGCGGAAGACGAAATTTAAGAGAATGTTCACATCCACGTTAATGCGGTCCGAGCCACCACCGGCTGCTTGCGTTGTTTTTGACGTTGCTGTTGCTGTTGAAGTGAATTCCGCATTGGGACGTTGCCAAATGTGGCGCGTGTCAGTCGGGAATTGTGGGAAGACATGTTTGAGCGTAGCGAGTTGGTCTTTCCACCCGACTGACACGCGCCACATTTGGGGACCTGACCGAAGGGAAGGCAACGGCTTTGCGGTCGCCTTTTCTTTGCTTACTTTCTTTTGGCGAAGCAAAAGAAAGGGAGTAGCTGCCGGGCTACCCCCGGCGTGCATCCACGGAGTAGCTAACGTTTTAGTTACGCTCCAACCGCTCATCGCATGCGCACGCATGTACTCCGTGGCCTGTCAATTGGGGTCAGAGTAATTTACGACGATGAAGCTGTCGTAAAAAAACTCTGACCCCATTTGACTAAGAATGTGAGTAGCTGCCGGGCCGCAAAATATAAACCATCCTTTGACTTAAATCTGTCCAGATACGTTGGGCTTCCTGTCCTGCGCTCCTATACTGTATCCACATACAGCAAAAGAGGAGATCGTAAGAAAGCCGCGGAAATCGCAAGCGGCAACCGTGTTTTACAGGTCTGTGCAGGACCGGCAGGCATGAGAAGAAGCGCGGGCCAAGGATGGTAGAAACATCCAAGACCCGCTAACCACAAGTAACTAAACAGGAGTTAAGTATGGCTAAGCGCAATGATACGCGACACAGCAGCACATCAACAGTAAACGCAGCACAACGGCTCACAGTCTCCTTCTATCAAGACGACAATCCCGAAACACTCTGGATACGCCTGCACGGCAACGGAATCAAACAAACAGGTTTCAGCCCCAATGCCACCGTGCGTGTCAGAGTCATGACCGGGTGTTTGATGATCACCAGTGACTAGGCTTCACTGAAGTAGCCGCCTAACAGAAATCCACTCCCAATCCCGCGCAAGTCGTGGGGTTGGGAGCGGTTTTTATTGAAAGAAACAAATACCGTCAGGAACGCCATTAACTTTGAAACTGGCTCCATTTGCATTTGCAGCAAACAAAGTGTCGGTTGACTTTAAGGAATTGCTGGCACCTCGTGGGCTGTCTGATGGTAATAAGAGCTATGCATACCTTTTGAGTTTGGCATC
The DNA here is from genome assembly GCF_035566375.1 of Collimonas sp. Lineage (GTDB taxonomy): Bacteria > Pseudomonadota > Gammaproteobacteria > Burkholderiales > Burkholderiaceae_D > Collimonas. The sequence goes on from NZ_DATMRK010000057.1 coordinate 20,426, forward strand.
GGAATTTGATCTGCAGGATTAGGCGAATGACCCGCGACGACGCTCTGTGAGCTCCACAATCCATGTCTGAAAGGAGCCATTCGTCGGTAGTGACGGTGCTGGCAACTGCGGGGCGTGTGCCGCCCGTCGCACTCAGCTGCCAAACACCCAGTAACTGCCTCAGTCTGCAGCGGATTGTCATCAAAGATGCTCGACCAGCTCCCGTTGAGCGACGGTAGTGATTCAAGCGCAGATCAGCGAGCCGCCAATCGCCACCGGCCAGGTCAACTGCTCACCGGCAGACAGTAAGCCGCGCCGCAGCCTCAGATTGCCGCGTCGTCCATCAGCCGCTTATGGACGATTTTCCGGGACCGGAAGCCTGTCTCCAACAGTAGCAGTTCAACCTACGGGCAGAATTTTCCTGCCGCTTTCCATGAGCAAAAGTTGCATAAAAGTTGCATATATGAGTCCCTTAATTAAGCAGCTGACGTGCAGTACCTTGGTATGCGGCACGTTCGGCGCAACTACCGTCTTGGCCGTGGAGGTACCGTCAAGCGGCTCGCTGCTGCAAAACAACCCGATCCTGAATGCGCCGGTCAATCCACGTTCCGACAGCAGCACGGAACTACCGCTGGGCAGCGGCGGCCAGGCTGCTGCGGCGGCGGATGCCGAGCAAGGCGAGTCTTTCCATGTCGCCCGCATCGAGGTCGAGGACGTGCTGCCGGCGCTGCAAGCGGCGGTCGAGGCTGCGGTTGCGCCTTACCGCGACCAGCAGATGACGTTCGGCATGCTGCGCAATGTCGCGGTCAAGGTCACAGTGACGTTGCAGGACGCTGGCGAGCGTCTGAGCTATGCCTATATCCCGAACCAGGATGTGGTAGACGGCGTGGTGAAATTGAAAGTGCTGCGTGGTTTCATCGAATCGGCCAAGTTGGGAAGCAATACTTCGCTGGTGTCGGAGCGGGTGCTGAAACGTTATCTGGACAACGCTGTGTCGCTGAATGGCGACGTAGGCATGACGGAAAGCCAGCTGCTGCGCCTGAGCGATTTACCCGGCGTCGGCGCCACCAAGCCGGTGCTGGCCGCCGGCGAGCAGCCGGGCGGCTCGGCCTTGACGGTCGATATCGCTCCTGGCAATCGGTCTCAAATTGTGATGGTGGCTGACAACAGCGGCTCCAAGGCCAGCGGCAAGTGGCGCGTGGGGACGCAGGTCACCGTTAACAGCCCGCTTGGAATTGGTGATCGCTTGCAGGCGGTCGCTTACGCGGCGCCTGATTTTCTTCAGCCTAACCGTGACAGCCAGGGCGGCAATACCTTGGTCGGGCGTCTATCCTACGATTTGCCGATCGGTGGCTCCGGCCTCCGTGGCGGGTTGTCCTACTCGAAGGTGCGCTACGCACTGGGTGGCAGAATCTGGCGCGACACCGGCGATGGTTTTGCCGAAGTATACAGCCTGTATGGCAGCTACCCGCTGGTACGTTCAGCGACCCGCAACTTGAACCTGAGCGCGAATCTGGATTTCAAGCGGATGAACGATACCGTGCTCAAAGAATTCAATTATCCAAGCAATTCGCGCTCGGCAACGGTGCTGAACGCGCAGTTGGCGGGCGATCGGCAGGGCCAGGTCGCCGGCTTGCCGAATGCGTTGACGTACCAGTTTGCGATGTCCGGCGGCGATCTGAACCGAGGCGGCAAGCTCAGTACCAAGTGGTGGGATCCAAAAGGCGACGCCAAGGGTCGCTATTACAAGGCCACGCAAAGCCTGCGGCTGTCGCAGGGGCTGGTGAATGGCGTGTACCTGGATCTGGCCTTGAGTGGGCAACAGGCCAGCCATAACCTGGACAGCTCGGAAAAAATGACTCTGGGTGGGCCGAACGGCGTGCGCGCCTATAGCAACGACGCCGCCAGCGTGGATAGCGGCTGGCTGCTGATGCCGACCTTGAATGTAGCAGTGCCCAAGGTCAACGGCTTGACCGCGCAACTGTTCTACGACTATGCACGCGGCGCGCTGAGCAAATTCGATCCGAATCGGAATGTCGTCGTGTCGATGGCCGGTTACGGCGTCGGCTTGAGCTACACGCTTCCTAAGCTCGCCTCGATCAATATGAGCTATGGGCGGCGCAATGGCAGCGATGCGTTGCTGGGCCCGCAAGCGCGCGATCAGGTGTGGCTGAATACGGCGATCCGGTTTTAAGCTGGGATAGCCGCCGCGCCGGACGCGGCTGCTGTTTCTATTTGTTAGTTAAATTGGAGGAGTGGGTCTGGCGAACTAAAAGGCGATGCGGCGGAATTGCCTCTTCGAAGATCGCTGTCAAGCTGGCGAAAAATGCAGAGCCAAGAGCAAATACCAGTATCGGCTGCTTGTGTTGTTTTTGACGTTGCTGTTGAAGTGAATTCCGCATTGAGACGTTGCCAAATGAGGCAGCTGTCAGCCGGGAATTGTGGGGGAACATGTTTGAGCCGAAGGTGAGTTGGTTTCCCCACCCGGCTGACAGCTGCCTCATTTGGGGACCTGACCGAAGGGAAGGCAACGGCTTTGCGGTCGCCTTTCTTTGCTTCCTTTCTTTGGCGAAGCAAAGAAAGGGAGCGGCTGCCGGACCGCTCCCGGCATGTACCTGCGGAGTAGCTACCGTTTTAAGTAACGATGAAAGCAGGTTGCAGCGCAGCTTCACTATCGAGCTGCAGAATATAAATAGTCCTTTGACTTAAATCTGTCCAGATACGTTGGGCTTCCAGTCCTGCGCTCCTATACTGTATCCATATCCAGTAGCGACCTGAAAGTAGTTCCCCAACCGAAGGAGGCCCGAAGAGCAATACCTCTCGATCGCAAGCGAACCGCGGAAATCGCAAGCGGCAACCGTGTTTTACAGGTCTGTGCAGGACCGGCAGGCAAGAGAAGAAGCGCGGGCCAAGGATGGTCAAAACATCCAAGACCCGCTAACCACAAGTAACTAAAACGGAGTTAAATATGGCTAAGCGCAATCATACGCGAGACAGCAACACGTCGACAGTAAACGCAGCACAACGGCTCACAGTCTCCTTCTATCAAGACGACAATCCCGAAACACTCTGGATACGCCTGCACGGCAACGGAATCAAACAGACCGGCTTCAGCCCCAATACCACCGTGCGTGTCAGAGTCATGACCGGGTGTTTGATGATTACCAGTGACTAGGCTTCACTGAAGTAGCCGGCTAACAGAAAACCGCTCCCAATCCCGCGCAGGTCGTGGGGTTGGGAGCGGTTTTTATTGAAAGAAACAAATGCAGTCCGTGACTCGGCTTGTCAATTCATTATTTGTACTAGGTCAAACCTAGATCGGGCCGTCATACATTGGCGGGAAACGGCCATGAAGCGTCGCTCGTCGGTATCGTTGTTCGGACACTCAGACGTCCGTTCGGTCCGGCAAACGCCGGCGAAAGGTCGCGACGATGAACTAACCCACGGGTTGCGTTCACCAGCCCTCTTTCATGCCCGCCATACCAGCCCACTCTTGCATTTTTGGGAAAATCTCGCCCCAACTGTTTTTCAGCAAATGCCGATGAACGATGGTCTCGTTTGGGAAGGCCTTTTGTACGAGCACGCTGAGTTGGAAATGTCGATATTCGCTGATCACTCCTGCTGCACAAAAGCGCTCGATACCCAGGTGAGCGATGTCTTGACCGGCCATCTCAAACTCACCGATCGATGTGACGAAGAACGGCATCGTCTCCGTTAAGGCCCTCGGAAGTTGGGCCGCTTCGAGTCGGTGTTGCACGCATTCATTGAGCTGGTTGACGACTTGGGGCGTGAACAGATACCAGTCCTCATAGGTGATGACAAAGGGATAAATGGGGCGTCCGTTGGGGATCCATTCAGATAATCCGTTAGTCGCGTCATCAATATTCTTGTACAACTGGACGACGGCCACCGCAAGCTCATCGAGCGATTTCTCAAGCGTCTCTCCTTCTGCCGTTTCCTTGGCTCCTTGTTTCATCCGACGTGTCTTGCACTCGATAAAAATATTACCAGTTGCGTCGCTTACGATTCCGTCCACGCCATGCCTGATTTGTCCGCTGACCTTGTAGGGTTGTTCGCCTGTGATTGCAAACCGATCCAAATCAAACACCTCATACAGAATACGACCCACATAACGCTCGAAAGCTCGGCCGTACTCATTCCCAAATTCGATCCCAAGTTGGTTTTTTCCTTTGCATAGATCGTGAAACAGTCCTTCAGTGATACGCCGAAGCAGAAAATCGGGAAGTGGGCACCAAAACAGAGGTGTCTGGTGGTTGTCGAGGTTGATCAATGGCGTGACTTCCATAGGGTTCAACGTGAACTCCCATCCCTCATCGTCACGCTGCAGCACCTCTAAATCTCGACGGATGTTCGCTAGTGTTGTTCCGGTGATCTTGAAAAAGGCATCACGAGCTTCGTGCGTAACGCCGAATTCTGAATAATCTTGAGACGCGTTGGTGCCCGGCTTTTTCTTCCCTGCGCCACCGATGGCGAGTGCCAGTAAAAACATGGCACTCACCGAAAGGCCCGTCGCCTTCTCAAAAATGGGGGCCAATTCATGATCGTTGTAAATATGAAAGGCACGAAACATGCGGGCCTCATCACGCGAATATTGCCAGCGTGCTTGTTGGTGGACCAACGTATGCGTCTCTCGCATGGCATCGTCGCCCGAGTTGACCGTGCATTCCGAGATGCCGTTATTGATCCGACGGATGTGGTCGATCATTTGACACAAACCGAGGGGCGTTGAAATCGTGAGCTGGTCACCGGCTGCGTGAAGCAGTATTTCACGGCACAAGAGATGAAGTTCCCACACATAAATCTCAAAAACGGAGCCATCCGCTTTCTTCAGAAGCTTGATCACCCCTGATACGGCCGCGTACTGTTGGTAGTGCCATATGTGTTCCAACGCCGGTCGCAACGCCATTTTTCGGAGTTGATTTCTGAACGGCTCATACAGATCGTGGATATTCATCGTGGGGAGGATGACACAAAGGTTGGCTAACTTCAGATCATACAGGCTACAGCTCTCTGATCATTGTTCCTGAGAAGCTGCCCACCGAACTTCCGAAGCAGGACATCGAACTTCCGAAGCAGGACATCGAGCTTCCGAAGCAAGACATCGAGCTTCTGAGGCAGGATATTCGAGCTTCCGCGGCAGGACATCGAACTCCCGAGGCAGGACATCGAACTCCCGAGGCAGGACATCGAACTTCCGAGGCAGGACATCGAGCATCTGAGGCAGGATATTCGAGCTTCCGAGGCAGGACGTCGAACTTCCGAGGCAGGACGTCGAACTTCCGAGGCAGGACATTGAACTTCCGAGGTAGGACATCGAGCTTCTGAAGTAGGGAGCCGACCCTTCGATAGCCACCGGCCAGCCTGCTCGCCGAGCCTCAAAACAATAATAATATATTATCGATGATACAATATTGGCACTCGGAAACTGGCGACACAATCGTTTGCCGTTGCTCATGTCCGTGCCCCTTCAACTTCGCGACGAAACTCTACAAAACTACAGGAAGCATGCATGGCCAAAGCAATTCGAACACTGCAAAGCCTGATTGACGGCAGACAAAACAAACGTATCTTGCGAGTCTCGTTCGTCAACAACGACGGTCCGCAGGCCGAGCTGCTGATTAATAAGCTCGAAGCAATCGAAGGTTTAAGCCGGGATTTCTCTTACAAGATCGAATTGCTGTCAAACGATGCGCTGATACCTCTCAAGGATCTGCACGGGAAATTACTGTGTGTGGAGTTGGTACGCGGTGACGGAACCATGCGTTGCTTCACCGGATATATCCATACGGTGCGGCTCAAACGTACAGATGGCAGCATCGCCTTCTATGAA
>NZ_DATMRK010000058.1:0-37152 GCF_035566375.1 Collimonas sp.
TGACCTGTACCTGCGGTCGATTCCAGCTTGATTTTGTCGCGGCCTGATTTCGCCATGATTCTTCCTTTATTCTGCTAGTTAGACTTTTTCGCCACGAGCGCGCAAATCGGTCAACACGGCATCGATGCCGATTTTGTCGATCACGCGCAAACCGGCGTTGGACAAGCGCAGGGAGACCCAGCGATTTTCAGACTCAACGAAAATGCGGCGATTTTGCAAGTTAGGCAAAAAGCGACGTTTCGTCTTGTTGTTTGCATGGGAAACGTTGTTGCCGACCATCGGCCCCTTCCCGGTGACTTGGCAGACACGTGCCATGTTTTTACTCCTAAAAGATTTCCGAAACTGGAAAAAAGGAGAGTATATATAAAAAAATGAGATTTTTCAATGACTTGCGAAAAACAATTGTGTCTTCTGCGCGTTGATGGATTTAACAATTCGAGGCCGGGAGATTTATAGCTGGCCGTGCTCGGCAAACGAGTGTACTTGCGTCCCCGCTACAATGAAATGATCCAGTATCCTGACGCCGATCAGGTCCAGTGCCTGCTTCAGGGTTTGCGTCAGCTGGCGATCGGCGGAGCTCGGTTCCGGCGTCCCGGATGGATGGTTATGTGCCAGCATGACGCTGGCGGCATTGTGCGCCAGTGCTGCCTTGACCACTTCGCGCGGATAGACGCTGGCGTGCGTCAAGGTGCCGCGGAACAGTTCCTCGGCACCAATCAGGCGATTTTTGACGTCGAGGAAGAGCACTTGAAATGATTCATAGGGTTTGTTGCTCAGCAACAGTTGCAGATACTGCTTGACGGCGGTGGGGGCGTCGAAGCTGCTGCCGGCCTGCAATTCTTCCGCCAGGGAGCGCCGGCCCAGTTCCAGTATGGCTTGCAGTTGAGCGAACTTGGCGGGGCCGAGGCCGTTGATGGCGCAGAAGTCTTTGATAGGGGCGGAAAACAAGCGATTCAGCGAGCCGAAATGGGTGGCCATTTCGCGTCCAAGGTCGACCGCGCTTTTGCCGGCGACGCCGACCCTGAGAAAGACCGCCAGCAATTCCGCGTCGGAAAGCGCATGCGGGCCGAGCTTGATCAGACGTTCGCGCGGCCTTTGATCAGCAGGCCAGTCAGTAATTGCCATGGTGTGGTCAGGATTAGTCAGGATTAGGTGTATCGCCAGCCACGTCATATGGCCCAAGGTGGCTTACAATATCACCTTCTGCTCAGTAGTTATTTTTTTGTTAATGGTGCTTTTGCCTAATCATGCCTAATTCGTCTCTCCCCGTCGTTACCGAAGCATCTTATCTAACCTTGCACTATCGCCTTGCCTCGCAAGACGGTGAAGATATCGTCAGTACCTTCAAGGAGTCGCCTGCTACCTTGCAGTTCGGCATGGGTCAGCTGGCGCCGTTTCTGGAAACCTGTCTGCTGGGTTTGCCGGAAGGCACGCACCAAACCTTCGACCTGCCGCCGGAACAGGCTTTCGGACCGCGCAACCCGGAGCTGATCCAACGCGTCTCGCGCGCCACCCTGCGGCAGAACTCCCAGCTGGGAGAGGAGTATCGTATCGGTGACCTGGTGGAATTTGCGGCGCCGGGCGGCGGTCAGTTTGCCGGGGTGCTGCGCGAGATAGACGAGCAGGGCGCCATATTCGATTTCAACCATCCCCTGGCCGGGCAGCCGCTCAAGTTCGAAGTCAAAATCATAGGCATTTTGTAGTTTGCAGCTGAAGGGCATGAACATGGATATGAAAATGGATAAAGAGATTTTATTGGCGCAACCGCGTGGATTCTGCGCCGGCGTCGATCGGGCGATTGAAATTGTCGAGCGCGCGCTGGAACAATTCGGTGCACCGATTTATGTGCGTCACGAGATTGTCCACAATGCGTATGTGGTAGCGGATCTGCGCAACAAAGGCGCCATTTTCATTGAAGAACTGGCCGATGTCCCTGCCGGCAATACCGTGATTTTTTCTGCACACGGCGTCTCCAAGGCGGTGCAGGAAGAAGCGGAGGTGCGCGGCTTGAAAGTATTCGATGCGACCTGTCCTTTAGTGACCAAAGTACATATGGAAGTTGCCAAGATGCGCCGCGAGGGGCGTGAAATTGTCATGATCGGGCATGAGGGCCATCCCGAAGTGGAAGGCACCATGGGCCAGACCGAGAATGGCATGCATCTGGTCGAGACGGTGGCCGATGTCGGCCAACTGCAAGTCGGCAATCCTGAGATGCTGGCCTATGTGTCGCAGACCACCTTGTCGGTCGACGACACCGCCGACGTGATCGCCGCGCTCAAGCAAAGATTTCCGAGCATTACGGAGCCGAAGAAAGGCGACATCTGCTACGCCACCACCAATCGTCAGCAGGCTGTCAAGTTCATGGCGCCGCAAGTTGACGTGGTGATCGTGGTCGGCAGCCCCAACAGTTCGAATTCCAACCGTTTGCGCGAAGTGGCGGAGAAGAAGGGCACCATCGCCTATATGGTGGACAACGCCGAACAGATAGATCCCGCCTGGCTGCAGGGTAAAAGCCGCATCGGCGTCACCGCCGGCGCATCGGCTCCAGAGGTCCTGGTGCAAGCCGTGATAGACCGCCTGAAGGCCTATGGCGCTAAAAACGTGCGCACGCTGGACGGCGCCGAAGAGAATGTCACTTTCCCTATGCCCAAGGGGCTGGCGCGCGCTTAAGAAGGATGACGGAATAGGCAGCCGGCCAATATGAATTTATTCACGATTATTGGTAATACGGTTTCGCTTCTGTTTATTTTCTGCTAAAACTCTTATAGAGAAGGCCACGCGTAGCGGCTCTGCTGCTTCATTCTGGCGCGAAATTATATTTCGAAGAAACTCTACTTTTCCATCGATAGTTTTCTGTTTTCCTCGCTATCATTGCGGCGCTGTGATTTGATTGTAAAACCCAGTGCTGAACCGCGGTCAGCAGGGTAATATTGGGGGCCGTCAGAGTTGCTTATCGCCCAACGTTGGCTATAATCTGCACGGTCATGGTGCGTTGTCCCCGAGGCAAGGCACTTTAAGATAAAAAACGTTTTTACACAAAGACGTATAGGAGACAAACAATATGTGTACCCAGTTCATTCTTCTTATTCCGGCTATTCACGCAATGCCAAATTACCTTTCCAGCTAAGGGGGGAAGGGCGTCTCCCAACGGCACTCGGACTTTATCCCAGGTGCCGTTTTTGTATCGGGAATGATTTTTGCTGTGCTGCCTAGGGTCGCCATAGTGTTCTGACCGATTTGAACCAAAACACACATATAAGAAGGAAATTATGGATATCTTTATCCAACAAATTATCAACGGCCTGGTGCTGGGAAGCATGTACGCGTTGATTGCCCTCGGTTACACGATGGTATACGGGGTGCTGAACCTGATTAACTTCGCCCACGGCGACATCTTGATGATCGGGGCCATGGTTGGCCTGTCCATCCTCAAGTTGCTGCAACATGTGGCGCCGGGCCTGCCCGGTATCGTCCAACTGGTGATTGCGATCATTGGCGCGATTCCGGTTTGCGTCATCGTCAGCCTGATCATCGAACGGGTCGCCTACCGGCCGTTGCGCAATGCGCCACGTCTGGCGCCGCTGATCACCGCTATCGGCGTTTCCATCCTGTTGCAGACTTTCGCCATGATGATCTGGGGCCGCAGCCCGTTGGCGGTGCCGCAAGTGATGCCTTCTGATCCTGTGCACATCTTCGGCGCGCTGATCTCACCGACGCAAATCATGCTGCTGGTACTGGCTGCGGCATCGATGTTCGGCCTGGTGATGCTGGTCGAAAAAACCAAGATGGGCCGCGCCATGCGCGCAACCGCTGAGAATCCGCGGGTCGCCGGCCTGATGGGGGTCGATTCCAATCGCGTGATTGTGATGACCTTTGCCATCGGCGCCGCGCTGGCGGCAGTGGCCGGCGTGATGTGGGGTGCAAACTATTCATCGGCGCAATTCGCCATGGGTTTCGTACCTGGCCTGAAAGCATTCTCAGCCGCGGTGCTGGGTGGTATCGGTAATATCTACGGCGCCATGCTGGGCGGTATCCTGCTGGGCCTTATCGAGAGTTTGGGAGCCGGTTATATCGGCGATCTGACGGGGAATTTCCTCGGTAGTAATTACCAGGATATTTTCGCCTTCGTGGTACTGATCATCGTACTGACGTTGCGGCCGTCCGGCATCATGGGCGAACGTGTCGCCGATCGCGCTTAATCCGGAGGAAAACATGGCTCATTTTTTCGACACTAAAAAGAATCCGACCAAGGCTTACACCAGCTTGGCGGCGCTCGGTATCCTGCTCGTGATATTCCCCTTTATTGCCGCCAATTTCGGTAACTCCTGGGTGCGTATCATGGACTTTGCGCTGTTGTACATCATGCTGGCGCTGGGTCTGAACATCGTGGTCGGTTTCGCCGGCCTGCTAGATCTCGGCTACATTGCGTTCTACGCAATCGGCGCCTATATGACCGGTTTGCTGGCGTCGCCGCAGTTTGCGTCAGTGCTGGAATCCTTCGTCAATACCTATCCGGTCGTCGGCGATTTCCTGGTCAGGTTATACGGGCCCGAGATTGTCCAGAACGGCATTCATTTGTCGTTGTGGGTGATCGTGCCGCTGGGAGCTGCGTTGGCGGGCATGTTCGGCGCCATTCTAGGGGCGCCGACGCTGAAGTTGCGGGGCGATTACCTGGCTATCGTGACGCTCGGCTTTGGTGAAATCATCCGGATTTTTGTGAATAACCTGAATGCGCCGGTGAATATCACCAATGGCCCACAGGGTATCAATCTGATTGATCCTATCCGCATCTTCGGTGTCTCGCTGGCAGGGGAGCGCGGCTCCAATGCGACGGTCCAGCTGGGTAGCTATGGCATGCCGTCCGTGAATGCCTACTACTTCCTGTTCCTGGTGCTGTGCATTGCGATCATTTTCGTCTCTCTGCGTTTGCAGAATTCACGCCTGGGCCGTGCCTGGGTGGCGATTCGCGAAGATGAAATTGCGGCCAAGGCGATGGGTATCAATACCCGCAACATGAAGTTGCTGGCGTTCTCCATGGGCGCTTCGTTCGGCGGTGTGGCCGGCGCCATGTTTGCCTCGTTCCAGGGCTTCGTATCGCCGGAATCGTTCTCGCTGACTGAATCGATTGCGGTGCTGGCGATGGTGGTGCTGGGCGGCATGGGGCATATCCCTGGAGTCGTGCTCGGCGGCGTGCTGCTGGCGGCGTTGCCGGAAGTGCTGCGGCATACCGTGGAACCGATGCAGATGGCTATTTTCGGCAAGGTTCTGATCGATGCGGAAGTCCTGCGCCAGTTGCTGTACGGCCTGGCGATGGTGGGCATCATGTTGACCCGTCCTGCCGGTTTGTGGCCTGCGCCTAAGCATGAGGACCGGCCGGACGCCGATATCGATAAACCTACGCTGGCGACCGGCGTGGTAGAGGCATAAGGAGATCTCATGAGCGCATCAATTATTTTGAATATCTCCGGCGTAAACAAACGATTCGGCGGTTTGCAGGCCTTGTCGGAAGTTAGCATCAAGATCCTGAAGGGCCAGATCTACGGCCTGATCGGACCGAATGGCGCCGGCAAGACGACTTTCTTTAACGTGATTACCGGGCTATACCAGGCCGATACCGGTTCCTTTGAACTGGCCGGCAAGCCGTATTCGCCCTCGGCGCCGCACGAAGTCGCCAAGTCCGGCATCGCGCGCACCTTCCAGAACATCCGTCTGTTTGGCGAGATGACTGTGCTGGAAAACGTCATGGTGGGCTGTCATGTGCGTACCCACCAAGGCGTGTTCGGCGCAGTATTCCGTCACAAGGCCGCGCGCCAGGAAGAACTGGCGATCCGCAAGCGTTCCCAGGAACTGCTGGATTTCGTCGGCATCGGCCGTTTTGGCGAGCGTACCGCACGCCATTTGTCGTACGGCGATCAACGCCGACTGGAAATTGCCCGGGCGCTGGCTACCGAACCGCAATTGCTGGCGTTGGACGAACCTGCCGCCGGCATGAACGCCACCGAAAAACTGGCATTGCGCGAGCTGTTGGTAAAAATCAAGAATGAAGGAAAGACCATTTTGCTGATCGAACATGATGTCAAGCTGATGATGGGCTTGTGCGACCGCCTCACCGTGCTGGATTACGGCAAGCCGATTGCGGAGGGATTGCCGGCGGAAATCCAGAAAAATCCGGCGGTGATTGAAGCCTATCTGGGAGGTGGTCACTAATGGCAAACAATATTCTGCAGGTGACCAACCTGAAAGTCGCTTACGGCGGCATCCAGGCAGTCAAGGGCATTAACCTGGAAGTCAACGAAGGCGAGCTGGTAACCCTGATCGGCGCTAACGGCGCCGGCAAGACCACCACGCTCAAAGCGATTACCGGAACTTTGCCGCTATGCAAGGTCGAAGGCGAGATGCATTACCTGGGGCAGCACACCAAGGGCACTACCTCGTTTAGCCTGGTCAAGCAAAAACTAGCCATGGTGCCGGAAGGGCGCGGCGTGTTCACGCGCATGAGCATCCAGGAGAATTTGCTGATGGGCGCTTACACACGCGACGACAAGGCTGGCATCGCGGCCGACATCGACAAGTGGTTTGGCGTGTTTCCACGCTTGAAAGAGCGCGCTGCGCAAATGGCCGGCACCTTGTCCGGCGGCGAACAGCAGATGCTGGCGATGGCGCGTGCATTAATGAGCCATCCCAAGCTGTTGCTGCTGGATGAGCCGTCGATGGGTTTGTCGCCGATCATGGTGGAAAAGATCTTCGAGGTTATCCGCAACGTTTCCGCGCAAGGGATCACGATCTTGCTGGTCGAGCAGAACGCCAAGCTGGCTTTGGAAGCTGCGCATCGGGCCTACGTGATGGATTCCGGCCTGCTGACGATGAGCGGCAACGCCAGGGATATGCTGGACGATCCTAAAGTTAAGGCCGCCTATCTGGGCGAGTAACCAGGGAATTGTTTTTTTCAAGCCCCGCCGCAAAAGGAGCCTATGCTCCCGTTGCGGCGGGGCTTTTTGCTTGTTGTTGCTTGAACGCGAAGGCTAATTGACGAACACGGATGTCTCGCCTATCCGTTTTGATATCTTGAAACGTTGAAAGAAAATGCTTTCTCGAAAGCTTTCGATTTGATGATCAACCACGACAATCGCAACAGGTTTTCCGGGCAAACGTGCGCAGAACCGATCTGCGGAAATGACGATGTTATTCTCGTGCAGGCGGTCGCCCCAGAATAGGTCATTGCTGCGTGAGTCGACTACTGTGAGGGATTTCTTGAGATAGAAGCTGAGCGATGACACTTCCTCAAAATCTCGATAGAGATATATCTCTCTGCCGGGCAATGCCCTTTGTATGTAGGTAGCCAGGGAGCGCGTTGATACTAGCGGTTCGATTTCCACCAGGGTTACCATCAGTCCTGCCGTGAGCCATGCAGGTAAAACCAGATACGCCAGGATCCCGACTCTGGCGTTGCGCCAGACGCAGTACGCGGATCCTATTGCTAACAGGGCCAGTCCGGTCAGAACCACAAGAAAGAACGCCGCCATTTTTAATCCTAGGATCGTGACGTCCGGACGCGCTTTTTCAAAGCCTGTCGTCACCCAAATGCATAGGCCGATTGTGATGACGGCGATCAGCAGGCCCGGGACGGCGCCGCCGATTCCTCTGAGGAAGCCACGATTCTCGATCGCAGTTGCCAGATGAAAAGCGGCAAACGGTACGGCGGCGATCAGGTAGTAATTGGCTTTGGCGCTGGATAGGGAAAAGAATAGCAGCGGCAGCAGCCACGCCAGCCACAAGAAGCGCTGCAATGGAAATTGCCTCGTGTTGAGCGGCTCTCGCGCAGAAAAATATAAGCTTGACAGTAAGGCAGACCAAGGGAAAAGATAGGCCACCATGCGTGGCAGGTAATACCACCATGGGCCGGAATAGTAGTCACGTGGTTCGCGTCTCCCCAGAAACCGCAAGACGTGTTCGTTATAAAAATAAAACCAGGCAAAAAACGGGTCGATCAGGCTCGCCGTCACATGCCAGGGTGCGGCAATCGCAAAAAATATCAATATCGCGTAGGGTTCGAACCATGTGCGCCAGTCGCGCAGGCGGTGGCTGACAAGCATGAATCCCAATGCGATCAGCCCGAATAACACCAGTGCGACCGATCCTTTGGTGAGTGAGGCCAGGGCCAGGCAGGCATAACCCAGTCGCAGCCATTTCTTTTTACCGTCATGCAGATGGCGATAGGCGCACATCAGCGCCGCAGTCAGCAACGCCGTCAGCAACATATCGAACATCAATAGCCGCGACATCGCCATCACGCCAATGCTGCTGGTAAACATCAGCGCCGCCAGACGGCCCGCGCGCGGACGCCTGACAATCCTGCCGAATTGCAGCAACATGGCGACGCAGGCCAACGACGACAAGACAGGGACCAATCGGGCGGACCATTCCGATACGCCGAAAACGGCAAAGGACACGGCCGTTAACCAATACAGCAGAGGCGGCTTTTCCAGGTACGGCAAACCGTTCAGATGGGGAATTACCCAGTGGCTCCAATCGTGGGAGGTCAGCATCTCACGGGATATATCGGCATACAAGCCCTCGTTGTTATCGAGAATACCGACGCTGCCGAGGCCAATCAGCACAAATCCCACAGCGCTCGCCCAAATCAACCATATTGGAATATGCAGTTTGACGCTCTGTTGAGGATTTTTCATTGTGCTCTTTGGCTGGCCGCTTATGATCGAATTATTGTCGCTTATATAAGCGGGGTACAGCTGGTTTTGTTTCGAGGTTCGGATATGTCCAAATTAAAACGTGTTTGGCACGGCCCTCGCAGGTTTGGTCTTTCAAGGGGGGCGATTGCTTGACGGCTTGCCTGGAAAGCGCATTGGCAATGACTGCGCTGAGAGAAGACGCTTGGATTGCAAAAGCATTCCGAAAAAAAAAGAGCCATATAGGCTCTTTTTTTTATAACCAGCGGATGAACTGATCAGGTCAGAGGACGTGAATTGAGCTGATTCTCCGACTGCTGGATACGACGTTCAATCGCATCCGGCACATTGACTGCGGCTTCAGCCGGAGTCCGGCTGGCGTCGCTTGGCGAAGCTGTTTGTATGGTGCGCAGTTTCGGGGTTGCGATCGGTGCTGTCGAACCGGTCGAAGGCACGTTCTTACCGGTGGCGACATCTTGCAGGCGGCGATATTCAGCCAATACCTTGTAGCCATAACCGCCGTCATTGGCAAATGCCGCAGCGCCGACATAACGCTTCAAGCCAGCTTCGACCGAACCGCCCTGGGTCACGTAATCCTTGAGGATCATGGAGCCGACCTTGATGTTGGCAGCCGGATTCAAGGCCGCCTTGATGCCGCCCAGGCTTTCAAATTTCTCTTCATGTACCTTCGACATGACCTGCATCAGGCCTTGTGCGCCCACCGGGCTTTCCGCAAACGGATTCAGGCCGGATTCGATCGCCATCACTGCCAGGATCAACAGCGGATCAAGCTTGGTTTCCCGAGCTGTTTTGTAGGCTGTCGTGACAAACATGTTGGTAGCCTCGCCCGCCACCCGATAGCGCTTGGACAACCAGTTAGTGACCCATTGCTGTTGGCGCGGGTTGTCGAGCGGTTTGATGGCTTTATTCGCCAATCCATCCATATGCAGCAGATGATTATTGCTGGCGGCCGGCGCCGGTACGGTCAGGCCTGCTACTTTAGGTGCGGTATTGGCCTGGCCGGAAAGTTCCGGTGCAAATGCAGGTGCAGCTTGCGGCGCAATTTTTTGCTCAGTGTTGCTGGCAAACAGCGGCAGATTTTGAAGCTTGTAGGCCAGATCCGGTTTCACCATCATGGTGGTGAAGCCGAGGATGGCCAGCAAACCGCTGAACAATACGGTAATGCGAGTGGTGGCGATGAGGCCGCCGACGGTGTCCCGGGCAAAAAACATGCCGTTGACGGACTGGCTACTGAATTTTTTTAAATAGTCGAGCGTCGCCCAATTGGGTAGTGCCCTGGTAAATCTTGCTAACAATTGAACCTCCTGAATCGTCGCGGTGCATGCAGACCCCTGGTTAAAGCGGGGGCACGGAAAGCAAATGCTGCTTGCACCGTAATCAATATCGAATATCGCAGGGCATCGCATATGGTCTGCGTTATGCCTTGAGTCGTCGTTGTTCGCGTTGGGTTCCAACTTAAGTAGCGATTGATGTATCGGCTGCGCAAAGGCGCCGGCTACTGGCAAACAACTTGTTCGGGGGAGAAGGCTGACGCCTTTTGAAAACACTCCTTAAAATGTCATATGGGACCCCGATCCCGTGAGTATTGAGAGCCACCATATAAACCGCTTTTTGGGCGGGGCGACTGCTTCAAGCTGGGCGCATTGTATGAGGCTGTTTATATCAAGTCAATACTATGAAAAGCATTATCAATAACTTTTATGTATAACGATTACACCGGTTTACCGCCGCAAGCCAATAAAATCAAGCACTTGGCTGAAATGCCTTAATTGCCGAATTAACATTCATAAACATTGTAAAACCCATGAAATATTCAGATTTACGTGATTTTATTGTCAAATTAGAACAGATTGGTGAGCTAAAACGCGTTTCGACGCCGATTTCACCCTATTTGGAGATGACGGAAATCTGCGATCGTACTTTGCGGGCAGCCGGACCAGCGCTTCTTTTTGAAAATCCGGTCGGCCATTCGATACCTGTGTTAGGTAATCTATTCGGCACTCCACGCCGCGTTGCGCTTGGCATGGGAGCAGACGATGTGAGCGAATTGCGGCGCATCGGCCATGTGCTGGCGATGCTGAAGGAACCCGAGCCGCCCAAGGGTTTTAAAGACATTCTCGGCCTCGGCACCCTGGTCAAATCATTGTGGGATATGGCGCCCAAGGAGCACCGCTCGGCGCCATGCCAGGACATCGTGTGGGAAGGCAATGACGTCGATCTGGGCAGGCTGCCGATTCAGCATTGCTGGCCGGGCGACGTCGCGCCGCTGATTACCTGGGGCCTGGTGATTACCAAAGGGCCGCACAAGAAGCGCCAGAATCTCGGCATCTACCGCCAGCAAGTGCTGGGCCGGAACAAGGTGATCATGCGCTGGCTGGCGCATCGCGGCGGCGCGCTGGATTTTCGCGAGCATGCGATCGCTACCGGCGGCAAGCCGTATCCGGTGGCGGTAGCGCTGGGCGCCGACCCCGCTACTATATTAGGTGCGGTGACGCCGGTGCCGGACAGCTTGTCTGAATATCAGTTTGCCGGCCTGCTGCGCGGCAGCCGCACCGAGCTGGTCAAAGCCATCGGCAGCGAGCTGCGGGTGCCGGCTTCGGCCGAGATCGTGCTGGAAGGGCATATCAACCCGGATCCGTCCCATCCTTCGGGTTATGAAATGGCGCTGGAAGGACCGTATGGCGATCACACCGGCTATTACAATGAGCAGGACTGGTTTCCGGTGTTTACCATCGACCGCATCACGATGCGGCGGTCGCCGATTTATCACTCGACGTATACAGGTAAGCCGCCGGATGAACCTGCAGTGCTCGGCGTGGCGCTGAACGAGGTGTTCATTCCGCTGCTGCAAAAGCAGTTTTCTGAAATCACCGATTTCTATTTGCCGCCGGAAGGCTGCAGTTACCGCATGGCAGTGGTGCAAATGAAGAAGGCGTATGCCGGCCATGCCAAGCGGGTGATGTTCGGCGTCTGGAGTTTCCTGCGTCAGTTCATGTACACCAAGTTCATCGTGGTGGTTGACGAGGATGTCAATATCCGTGACTGGAATGAAGTTATCTGGGCGATTACCACCAGGGTCGATCCGATCCGCGACACCACGATAGTGGACAACACGCCTATCGATTATCTCGACTTTGCCTCTCCGGTCAGCGGCCTGGGCAGCAAGATGGGGATCGACGCCACCAATAAGTGGCCGGGTGAAACCAGCCGCGAGTGGGGGCGCACCATCAGCATGTCGGATGAAGTGAAAACGCGCGTCGATCAGATCTGGCAAGAATTGGGTTTGTAAGGCGGGGTTTGTAAGGCAGGGTTTGCAAGACGGAGCCTGTAAGGCGTGGCTGGTGAAGCGGGGGTTTGCAGGCCGCATCGGCAGAAAATGGCGGCAGGGCTGCAAAAGCGTATAAAAAGCGCTGCCAGTTATGCCGCAATGCGGTACAATTCACCCCGGCGGGCCCCTGCGCATTGTGGCGTGGTCAACCTGGTCAGGTCGGGAACGAAGCAGCCACAGCCATTTCCTGCAAGTGCCGCAGACAAGGCTCGCCTCTATCCTTTGTAATACCCTTTTGTACTACCCCTCTGTACTACCCCCTCTGTACTACCCCCTCTGTATTAATTCCCTACATTACTCCCCGTTCGCATCCACGCGATGATCGTTGGTCGTTTATTCCCGGCAAGCGTTACCATCTATGCAAGCCAAAACCGGTAAGTTATCTCACCGCTTGATCGCATCGCCGGCAGGCATGCTGAAGCCTATCGTCGTCGTACCGTCTATGCTGCTGGCAAACACACCACCGCCATGCATCTTGGCGATCGCCTTGACGATCGCCAGCCCCAGGCCATGGCCGTGCAACTGGCTTTGGTCCTTGTCGTTACGTGCGGCGTCGACCCGATAGAAACGATCGAACAAACGCGGCAGATGATTGTCGGCGATCGGTTTGCCCGGGTTCGACACCGCAATCCGGATCGCCGCCGGCTGCTGCGTGATCGTGACTGCAATTGCGGCGCCAGGGATGGAATGCTGGATCGCGTTATGCAGCAGATTACTCATTGCGCGTTTGAACAACGAGGTTTCGATGGAAGCCTCGGCATTCATATCGCCGTCGACCTTTACCGTCATTTTCGATTCATCTAGCAGAAACTCAAAAAACTCCACGGTCTTGTTGATTTCCTTGGCAACCGAAGTGCGTACCAGGCTGGTGGCGGCTTCGCCCTGATCGGCGCGCGCCAGGAACAGCATGTCGTTGATGATCGAACGCAGGCGCTCCAGTTCCTCCAGATTCGATTGCAGCACTTCCTCGAATTGCGGCGCGGTACGTTGCCGCGACAAGGCCACCTGGGTTTCGCCGATCAGGTTGGCCAGAGGCGTGCGCAGCTCGTGGGCGACATCGGCGTTGAAGGCTTCGAGCTGGTTGTAAGCGCCTTCCATGCGCTCCAGCGCGCCGTTGAAGGCAATCGTCAAATCCGACAGTTCGCCAGGTAGCGGTGAAATTTGCAGGCGCTGCGATAAGGTTTTTGGGCCGAGCGATTGCGCTGCGCTGGACAATTGCTTCAACGGCCGCAAGCCAACCTGTGCAATCCAGTAACCAAGCAGCATCACCAGCAGCACGCCCAGCGACGACAAGCCGACCAGCGCGGTCATGAAGGCGTGCAGAGTATGCATATAAGGCGCTGCATCCACCGCCACGATCAAGCGCACCGCAGGTCGATCCAGGAACGGCTCGATCGTGCCGATCATGGTATGCAGCGGATATTCGCGGCCATGCAGCGTCATGACGCCCATGCCGTTCGGATTGCGGTCGAGCTGCTCTATCTCAGCCAGTCCTTTGCCGTATTGAAAACGGGTGTCGTCGCTCAGCACCCAGTAACGGACGCTGCCGTCGGCTGGCGTCAGGGTATCCAGCTTGGCCTGCACCCGCGGCCAGCGGGCGGGATCGCCGTTATGACCGATCATGTAGCGGGTATCCAGAAACCGCGTGTTGAGTTCGTCTTGCTGATGGCGCGCCAGTTCCCGTCGCAGCACGCCATACAGCGCGCTGCCGATCAAGGAAAAAATCAGCAGCGCCGCTAAGGCAAACATCGCCACCAGGCGTACTGTGATCGAACGTTTCATTCGCTGCTCTCTTGCGTGAGCGCTTCCCGCAGTTCCAAGATATAACCCATGCCCCGTATGGTATGCAGCAACCTGGGGCTGAACGGCGTGTCGATCTTGGCGCGCAAACGCTTGATGGCGACTTCGACGACGTTGGTATTGCTGTCGAAATTCATGTCCCAGACCAGTTCGGCGATGGCTGTCTTGGACAGGATTTCTCCCTGGCGCCGCGCCAGCACCGCCAGCAGAGAGAACTCTTTGGCGGTGAGGTCGATCCGAGTATTCGCGCGATAGGCTTTGCGGCTGATCAGGTCGATCTGCAAATCGGCAATCCGTAGCTGTGCCGGCTCCAAGGCCCGGCCGCGCCGGGTCAGCGCTTGCAGCCGCGCCAGCAACTCAAGAAAGGAAAACGGTTTGACCAGATAATCGTCGGCGCCGCCTTGCAAACCCTTGACGCGATCTTCCACGCGGTCGCGCGCGGTCAG
Source organism: Collimonas sp. (assembly GCF_035566375.1). Taxonomy (GTDB): domain Bacteria; phylum Pseudomonadota; class Gammaproteobacteria; order Burkholderiales; family Burkholderiaceae_D; genus Collimonas. The sequence goes on from NZ_DATMRK010000058.1 coordinate 14,283, forward strand.
CATGATGACCGGGGTTTGTTTGATTGCACGCAGGGCGTGCAATACCGTAAAACCGTCTATGCCCGGCAGCATGACGTCGAGCACGATGACGTCATAGTCGTGTTGCAACGCCAGGTGCTGGCCGTCCACGCCGTTATGCGCGACATCGACCGCGCAACCCTGTTCGGTCAAGCCCTTGCACAGATAGTCGGCCGTCTTCAGTTCATCTTCGACGATCAGGATTTTCATATGTAGCCTGTCTCCTGGCCAGTAACCTGCGCATCTTCAGCAACCGGTCGATGTGCAGGAAGGTATTTCATTATGCCGATTTGCGCCGATTATTTCGGCGCATTATTTTGACTCACTTCGAGTCTATCGCTTCTGGTGCGGGGGCGACCGGCGCAATGACAGATTTTCTTGCCGCCTTGCGCGCCTGCCGCGCTTCCTTGCGCCGCATATACCAATAATGGGCGCGATCCAGATACAGATAGACAACCGGGGTCGTGAACAAGGTCAGCGCCTGCGACAAGACCAGCCCGCCCACCATCGCATACCCCAACGGCCGCCGCAGTTCCGAGCCGGCGCCGTGGCTCAGCATCAGCGGCAAACCGCTCAGCAGTGCGCACATGGTGGTCATCATGATAGGCCGGAAGCGCAGCAGGCATGCCTGGTAAATCGCTTCTTCCGGTTTCATCCCATGCTCACGCTCCGCCGTCAGCGCGAAGTCGATCATCATGATGCCGTTCTTCTTGACGATACCGATCAGCAGGATGATGCCGATCAATGCAATCACGCTTAAATCGTAACCGCCCGCCATCAGGATCAGCAGGGCGCCGACGCCGGCCGAAGGCAAGGTCGACAAGATCGTCAGCGGATGGATATAACTTTCATACAGCAAGCCGAGCACGATATACACCGCGACCAGAGCGGCTGCGATCAAATACGGTTGCGATGCCAGCGAATCGCCAAAGGCCTTGGCGGTACCCTGGAAAGCGCCGCTCAAGGTTTGCGGCACGCCCATTTCTTGCTGCGCTTTCTGGATCGCATCGACCGCTTCGCCCAGCGACACATTCGGCGCCAGGTTGAAGGAAATCGTCACCGCCGGGAACTGGCCTTGATGGCTGATCGACAGATACGAAGTCTTGTTGGTGTCGACGGTGACAAAGGTCGACAACGGCACTTGCTGCCCGGTCACCGGCGAGGTCAGGTAGAGCTTGCTGAACAGGTCAGGGTCTTGCTGCAGCTTGGGCGTTACCTCCAGGATCACGTGGTAGCTATTGATCTGCGTGAAGTACTGGGCCACCTGGCGTTGGCCGATCGCATCGTAGATGGTGGAGTCGATCAGCGCCGGCGAAATCCCGAAGCTGGAGGCGCGCGCGCGGTCGATGGTCAGGTTGGCTGCAGCTGCGGCATTTTGCTGATCGGAAGCGACGTCGGTCAATTGCGGTAATTGACGGAAGCGGTTCATCAATTTCGGCGCCCAGACGTTCAGTTCATCCAGGTTGGAGTCAGTCACGGTGTATTGATATTGGGTACGCGACAGACGGCCGCCGACGTTGATATCCTGGCCCGCCTGCAAGAACAGGTTAACCCCCTGCACCTTGGCCAGCTGCGGCCGCAAGCGCGTGATTACCTCGTCGGCGCTGGCGGTGCGCCCCTGATCTTTTGGTTTCAGGCTGATGAAGAAATTGCCCGTATTGAATGTATTCTGGCCACCGCTCATGCCGAAGCCGGTGACATCCGGATCCTGGCGCACCACATCGGCCAGCGCCAGCATGCGTTTGTTCATCGAGGAAAATGACGAATCCTGCGCCGATTCGGCAAAGCCGTAAACGAAGCCGGTATCCTGCTGCGGAAAGAAGCCTTTTGGGATCACCATAAACAGCACCACGGTGGCGGCCATGGTGGCGAAGAACACCATCAAGGTAATGAATTGATGGCGCAGCACCACATGCAGGCCGCGCTTGTAGCCATTAAGCATGGCGTCGAAACCGCGCTCGAACATCTGATACAGGCGGCCATGCGATTCAGCCGTATGCGGTTTCAGGAAACGCGAACAGAGCATCGGCGTCAACGTCAGCGAAATGAAAACCGAGACCACGATGGTCAGCGTCACGGTGATTGCGAATTCACGGAACAGACGGCCAACGATGCCGCCCATCAGCAGCAGGGGGATAAACACCGCCACCAGCGAGACAGAAATCGAGATAATCGTAAAGCCGATCTCTCCCGCGCCCTTGTAGGCCGCCTCCATCGGCGACATGCCTTCTTCGACATAGCGATAGATGTTTTCCAGCATCACGATCGCATCGTCGACCACGAAACCGACCGAGATGGTGAGCGCCATCAGCGATAAATTGTCGAGGCTGAAACCTAACAAGTACATGGCAGCGGCGGTGCCGAACAAGGCCAGCGGCACCGTCAGGCTCGGGATCAAAGTGGCCGGCACGTTGCGCAGGAACAGGAAGATCACCAGCACCACCAGGGCGATGGTCAGCACCAGCGTGAACTCCACATCCGCGACCGAGGCGCGGATGGTCTGGGTGCGGTCGATCAGGGTATTGACGTGTACCGTCGGCGGGATCGCTGCTCGCAGGCGCGGCAAGGCGGCCTTGATGCTATCCACCGTTTCGATCACGTTGGCGCCCGGTTGCTTGGTCACCGCCAGCACGATCGAACGGCCGTTGGTAATCGTGTTGCCGGCCGGCGCAGCCGCACCGGCATAGGCCCAGCCGGCAACCTTGAGGTTTTCTGCAGCGTCGATGGCGACGCCGAGGTCGCGCACCCGGATCGGTGCGCCATTCTTGTATGCCAGCACCATGTCGTTCCATGGTTCCGCACTCAGTAACTGATCGTTGGTATACACCGTAAAGCTCTGCTTGGCACCGTCAACCGTGCCTTTCGGCTGATTCACGGTGAGATTGGCGATGACGCCGCGAATGTCTTCCAGGCTGATGCCAAGCGCGGTCAGTTTGGTCGGGTCGACCTGGATCCGGACCGCTGGTTTTTGCACGCCGCCGATGAAGACCAGGCCGACCCCGGGAATCTGCGAAATCTGCTGCGCCAGGATATTGTCGGCGTAGTCATTCACCTGGATCAGCGGCAGTGCGTCTGATTGCACCGCCATCACCAGGATCGGCGAATCGGCCGGATTCACCTTGCGGAAGCTCGGCGGGCTGGGCAGGTTGGTCGGCAACTGACCGGTGGCGGCGGTGATCGCCGCCTGGACGTCGAGCGCGGCGGCGTCGATGCTGCGGTTGAGATCGAACTGCAGCGTAATTTGAGTAGAGCCGAGCGAGCTGGTCGAAGTCATTTGCGACAGACCGGCAATCAGGGAAAATTGACGCTCCAGCGGCTGCGCCACACTCGACGCCATGGTTTCCGGATTGCCGCCCGGCAGATTGGCGGAAACCTGGATCGTCGGAAAATCGACTTGTGGCAGCGGCGCCACCGGCAGCAACGGCCACACTGCGGCGCCGACCAGGAAAATCGCAATCGCCAGCAGCGTGGTGCCGATGGGGCGTTTGATAAAGGTGGCGGAGATGCTCAATTGCTTGCTCCTTTATTGCTTCCTTTGCTGCTGCCGCTGCCGTTGCTTGCATCCTTGGCCGTTTGCGCTTGCGGCGGCGCGCTGCCGGCAGCAGCTTCCATGATCTTGATGCCAGGTTTCAGTTTGTACTGGCCATCAACCACCACCCGCTGCCCCGCAGTCAAGCCCTTGTCGATGACCGCCAGGCCTTCCTGGATATTGGCGACCTGAACCGGCTGAATGTTGACAGTGCTATCGGCCTTGACGATATACACATAGGTACCGTCCTGGCTGCGCTGTACCGCCGCCGCCGGCAGCGTCAAAGCTTGCTTGCGGTCGCCCAGAATCAGCCGGACATTGACATATTGGCCCGGCCACAATACATGCGACGGATTCTGGAAAATCCCTTTCAGTTGCACAGTGCCGGTGCTGGTGTCGATCTGGTTATTGAGCAGCGCCAGATTACCCTGAGCCAGCATGGCGGAACTGTTGCGCGCATAGGTTTGCACGCTGAGCGGCTTCTGGCTGCCGCGCAAAGCCGCATTGATGCTCTGGAAGCTTTCTTCCGGCAGGGTGAACACCACCGCAATCGGATCGATTTGATTAATCACGACCAGGCCATTGGCGTCGGCAGCGTGGACGATATTGCCCGGATCGACCAGGCGCGCACCGACCCGGCCGCTGATCGGCGCCAGGATTTTGGTAAAGCTGAGCTGCACCTTGGCGTAATTGATCTGCGCTTCGTCAGCTTGCACCGCGGCTTGCAGCTGGTTGACTTGCGCTCGGGTGGCGTCCAGCGTCTGTTGGGTCGCGGCGTCCTGTTGCACTAGCGTGGTGTAACGTTGCAGGTCCAGTCGCGAGTTCGCCAGTTGCGCCTGGTCCTTGGCTCTTTGCGCCAGCGCCTGGTCCAGCTGCGCTTGCAAGGTACGCGGATCGATTTGCACCAGCAACTGGCCGGCCTTGACGTCCTCGCCTTCGACAAAACCGACCTTGTCGAGCTGGCCGTCGATACGCGCCTTGACGGTGACGCTGGCATTCGAGGTAACCGTGCCGACTCCGGTCAGGTACATCGGCACATCTTGCTGCTGGACGGCGGCGGTGCTGACCGATATCGGGTTGGCAGCAACGGCTGGCGCCGCGGTCGCGCCAGCTTTGTGAACTATGGCCCAGCCGGCGGCGCCGATCAGGATCAGGATTGCGGCGGTGATCAGCAGCGTCGAACGTGGTTTGGAAAGTGTGGTGGTCATATCGTCGGCTTGCGGAATTAATCTGTGGTGTGCGTTGTGGCGTTAATTTGTGGCGTTATCGTGAGTCTTGTTTTGCGCCTGGCTGCTGCGTTCGGCGCTGGCCAGCTGGCTTGTATCCCAGCCGCCGCCGACCGCCTTGATCAACGCCACGCTAGCCAGCAACTGGCGTCCCAGCAATTGCACCAAAGTGCGTTCGTTGCTCAGCGCCAGTGTTTGTGCGGTGACCACGGCCAGATAGGTTGCGGTGCCGGCGCGATACTGGCTGAGCGCCAGCCGTTCCGCCAGTTGCGAAGCTTGCACCGCCTGCTTCTGGGCGACTGCTTCGCGGTCCAGGACGCTGAGCGTAGCCAGGTTGTCCTCGACTTCCTGGAAGCCGCCTAATACGGTTTGTTTGTATTGCGCCACCGCAGCGTCGTAGACGGCAATTGCCTGGTCGCTATGGGCGCGCCGCAAGCCGCCGTCGAAAATGGTCTCGGCCAGCGCCGCCCCGAGCGACCAGACCCGGCTTGGGGTGCTGAACCACTGCGCCAGGCTGGCGCTGTTGAAGCCGCCGCTGGCGCTTAGCGTCAGCGCCGGGAAAAAGGCAGCCTTGGCGACGCCGATGTTGGCATTGGCGGCGGCAGCGCGGCGCTCGGCGCTAGCGATATCGGGCCGGCGCTCCAGCAGCTCGGAAGGCAGACCGGCTGGAATCGGCGGCAAGCCCGCCTGCATCTTGCTCAACATTTGAGTGTCGGCCGGCAGCGCAGTCAAAGCGAAGCCGGAGGGCGCGTTGCCGGTCAGGATCGCGATCGCGTGTTCCAGCTGGCTGCGTTGCGCCTGCAAATCGATGGCTTGCGCCTCTGCGGTTTTCAACTGGCTTTCCGCCAGCGCCACATCTGAGCGCAGGGTGACTCCGGCCGCGTATTGGCTCTGGGTCAACTGCAGCGAACGGGCGTAAGCGGCGGTGGTGCGCGCATACAAATCTTGCAGCAGATCGGTGATGCGCAATTGCAGATAATCTTGCGCCAAGGTCGCCTGGATACTGAGGCGCGCCGCGGCCAGATCGGCGGCGCTGGCCTGGGTGTCGGCGTCGCCGGCTTCCACTGAACGCCGCACGTTGCCCCAGATATCCGGTTCCCAGCCACCTTGCAGGCCAGCGTTGTAGTTATTGCCGAGTTTGAGGCCATTGCTGTTGCTGTTACTGCGGGCGCGGTCAACCCCGGCGTTGACGCCGAGCGTCGGCCAGAAGCCGGCGCGCGCCGCATCGGCGGCTGCGCGTGCCTGGCGATATTGGGCTTCCGCCTGGCGGATGTTCTGGTTGGCCTGGTTGGCTTCTTGTATCAAGCCGTTCAACGTAGCGTCACCGTAGACTTCCCACCAGTTGCTGCCGTCTATTGGTTGTGGCTGCGCTTGTTTCCACGGGCCGCTTTCTTTATAGCTGGCAGGCAGGTCCATCGACGGCCGCACATAATCGGGGCCGACGGCGCAGGCTGTCAGCGATAGCGCAATCGCGGCAGCCATGATGGTGGCTGAAAATGTACGCTGGGTTGTTGAAGGCGGGGGAAAATTCATGAGTCTGCTTGGGCTGGCGTTCGGCGCATAGGATGGAAGGTCCGGGCGGCAGCCGACAACGCGCAGCACCGGACAGTATTTGTTCCTACTTTAAATCTCGTTGCGGTACCTGATGCTGTCGCAAATATGACAATTCTGTCAGTTTCGCCCGTGTTTAGGGCCTGTTGACCTATGATTTGGGAGATGCGTTCCAACCAAAACGTGTGCTGGCAAGGCGCGTGGCGTAGCTGGGGCTGGAGCCCCAGCAAGCCATGCAACGCGGCCAGCGCACGTTTTGGCTGGAACCCTCCGGGAACGGCTGCAGGCGTCGCATGCCGTTGTTGCAGCTCCTTGCCGTAGCACCGCTACGTCGCGTCGCTGCGCCTAGGCACGCAACGCCTGCCGCGCGTTCGCATTCCCAAATCATAGGTCAACAGGCCCTAATGCGCAGTGCGCTGATAGTGGTGGCAAGCAAGGTTGCACTTGCGGCCAGCCACAGCGACAAATGGACTGCACTGGCGTCGATATGGGCGCTGTCGGCTGCGGCCTGGGCGATGCTGGTCGCCGCCAGCACCACTGCCACCAGCGCCGCCCCCAGGGATTGGCCGAAGGTGCGCGCAATCGCCAGTACGCCGGATGCGGTGCCGCTGCGCGCACGCGGCGCATTGCCCAGCATTTCGCGATTATTCGGGCTCTGGAAGAAACCGAAACCCAGTCCGCAGACGAAGGCGCGCCACAAGATATCCGGCACCGAAGCGTGTTCGCCCAGGCAGGCCAGCAATATCAGGTCCAGTGTCAGCACCAGCAGGCCGCAGGTCGAGAGCAGCGATGCCGAATAACGGTCGGCCAGGCGGCCGGCGATCGGCGCCGTGATGGCAATCGCCACCGGCCAGGGCGTAAACAAGGCGGCGGATAGCAGCGGGCTGAAACCGTAGGCGCCTTGAAATAGAAACGGCAGTGCAATAAAGGCAATTCCCTGGCCGACAAAAGAGCAGAGTGAGGTGGCGGCCGCCATCGAAAACCGTTGTGATGCAAAAATATCAAGCGGTAACAACGGCGCGCTGTAGCGTTGTTGTCTGATGATAAATAAAATTACCGCAACCAGGGCAATCGCACCGAGCAGCAATTCCTTGCTCCAGCTGTCGTGGTGCGATAAACCGTCGACAGCCATTACGATAGCGCCCAAGGCCAATGCTGAGAGCAGGGCGCCGATCGCATCGAATTTGCCGCCGCGTCCGGGATCGCGCGGCAATACGCGCCGCGCCAGCAACAGCGTGACGATACCGAGCGGCACATTCACCGCAAACAGCCACGGCCAGCTCAGCAGCGACAGCATCAGGCCGCCAATCGCCGGCCCGGCGGCAGTGGAGGAGGCCACTACCAGAGCGTTGATGCCAAGCGCTGCGCCCAGCAGGCGGGTTGGGAATATATTGCGGTAGAGCGCTGGCCCGATACTCATGGCGGCAGCGCCGCCGATGCCTTGTAAAAATCGCATGCCGGTCAGCATCGCCAGCGACGGCGACAAGGCGCAGCCTAATGAGGCTAGCGTGAATATCAGGATGCCGCTCATGTATACACGGCGGAAGCCGAGTACTTCGCCCAGTGAGGCGAAGGCGACCATGGTCATTGCGCCGGCGAGGATGTAGGCATTGGCTATCCATACCGCGGCAGCCGGATCGACCTGCAGGCTGCGCGCGATCATGGGCAGCGCGACATTGACGATGGAGCCGTCCAGCACGGTCATGCTGGTACCCAAGATCATGACGATAATCGCCACCCGGCGTGCTGCTCCGGGCAGGCCGTCGTCTTCCGGCTGGTCGCCGAATAGCTGGCTCATAGTGTGAGTGCCAGGCGGCGCGGCTTTGGCGCAACACTTGATCGGAGCAATGGCAATGGCAATGGCAATGGCGAAGTAGGCACGGTCAATAATAGAATCTGGGGAGCATTGATGGGCCGGAGCGGAAGCCGCGAATTATTACATGAAGCGCAATTTCACGCAGGTGGCCAAGCCGCTGATTAAGAGAGGGGATCAAGAGCGGAATCGGGAGAAAATCAGGAGAGAATCAGGATAGACTCAACAACAGCCGCTATTTTTCAGATCACCGGCGGCTGCGGCAGCGACCGTTTGAGGTATAATTCGAATTTCCCGCATGTGCCGTTCGGCACCTTCTGTAATGACTAAGTTTGTATTTGTTACCGGTGGCGTTGTCTCATCCCTTGGTAAAGGGATTGCAGCCGCCTCTCTCGCCGCGATTTTGGAATCGCGCGGCCTTAAAGTCACCCTTCTTAAACTCGATCCGTACATCAACGTCGATCCAGGCACCATGAGCCCGTTCCAGCACGGCGAAGTGTTTGTGACCGACGATGGCGCCGAGACCGATCTCGACCTCGGCCACTATGAGCGCTTCATTACGGCCAAGATGAAGAAGGTGAATAATTTCACCACCGGCCAGATCTACGAATCAGTGATTCGTAAGGAACGCCGTGGCGAGTACCTTGGCAAGACGGTACAGGTTATTCCGCATATCACCAACGAAATCCAGGATTACATCTATCGCGGCGCCGAAGGTTACGACGTGGCGCTGGTGGAAATCGGCGGTACCGTCGGCGATATCGAATCCTTGCCGTTCCTCGAAGCGGCGCGCCAGCTGAGCCTGCGCGCCGGTCGCAAGGCGGCGGCTTTCGTGCATCTGACGCTGGTGCCATATCTGGTCTCGGCCGGTGAGCTGAAGACCAAGCCGACCCAGCATAGTGTGCAAAAACTGCGCGAAATCGGTATTTCGCCAGATGCCTTGCTGTGTCGCGCCGACCGTCCGATCCCGGATGACGAACGAGCCAAGATTTCCTTGTTCTCAAACGTCCAGGGCGACGCCGTGATTTCGGTGTGGGACGCTGACACCATCTACAAGATTCCGCAAATGCTGCACGACCAGGGGCTGGATGCTATCGTCTGCGAAAAGCTGGGCCTGTCGCCCAAGCCGGCAGATCTGTCGGTCTGGACCAAGCTGGTGCACGCATTGGAAAATCCAAAGTACGAAGTGACCATCGGCATGGTCGGCAAGTATGTCGACCTGACCGAATCCTACAAGTCGCTGACTGAAGCATTGCGCCACGCCGGCATTCATACCGGCAGCCGCGTCAATATCGAATACCTGGACTCCGAAGAAATCGAAGCCAACGGTACCGGCGCCCTGGCCAAGTACGATGCCATCCTGGTGCCGGGCGGTTTCGGCAAGCGCGGTGTCGAAGGCAAGATCGCGGCAGCCCGTTTCGCCCGTGAAAACAAGATTCCTTATTTGGGCATCTGCCTCGGCATGCAAGTAGCGTTGCTGGAATATGCGCGTAACAAAGCCGGCCTGCCGCACGCCAATTCGACCGAATTCGATGCCCAGACCGACCAGCCCGTGGTGGCCCTGATCACAGAATGGCAGAACCACGACGGCAAGGTGGAACTGCGCGATATCAATTCCGATCTGGGCGGCACCATGCGCCTGGGCGCGCAAACCTGCGATGTCAAGCCGCATACCCTGGCCTCCGAAATCTACGGCCCGACCGTGACCGAACGCCATCGTCATCGCTACGAAGCCAATAACCATTACCTGGAACGTATCGAAGAAGCCGGTCTGGTGGTGTCGGCCCGTACTCCGACTGAAGACCTGTGTGAAATCATGGAATTGCCGCGCAGCGGCGAGAATGCGCATCCCTGGTATGTCGGTGTGCAGTATCACCCGGAATTCAAATCGACTCCGCGCGATGGCCATCCTTTGTTTATTTCGTTCATCAAGGCTGCGCTGGCGCACAAGCAAGCTGATACAGCAGCGTAAGGAAAGATTATGAAACTTTGTGGCTTTGACATCGGACTGGATCAGCCGTTTTTCCTGATCGCCGGCCCGTGCGTGATCGAATCGCGCCAGATGGCGCTCGACACTGCCGGACAATTGAAAGAGATCACCAGCGCGCTGGGCATCAACTTCATTTACAAATCGTCTTTCGACAAGGCGAATCGTTCTTCCGGTTCTTCTTTCCGCGGCCTCGGCATGGAAAAAGGGCTGGAGATCCTGGCCGACGTCAAAGCGCAAATCGGCGTGCCGGTGCTGACCGATATCCATGAGATCGATGAAATCAAACCGGTGGCAGCGGTAGTTGATGTCTTGCAGACGCCGGCCTTCCTCTGCCGCCAGACCGATTTCATCAATGCTTGCGCTCAATCAGGCAAGCCGGTGAATATCAAGAAAGGCCAGTTCCTGGCGCCGCACGACATGATCAATGTCATCGCCAAGGCGCGTGCCGCGGCCCGCGAAGCCGGTCTGCCGGAAGATAATTTCATGGCTTGTGAGCGTGGTGCATCGTTCGGTTACAACAATCTGGTATCCGATATGCGTTCGCTGGCGATCATGCGTGAAACCGGTTGCCCGGTCGTGTTCGACGCCACCCACTCGGTGCAGTTGCCTGGCGGCCAGGGCAGCACCTCCGGCGGCCAGCGCGAATTCGTGCCGGTGCTGGCGCGGGCTGCGATTGCTGTCGGTGTTTCCGGCGTGTTCATGGAAACCCATCCGAATCCGGCAGAAGCTAAATCCGACGGACCGAACGCGGTGCCGCTGGGACGCATGAAAGAATTGTTGTCGACCATGATAGACCTGGATCGGGTCGTCAAAAAGAATGGCTTTATCGAAAGCAATTTCGGTTGATTGCTTGGGGGGACCAGGGACTATATAGCTGCTGCTATACAAGTAAGTGGTAAAGCTTGAACCTTGTCCCCGCAAATGGTTTTAATATCGCGAATATTTTTATTTGATAGGGAAATACATGAGTGCAATCGTTGACATCATTGGCCGCGAAATTATTGATTCGCGCGGTAATCCGACAGTCGAATGCGACGTCTTGCTGGAATCCGGCGTCATGGGACGCGCGGCGGTACCGTCCGGCGCCTCCACCGGTTCGCGCGAAGCGATCGAGCTGCGCGACGGCGACAAGAGCCGTTACGGCGGCAAGGGCGTGCTGAAGGCGTGCGAGCATATCAACACTGAAATTTCCGAAGCCATCATGGGCCTGGACGCCAGCGAACAAGCGTTCCTGGATCGCACCCTGATCGATCTCGACGGCACCGAAAACAAAGGCCGCTTAGGCGCCAACGCCATGCTGGCGGTATCGATGGCGGTGGCCAAGGCCGCGGCTGAAGAAGCCGGCTTGCCTCTGTACCGTTATTTCGGTGGCAGCGGCGCGATGCAAATGCCAGTGCCGATGATGAACGTTATCAACGGCGGCGAACATGCCGACAACAACCTGGATATCCAGGAATTCATGATCATCCCGGTCGGCGCACCGAGCTTCCGCGAAGCGCTGCGTTACGGCGCCGAAGTATTCCACGCGCTGAAGAAGATCCTGCACGACAAGGGTCTGTCGACCGCGGTTGGCGATGAAGGTGGTTTTGCACCTAACCTGGCCAGCCACGAAGAAGCGCTGAAGCTGATCATCCAGGCGATCGAAGCGGCCGGCTACGAGCCAGGTACGCAAATCGCTCTAGGCCTGGATTGCGCCGCCAGCGAATTCTACAAGAACGGCAGCTATGTCCTGGCCGGCGAAAACATGACCCTGACCGGTGCCCAGTTCACCGGTTTGCTGGCATCGTGGTGCGACAAGTACCCGATCATCAGCATCGAAGACGGCATGGCGGAAAACGATTGGGACGGCTGGAAGCTGCTGACTGAAACCCTCGGCAAGAAGATCCAGCTGGTAGGCGACGACCTGTTCGTCACCAACACCAAGATCCTGAAGGAAGGCATCGACAAAGATATCGCCAACTCGATCCTGATCAAGATCAACCAGATCGGCACCCTGACCGAAACTTTCGCTGCGATTGAAATGGCCAAGCGTGCCGGCTACACCGCAGTGATCTCGCATCGTTCGGGCGAGACTGAAGATTCGACCATTGCGGATATCGCCGTTGGCATGAACGCTTTGCAGATCAAGACCGGCTCCATGTCGCGTTCGGATCGCATGGCCAAGTACAACCAGCTGCTGCGTATCGAAGAAGATCTGGGCGACATCGCCAGTTATCCGGGCCGTGGCGCGTTTTATAATCTCAAGTAATTGAGCGGGGTGGGCACACGTGCCCACCCCGAACTCAAAATAAGATAAGACAGCGGAACCAACGCCAAAACGATGCGCCTGATTGCCATTTTCCTGACCGCTCTGCTGATACTGGTCCAGTACCCACTGTGGCTAGGCAAGGGTGGCTGGCTGCGGGTCTGGGATATGGATCAACAAGTGCATTCGGCACATGAAAAGCTTGACGAACTGAAAGCCCGCAACGCCAAGCTGGATTCGGAAGTACATGATTTGAAAGAAGGCACCGGTGCAGTCGAAGAGCGGGCGCGTACCGAGCTGGGCATGATCAAGCAAGACGAGATTTTTATTCAGATTCTCGATCCGAACGGCAATCCGGCCGATATGCCGGCGCCGCCAAATGCAGAATTGACGGCGGTGGAAAAGACGGTGGCGATCGCCGTGCCGACGGAAAAGAACCAGAAACCAGAGCACTGATACTCTTCAGTTTGCCGGGCGGCCGTACTGCTTGCCGCCAGGCCCTATCCCATTGCCTCGCTCTTAATGTTTGCTGCTGCCGGAAGGCAGCAATACTTCAACCGGCTCATCGCTGGCAAACAGATGCGCGCAATCGACTTTGTCGAACTCATAATGCTGACCGCAGAAATCGCAATCCACCGCCAGCTTGCCTAAATCAGCGAGGGCTTCCTCGATCTCGGGCTGACCTAGCATTTTCAACATGCTGCCGACTTTTTCGCGAGAACAATTGCATTGAAAGCTGGGCTGCTGCGGTTCGAAAACGCGGATGGTTTCTTCCCAAAACAGACGGCGCAACAGCGTTTGTATATCGGTGGACAGCATTTCTTCGGAGCGCAGAGTGCCGCCCAGCGCCAGGAAGCGATTCCAGGTTTCCAGCTCGTCGGTGAGCGGCACGTCGATGCCGCCGTGATTCGGCAGTTTTTGCAACAGCAAGCCGCGCGCCACTTTGTCGTCGGCTGCCAGCCACAGCTTGGTATCCAGCTGTTCCGAGCGCAGCATGTAATTTTCGATGACGGTGGCGACATCCTCGCCATCCAGCGGCACGATGCCTTGATACGCTTTCTGGCCCGGCATCTTGTCCTGCGGGTCGAGCGTGATCGCAAAACGTCCCTGGCCGTTCAGATTGACCAGTTGCGACATGGCCGCATCGGGGTCGATTACAGCGTCGGGCGCGAGCTTGGCGGTGGCGCGCATCTGCAGTTGCGAATCACATTCGACCACCAGCAGCCGGATCGGGCCGTCGCCATGAATCTGCATGACGATGACGCCGTTGAATTTCAGATTAGCCGTCAGCAATGCCGCTGCCGCCATCATTTCGCCCAGCAAGGTTTTGACCGGCGTCGGGTAATGGCGGTGCGCCAGCACTTGCTGCCAGGTGCTGGACAGCTCCACCAGCTCGCCGCGCACGGCTGCATTTTCAACCATGAATTTTTGCAGTGAATCGCCGTGCATTTCGCCGGTGTCCATCATCTTTGTTACGTCCATATTTTTATCCGCTTATGTGTTGCTCGTTATCCGATTTTTTTCAGGCTGGTTTTGTATTCTTGCCCACGTTCTATGTAGTGCGCGGCGTTGCCGGCCAGCGCCGCGATATCTTGTTCGCTCAGGGTGCGCACCGCTTTGGCTGGTGCGCCGATGATCAACGAGTTGTCCGGAAATTCCTTGCCTTCGGTGACCAGCGCGCCGGCGCCGACCAGGCAATTTTTGCCGATTTTGGCGCCATTCAGAATCACCGCCTGGATCCCGATCAAGGCGCCGTCGCCAATCGTGCATCCGTGCAACATTGCCTGATGGCCGATGGTGACGTTCTTGCCTATCGTCAGCGGGAAACCCATATCGGTATGCAGCGTGCTACTTTCCTGCACATTGCTACCCTGGCCGACAGTAATCAGCTCATTATCGCCACGGATAGTGACGCCGAACCAGATACTGGCGTCGGCTTCGATCTTGACCTTGCCGATCAGGTTGGCGGACGGCGCAATATACGCTGAAGGGGCAATGTCGGGGGCATGTTCGCCCAATTGGTAGATGGCCATAAATCTCCGTAAAATGCTGGTTGCCGGGCATGCAGGATGCCCTTATCGAATGCTTGCAGATAGGTCCATTGTGCGATTTTTCAACCGTAGCGTCATTTTACCGCTCTCAACATGAACCATTCCCCCTTTCCCGCAAAGCCTGACGGCCCTGCGGAGCTACGCGCCGCTGCCTTGCATTGGCTGTGTGAGTCTGATGTTGCTGCCAAAGTGGCCGGAGTCGAGGCAATGGCGGTAGCCTGGGGCGAAGCTGGCATGCAGCTGGATAAGCAGCGCGCGCTGAGTGCAAGCGCAAGCATACCTGGGCGCCCGCTACAACCATTGCTAGTTCCACCGCGTGAGGTAAAGCATCGTTCCATGGCCTCGCTGGAAGGGCGTGCCGCCATGATTCACGCGCTGGCGCATATCGAATTCAATGCCATCAACCTGGCGCTGGATGCGATCTGGCGCTTCAGCGGCATGCCGCAGGATTATTATGCCGATTGGTTGCGTGTCGCCAAGGAGGAAGCTTATCACTTTAGTTTGCTGGCAAAACATTTGCAAACCCTGGGATTCGCCTACGGCGATTTTTCGGCACATAACAGCTTGTGGGAGCTGACCGAGAAAACCAGCCATGACATTTTGGCCAGGATGGCGCTGGTGCCGCGTTTGATGGAAGCGCGCGGCCTGGACGCATCGCCGCGCACCCGCGCCAAGCTGGCGCAGGCCGGCGATGAGGATGCGGCGGCGATCATCGATATTATCTTGCGCGATGAGATAGGTCATGTGGCGATCGGCAACCGCTGGTATGGCTGGCTCTGCCAGCTACATCAGCTGGAGCCGTTGGCAACATTTGCTGCCCTGGCCGCCCAATATAAAGCGCCGGTGCTGCGCGGGCCATTTAATCTGGAAGCAAGAAGAGCGGCTGGATTTTCCGAGCAAGAGCTGCTGATGCTGCAGATGGCTGAATAAAAAGTGGCTGAATAAAAGTACAGATTTTCCTGCAGTTCCAAGAGCATCGCGGTCGCGATCTGCTGCTACAGGATGCCCCCATCTTTTTAAGAAACGTTATATCCACAGTTGATGTTTTTGCATGATAAATTTGTTGTCGTATTGATAAATTTATGGTTTTTACTGCCGCCTTGGGTGGCTCATGGAGAAATATCAAATAGAGGGGCGGGGCATTCATATGAAAAAATATTTACTGATCAAGCCGTTGCTGCTGACGCTTATCCTTGCGCTGAGCGGCCAAGCTCATGCGGTAGGTAGCGGCAGTATCGGCGACGGCAGCGGCAGCATCAGCAGGAACGGCAGCACCACTACCGTCAAACAGGCTAGCGACAAGCTGATCATCAACTGGGACAATATGAACGTCGGCAACGCCGAAACCCTGAATTTCATCCAGAAAGACGCCAACGCCGCCGTATTGAACCGTATCAACTCGATAGACCCCACCACGATTCTGGGGGCGCTGAATGCCAATGGCCGTGTCTTCATCGTCAACCCGAACGGCGTACTGATCGGCAATGGTGCGCAAGTCAAGGTCGGCAGCCTGGTTGCCTCTGCACTCAATATCAGCGATGCCGCCTTTAACAGCGACGCACTGAATTTCGCAGAGGGCAACGGCCGGGTGCGCAATCAGGGCGAGATCAACGCCACCGGATCGGTCGCCCTGATCGGCGCCGCTGGTGTAGAAAACACGGGGGTTATCAAGGCCGTTGGCGATGTTGTGCTGGCGGCAGCGGACAGCATCAGTCTGAGTTTCGCGGGTAATAATTTACAAGCCCAACTGAGCCAGGCCAGCCTCGACGCCGTGATCAACAATGGCGGCCTGATCGTCACGCAAGACGGCAACATCGCTCTCACCGCGTGGGCGCGCGACGCGATCACCCGAAGCGTGATCAACAACAGCGGCTCTCTCGAAGCCAACCGCGTCAACCACGCTGAGGGAGTGATCCGGCTGGCTAGTCTGGGCAGCGGCAGGCTCAACGTCGGCGGCAGTTTGACTGCCGATGGCGATATCGTTGTGAAAGGGCAGAGCGTCCATGTTCAAGACGGCGCCAAACTCAGCGCCGCTGACGGCAATATCAATCTGGTGGCAACGGGGACAAGCAGCACGGCGGCCTACGTCAAGTTTGGCCGCGCTGAATTGACTGCTCAAGCACTCAACATTACAGCGGACAACGTCGCGACTGCCGCGGCTGAGGCAGACTTGCCGGAGTTGAACGTGGAGGAGGCGAATGTGGCAGCGGCAACGCGTGACCGTGACTTGTTAGTGGGCGGCGTGCTGGCCGCCGATCAAATGGCTACCTTGCACAACGGTCAGGGCGTCATCAGCGATGGCTTTATCAAGGCGGGCAAGGGAGTGGAATTGAGTGTATCCACTCAGGGACTGGGGCAACTGATCCTGACTAACGACAAGTTGAACTACGGCGCGCTTTCACTACGCGCCGAGCAAGGCGACATCCGCTTTGATCGCAGCATACACGCCGACCGCATAACCGCCAAAACCAACGCCAATATCGAGCAAGCCGAAGCTGCCGATCTCATTGTCGAGGATTTTCTGGCGCTTGATGCGCAAGGTGTGTTGCATCAGCGCGCCGATATGCTTGGCGGCGAATACGGCCATATCCATCTCCGCGGCGGCGCTGCGTTGCACCAGCGTCGCGGGACGCAGACCCGTGGCGAAGATATCTCCTACCGCGGTAATCGGCTGATATTGTCAGGCGCCACGTTGTCCAGCGACACGGTAACGATTGGCGGTGGTTCAGGCGGCATTTTGCTGGATGGCGAGTTGCGCAGCGATAGTCTGCAAATCAATGCCGCAGGCAACGTCAGGCAAACCGCAAGGGCCTCGATTAACGCCGACGCGCTCGGTTTGGACGGCGCGGAGGCAAACTTTGATTTGAGCGCCGGCAAGAATGCCATTGGCTGGCTGCAAATTTCCGATGCAAATTCGGTGAAGATCCGAGTCACCGACGATTTGTCGCTATCCGCGCTTACGACCACGGGAGATATGGAAATCCGGAGCGAAAAGAAACTGGAGACATCGGATGCATACTCGATTTTTGCTGGTGGCAAGCTTAATCTTGAGGCTGGGGATCGCTTGTTGTTAGGCGGCCAGGTGACGGCGGTTCGCCACGCCCACTTTGCTGCTGGTCGGGCCGGGATTGATGTTCAGGGGCAAATTCATGCCGGTAGCGCCACCATGCGGACCCAGGGCGACATTACTCAGCAAGAAGGCAGCTTGATCGACGTGGCAGGCAATCTGTCTTACCAGTTGGGTTCGCAAAGCAAGGTGGTGATGCAGCCGGGGGCGTCGCGCAAGGTGGGCGGAAAAATAAGTGGTTTGCCAGTTGAACCCAGGCCAAAGCCACCGAAACCTTGGTGGGCATTCTGGATGTGGTGGTGGTAAGCCTTTGACGGGCACGGGAAATCTTTTTGCGGCTAACAGGCCTAGCAGCCTGTCGGACTTAGGGATGATCGGCTGCAAAAATAGCTGAGCGGTCCATATAAGCACCGGTTTCTTGGTCAATAGCTAGCTATTGACGCTGCGAACCCGGCAAAATCTGTCCTCGCTCGGCTATTTTTTCGCTTCGATCCTCTAAGTCCGACAGGCTGCTAGTGATACCACTTGCGTTTGCCGGCAGGTTTGACGATTTCCGCCATATTCACTAGTTTGGTGCCGGCGATGCGGTCGTGCAGGAGTTGGCGTTGGGGATCGAGGTAAATGGTCATGGCCCATAGCACGAAATTCGCCGCCGGAATCAAGGCCAGCATCCAGGTCTGTGCGCCTAACGCCCAGGCCAGCGCCAGCCCGGGCAGGAACCAGCACCAGCAGAGCAGGAAACGGATGGCGGCACGGCCAGCTTTCACCGCGCTGCCATCTTGGTTGACTAGCTGGATGCGCCAGGTTTTCATGGCTAGCGTTTGTCCGCCATGGCTCCAGCACCAGACAAAATACAGGGTCAAGACAATGAACAGCCAAGCTTGCTGGCCGTGACGCAGATACAGTGCGTTGCGTTGCTGCAGCAAGGTGGAAAAAATCCATCCCGCAATAAACAGAATGCCAAACAACAACATGGATTCATACATGATGCTGCCGAAACGACGTTTCAGCGACGGCGTCTGCTGTTGGCTGGCAAGCGGGTTTATTGCGACAGGATTCAAAATGCTTATTTCGTGGTTGGCGCCGGCGCTGGGGCCGTCGCCGGTGCGACCACCGCAGTCTGTTCCTGGGCCGCAGGCGGCGCCATATTGACTGGTGCTGCGGGCTTGGCTTTGTTGAGCGTGGCCGGCGGCATGGTGGTTACCCGTTTGTGGTGCGGCGTAGCTTGTTCGGCCAACTCTTTCTTTTGCTGTTCCGATAATTGCTGATACTGCTGCCAGCGCAATGCTCTTTGCTCGGTATCCAGTTTATTGGCGCGGGCATAATTTTCGCGCGCGATACGGCGCTGTTCAGGGGTCAACGTTACCCAGCCGCGCATCCTGGCCTGCAATCTTTCTTGCTCAGCCGGCGTCATGCTGGCGTAGCGGCCGCTGATTTCCAGCCACTTCTTCCTGGCGGTCGGCTTCAGCTTGTCCCAATCGGGGGCTAGCGGTTCCAGGATATGTTGCTGAACCGCGCTCAATTGATTCCAGTTGGGGGCCGCACTATCCACTACCTTGATCATTTTAGCTTGGTTGCCCGGCGTTTCCTTGATGCTGGCGACAGCCGGGTATCCGGCTGCCTGGGTCGGTGCAACCGGGCCGAGGACTGCCAGCGCCGCACCACCTGTCACCAGCAACGCACAGGCGGCGCCGATCAAACGCTTGCGGCGGTTGCTTAGCATGCTTGCGGACGACTCGCGCTTAGTCGGCTTGGAGGGGGAGATTGACGTCATTGGTCTTGCTGCTGGGCGAGGTAGGCGCTGAAACCGCGATCCAGGTAGGCCGATGGCGGCAATTCGTCCGAGAGCACGGCTGCGTCAATATCGGCGGCGGCGCTGATCCGATGTTGTTGTTCGTATTGATACAGGCCGGACAGCAGCACCAGGCCGGCCAGAATCGGCGCAGCGACGCCGATCCGCGTCAGCCAGGACAGACGGTCACCGAAGAAATTGCCGGCGTGGCCCGCCAGTACGCCTTGACGCGCCAACACGCGGGTCGGCGCATCTTTTTTCTTGCGCGCCATTGCCGCCTTGCGGGCAGCAGCCAGGCGGTCAGCGGTAGGGGCTGGCAAATTGTCCAGGTTTTCATTCAGTGCGTGCCGCACCTTGAAAGCGAAATTGATTTCTCTATTGTTCATAAACTGATTCCTTTGGCCTTAAGCGATAGCGCCAGGGTGTGCGTCGCGCGAGAGCAGTGCGTCTTTACGCTGCCTTCCGAGCATCCCATTGCGGCCGCGGTCTCGGCAACATCCATGTCCTCCCAATAACGCATCAGGAAGGCTTCCCGTTGACGCGCCGGCAGTTTCTGTACTTCCTCATCGATCATGTTGAGAATTTGCTCACGTTCCAGCTTGTTGGCGCTGGATTCTGTCGCTTGCGAATCTTCATCCGATTCAAAGGTTTCCAGGACATCGTAATCCTCGTCATTGGCATTGTTGTGCCCCATGCTGGAAAACAGGCTGACCCAGGTATTGCGCACCTTTTCCCTGCGGAAATAGTCGTGGATGGTGTTCTGCAGGATGCGCTGGAACAGCATCGGCAGCTCGGCCGCCGGTTTGTCGCCGTATTTTTCTGCCAGTTTGATCATGGCGTCTTGAACGATGTCCAGGGCAGACTCGTCTTTGCGGACGGCATACACCGCCTGCTTAAAAGCCCGGCGTTCTACGTTTTCAAGGAAATCGGAAAGTTCTTTATCTGTGGCCATGCTTCGCGGCGGATTGGGTCATACTTTACTGCTGTTTCAAGATGCTGTTTCAAGATTCTAGATGCTAGATTCTATATGCAGCCGGAATACGGCCATGCCCGGGGTCAGACCCCGATATTGACTCGCCTACGCCAGCCGCCCTTGGCCCGTGTCCGGAACTGTCGTTCGCCTTACCTTCATAAACAATGGCTTACGATTAATTTCCAGACTGGCCGAATCCTAGCAAAAAAGGCGATGGTTGTGGGCAAATCTACAGCAAAAGACACGATTTAACTCGGATTTGATGTAATTTGGCTTGACCGGAATGAAACTACGCATTATGGTAGCTATCCACTTCAGAACCCTGGGGTGCAAGCCTTTTCGCTGACGACTCAAGATGTTGCTCAACGGACAGGCATGCTTCACATTTGTAAGCTGTTTGCTCCAACCCGTGCCACAAGCGCGAGAAACAGGCGGCGGTGTATACAGAATTTTCGGCCGAACGAGTAGCGTTTAGCGCCATTTTGAATCGTATCTACGGCTACGCAACGGAATGACGTGATCGCACAAAAAAGGGACGCCGTGGCACTGATACGCTGCGCCATTTCGTCAGGAAAGAGCATCCGATCAATTTCCAATGGACCTTGAAAGGATCTAGTCATCATGAACAAAGATACAAATTTGCCTGTTACCGGCGCGGAAATTCTCGTGCGCTGTCTGGCGGAAGAGGGTGTCGAACACGTGTTCGGCTATCCCGGTGGCGCTGTGCTGTATATATACGACGCCATATTCCAGCAAGAAAAATTCCAGCATATCCTGGTACGTCATGAGCAAGCTGCGATTCACGCAGCCGATGCCTATTCCCGCAGTTCGAACAAGGTTGGCGTGGCCATCGTCACGTCCGGCCCGGGCGTCACCAATGCGGTGACCGGCCTGGCCACGGCCTATATGGACTCGATCCCGATGGTGGTGATTTCGGGTCAGGTGCCGTCATATGCGATCGGCGAGGATGCGTTCCAGGAGTGCGACACGGTTGGTATCACACGCCCGTGCGTCAAGCACAATTTCCTGGTCAAGGATGTCAAGGATCTGGCATCGACCATCAAAAAGGCGTTCTTTATCGCCAGTACCGGCCGTCCCGGCCCGGTGCTGGTGGATATCCCTAAAGACATCACCATGCACCGCCATATTTTCGACTATCCGAAGGAAGTCGAAATGCGTTCCTACAAGCCGGTCGACAAAGGTCATTCCGGTCAGATTCGCAAAGCGGTGCAACTGCTGCTGACAGCCGAACGGCCAATGATCTATGCCGGCGGCGGCGTGATCCTGGCGAATGCCTCACCTGAACTGAACAAGCTGGTGGATCGCCTGGGTTACCCATGCACTACCACCCTGATGGGTCTGGGCGGCTATAAGGCATCGAGTGACAAGTACGTCGGCATGCCTGGCATGCACGGTACTTACGAAGCCAATATGGCGATGCAGAACAGCGACGTGCTGATTGCCATTGGCGCCCGCTTTGACGATCGCGTGATCGGCAATCCCAAGCATTTCACCTCGACTTCGCGCAAGATCATCCATATCGATATCGACCCATCGTCGATTTCGAAGCGCGTCAAGGTCGATATCCCTATCGTTGGCAACGTCAAGGATGTGCTGCAAGAACTGCTGGCGCAACTGGACGCATCCGAAACCCGGCAAAATACGCCGGCCCTGTCCAACTGGTGGAAGCAGATCAACGAGTGGCGCGCACGCGATTGCCTCAAGTTTACCGATTCGACTGAAGTGATCAAACCGCAAGCGGTGATTGAAAAAGTGTGGAAGATCACCGACGGCGATGCTTTCATTACTTCCGACGTCGGCCAGCACCAGATGTGGGCGGCCCAGTACTACGGCTTCGACAAGCCGCGCCGCTGGATCAATTCCGGTGGTCTTGGCACCATGGGTGTCGGCTTGCCGTATGCGATGGGCGTGCAGATGGCCAACCCTGGTGCGACCGTGGCTTGCATCACCGGCGAAGCATCGATCCAGATGTGTATCCAGGAGCTGGCGACGTGCAAGCAATATCACCTGACACCGAAGATCATCTTGCTCAATAACCGCTTCCTCGGCATGGTCCGTCAATGGCAGCAGATCGATTACGGCTCGCGTTATTCCGAGTCGTATATGGATTCGCTACCGGACTTCACCAAGCTGGCCGAATCTTTCGGCCATGTCGGCATGAAGATCGAGAAGCCGGGCGACGTCGACGGTGCATTGAAAGAGGCGTTCGGCATGAAGGATCGCCTGGTATTCATGAATTTCATAACGGATCAAACCGAAAACGTCTGGCCTATGGTCAAGGCGGGCAAGGGCTTGACTGAAATGCTGCTCGGTTCGGAGGATCTGTAATCATGCGACATATCGTTTCTGTATTGCTGGAAAATGAAGCGGGCGCCTTGTCGCGCGTGGTCGGTCTGTTTTCCGCCCGCGGCTACAACATCGAGACATTGACGGTCGCACCGACCGAAGATGCCACCTTGTCACGCATGACCATCGTGACAAGCGGTTCGGATGACGTGATCGAACAGATCACCAAGCACCTGAACCGTCTGATTGAAGTCGTCAAAGTGGTCGACCTGACCGAAGGCGCACATATCGAACGCGAGCTGATGCTG
>NZ_DATMRK010000059.1:0-39175 GCF_035566375.1 Collimonas sp.
TGTCCTTCTATCAGGACGACAATCCCGAAACGCTTTGGATACGCTTGCATGGCAGCGGCTTGAAACAGGCCGGGTTCATGCCCAACGTCCCTGTTCGCGTCAGAGTCATGAAGGGGTGTTTGATGATTACCAGTGACTAGGGCTGGCGTTTAATCGTGGTATTTACCGCTAAAAAATCCGCTCTACAATCCTGCGCAGTAAGTAGGGTTGGGAGCGGATTTTCTATTCGACTCTGATGTGCGCTGGATCACCCGCGACGGATATCAAGCGATCTGGCAATCCGGAAGCCAAGATCATCGATCGCAAATGTCGGATGACTACGACGACGATTCGTAGCAAGGCAGCCTCTTTCGGTATCAGACCAGCCACCGCCACGAAACACACGATACGAACCATAGACCTCCAGGTCGTATTGATCTGCGCACCACTCCCAAACGTTGCCTAGCGTGTCGTAAAGTCCCCAGTCATTTGCTTGCTTCTGCCCGACTTCGTGTGTGCGGCCCCCAGAGTTTTCTCGATACCAGGCGATATCGTCGAGTTCACCATATCTCGGGCCATTTGTTCCGGCGCGGCTTGCATATTCCCATTCAGCTTCGGTGGGCAAGCGATAGCCGTTACTTGCGGGAACAACAGAAGCTCCCGTTTCATCTTCATGGATTTTGTAATAGGCAAGAAAGCCGGCAGCCGTCGATAGCTTGTTGCAGAACCGAACGGCATCCATCCAGGATACGTTCTCTACTGGACATTGCGCGGCGACATATGACGATGGCCATTGCCCGGTTACAGCAGCATATTGCGTCTGAGTGACGGGATAGCGGCCGATCGCAAAACGTTGCAGTTCGACTAGCCATTTACGGCCTGTTCTATCGTCCCTCAATGCAATGGTTCCTGCGGGAATTTGTAGCGTTTGCACATCGAGCGTTTCAGACAGAAGCTCCATTTTTCTCCACAATGTCGGCGTGAGTTGAAAAATACCCAGGTAGGAATAAATGGGTTGGAGTCGAATATTCTAATGCAAATACCCCCCCCCTTTTTATTCCCGGTAACTTGAGCGAGGAAGATTTGGTTTGGTATATGGTCAAGTTCCGCCCTCTCGATTCCCGTACAGGGTTGACAACGCGTGCTATGAGACATAAATACGGAACACCTGAATTCACATTAACTTGTCCAGTTGGTGTATCGCGAGACGACATGATTCGCATCGTTATCACTTTGATGCCGGACGAACGCTTGTCAAGAATCGGAGCGTTGCCGGGGTAACCCATGCCATCAGCACTTTAGCAAAATTAAAATAAATTGCCCCGTTCCTTCTGCTAATACATCTCAGGTGGATATTCGACTCTGCCCTCTTTATTTCCCCAATTCATAGCCCTACTGACCTGCCCGTCCTAACGCCCCGAAGGAAAAATAGAGAGCATCTCAGGAAAAACCTTTTCTACTTGCACGCCACCTTTTTCTCTTATACCCTAAAAAACAAAAGAAATTCTAATCACTCAAGGGGAGTGCGATGCGTCGAAAGCTCTTTTCAGCGGTCGTTTGCGGGGGGTTTTCATTTATTCTGGCTAGTTGCGCGACATCGTCATCCCCTTCCCTTGCCCTTTCCAGCTACAAGCCAATCCCCCCAGAAGGAATCCAGCTTCCCACCGAGGCGGAAACTACCATTGATTACTCGCTTTTTTACGCGACTACACGAAAACCATTACAGACCGGTGCTCCAAGATCCACGGTGCCTTACGCCGCTTCACGTGACCCAGAATTTCATCAAGGACCATCAGAGTTAAATTACGGAACGTTAGTTGTTCACGTTCCGAAACACCATCAAACCGGCTCGACGGGTTCTCTGATCGGAGATATCACCGGCCAAGACCCCAGTTTGACAGTTAGCCGTATCCAGCCCTATGCCGACGAATCAACGTTTTTGCACAACGTCGCAATACACATGCACGATGCCGTAGATTTGGATGCCGTCGTTGTGTACATCCATGGCTTTAACAATAGCTTTGAACAGTCTGCGCTTCGTGCCGGACAGCTTGGCGTCGACCTTGGTATCCCGCAGTACCGCATGTTCTTGTTTAACTGGCCCTCTGCGGCTTCAACAGCCTCGATCGTTCACGGATACTTTATGGACGAAGCGGCGATCGACGCCAGTGAAGCGTACCTTGCCAAATATCTGACACAAATCGCTAGTTTGGCGAATGGTCGTAAGATTCACGTCGTCGCACACAGCATGGGAAACCGAGCGCTATTACGTGTGGTGGCAGGAGCGCTTCATGATGCGGCCGTCAACAACGCAATTCATTTTGGACAGATCATTCTCGCGGCGCCGGATGTCGATGCCGAAGTATTTCACGCATTAGCGCCTGCCTATCTCGACATCTCGGACCAGACGACCGTCTATTTGTCTCCCTTCGACAAAGCTGTACATCTGTCCGAAGCTGTACATGACTACCCACGCGTTGGATGCGGCAACGCCCCAATATTTCCCGTCAAGCATATCGACTACGTCGTGTCTTATATCAACGTAGATCTAATCGATATTGGACACGCCTATTTTGCGCAAGCGACGCCATTTCTTGCCGATATGAAGAGCCTGATTTTCCACGGACAATCGATTCGTGCAAATGCGCCTTGGCATCCAAAGAAAGGCTACTGGGTCGTCGGGGAGAGCTTACCCGCACCCAATTCAGTGGATCGATGGGGATGTGAAATTATTCAAACTACAACCATCGGTGCTCCTTAAATTAGTGGTGCTACCAGCCTTGACTCCTGAACGGCGTATTAGCGGAAAACCTAGCTGTTTTCGAGCGCAAGATCGGACTGTCAACAGGAATCGAGGATGATATATGCGTGAATACACGTGCTGGGTATTAAACGGGATCCTGATGATGTTGACTGGATGCCAGAGCCTTAGCAGTGTTGTGCAAGAAAATCTGACGGAGGCGAATGCGCTGAGTCAGATATGCTCTTCACAGAACGTATCGTCACTTACAGCGAAGATAAAATTTTCGGATCAAATAAAAGAGGTGGTGGCAAAAGATTTTGGATTTTCCTTGACTGCACTCAAGGATGAAAAGGGGAATGCAGTCCAGAGCTTACCGTCCTTAATAGATAAGATTCGTGATGACATCGCGAACCTGTCGGCGGACGATCAAGCTATGGTCATGGATGCTTCCGTGACCTTGGCCAAAATCCGAACCGAAGTTCAGACCATGAATGCTTCCATTCAGGTTGCAGCCAACAAATTGCAGTCGACCGCGACGCAAACACAATGCAACGATAACGACGGTGTACTACCTAACTGCATACTCTCGATTGAAGGCGTGATTTATGGTACCGCCTCGGCCGTCAAAAGCGACATGGGGCAGATCAAAGCTGATATTTCAACGTTCGCCAACCAGGCAAACACTCTTGCCGCAAAGATCAATAACAACAATTCTGTAAAGAACGACATCACACAGGATCTTGTGTCGATTGTCACGCTCAGCGATGGGCTATACAGAACCATTGCTTCTATCGCGGATGCAAATCCCAATACCCCTTGCCCAGCATGTTCAATTTTTTATAACGACGCCAAACCTGTGATAAATCAATATGTCGCCGCTGAAACTGCCCAATTGGCAATGAATGCGTTGACGCGAGTCGCTCGTGATGTTGAGGACAAACTTGACCAAATTGATAACAAAACTTGGTTTGTGATCTCGTTAACAGAATTCTTTGTCGGCCCTCATGCAGCAAAGGGACTATCTAACGATATCAAAAATGCTGCTTGGGTGAAAGATCCAACGACCGTCGAGAAAGAAGTGCTCAATGCACTGTTCGCCTTTTCCTGCCAAAGGCTGACAGCAGAAAGCACTCAACAATCACTAAATATGGTGCGTGCCGACACGCTGCTTTACCCAGTATACGAAGGCATCATCATAGCGATGGCAAAACGGTACACGCCTCAAAACGAAGCCGGGAATGAACCCAACTCACCAACGACATCAACAAATTCGGCTCGGCGCACAGCAAATGCATCCAATACCATTAAAAATGTAAGCGACGCAGAGCTTGCTGCCACCGTCTTTCGGACGAATACCTCTCCAGCCCGATTGGCAGCACTTAAGACAGTTATTTCCGCTCAATCCATGCACATTTCGCAACAAATTGACACAAACTCGAAGGAGGCTAGCAAAACAGTAATCAATCTGTTAACGAGGCTAAAAGAGGCCGGCATAAAAAATCGGGCAACAGTTCCAATGCAAACAGATAACGATAACAAGGCACCACCGCCTGGCACAGCCCAAATAAGGCGCTATGAATCGGACAAGTTCACTCTTAAAGGAAAATCCAGTGCAGCTATACCTCTACATCAAACACCTGACAAATTAACAAAACTACCAACATCCGCACAGTTGAAAGATCAATGGAAACAGAACATTCTTCCTCTATTTTCAAATTGATTCGATAACACTGCATCGCACTATGCGTTCCTTTGCTGTAAGCCCAATTAGATAACTATCAAAAGGAGCAACTAAGATGATCACGAAAATAATCTTGCTGCTAGCAGCAGTCTGGTTCACAGCCGGCGCTACAGCAGCCAATCAGGAGGATTTTTCTTTTCTGCCGCCTAAAGACGAGACATCAGCGGTCAATCTTTGGGCAACCCATTACTATGTCCAAGCCGCCACAGAAATTGGGACAGGCGTTCCAATCCGTAGTAAATCCGGACAAGCGCTCACAGGTATGCTGAACCCAAGAGATTGGTGCCTTGGCGCCATTGAGGGCACAATTCAAGTATCCGGCACCGACACAGTAAAGACCCTCAACTATGCTGGTGCGAGCGGAAACATACAGGTCGACTGTGCTGCCGTCCTAAAAATCGATCCGAAACGCAAGCCATGGATTTCTTCGGTCGGAAAATCGTACTTTACTGCCGCCAAAGGACCTTTCGGTGACGGCGTCTCAGGGTTCATTCTTGTACCCTATCGAACAATCGCAGTAGATCCATCACGCATCCCCTTTGGCACAGCCTTGTACATCCCAAAAGCAAAGGGGGTAGAGGTCACGGTTGTTCCCGGAAAGACAATCCGTCACGACGGCTACTTTTTTGCCGCTGATACGGGTGGGGCAATCAAGGGGCAACATATAGATGTCTTTTGCGGCGCAACGGCAGAAAACTGCTTTCCCGCGTTCATCACAAGTGACGATACAACCGCGTTCAAAGCAGTAGTCGTTACTGATGCCTCAGTAATATCGAAGCTGAAAAACATGCACAAACCATGATGTGCTCCGCGCCGCAGCAACCGCCGGTCAGCTAAGTCCGGCCAGCGTCAACAACAGAGGGATGTGCCCAGCGGCACATCCCTCTTTTTACTTCCCGTGCAAGTATCAGCGCATCGGCGCGAGCATGGCGCTGGGCTATCGCACTGCAAAAGCCCGACGCCTTGCTTCGGACGCTCGACAGTTGGCTTCGGAAGCTTGATCGCCTGCCTCCGGAGGTTCGACGCCCTGCTTCGGAGCTTCGATGTTGAACTTCCGAAGCTCGATCACCTGCTTTGGTGGTTCGATTCCCTGCTTCGGAAGCTAGATGGGCTGCTTGTTGAGGTTCAACGCTCTGCTTCGGGGCTTCGATGTTAAGCTTCCGAAGCTCGACGACCTGCTTCAAAAGCTCGGTGGCCTGCTTCGGAAGTCCAATGGCCTTCCGGAGCGTCAATTACCAACATCCAGGCAACTATCGCCGCCAAATGGAACAGGTAATAGATCGACAACAAGCACACTATCCTAGCCCTAAGCCCGGCCACCTGTTAGACTTCCCTCCCCCTTCCCCCACCCCTTAAGCTGGCGACATCATCATCGTGAAAACCTCCTCCTTCTCTACCCTCCCGCTGGCGCCGGCGTTACTCAGCAACCTGGATAGCCTTGGCTATCATGAAATGACCGTGATCCAGGCGCACAGCCTGCCGGTGATCCTCGAGCGGCGCGATCTGATCGCTCAGGCCAAGACCGGCAGCGGCAAGACGGCTGCCTTCGGCATCGGCATCCTGCACAAACTCAATCCCAGCTATTTTGCGATCCAGGCGCTGGTGCTGTGCCCTACGCGTGAACTGGCGGACCAGGTCGCCAAAGAGCTGCGGCGCCTGGCGCGCTTTGCCGACAACGTCAAGATCCTGACCTTGTGCGGCGGCACCCCGATGGGGCCGCAGATCGGCTCGCTGGAACATGGCGCACATATCATCGTCGGCACGCCGGGGCGTATCCGCGATCACATCGGGCGTGGCAGCATCAACCTCGGCACGGTGCAAACGCTGGTGCTGGATGAAGCCGACCGCATGGTCGACATGGGCTTTTACGAAGAAATCTCGGGCATCGTCAGCGCTTGCCCGGCGCGCCGTCAGACCTTGCTGTTTTCCGCGACTTATCCTGACAACATTCGCAAAGCCAGCGCCGAATTCCTGCGCGACGCGGTCGAAGTCAAGGTTGAAGCGCAGCACGATACCGGTCGCATCGAGCAACGCTTTTACGAAGTCTCCTACGAAGGCCGCAACGCAGCGGTGGCGCAGTTGCTGAACCACTATAAGCCGGTCTCTACCATCGCCTTTTGCAATACCAAGATCCATTGCCGCGAACTGGCCGACGAATTGCGCGCCCAGGGTTTCAGTGCGCTGGCGCTGTACGGCGAGCTGGAACAGCGCGAGCGCGACGAGATCCTGGTGCGTTTCGCCAACCAAAGCTGCTCGGTGCTGGTCGCAACAGACGTTGCGGCACGCGGGCTGGATATCCAGACCCTGGGCGCGGTCATCAATGTCGATGTTTCCAAGGATACCGAAGTCCATATCCACCGCGTCGGCCGCACCGGCCGTGGCCAGGAGCGAGGATTGGCGCTGAGCTTGTGCGCGCCGAATGAAAAGAAATGGGTCAAGCTGATCGAGGATTACCAGCAAGGACCGGTCAGCTGGTTCGACCTGGCAGAGCTGAAAGCGGCCGACGGCGAGCCATTGACGGCGCCCATGCTGACCCTATGCATCATGGGCGGCAAGAAAGACAAGCTGCGGCCGGGCGATTTATTGGGCGCACTGACCGGCGAGGTCGGCTTGAGCAAGGAACAGGTCGGCAAGATCAGCGTATTTGAATTCGTCACCTATGTGGCGCTGGATAAACGGATTGCCAAGCAGGCGTTCAGCCGCTTGAGCAGCGGCAATATCAAGGGCAAGAACTTCAAGATGCGATTTATTTAATGCTGGACGCCGCCGGCTAGCATTGTATTTGATTGCATATAAATAATTGTTTTTGTATATTAACTCGATGCGCGCGGCGGCAAAAGTGTGTTAAATTTCTTAACGGAAACCTTTTTGCGAGTGCGGAAACCCGGGACCCGCGCCGCAGCTGAAGCCAAAAAAAGGCATATACCTTGTGATTCGAAATGCTAGCCGATGTGATGTTGCAACACCCTCGCTATCAGTTCACTATCGATAGAAGCGCCGTCCCTTCTTTGACAGCAATCTGACAGCGGTTTTGCAGCAGAAGAAAAGAATTTCCTTCCATGAAAAACACACATTTTTTACGGGAGTGCAGCTATGTTTAGTTGGCAAGAACAACAAATGCAATCGATGCTGAGCGCGAAATCCGCGCCGGTTCTGTTTAACGCCTTGTCCGGAGTTGCCAAGCAGCTCGGCTTCGATTATTGCGCTTACGATATGCGCCTGCCCTGGCCTGTGGCCGAACCCAAGGTAGTCAGCTTGAACAACTACCCCGCGCGTTGGCAGCAGCGCTATCAGCAAGAACGCTATCAGAAAATCGACCCCACGGTGGCGCATGGCAAGCAATCAAATCTGCCTGTGGTCTGGTCCGACAAGCATCTCGCCAGCAACCACACATTCTGGGAAGATGCTCGCTCGCACGGCCTGCATACAGGCTGGGCGCAATCCTGCCATGACGCCAAAGGCATCTCCGGTTTGCTCAACCTATCGCGTTCGGATGACAGCGTCTCGCACAAGGAGCTGCGTGAAATCTCGCTCAGGCTGTCATGGCTGGTAGGAGTTGCGCATGAGGCCTTGTCGCAACTGTTGATCGAGAAGTATATGCCGGAAGCCGCCACTCAATTGACCGAGCGAGAACTCGAAGTGCTGCGCTGGACTGCCGATGGTAAGACTTCGGGTGAAGTCAGCGAGATCATGAACATTTCCGATCGTACGGTGAATTTCCATATTTCGAACACCTTGAAAAAACTCAACGCAACCAATAAGACCGCTGCCGCCATCAAGGCGGTGCGACTCGGCATTTTATAGCCGCGGCAGGCGCGGCCTGCATTCTGACGTCCCACATCTGAGCCTCACGTCGACGCCACACATCTGCCCCTATCAATCCGGCCCTGCCGGATTTTTTTTTGCCCCACGCCCGGCCTCATTCCCCCGCCGCATGCCGCCCCGCATGTCGGCCTGCACACCTACCTGTAAACCTTGACAGTTACGCCAGGCACCCCGCGCATTTGAAAATTAATTCACTAACAACTAGTTAAGGACACAAGCGATGAACGTCATTTCCGGGGCCGCTGCCGAGTTATCAGGTGAGTTATTTTCAAGAATTTCCAGTTATCGCCACAAGGTTTTCGTCGAAACCCTGCAATGGAAACTGGAGACCAAAGATGGTGCAGAACTGGACCAGTTTGATCACGCCGACACAATCTACGTGGTGGCGCAAGATAAGCATGGAGAAATCAACGGCTGCGCTCGCTTGCTGCCCACCAGTCAACCATATTTGCTGAGCGAAGTATTTCCGCAATTGCTCAAAGGCGCGGCGCCGCCCTGTACCAACGACGTGTGGGAACTGTCGCGTTTTGCGGCAGTCGATTTCAGCAAGAAAAACGACTCGCCGCTGGGACAGGTATCGGCATCGAATGGCTACGAGCTGCTGCAAGCCTCGATAGACTGTGCGGCAAGACGCGGCGCCAAACACCTTATCACTGTCTCGCCGATTGGCATCGAGCGCTGGTTGCAGCGCGGGGGTTTTAAAGCGCATCGTTCGGGGCCGCCCATGCTGATCGATGGCCATCGGATTTTTGCCTGCCTGATTGACGTATGAATAACGCGCATTTCCTGTTTTAAGGTAACCATCGGATTGCTAGCCAGGTGCACGATCAATCATCCTAAAGACCCGCCCCAACGCCGCCGCGGCGATTGACACGTAACAGAAACCTCCCTTATTGTGAATCACAAGATCGATACACGATAAGGGAAAACAGCCATGAGCATCTGGGGCACAGCCAATCTCTTGCGCGCGCGCGACGGCCGCGAAGCCAAGGTGCTGTCAGCCGAACTGTTCTTTGATCTGGTGTACGTCTTTGCCGTTACCCAGCTGTCTCATCATTTGCTGGAAAATCTCACGGCTCTGGGTGCTTTCCAAACCCTGGTGTTGTGGTTTGCGGTCTGGCTGGTGTGGCAATACACCTGCTGGGTGACCAACTGGTTTGACCCGGATACGATGCCGATCAGGCTGCTGCTGTTCGCCATCATGCTGGTCAGCCTGGTGATGTCGGCGGTATTGCCAGACGCCTTTGGCGAACGCGGCCTGGTTTTTGCGGTGTGCTACGCCACCATGCAGATCGGCCGCACGCTGTTTGTAGTATTCCATCTGGGGTGCCACCACGCCTTAAGCAAGAACTTCCAACGCATGCTGGGCTGGCTGTGCATCTCGGGCGCCTTCTGGATTGCCGGCGGCCTGGCGGCGGCCAATTACCGGCTCTGGTTCTGGATGCTGGCGGTGGCCTGCGAATACCTGTCGCCGATGATCGGCCTGTGGCTGCCCGGCATGGGCCGCTCCCAGACGCAGGAATGGACCATAGAGGGCGGCCATATGGCCGAACGCTGCCAGTTGTTCGTGATAGTGGCGCTAGGCGAATCGATCCTGGTGACCGGCGCCACCATCAGCCATATGGCGAACTGGGACGCGCCGACCCTGATCGCCTTCCTGGTAGCTTTCGTCGGCAGCCTGGCAATGTGGTGGATCTATTTCGACACCAGCAGCCAGGCCTGCACCGACGCCATCGTGCATTCGAAAGATCCAGGACGCATAGGCGCTTATTTTCACTACACCCACGTCATCATCGTTGCCGGCGTGATTATTACCGCCGTCGGTTACGAGCTGGCGATCGCCCATCCAGCCGGGCACATAGACACAAAATCGCTGGCGGTGCTGATCGGCGGGCCGATGGTTTATTTGTTCGGCAACGGCGTCTACAAGACCGTGGTCTACCGCCTGTTTCCGCTTTCTCATGTGATCGGGCTGACGGCGCTGGCGATATTGATCCCGTTCGCCTATTACACCGACCAGTTGATGATTGCCGGCCTGACTACCGCGCTACTGATCGTCGCGGCGACCCAGGAAAGTATTTCACGCCGCCGCTCACAGCACTCACGACGCGCCGAATAAATCTGACTTAAGCCGGATTGCCGCCGGCGGCACTGGTAGCACGCAAGCGCGCCACATCGCGCGCCGGCGGCGAGCCAAACATGCGGTTGTACTCGCGACTGAATTGCGAGGGGCTTTCATAACCGACCAGATGCCCCGCCGTGGCGGCGTCGCCGACCTGGGTAAACAACAGGCGGCGCGCCTCTTGCAGCCTGAGCTGTTTCTGATATTGCAAAGGCGTCATCGCCGTCACCACCTTGAAATGATGGTGCAAGGAGGATGAGCTCATATTCGCTTCACGCGCCAGGTTTTCTATCCGCAGCGGCAGCCGGTAGTCGCGCTTGATCAATTCGATCGCTTTGACCACATGTTGCGCCTGGCTGTCGGACATAGCGATCTGCTGCAACATGCCACCCTGCTCATCTTGCAGCAGCCGGTACAGGATTTCCCGTATCGCCAGCGGCGCCAGCACCGCGATATCCTGCGGCGTCGCCAGCAATTGCATCAGGCGCAGCACTGCATCCAGCAGGCTGGAATTAGCCTTGCTGACAAACATGCCGCGCGCCGGCAGGTCGGATTTTTTTGCATGCACCTTCCCCGCCATGATCAGGTCGCCGATCTCTTTCGGATCGAGATCCAGCCGCACGCAAAGATACGGCAGCTCCGGCGTCGCTTGCGATACATGTCCCATCACCGGCAGGTCTACCGAAACCACCAGGTACTGGGCGGAATTGTAAATATAGACTTCATCGGCCAGCATCACTTGCTTCTGTCCTTGGGCGATAATGCACAAGGCCGGCATGTGCAAGGCATGGACCGGCGTCGTAGGTTGCGACAGTCGCACCACGTGGAGCGGCGCAATCGCCGTCTGGTGTATGCCGTCGGTGGCGGCGTATTGCGCAATCAGCCGCGCCAGCTCTAATTGCTGCAGCGATAACGCTTGAGCGCCGCCGCTCCCCTGAATTGATCCTGAATCCCTCATTTCCGGCCTCATTTTCCGCCTCATTTCCAACATGTTGCAAGTGGATCGAGTCTACTATTTTTCGATCAGATGCGGCGCCGCCGGGCTATACATTTGGAGGATTGTGCAAGAAATCGGGACTAAGCGACTATGCCCGGCCAGCTCTCGAGCACGCTGCAAAACGAAGGCATTCGGCAATGCTTATATGGTTTTTTCCGAGCAGCATCAGATATAAAAGATAGTTAAATATCTGTTTTAATAAATAAGATATTTAACTATTCTTTTAAAAAAGATACTATACTATCCCTTGTCATATAAAAGTTAGTTTACTAACCCCCATGAAAACCCTGAGCGAACTCGCCGCCACCCTCCGCCAAGCCAAAGACCGATTGGCGCTTTCAGTCGTCGCCATGAGCCGCAACAGCGGGCTGACGGCGGTGACCATACGCGGCGTTCTCGCCGGCAAGAACGATCCCCGTCTCAGTACCTTGATGACAATTGCCGATCAGCTGGGGCTGGAAGTGGTGCTGCTACCGAAGGCAGTAGCGTCTTCGATTGCCGCAAAATCGCCCGCCGAAGAAGAGGTGCAAAGCCTGGTGGCGGCAGCGCTGGCGCAACCGGGGAAGGGGCAGCGCAAATGAACCTCAGCGCGCTGGATATCTATGTGGCGGAGCGCCAGGTCGGGGTCTTGTTCCAATACGGCGACATGGTGCGCTTCCAGGTCGATCCCGGCTATGCCCAAGACCCGCAGCGGCCGACCTTGTCGCTATCGATGCGCGCCGCCACGCCGCAACAGGATATGGCCTTGCTGCTCAATCCGCTGGCAGCCATTTTCAATTCGCCCGGCCAGATGCGGCTGCCCGCCTTCTTCCAGAACTTATTGCCTGAGGGCGTATTGCGCAAGCAAATCGCGCTTGAGCGCAACTGCGCGGAAGACAATCATTTTGAACTGCTGGCTGCCTGCGGCCGCGACTTGCCCGGCGCGGTCAGGGCCATCCCGACCAAGCTGACGCGGGCCATGATGACGCGCCTGGTGACGCAAGACCAGGAAGCCATAGAAGAAAGCGTGATCGCCGCGCCGCTGGTGGACGGCGTCTCGATTTCCGGCATGCAGCCGAAACTGGCCCTGATCCTGGAAGGCGGCAGGTATGTCAGCCGTACCCGCCATAAAGACGCCCATATCATCGGCAAGCTGCCCACCGCGCAATACGACCATCTGCCGGAAGTCGAACATCTGTCCTTGCAACTGGCACAGGCAGCCGGCGTCACCGTGTGCAGCGCCAGCTTGCAGCCACTGGCCGCGATCATGGCTGAACATCTGCATCCGTCACATACGGCAGGTGAAAACCAGCAATTCCTGGCAGTGCAAAGATTCGACCGCGATCAGCCGGGCCGGCTGCATGTAGAAGATTTTTGCCAGATACTGGGCGTCGATCCAGACAAAAAATATACCGGCGCCAGCTATGCCGACATGGCGCTGGTGATGCAGGCCGTGGCGGGATTGGGTGAAGCCGCCTGCCATGAATTATTACGCCGCATCACCGTCAACGAATTGATCGGCAATTATGACGCCCACCTGAAAAATTTCGGCATCCGCTATCTGGCCGATGGCCGGATTGAATTCTCACCTGCCTATGACGTGGTGGCCTATAGCGTGTACCTGAGCGGCAGCGGCCACGCCCTCAAATTTGCCGAGGGCCAGGCCAAGCGCTCCTTCCTGTCGCCCGTCACCTTGCGCGCCTTCGCCAACCGCAGCGGCATGCTGGAACCGCCGCTGCGCCAGGTCATCAGCGAAGTCTGCAAAAAAGCCCTGGCAGCATGGCCGGACCTGATCGCCGCCAGCCAGTTGCTGCCGCATCAAAAAAACCGGCTGATGGAATATTTCATGGGGCGCGAGATCATCGCCGGCTTGCGCGCAAGGCAAGCCAGGCAGAGCGCAAAAGCCGCCGCCAGCTAGCCGACTGCCTGATTTTGCCGATTTTTTGCCGATTTGCATGGCCGCCCGATAAAAAATATCCGCTCCGCAAAAATTGCCAGAATCCGCTAATATCATCCCTTCCCTCGCATAAGGAAATGCAATGCCCGCAACCGTAGACCAAGCCCAACCAGGCATTCTCGCAGCACTCTCGCCACTCGGCCGTTCACTCACATTTCGCCTTAATGGTCAAAATCCGCAAGCAGCGCTGAGCCGGCTGCGTGAAGTATTTGCGGCTGACTGGGGTGTCGTCGGCCTCGGTGCGCCGTTAGTCCAGGCACTGGACCAGCACGTCGCCGGCCTGCGGCCGTTTCCGGCGCTTGAAGGACACGGCTGCGCGGCGCCGTCGACGCAGCAAGCCATGTGGATCCTGCTGCGCGGCAGCGACCGCAGCAGCCTGTTCGAACGCACCGCGCAACTGGTCGAACTGCTGAGTGAAGCTCTGGTGCTGGAAGACGCGCTGGATACCTTCCGTTACCGCGACAACCGCGATCTGACCGGTTACGAAGACGGCACCGAAAACCCCAAGGACGCCGCCGCCATTGCCGCCGCGCTGGTGGCGGAAGGCGTCGGCCGCCAGGGCTCCAGTTTTGTTGCGGTACAACGCTGGATTCATGACTTGCCACGCTTCCGCGCTTTCCCCGTAGAACAGCGCGACGCCAGCATCGGCCGCCAGATCGCCGACAACGAAGAAATCGAGGACGCACCCGAATCGGCTCACGCCAAGCGTGCGGCGCAGGAAAGTTTTACGCCCGAGGCTTACATGGTGCGCCACTCCATGCCGTGGGATAACGGCCAGCAGCAAGGCACGGAATTCATCGCTTACGGCGAATCCAGCGACCGTTTCGAAAACGTCTTGCGCCGCATGCTGGGCCTCGAAGACGGTATCGTCGACGCCCTGTTCAGCTTTTCTCGCCCGGTCACCGGCGGCTATTACTGGTGCCCGCCGCTACAGGGCGGCCGCCTCGATCTGCGCAGCATCGGCATCTAAGCCAACGTGACCGCCATCCAGCTTTCATTACCTGCCGCGCGCGCCTTGCAACTGGCGGCGCAAGGCTTGCTCAATCCGCCGCGCAAAAAAGCCGTCAAGCATGACGTGCTGGCTACGATCCGGCAAATGGGCGTATTGCAAATCGACACCATCCATGTGGTGGCGCGCAGCCCCTACCTGGTGTTGTGGAGCCGGCTCGGCAGCTATCAGCAGAGCTGGCTGGATGAATTGCTGGAGGAGCGCCAGCTGTTCGAGTACTGGGCGCACGAAGCCAGTTTCTTGCCGATCGAGGATTACGGTTTGTACCGGCACCGCATGATCGATCCCGGCTCGATGGGCTGGAAATATTCCGCCAAATGGATGGAGGAGCATCGCGACACCATAGAGCAACTGGTGCAGCATATCCACCAGCACGGCCCGGTACGCTCGGCCGATTTCAAGCGCACCGACGGCAAAGGCGGTGGTTGGTGGGAGTGGAAACCTGAGAAACGCTCGCTCGAAGTCCTATTCACCGCTGGCCGCCTGATGATCGCCAAGCGCCGTAATTTTCATCGGATTTACGATCTCGCCGAGCGTATCTTGCCGGATTGGGATGACGCCCGCATGCCCTCTACCGCCGACACCCAGCGCACGCTGCTGCTGAAGGCGGTACAAGCGCTGGGGGTGGCAAAATCGAGCTGGATCGGCGATTACTTCCGCACCGCCAAGAGCCGTCCCAAACCCGATCCCGAGACCCTGGTCGAGGATGGCAGCCTGCTGCGCGCCACGGTCGACGGCTGGCAGCAGCCGGTATACATTCATCCGGCCCATCGTGAACTGGCGCTGGCCGCAGCCGACGGTTCCTTAAAACCCACCACCACCAGCCTGCTCTCGCCCTTCGATCCACTAGTATGGGACCGCAAGCGCGCACTGGAACTATTCGATTTCGATTACCGGCTGGAATGCTATACGCCCGAGGCCAAGCGCAACTACGGTTATTTCACGCTGCCGATCCTGCATCGCGGCGCGCTGGTCGGGCGGCTGGACGCCAAGGCCCACCGCAGCCAAGGCGTGTTTCAAGTCAAGGCTCTGTATCTGGAGCCCGGCGCCCGCACCAGTCAACGATTTGTGACCGAACTGGCCGCAACCTTGCAGCGTTTCGCTGCATGGCATGGCACGCCGCAGGTGGCGCTTGAGCTATGCACGCCACGCAGCTTTCGGAGCATGCTGAAAGCGGCGTTGGCTTGATTTATTTCTAGCAGCCTGTCGGACTTAGGGGATCGAAGCGAAAAAATAGCTGAGCGAGGGCAGATTTTGCCGGGTTCGCAGTGTCAATAGCTAGCTATTGACCAAGAAACCGGTGAAATATGGACCGCTCAGCTATTTTTGCAGCCGATCATCCCTAAGTCCGACAGGCTGCTAGGACCTGTTAACCCGCCTTCAGCAGATTTTTGTTGGTGCCGATGCCAAACACGCGTGGCCGCCCGATGCCGTACCCCTGGGCAAAATCGACGCCAATCTCAGTCAGAATACCGATAGTCCGCTCATTGACGGCAAATTCGGCAATCGTTTTCTTCCCCATCAAATGCCCGATCTTGTTGATTGCCTCGACCATTGCATAATCGGTCGGGCTATTCAACATGTCTTTGACAAAACCGCCATCGATCTTGATGAAATCTACCGGCAGATTCTTCAGGTAGGCAAACGACGACATGCCGGCGCCGAAATCGTCAAGCGCAAAACGGTAGCCCACGCTCCTTAATTCCTGGATGAAGTGCGCGGCTTTGGTAAAATTGGCGATCGCGCTGGTCTCGGTGATTTCAAAACAGATGATTTGCGGCGCTATACCGTATTTCACATGCTGTTCCAGCAAGAAATTGAGGAAATTGCTGTCGCCTATGCTGGTGCCGGACAGGTTGATAGCGCAAGTCTGGATTTCCAGACCGCGCCCTTGTTCATGCATTTTCGCCAGCGTGGCAAATACCGTAGAAACCACCCAGCGATCGATAGCCGGCATCAGGTTGTAGCGCTCGGCGGCGGGAATGAACACCATCGGCAGCACCAGGTTATCGTCCTTATCAAGCATGCGCAGAAGGATCTCAAAATGCGCGCCGTGGCTGGCAGGCTTGCCCAAGGCGACAATCTCTTGCGAGAACAGGCAGAAGCGTTCATGGGTGAGCGCTTCATTGATACGGGTAATCCACTCCATTTCGCCGTGCCGTATCGACAGTTCGCTGTCATCCAGACGGTACTCATGCACCCGGTTGCGGCCCTTTTCCTTAGCCAGGTAACAGGCGGCGTCGACCGCGCTCATGATCTGGCCCAGCGTATGCATTTCGCCCGCCATATTGATCAGGCCGATACTGACGCCAATAGTGAACGGCTTATTGTTCCAGACGAACTGAAAATCAGCCACCGCCTGCCGCAGCCCTTCGGCAATCCGCAGCGAATGTTCGACCGGACAATTTTCCAGCAAGACGCCGAATTCATCGCCGCCCAGACGGGCGATGGTGTCGGTATCGCGCAAACGCTGCTTCAATAGCACGCTGACTTGCCGGATCAGTTCATCGCCGGCGGCATGGCCGCAAGTGTCGTTGACTACCTTGAACTGGTCCAGATCCAGGTACAGTACCGCATGCTGGCGCTGCTGGTCGCGCGAAGTAATCATCGCCACCGTCAGCCGCCGCTCGAACTCGCGTCGATTGATGAGCCCTGTCAACTCATCGTGGCTGGCCTGATATGACAGTTGGGCGGCATATTCACGGTCCTTGCTGACATCATGCAAGACCAGCACGGTGCCGATGGTCTCGCCGCTCAGATTACGGATCGGTTCGGCCGATAGATTGACGGCGACCTCGCTGCCGTCGTTACACACCAGCAGCAGATTCGATGGGCTATCGGTCGGCATGTTGTTGTCGAGAATCTGATGGATCAGATCGGGAATCCGCTTGCCCGACGTTTCGCCCACCACATTCAGGATTTTTTCCAGCGGCAAACCGCGTGCCGACGCCAGCGTCCAGCGGGTCAGGATTTCTGCGGTGGGGTTCAGGTATTCCACCAGACCGTCGGTGCTGAGCGTAATCACCGCCTCGCCGATCGACTCCAGCGTCACCTGGGCCCGCTCTTTGGCGGCATACAGCTGCTCTTCGGAGCGTTTGCGGGCGGTGATATCGGTAAACGAACCGGCCATGCGCACCGGTTTGCCGGCCGCATTGCTGGTCGACTGCGCACATGAGCGCACCCAACGCAATTCGCCCGCCTTGGTGACCACCCGGAACTCGATATCGCAAGGCGAATTGTCATGCAAATGCGCGGTCAGTTTGGCCCGTACCGCATCCAGATCCGAAGGGTAGATACAGTTAAGGAACTGCAGCGGCGTCGGCTCGGGGTCTTCCAGCGCATACCCCAGCAACTCCTTCAGGCGTGGCGAATAGTAGATGTTGTCGGCCTGGATATCCCAGTCCCACAAACCGTCGTTACTACCCAGCATTGCCAGATGCAGGCGTTCCTCGCTGATCTTCAGTGCTTTTTCGAAGCGGTCGCTCTTGATCAGGATATAGCGTGAAATCCAGCTGCCGAAAATCATCAGTGCGATGGCGATCGTCAGCGTCGCCAGCAATAGCAAGCGCTGAACCTCGCGTGACGATTCTCCCAGGCTGGCGGAGAAACGCAGCTCCAGCGGCGTCAATTGAGCATCTATCTCGCGGATGCGGGAGAGGCTGGCGGCCAGCGTCAGCGGATTCGGATTGCCGGCGGCAATCGCCGCATGCAAACGCTCGGCTTCCGCACTTAATTCCTGGATCAGTTGATCGCCGATCTTCCAGTTGGAGAGCGGCTCTTGCAGCAGGCTGAAATTCTTGTAGTTACGATACAGGCTGATGATGCCGTTTATATCGTCGGGGTGATTGCCACCTTCGATAAAGGCCTGGCGCACCAGTTGCAGATCCGGATCAGGTTTATCCAGCTCCGTCCTGGCCATCTGATCGCCCAGCGGCACAGCCAGCGATTGCAGGACTTTCTGGTAATCGGCGTCGGTTTGTGTGATCGCATATTGATTCAGGTGGAACACCGCCTCCTTCTGCGCTTTCGACCACAGGCTCTCGCCGCCGACAAAAGCCCGCACTGAAGACAGGATATTCATGCTGAACGCCAGCATCCCTACCATCAAGGCCACAATCGCCAGGAAAGGGAAGATCACCTTGATCCAGCGCACTCCGCTATCCAGAGTAAAAAAGTTTTTCAATTGCTGCATTACAAAACCTCGCTGATGAATTTGCACCGTCAGATTGCATAGTCAAAAAGCTTTAGCGGAATTGCAGAAAATTGCGAAAAACAACACTACTTGAAACCGGGCCCGAATAGCCTCATCATACGGCCAATATTTTCCAATTTGCAAGTTTACTGCTGGAAATAAAAGAATGCGTTGCTTACCTCGGCGTAAACATCAGGAAACGACG
Source organism: Collimonas sp. (assembly GCF_035566375.1). Classification (GTDB taxonomy): domain Bacteria; phylum Pseudomonadota; class Gammaproteobacteria; order Burkholderiales; family Burkholderiaceae_D; genus Collimonas. The sequence goes on from NZ_DATMRK010000059.1 coordinate 18,750, forward strand.
GAAAACCTCTCAAAACGACGGCTGGCGACGACCGCTATGGTGCAAAAAACCGTCGCCTGGCGTCCTGCTCGGCGCTTGGCAGATTGATTCGCAGATTTTGTCCATACCGGCATATTCGCTCAGTACAAAAATTGGCCGATCGTTACCTATATCAGCCGTGCTACCATCGACGGTTTGCCGTCCCTCACTTGATTCATCATTCATGACCCAGTCTTTGCTCGTCGATAACGTAGCTACCCGCAGCTTTCCTACTCACCCGGACATTCTGCACGGACCGGCCCAGCCGGAACTGATACGCAACGAGGTGCTTGCCGATCTGCTCGAGGCCAGCGCCGCGCGCGTGCCGGATCAGATCGCCATGATTTTTGGCGAGCGCCAGCTAAGTTATCGAGAACTCAACCATCGCGCCGACCAGGTGGCTTCGCGCCTGATCGCCACCGGCGTCGGGCCGGGCCAGATCATCGGCTTGTGGCTGCCGCGCGGCATCGACCTGTTGATCATGCAAGCCGGCATCGCCAAAACCGGCGCTGCCTGGCTGCCGCTGGACGCCGACACACCGGTAGAGCGCATCGCGGTTTGCCTGGAAGACGCGCAGGCGCCTGGCATTGTCAGTTGCCAGCAATTCGCCTCACGCCTGAGGTTGGGACTAGGACTGGAAGCGGGCCATCTTGCATGCCAGATCTGGACCGCCGAGCAGTTGCTCGCCGCCGACGACGCCAGCACGCCGCTGCAACGCCGCCAAAACGTCCAGCGCAGCGATCCGGCCTATGTGATCTACACCTCCGGCTCGACCGGCAAGCCGAAAGGCATCGCCATCACCCAAGGCGCCATCTGCCATTTCCTGCGCAGTGAAAACGCGGTATTGGGAGTCAGCGCCAGCGATCGCGTCTATCAGGGCTTTTCAGTGGCCTTCGACATGTCGTTCGAAGAAATCTGGATCAGTTACCTGGCCGGCGCTACGCTTTGGATCGCCCCCAAGGAACTGGCCTCCGATCCGGAAGCCTTGCCGCTGGCGCTGGCCGCACACGGCGTTACCGTTTTGCATGCGGTGCCGACCCTGCTGGCGCTGTTCAATCAAGATGTACCGAGCTTGCGCATCATCAATCTGGGCGGCGAAATGTGCCCTGAGGCGCTGGTCAGCCGCTGGGCAAAACCGGAATCCGGCCGGCATATCTTCAACACCTACGGTCCGACCGAGGCGACGGTATCGGCCAGCCTGGCAGAACTGCACGCCAATGAAACGGTAACCATCGGCCGCCCCTTGCCTAATTACGGCTTGCTGGTGATTAATCCGGCTGTCGAAAACGGCTTGATCCTGCTGCCGCGCGGCGAAGTGGGCGAATTGTGCATCACCGGCCCCGGCGTCGCCGAAGGTTATCTGGGGCGCCCGGAGCTGACGGCCGAGAAATTCCTGGGCAACCCCTGGTCCAGCGGCAGCCATGACCGTCGCTTGTACCGCACCGGCGACCTGGCCCGGATCGAAGCCGACGGCCGGGTCCAATGCCTCGGCCGTACCGACGATCAGGTAAAGATCCGCGGCTTTCGGGTCGAGCTGGGTGAAATCGAAGAAGCGCTGGCGCGTCAGCCCGGCGTCGGCACCGTGGCGGTAGTGTTGCGCCAGGAAGACGGCATCGACCAGTTGATCGCTTTCATCGTGCCGGAGAGTGGCTCTGAAGTTGCCCCTGCGGTTCTGCGCAACGCCCTGGCTGAACGGCTGCCGCCCTATATGGTGCCCGGTTTCTTTGAACCGATGCAGGAAATGCCGCGCCTGACTTCCGGCAAAATCGACCGCAAGGCGCTCAAAGCCCGCCCCCTGGCCGCCGTCAGCGCAGGCAACGCCGGCCTCGATTCGGATCACCCCGAGACGCCGGCCGAAGTAGCCCTGTTTGCTGCGCTTAATAAACTTTTCCCCGGCCAGCCTATCCAGCGCAGCGCCGATTTTTTCAACGATCTCGGCGGCCATTCGCTGTTCGCGGCAAAACTCGCCTCCGCTCTGCGCGCCAATCCCGATTTCGCCCATGTGACGGTGCGCGACATTTACATGAATCGCACTGTCGGTCGCATCGCTGAGGTGCTGGCGCAAGCGCCGGTCACCGGCATCGGGGTCGATACCAGCTGGGCCGCGCCGTCTGATCTGAAACGCTGGCTGTGCGGCGCTGCGCAAGCAGCGGCCGTGCCCTGGCTGGTGGCGATGCGCATGATGCAGTGGCTGGCGCCGTTTTTCACTTACCATTTCTTCACCGGCGATCCAGGCGACTCTATCGCCCTCGCCATCGCGGTGTCGGTCGGCGTGTTCTTGCTGGCCACCTTGTTCGAATTCGCAATTGCGATCGCCGCCAAATGGCTGATCGCGGGACGCCTGAAAGCCGGCCGCTACCCGCTCTGGGGCCTCACCTATTACCGCTGGTGGCTGGCGGATCGCCTGATCGAGGCGGCGCCGGCTTATCTGCTTAGCGGTTCAACGCTGTATAGCTGGTGGCTAAGAGCGCTCGGCGCCCGCATCGGCTCCGAAGTCATCATCGGCTCGATGATCCTGCGCGCGCACGACCTGCTCACCATCGAGGATGGCGTCAGCATTGGCAATGCCGTGAATTTTGAAAACGCCCGGGTCGAACATGGCCAGCTGGTGCTGGGGCCGATCACACTGCAACGGGAAAGCTGCATCGGTTCTTACGTCGTCATGGAGGGCAATACCGGTGTCGGCGCTTTCGGCCATGTGGAAGGCCAAACCGCCCTCAGCGAAGGCCAGACCGTGCCGGCCGGCCGCATCTGGACCGGCTCGCCGGCGCGCGACGCTGGCGCCTTCGACAAAAACTCGAAACCGCCGCGGCCGCCGGTGACACGCAGGCGTCAGCTGGGCGAGTCGGTATTTTTCCTGTTCGGCGCCCTGCTGATCACCACCTTGTTCTTCATGCCGGTGTTTCCGAGTTTCATCCTGATCGACTGGCTCGACGATACCGATAGTTTCCCTTGGCTGCGAAGTAACGGCAATGTAGCGTTCCAATTGTCCAAATATTTCGTCATGGCCTTCCCTGCCACGGCCGTGCTGATTGTCTGTACCGCCCTGCTCTCGGCCGGCATCCGCTGGAGCCTGCTGCCGCGCATGCGGGCGGGCAGCTGGCCGGTGCGCAGCAATATTTATTGCAGCAAATGGCTGGTCAACCAGATCCAGGAATCCAGCCTGAGCGTCTTGCATGGCGTCTACGCCACCGTCTACGCGCCCTACTGGTACCGCCTGCTGGGCGCCAAGATAGGCCGTCACGCCGAAATTTCGACAGCACTGGGCGTGGTGCCTGACATGCTGACCCTGGGCGACGATACCTTTATCGCCGATGCGGTATTGCTGGGCGACGAACAGATCGACGGCGGCTGGATCACCATGAAGCCAACCGTGATTTCACGCCGCAGTTTTGTCGGCAATGGCGCTTACGTGCCTGACGGCAGCATCCTGCCGGAAAACGTCTTGATCGGCGTCCATTCGCGGACGCCGGAAAACGGCCGCATGCAACCAGGCGACACCTGGCTCGGCTCGCCGCCGATCAACCTGCCGGCGCGCGAACAGACCAGCGGTTTCCCGGAACACCTGACGTTCCGCCCATCGCGCCGACGCCGCCTGGGCCGTGCGCTGGTGGAAGGTTTCCGCATCGTCTCGCCGCATGCAATTGTGATTGCGGTCGGTTATACCGTGGTGCTGAACCTGATGCCGCTGGCCGGCGCCGGCCAGTGGGGCGAAGTGATTTCCTTGCTGACCACTGCCGGCCTGTTGTACGGCATCGGCACCTTCATCTTTATCGCCGCCTTGAAATGGCTGCTGATCGGCCGCTACAAGAAATGCAGCGTACCGATGTGGACCCCGTTCGTCTGGCTTTCGGAAGGCGTCACCAACCTGTATGAAGGGATTGCGATACCGAACTTCATGAACTACCTGCGCGGCACTCCGTGGCTGCCGCTGGCCTTCAATCTGCTTGGCTGCAACATCGGCCGCGGCGTGTACATGAATACCACCGACATTACCGAGTTCGATTGCGTCACCATCGGCGCCTACAGCGAACTCAACGCCCAGGCTTGCCCGCAAACCCATTTGTTCGAAGACCGGGTCATGAAGATCGATCACGTCAACATCGGCAGCCGGGTCTATATGGGGCCGCGCAGCTTCGTGCTGTACGGTGCGACGGTCAGCGATAACGCCAAGCTGGGCGCACTGACGCTGGTCATGAAAGGCGAATCGATTCCAGCTGGAACCAACTGGCGCGGCTGCCCGGCGGCGCCGGCAAAGGACTGATTGCCCTTGGGGGGCAATCCAGGTTTGTTATTGTTTTTGCATGCGCCATCCTGATGAGCGCATGCAAAAAAATTCCTCTGGAAAAGAAAAAAACCGCATAAACATTGATGTTTATGCGGTTTCTCTGTACTGCCATTTTTATTTCCAACACCAGTTACCTGGTGCCCACGGAGGGACTCGAACCCCCACACCTTGCGGCACATGGACCTGAACCATGCGCGTCTACCAATTCCGCCACGTGGGCCGTAATGCGAAGCCCCGTAAGGCTCACTGCAATTCCGAAGACAGGATAATACGTGCAATTGATAGCTTCAGTCAATCGGAGTTTGCAATTTTATGCAATTAATTGCTAGGCCACGCTATGCCACATTGTGCACGCCGCAAATCAGCAAGCAATCAGCTCTGCAACATCCATTCGTGCGCGGGATCGTTCTTGAAATGCCATTCGCGCTTGGGGCCGGCCATCACATTCAGGTAGTAGTTATCGTAACCATGCGGTGCCACTACCGGGTGATAACCTCTGGGCACCATCACCACATCGTGATTCTCCACCGCCATCGATTCGTCCAGCGCACGGTCGTCGGTATACACCCGCTGGAAAGCAAAACCTTGCGGCGGATTGAGGCGATGATAATAAGTCTCCTCAAGAAAACTCTCTTGCGGCAAATTATCGGTGTCGTGTTTATGCGGCGGGTAGCTCGATGAATGGCCGCCGGGCGTCACCACCTCTACCACCAGCAAATGATCGGCCGGCTCGGTTTGCGGCAGGATATCGCAGACGTAACGGGTATTGCTGCCCTGCCCGCGCACCGAGCGCTTAGCCATTCCCGGCTCGATCAGACGCGCGCTCAGATCGCCATGGCCGGGCGCGCTGCAGACCGCAATTTCAGCATCGCCATGCGCGCTGATGGTGACTGCATGGTGGTGCGGCACATACACGGCATATGGCGAGCTCGGTTCAAACACACTTTGCCGCTCGCCGATTTCTTTCCATGCATGATCGCCGGCCTCCACGCTGACCACGCCACGCAGCACCACGATGCACACTTCCCGCTCAGCCGTATCGAAGCGGATCCGTTCAGCCGAGGCCAGGCGATAGGCGGAAAAACCGACAAAGCGCCAGCCGGCCGATTGCGGCGTGACGCTGACAATTTCGCGCCCTTGCGCCTGTCCCTTGACCAGTAACCTCATGCTGCCTCCTTGTCGTTGCCAGCCTCGATCGCCCGCACCAGGCCGGCCAGATGGCGATAGCCCATTTCAGCATATTGATAACTCGGCGCGACAGCCGGGTCTTGCTCCGCTTCGACCACCAGCCAACCGGCGTAACCATGCCGGTGCAGCAGCCGCAGCAGGCCATCGAAATCGATCGCGCCGTCACCCGGCACGGTAAAGGCGCCGTTGATGACCGCTTGCAGGAAGCTCCAGTTGCCATTGCGCGCCATCTTTACCACTGCCGGCCGCACATCCTTGCAATGGACATGACAAACACGTTTGATATGCTGTTCCAGCACCGCCAAAGGGTCGCCGCCGGCAAACGTAATGTGGCCGCTATCGAACAGCAAGCCGACTTCGTCACCGCTCAAGGCCATCAAACGCTCGACATCGACCGGCGTTTCGACATAGGCGCCCATGTGATGGTGGTATGCCAGGCGCACGCCGTGCGATAAAGTGAAGCGCGCGAACGCGCTCAGCTTGTCGGCGTATTGCTGCCATTCCTCATCGTTGAGAAAGCGCGGGCGTTTGTACAAGGGATCCGGCCGGCCCTGGATCGCGTTGGCGACTTCGCCGTACACCATGACCTTGGAACCGTTTTCCGCCAGCAGCCGCAGATGTGGCCCAACCGCAGCAATTTCATCCGCCACCGAGCCTGTCGCCAGGCGGCCGGAATACCAGCCCGAGACACATTCCAGCTGATACTTGCCAAGCACGGCAGCCAGCGCCGCCGGCTCCTTGGGAAACTTGTTACCCAGCTCGAAGCCGCGATAACCGATCTGCGCCCCTTCCGCCAGCGCCACTTCCAGCGGCGTCTCGCCGCCCAGCGACGGCAGGTCGTCATTCATCCAGGAGATCGGATTAATGCCGATTTTTACGTTAAATGTCATGGGTCTCTCTCGCTAGGTTCACATCTTTATATTCAAATTTTTTGACTGCGGCGCGCTTGCTCGTACTCGGCTCTCGCGGCTTGCACCTGCTGCCGCTGCGACACTTCCGGCACCGCCACTTCCCACCAGCAGCCGCCGTCCTCGGTGGTACGCGTGGGATCGGTGTCGATGCACACCAGATAGGTGCGATCGGCAGCGCGCGCCCTTTGCAATGCGGCTTCCAACTGCGGGATGGTCTTGACGTTTTCCGCCAGCGCCCCAAGCGATTTTGCATGCGCGGCAAAATCGATGGCCGGCGCGCCCAGCGGCCCTTGCAGGCAATCTTCCAGCATGTTGTTGAACGGTGCGCCGCCGCAAGCCTGTTGCAAGCGATTGATGCAACCGTAGCCGCGGTTGTCCAGCACCACAATGATCAATTTCCGATCCAGCATCACCGAAGTGGCGATTTCCGAATTCATCATCAGGTAGCTGCCGTCGCCCACCATCACGATCACGTCGCGGTCCGGCTGCGCCATCTTGACGCCGAGGCCGCCGGCTATCTCGTAGCCCATGCACGAATAACCATACTCGACGTGATAACCGCCGGGGGTCGAGGTGCGCCATAGTTTGTGCAACTCTGCCGGCAAGGTGCCGGCAGCGCAGACCACGATGTCATGCACGGTCGAATCGATGCTGGAGCGCTGCACCGCGCCGATCACTTCGCCGTCGTACGGGAGCGCCGGCGCCGCACGATTTTCAACTGAGTCACGTTGCCCGGTGATCTTGTCGACCGTAGCACGCCAGGCGTTGGCCTGTTCCAGCGCCAGCGCATGCCAGGCAGTGCTGGCGCGCCAGTCTTGTAAACCTTGCGACAAGGCTGCCAGCCCCAGACGGGCGTCGGACAGCATCGGCGTGGCCTGCCATTTGATGGCGTCGACCGGATTGACATTGATGCTCAACAGTTTGGCCTGGCCGAATAGCGAGTGCGAACCGGTCGTAAAATCCTGCAGCCGCGTGCCTACTGCAATCACCACATCCGCCTTTTGCGCCAAGGCATTGGCGGCCGGCGAACCGGTCACGCCGAGCGCGCCCAACTGCAAGGGATGACGCCAGGCCAAGGCGCTTTTGCCGGCCTGGGTTTCGGCTACCGGCACGGAATGTCTTTCTGCGAAATGGCGCAGCGCTTCGGTCGCCTCGCCATACAGCACGCCGCCACCGGCCACGATCAGCGGCTGGCGGGCATTCTTCAGCAATTCCAGCGCGGCCTGCAGTTCATCGGCCGCCGGCCCTTGGGCGCGGAATTTGACGGTTTGCGGCGCAAAAAAATCGGCTGGATAGTCGTAGGCCATGGTTTGCACGTCTTGCGGCAGGGCCAAGGTCACCGGGCCGCATTGGGCAGCATCGGTCAACACCTGGATCGCACGCGGCAGCGCCGTCAGCAACTGCTCAGGATAGTAGATGCGGTCAAAATAACGCGACAGAGGTTTGAACGCATCGTTGGCGGAAACCCCGCCGTCCTGGAAATTCTCCACCTGCTGCAACACCGGATCGGGACGCCGCGAGACGAAGATATCGCCCGGCAGCAGTAGCACCGGCAAGCGGTTCACATGGGCCAGCGCGGCGGCGGTCAACAGATTGGTGGCGCCCGGCCCGATCGAACTGGTGACGGCCATCATGCGCCGCCGCATATGGGTTTTGGCATAGGCGATTGCCGCGTGCGCCATGGCTTGCTCGTTATGCGCACGATAAGTCGGCAATTGCTCCCGATGTTGATACAGGGCCTCGCCCAGGCCAGCCACATTGCCATGACCGAAGATGGAGAAAACGCCGCCAAACAGCGGCGCAACGCCATCCGCCGTATCAACTCGCAACGCGGCCAGATAGCGCACCAGCGCTTGCGCCATGGTCAAACGTATGGTTTTTCCGGCTACGCTCATGCTGCACGCTCCGCTGTCTTGGGTAGCTCTTCGCTACGGCTGGCTCGCCAGACGCCGATCAACTGTTCGAAAGTTGCCCGTACTTGCCGGATCAGGGTGGCGTCGTCTATCTGCCCTTGCATCCAGAGTTTGGCCGGCTCATGGAAAATCGTCCGGCCTACCATGAAACCACGGCAAGTCTTGCTGTGACGCGAGGCGCGGAAACCGGCCGCCAGTTCTTCCACCGGCGCCGCCAGGCCCAGCAGGACGACGCCGCGGCAATAGGGATCGCGCTCGGCAATCAGGCGGTCGATCGCATCCCACTGTTGGGCCGACATCGATTCCAGCTTCCACCATTCAGGATAGATTCCCAGGTTGTACAAGCGCTTGATGCCGCGCAACACGGAGTCGTCGGCCTTCGGCAAATCTTTGGGCGGGATAATTTCCAGCAGCAATTCGTGGCCGCTGACTTGCACCGCGTTATATAAGCCCCGAATCTGCGCTTCCTGTTCCAGGCGCTTTTCGACCGCATCGTCCGGATGAAACTGCACCAGGCATTTGACCACATGCTCCTTGGGCCAGCTCAACAGATGCGAGCCGATCGAGCGGCCATAGTCGAATTCGAGCGGATTCGAGAGCGGCAATTCCACTGCATGGCCGACCCACCAGCCGCGTCCGGTGGCGGCATTCAAGGCATCCTGACCATAGCGGTCATCGGACAGAATGCCGATTTTTCCTTGCAATCCCAGCGCCTGTTCGGTGGCTGCCACAGCCTGCACCAGCAACTGCTTGAGTTGCGGCAAACGGGCTTCGCCGATGCTGCCGCCGCCAAATTCGCGCGCCAGCTCGAAGAACTGGTTGCGGTGATCAAAGGCAAATACATTCACCTCATCCCAACTCTTGCGCGGCGCCGTGACTCGGTGCAACCGCTGTAGATGGGCATCCTGGTCCGGCCGCTGCATGCGTTCGGTGTTATCCAGGAAATATGCCAGCTCGACCGGCGTCGGCATCGCTGGCGCACAAGCGTGGCGCGACACCACCAAGGCGCCGCAAGCATTGGCGTAGCGGCAGCAGCTTTCATCGTCTTCGCCGTTCAGCCAGCCTTTCAGGAATCCCGACAGGAAGGCGTCGCCTGCACCCAGCACATTGAGTACTTCGACTTGCACGCCTTTGTAATTGAAGCCCTCATCCAGCGATGCAGGAATCGCGCCATGGATCACGGCACAGCCCAGCGGCCCGCGCTTGACCACCAGCGTCGCCTGGCTGACTGCACGCACCGCTTGCAGCGAAGCGATGATGTCCTGGCCGCCGCCGGCAATCATGAACTCTTCTTCTGTGCCAACCACCAGATCGAATTTCGGCAGGATCCCCTGTAAATGCGCTGTCACGCCATGATTTGCAATAAAGCGCGTCTCGCCGTCACCTTTTTGCGTCAGCCCCCACAGCACCGGCCGGTAATCAATGTCCAGCACCGTGCGAACGTTATTGCGACGCGCATACTCCAGCGCCAGACTGCTGCTGCGATGCACTTGCTCCGTGGAGAAATGGGTGCCGGTAATCAGCAGCGCCTTGCTGGAGGTGATGAAAGCCTCGTCGATATCTTCTTCGGCCAGCGCCATGTCGGCGCAATTCTCACGATAAAAAATCAAGGGAAAAGTGTCTTTATCCTTCAGCCCCAGCATCACCAGCGCGGTCAAGCGCTCCGGATCGATCTTGATCTGGCTGACATCGCAACCTTCCGCCGCCAGCGCCGCCGTCAGGAACTGGCCGTTATGTTCATTGCCGACCCGCGCCAGCATCGCCGATTTCAATCCCAGCCTGGCGCAGCCGAAAGCGATATTCGCGGAAGACCCGCCCAGATACTTGGCAAAGCTGCTGACATCCGCCAGCGGCGCGCCGATCTGCTGCGCGTACAGGTCCACCGCGAGACGGCCGATGCAAACCACATCAAGCTTGCGGCCAGGTGCGAAGGTGTTGTTAACTTGTTGCATGAGTGTGATCCTTAACTTGGATTCAGATGTAAGCCTAAACCTGTATGCCCTCTAACTGGCTCATCAGCGTTTGCATTTCTGCACCGCCCGCCATCATGTCCAGCACTTCGTCCTTGGTGACGTTATCTTTGGTGAAAGTACCCATCGATTTGCCGCGATTGAGCAAGGTGAAGGAATCACCGATCGGATAGGCGTGATGCACATTGTGGGTAATGAAAATCACCGAGATGCCGCGCTCGCGCGCCTTGTGGATCAGCTTCAGCACATTGAACGATTGCTTGACGCCCAGCGCTGCAGTCGGCTCATCGAGGATCAGGACGCGGGCGCCGAAGTGAATCGCGCGAGCAATCGCCAGGCATTGTTTTTCACCGCCGGACATGGTGCCGATGGCATGATGCGGATCGCGCACCATGATGCCCATTTCGGCCAGCTTGGCACGCGCGGTTTCGGCCGCATAGTCGATATCCATCACGGTGATGCCGAACACTTTCTTGGTCGGCTCGCGGCCCATGAAGAAATTGCGCGCCACCGACAGCAACGGCACCAGGGCCAGATCCTGGTAGACGGTGGCGACGCCGACATCCAGCGCCTCTTTCGGCGAATTGAAAGAGACCGGTTTACCGTCGACCAGATACTGCCCTTCGGACGGTTTATGCACCCCCGCCAGCGTCTTGATCAAGGTCGATTTGCCGGCGCCGTTATCACCCAGCAGGCAATGCACCTCGCCTTTTTTCAGGCGCAAGGTGACGTTTTGCAAGGCAATCACCGAACCGAAATACTTGCTGACGTTTTCCAAAGCCAGAATAATGTCACTCATGATTACCTCGCCTCCGTCACACGGCGACGGACATAATTGTTGAACAACACCGCCACCAGCAGCATCACGCCGAGGAACACGCGGAACCAGTCGGAATTCAGATTGGTATAAGTGATGCCGATCTGCACCACGCCGAAGATCAAGGCGCCGAAGCAGGCGCCGATCACCGAACCATAACCGCCAGTCAGCAAGGCGCCGCCGATCACGGCTGCGATGATGGCTTCGAATTCTTTCTGCAAACCACGGTCGGCCGCCGCTGAGCCGACGTCGGCCACCTGCAGCACGGCAAACAGGCTGGCGCAGAAAGCGGTAAACACGAACAGCGTAATCTTGACTCTTTTCACCGGTACGCCGACATTCTTGGCGGCGTTGGCGTCGCCGCCAACGGCGAAGATCCAGTTGCCGAAACGGGTACGCGCCAGGACAAAACTTGCGCCCAGCGCCAGCACCAGCCACCAGACGATGACCTTGGGGATGCCGGCAATCAGCGGCTGGCCGTTGGCCATGGTGGCGATCCAGCCGTGGCTGGCCATCCAGTGGAACAGTCCGCTGCCAAGATTGCCGGTGAACAGCCAGCTGCCGAGCCAGTCATGCGCAGCGAGGTCGCCGACGCCGCTGACGATGGTGCGGTTGGCGAACATGATCGACAGCGCCAGCGTCAAGCCGCGCAAGATGAACATGAAGGCCAGCGTCACGATGAAGGATGGCAGCCTGGTCTTGACCACCAGATAACCGTTGAGCCAGCCCAGGGCCATAGAGCCGGCAAAGGCAAACATCACCGCCAGCCAGAACGGCCAGTGAAAATAGACGGTAGGAATCGCCACCATCATGCCGGCAAAACCGATCATCGAGCCGATCGACAAATCGAATTCACCCGCAATCATCAATACGCAGGCGCCGATCGAGATCAGACCCAGGTAGGCGGCCACCTGCATCCAGTTGATCACGCCATCCAGGTTGAACATGCCGGAATCGCCGGCGGCAATACCGAATACGATAAACACCAGGATCACGCCTGCCAGCGAGGCAAATTCCGGGCGCCCGAGGAAATGTTTCAAGGAGCCTTCCTTGCGCACTCGCTCGTCTTTCGGGGCACTACTTTGCTGCGCCGGGCGGCTGCCGTCGGCAGCTAACTTGTCAGCGTGCACACTGCTTGAATTCATGACTCTGTCTCCTGCTATGTTGGCCGTAATCGAGTTCATTAGCGAACCTCAGACTGGCCGCTTTATAAAGTGTAGCGCTGGGTGTAGCGCCAGGGTCTAGCGTATTTGTGCGGGCGTAAGCCGGCCTGGGAGAATCGTCTCCCCTGGTTTTCAACTTGCCGGCTGCCGGCAGCAACCTTACGCGTCGTTGCCGGCGGCCGTGGAATGTAAAGAAAAGCGATCGATCAGCGATATTGACCAGCGTATTTCAACACTTTATCGAGATTGTCCTTGGTAATGTAGCCAGGGCCGGAGCTGATATGGCGCGGACCGTAGCTCGGCGCCAGGCCATATTCGGCCAGCCGCGCCTGGAACTTCGGATTGGCTTTCAGCTTGGCCTGGATGGTGGCAATGTCGGTGGTTTTGTTTTGCGCCATGATGGCCAGCACCGCCACCGGGATATAACCTTGCAAATAGGGTTGCTGGTCAATCGCAAACTGCACCGAACCGTCCTTGATACCCTTGGAAATCTCTTCGGACAGATCGAAAGTGGCGAACCACATCTTGCCTTTCAAGCCCATTTTTTGCAGCGCACGCAGGCTTGGCGAAGCGGAATCGGGACCGAGCGCCAGCACCGCCTGGGTGCCGGGATTGTTGCGCAAATAAGCGCTGACCTTGCTTTCGATGCCAGTCGGATCCTGGCCCGCATCCAGCGTTGATTTTTTATAATCGACGCCGATAGCATCAGCAAAACCGCGGCAGCGTTCGAAGGAAGACGGGTTGGTGGCGTAGTGATTGACACACAGGAAAGACTTGATGCCCGCCGCCTTGGCTTTTTCGCCGGCGCCCTTGCCTGCATCGTATTCCGGCTGGCCGACATGCATGACCGCGCCCAATTCTTCACTTTGCTGCTGGGTGCCGGAATTGATGGTGACTAGCGGGATCTTCTTGGCGGTGACGTTTTCCATAGCTTTTTTCAGCACGCTGAAATCGGCAATGCTGGCGATCACACCGTCGTAATGACGGGCTGCGGCCTGCTCGATCAAGCGTGACATGTCGGCCAGGTCGCCATTCGGCGGGTTGCGGTAATCGACCGTGACGTTGAAATCCTCGCCGGCCTGCTTGATCGCATTCTTGATGGTGTTCCACCAGGAATCGGAATCCGGTGCGTGGCTGATCAAAACAAATTTCTCATTCGCTGCATAACTGCTGTTCATGGCGCCAAAGCTCATCGCCAATGCCGCCACCATCAAGGCCCTGCCCAGGCCCTTGCATCTGAGTCGTTGCATAGTTATCTCCGTTGTTGTTTTATCCACTAGCCTTTGGGCTGATCGCCCGGATCCGATAGCGTCATCGGTATTAAACAATAGAACAAGCTCACCCGATATGCAACGTTTTTTTCAATTAACTTTTATTTAGAATTTTATTTTCAAGTTTTGCATTCGCCACATAATATTTCTTTATAATTGCTTCACGACATATACAAGACATATACGAGAAAGAGCGCCATGGCAAATACGCCGACTGTCGACCAGTTGATGCTGCAGATCGCGGAACAATACGCAACGCTTTCGCGCCAGTTGAAGATTATTGCCACTTACGTAGAACAGCATCGCAGCAGCCTGATGCTGGAACGGATCAGCGACATCGCCGAGCACTGCAATGTGCAACCGTCAGCCATTGTCCGTTTTGCCAAGCAATTCGGTTTCAGCGGCTTTAGCGAAATGCAGGCGGTTTTCCGCGACGCGTATACGGCGCAGGCGATACCTTCGCAAAACTACCAGCAACGCATCCGCAAGCTGATTGACGCCAAACAGACGCCGCTGACCAGCGGCTCAATGGCGCGCGAGTTCATCGACGCCAGCCGCAGCGGCCTGGATGAATTATTGAACGGCATGGACGACATGCAATTTGAAGCGGCGGTCAAACTGCTGCAGAAGGCGGAAAATATTTACGTGATCGGCGTGCGCCGCTCTTTCCCTATCGCCAGTTATATCGTGTATGCCTTGCAGCACACGAATAAGCGGGTGCACCTGCTGTCTGGCCTGGGCGGCATGTTCCGCGAGCAGATCCGCAGCATCGGCAAAAACGATGTGGTGATCGCCATCAGCTTTACACCTTATGGCAAGGAGACCCAGGCTTGCGTGCGCCTGGCGCATCTGCATCAGGCAAAATCGCTGATTATTACTGATAGCCAGTTGAGCCCCTTGGCCAAGCATGCGTCGGTATTGTTGACCGTAAAGGAAGGCAGCGCGTTTGCTTTCCGGTCGCTGACCAATGCCATGTGTTTGTGCCAGGCGCTGTTTATTGCCTTGGCTTACAAGCTGGAGTTGAACGTGGAGGAAACCAGCGCGATTGATGGCTATGATGAGTGAGCTGAAATCGGTGAGCTGAAATCGGCGAGCGGCAATCGCCGAACAGGTACTTCTATAGCAAAACCGGCTGTTTCGACAGTAACGACTCGCGCAAGGCGATGCCGATGCGGGTCGCCTCGGTAGCGTCTTCCAGGGTTAGCTCCAGCTTGCGCTGCTGGCGTATCGCATCCACAAAAGTGCTGACTTCGGTCAGGAAGGCGTCTTCGAAACGCTCGAAGAAACTCGGCAGGCATTCGTTGCGGACACCGTGGGCGTCGGCAATTTCCAGGCGGTTCTTGCGCGGGTTGCGGCCGACCGTCAAGCGCCCCGCCGTGCCGGTGATTTCCGTCATGGTGTCATGCCCGTGCGGCATGGTGCGCGAGGCGTAGAAGGTGGCTATCTTGCCATTCTCGAATTCGCAGATGGCGACGCCGTTGTCGACATCTTGAAACTGCTCTAAATCCTGGTGGATGGCGCGAGCGCCGCTGGCGTAGACCCGCAGCGGCCGTGGATTGCCGAGCAGCCAGCGCGCCAGATCGATGTCGTGCACGCTGCAATCGAGGAATATGCCGCCGCTGGTGGCGGCGAATTTGACGAAGAAACCGTCCGGATCATATTGGTCGCATGTCTGCGAATACACCATGAACGGCGAGCCGATTGCGCCTTGCTGGATTTTTTTATAGGCGTCCTGATAACTGGCGTCGAAGCGGCGCACAAAACCTATCATCACCTTCAGTTGCGGATGGCGCGCCGCCTCGACACTGACGCGGCGGCAATCTTCCAGATCCAGCGATAAGGGCTTTTCGCAAAACACATGTTTACCGGCTTGCAGAGCCTGGATGATCTGCTGCGGATGCAGGGATGTCGGTGTCACCAGGAATACCGCATCCAGCCCGTCATGGGCTAGCAAGGCCTCGTAATCGGCATACAGATGCGGTACCTGAAGCGCGTCGCGCGCCCATTCCAGCTCTGCCGGCAGCGGACTGCAGGCTGCCACCAGTTCAGCGCCGGCGACCCGCGACGCAAGGTTTTCCGCGTGACGCCGCCCTAACCTTCCGAGGCCGACGATCCCGACTTTCAGGGTTGCTGCGCGGGTTGGAGAGTGGTTCATTTGGCTCCTCATTTGGATACTCATTTGCCTAACTCGATAGTGCGGTTTTCACGCCATGACAGGGTTGCCGCCTCGGCCAGCTCCAAGGCTTTGACGCCGTCTTCAATCGTAGTACGCACTGCAACCTGGTTGACGACGGCATCAAAGAAATGGGCGATCTCGCCTGCATAGGCAGCGCGATAACGCTCCAGGAAGAAATGTTCCGGCTTGTCCTGGCTGACGCTGTGCCCGGTCGCTGCGATCACTTCAGTCGGTTTGTGATTTCCCGCCTGTAGCATGCCTTTGCTGCCCAATACTTCAAACCGTTGATCGTAGCCATAGGCGGCGCGACGGCTGGTGTTGATCTGGCACAGGCGGCCGCGCCGGCTGCGGATGGTGACCGCGGCGCAATCGATGTCGCCGGCTGCGGCGATCGCCGGATCGGTCAGGCAGCTGCCGGTGGCGGAGATGCTGACCGCCTCGTCATCCAGTATCCAGCGGAAAATATCGAAATCATGAATCAGCATGTCCTTGAAAATGCCGCCTGAGCTTTTGATATAGGACACCGGCGGCGCGCCGGGATCGCGGCTGGTGACGATCAGCATTTCGGGATCGCCGATTTCACCGGCAGCCAGACGCATCTTGAGCGCAGCGAAGGTCGGATCGAAGCGCCGTTGGAAACCGATCATGCAAGTCACTCCGGCATCGGCAACCGCGCGGGCGCATGCCTTGGCGCGCTCCAGCGTGAGATCGACCGGCTTTTCGCAAAAGATCGCCTTGCCGGCTGCCGCCGCCCGCATGATCAGGTCGGCGTGGGTATCGGTGCTGGAGGCGATCAGTACAGCGCCGATGCTCGGATCGGCCAAGGCGCTATCGATATCCATCACTTGTGCGCCATGCTGGGCAGCCAGCTCTTGCGCGGCTTGCGGATTGACGTCGCTGACATATTTCAGATTGGCGCCCGCTTGCAGCACCAGATTGCCCGCATGGATCTTGCCGATACGACCGGCGCCGAATACTGCGACATTGATCATGTTTAGTCTCCGTTTTACTGTCTGTGTGTCGTTGGTTTTACTATCGCTTTCTGCCATTGTAGGCACGAATCCAGAAAATAGAAACAATTTTTCGTTTATTTTATTAATCGAATATTTTTTGCATGACAGTCAAGCAAACTCGGCTGTCATGCCCCCACAGGGATTAACGCAAGCGCAACTTGTAACGCGCAGCAAGTGTGGCAATCACGCTCAACAACGCCCCGCCGATCACATAGAAAGTCACCGCCAGCTTGTTTTCGGTTACTGCGATCAGCCAGGTGATCGTCATGCCGGCGAAACCGCCGAAAATCATCACGGCGATGTTGTAGCTCAAGGACATGCCGGTGCCTCTGGTCTGGACCGGGAAGATGTCGGACAACAGCGCCGGCATCGATGCGAAATACATGGTCATCAGGAGACCGATGACGCCTTGCACCAGCAACAGGTTGATGAAGCTCGGGTTGAACGATAGCCAGGAAAACAGCGGGTAAGTCAGCAGGACAAACAACACGCTGCTGCACAACATGAACGGCGTGCGGCCATATTTGTCGGACAACTGGCCGACCAATGGCGAGAACAGCAGCATGATCACGCCGGCCAGGATGGTAGCGCTGAACGATGCGGTCGAACTCATGCCTAGTTGTTTGACCGCGTAGGTCGGCATGTAGACCACCAGGTACACCGACACGGTGGCCATGATGACACTGCCGGCACCGATCAGCAGGCGCATTTTCTGGGTGGTCATGATGTCGCGCAGCGGCGTACCGGTAGCGTCGGCCTGGGCGAATTCAGGCGACTCTTCCAGGTTCTTGCGGATGTAGTAGCCGGCAGGTCCGATCAGCAAGCCAAAGAAAAACGGCAGGCGCCAGCCCCAGGATTCCAGTTGATCGGTGGAGAGTTGCGACGACAGGAGCGCGCCGGCCAGCGCTGCCAGCACAATACTCAAGCCTTGGCTGGCAACCTGCCAGCTGGAAAAAAATCCCCGTCGATGCGGCGCATGTTCGACCAGGAATGCAGTCGAGCTGCCGAATTCACCGCCTGCGGAAAAGCCTTGCAGCAAGCGCGCCAGGACGATGCCAGCCGGCGCCCACAGGCCGATTTGCGCATAGGTCGGCATGATGGCGATCAGTAATGTGCCGATCATCATCAGCAGGATCGATAGCGTCAAGGCGGATTTGCGGCCGACACGATCAGAATAGGCGCCGATGACAATCGCCCCCAATGGACGCATGAAAAACGAAACACCGAAGGTGGCAAAGGTAATCAACAGCGACACGGTCTGGTTCGCGGTTGGGAAAAACAGCTTGGCGATGGTGACCGCCATGGCGCTGTACAGCAGGACATCGAACCATTCCAGTGCATTGCCGATCGACGATGAAATGACAGCGCGCCAGGTTTGCGGGTGCTGTTCGAATGCTGCAGCAGTGCTGCTGACTGTGGTGTTGCCAATTACCGTGCCGCTGATTGCGGAGCTGTCGATTGCCGTGCTGCTCATAGTTGAATCCCCTTATATGGTCTGACTACCGTGTCTATCCCGGATGCTGTTTTTTTTGAGCCGACTATTGTTCTTGAATTGGTTTCCCCCTCCCTCTTTTTTCGCCTGCATGCGCGCAGAATTCCAACTGGATCAGTCTGAAACAATAACGCAGAGTGCCGGCTCTTGCAGCGTTTCCGCAAAACGAAAAAAAACCTCGCTGTAAACAACGAGGTTTTCCAACGAGGCTTTCTTGCGAAGCGTGTTCGATTATCTCGATACGCCCTTTCTGCTCCATGCTTCCAGCTGATGCGGACGCAGGCTGTCGTACTCTTCGAACGGCTGATGAATCCACGGATTGGTAGGCAGGTAATCGACGTAAAAATCCGGCTTGAGCGACGAGCAGGCTTTCCACCAGATCACCGCCGACTTTACCTCGGTCACCGGTTCATAGTTTTCTTTCAGGTGATGCAAAACCTTATCCAGCGTGACGCCGGAATCGACCAGATCATCGACCACCAGAACCCGGCCGGACAAGGCGCCGCGGCTCATGGTGATGTGCTTGCCGATGTCGAGTTCGCTGCGTGTGGTGCCGGCGTCTTCGCGGTAAGAGCTGGTCGACAGGATCGCCAGCGGCACATCGAAAATACGCGAAAACACGTCGCCCGGACGCAAGCCGCCACGCGCCAGGCACAAGACCTGGTCAAACTGCCAGCCGGAGGCATGTACGTTCAATACCAGTTTTTCGATTATGCGGTGATACTCTTCCCACGAGACCCACAGGTCTTTGTCATCTGATTTGTTCATATTGCTCTTATTTTGCAATTATTTAAATGGGTGGCGCAATACGATCGTTTCTTCACGGTCTGGGCCGGTCGAAACCATATCGATAGGCACGCCTACCAATTCTTCGATACGTTTGATATAGGCACGGGCGGCGGCCGGCAAGGCGTCCATCGATTTGGCGCCAACCGTGGATTCGCTCCAGCCCGGCATTTCTTCATAGATAGGCTGGCACAGTGCAGCTTCTTCAGCGCCGACCGGGAAGATATCGACAGTCTTGCCGTTGAGCGTGTAACCGGTGCACAGCTTCAGCGAAGCCAGGCCGTCCAGCACGTCCAGCTTGGTCAGGCACATGCCGGAGACGCCATTGATCTGCACCGAACGCTTCAGCAGCGCTGCATCGAACCAGCCGCAACGACGGGCGCGACCGGTGACAGTGCCGAATTCATGGCCAACGCTGGCCAGATGCTTGCCGACGCCTTGATCGGTAGGCAGTTCGGACGGGAACGGACCGGAGCCGACGCGGGTGGTGTAAGCCTTGGTGATGCCCAGGATGTAGTGCAGCATGTTGGGGCCGACACCGCTGCCGGCAGCAGCATTGCCCGCCACACAGTTGCTTGATGTGACGAACGGATAAGTGCCGTGGTCAACGTCCAGCAAGCTGCCCTGCGCACCTTCGAACAACAGGCTGGCGCCGTTGTTGTAGGCAGCGTACAGATCGCTCGACACATCGGCCACCATCGGCCGCAGGCGCTCCACGGTTGCCAAGGCGTCGTCCAGCGTCTTTTGATAATCGACAGCCGGCGCCTTCAAGTAATTGGTCAGGACAAAATTATGGTATTCCAGATTGGCTTGCAGCTTTTCCGCAAAACGCTTCTCGTTAAGCAGGTCGGCCACGCGAATCGCGCGACGGGCAACCTTGTCTTCGTACGCCGGGCCAATGCCTTTGCCGGTGGTGCCGATCTTGGCGTCGCCGCGCGCCGCTTCACGCGCCGCATCGAGTGCGGTGTGGTAAGGCAGGATGATCGGGCAGGCTTCGGAAATTTTCAGGCGCGATGCGACTTCGACTCCGGCAGCCTGCAACTTATCGATCTCGCGCAGCAGATCGGGCACCGACAACACGACGCCGTTGCCGATATAGCAAGCCACGCCGGGCCGCATGATGCCGGACGGGATCAGCTGCAATGCAGTCTTGTGACCGCCGATGACCAATGTATGGCCAGCGTTATGGCCGCCCTGAAAACGCACAACTGCCTGTGCGTGATCGGTAAGCCAATCGACGATCTTGCCTTTTCCTTCGTCGCCCCATTGGGTGCCAATGACAACGACGTTTTTTGCGGTGCTTTTCTGTAACATCACTTAGTCCAAATTTTTGATAATCCAGTTTCCATTTTCGAGTACAACCGCGCGGTCGCAATCGAACTCGTCTTGATCGTTTTCATGACCGGGCAGACTCTGGATC
>NZ_DATMRK010000060.1:0-30154 GCF_035566375.1 Collimonas sp.
CTTATAAATGAAACAGGCAGAGGCACCTATCTGACCCACGTGCTTAACTGCACTCAGTCTAATCGGCATCACTCTGCCCGACCGCTTCTACATCCCGATTATCCGATGCCGATGCGGTATGCTCAATATACGAGAGTCAAGTTGGCGATGAAGCACTGCAGAAATTGACTAACCCCGTTGACTCTGACCCCAGATGACTCTTGCCGTGGCGATGTCATGAATTACGAAGCTCTCAATAGTTACGTACTATAGATCGATGCCGTATTTTTGCGATGTTTGCGTGATAACTACGGCTGGCAAGCAAGGGATTTTGTGTGATTTTCACTATAATGAGCCCATCCTTGGCCTCTGTCACTGTCCGGTTTGAAAACAACGCGCCAGCCCCTTTACCAACGTTTTGCCGAGCAGATCAGGGCTTCGCTGCAGAATGGCGTGCTGCGTCCCGGCGATCGTTTGAGTTCGGTGCGGCAGGCCAGCCAGCAATACGGTTTGAGCATCACGACTGTGGTGCGCGCCTATGAATTGCTGGAAAGCAGCGGCTTGATTGAAAGCCATCCGCAATCGGGCTATTTTGTAAGGGCCAGGTTTGCCGCCACATCGGCATCAGCCTTGGCGCAAGATCCGCTCTTCGTTGCTTCGCCCGCTGAACCTGGCAGGTCAAAACCGTTGCCGGTGTCGGCCGAAGTTGACGTCAGCCGCCATGTATTGGCCACTCTTAAATCGATTCATCAGCAGGACGCCATTCCGCTCGGCTCGCCTTACCCCGATCCGGCCTTGTTCCCGGCCCGCCGCATCAGCCAATACAACGGCGCTATCCTGCGCAGCGGCGGCCCGCTGGGTGTGCTGGACGATTTGCCGCCCGGCCATCCGGACCTGATCCGGCAAATCGTCAGGCGCCATCTGGAAACCGGCCTGAGCGTCGATCCCGGCGACGTGGTGGTGACAGTGGGCGCCACCGAAGCCATCAACCTGTGCTTGCAAGCGGTGGCGAAGGCGGGCGATACGATAGCGGTCGAATCGCCTACCTTCTATGCGATGCTACATGCGATCGAACGGCTCGGCATGCGCGCCATCGAAATACCAACCGATCCGCGGCTGGGGATGGATCTCGCCGCGCTGAAAAAAATCATGCAGAGCCAGCCGGTTGCGGCTTGCATGGTGATGCCGAATTTCCAGAATCCGCTAGGCTTCGAAATGCCGGAAGCAAACAAGCGGCAACTGGTTGAGCTGGGTTCACGCTACAACATGCCGATCATTGAAAACGG
Organism: Collimonas sp.; assembly: GCF_035566375.1. Lineage (GTDB taxonomy): Bacteria > Pseudomonadota > Gammaproteobacteria > Burkholderiales > Burkholderiaceae_D > Collimonas. The sequence continues at coordinate 1,266 of NZ_DATMRK010000060.1, forward strand.
TGTCTGCAACGAACTGTATTTCGGCACGGTACACCCGAGTGTCCTGAAGGCCTACGATCAACGCGGCATGGTGCTGTACTGCTCGTCGTTTTCCAAGAGCCTGACTTCGGCCTACCGCATCGGCTGGACCTTGCCGGGACGCTATCGGGAGCAGGTGGAAAAGCTGAAATTCCTCAACACCCTCAGCACCTCGACCTTGCCGCAACGGGCGATTGCCGCCTACCTGACCGCCGGCGGCTACGACCGCCATCTGCGCCGGGTACGGCGCAGCTTGCAACAGCGCTGCGACATCATGAGCGCTTGCGTCGGCCGCTTTTTTCCTGCCGGCACACGTATCACGCGGCCAGCCGGAGGATATGTGCTGTGGATAGAATTGCCGCCGGCGATCGATTCCATGGCCTTGTACCGGCAGGCGCTGGCAGAAGGCATCACGATTGCGCCGGGCCGTCTGTTTTCCACCTCAGACGCCTATCGCAGTTTCATTCGCATGAACTATAGCTATAGCTGGACGCCGCAGATCGAACAGGCCATCCGGCGCCTGGGCCAGATACTGACCGTCATGCTGGAATAGCCGCTGTAATCGTCACGCTATTTCTGCCGACCGGCCCTCATCCAGGGCATCGAAAATCGCCATTCCGAATGGCGTCAATGAAGCGCGGCCAGTGCCGTCTTCGTTGAGAACGACGCTGACAATCCCGGCATTTTCCAAAGCGCTGAGATGACGCCGCAAAGTACTCATGCGTTGTTCCACCCGCTTGCTGAGTTTTGCCAGCGACATGCCGGGTTGCGGGTTGTGGCTGCGCTCGCCGCTGGTCTCGGCATGCAGTGCCGATAAGATCGTCAACACCGCATCGTCAATCTGCTGCTCCCGATTCATCATCGTTTCACGCCGCTTCCTGCATCGAACGGCGCATCAGCACCGGGATTGATTTCGAGGTCGGCGTGCGGGCCTTGTCGGCAAAGCTGTTGAGCGGCACCAGCGGATTGGTTTCCGGGTAATAGCTGCTGATGCAGCCGCGTGGAATGTCGTATTCCACCAGCAGGAAACGGTCGGCGCGGCGTTCGACGCCGTCGTCCCAGACGCCGATCAGATCGACCCAGTCGCCTGGCGCAAAACCCAGCATCTGGATATCCAACAGGTTGGCAAACACGACCCGCCGTTGTCCGAACACGCCGCGATAACGATCGTCGAGTCCGTAGATGGTGGTGTTGTATTGATCGTGCGAACGGGTGGTCATCAAGGTCATCAGCTCGGGGCCGTATTTACGGCGCGCCTGGTGAATCGGCGTGTCCTTGGGAATCTGCAGTACTTTGAACTGCGCCTTGCCGCTGGCGGTTTTCCAGATGCGTTCACGCGAGGCCACGCCCAGGTGGAAGCCGCCGGGCTGCGCTATGCGTGCGTTGTAATCCTTGAAGGCGTCGTACACTTTTTCGATGTCGTCGCGGATCAACGCGTAGTCTTTGACGTAGTCCAGCCAGCGCGTGCGGCTCTGCGTCAGCGTGGCGTGCGCCAGGCGCGCGACAATGTCGATCTCGGATAAGCAGGTCTTGGCTACCGGTTTGTTGATGCCGTAGGAGATGTGCACCATGCTCATCGAATCCTCCACTGTCACGCCTTGCGGGCCGCTTTCCTGCAGGTCGATTTCGGTGCGGCCCATGGTCGGCAGGATCAGGGCGTGCTTGCCGTGGATCAGATGGCTGCGATTCAGTTTGGTGGTGATGTGGACGGTTAGCGCGCAAGACTGCAACGCTTGCCAGGTGCGCGGTGTGTCGGGCGTGGCCATCGCGAAGTTGCCGCCGAGTCCGATGAATACCTTGACCTGTCCCTGCAACATCGCTTCAATCGTGCCGACCACATCGAGACCGTGCTCACGCGGCGGCTTGAAGCCGAATACCTGTTCGATGCGATCAAGGAAAGCGGCAGTCGGCTTTTCATCGATGCCGACGGTGCGGTCGCCTTGCACGTTGGAATGGCCGCGTACCGGGCACAAGCCGGCGCCGGGGCGGCCGATATTGCCGCGCAATAGCATCAGGTTGGACACCATCTGGATCGTATCGACCCCATGCTTGTGCTGAGTCAGGCCCATGCCCCAGGTGGCGATGACGTTCTTGCCGCGCACGTACACTTGCGTCAGTTGTTCGATATCGTCGCGGCCGACGCCCGATTCGGTGACGATGTCATCCCAGTTTTCGGCGCGGATATTAGTCGCGAACTCTTCAAAATAGGCAGTATGTTCGGCGATGAACTGGACGTCGATCAGGCGTTCTGTCTGGTTTTGCAGCGCCAGATCGTCCAGCTCCAGCACTCGTTTGATGACGCCCTTGACCAGCGCCAGGTCGCCGCACAGGGTAGGGCGGATGAACATGTTGCTGATGCTGGTGCCGGTGCGCGACAGCATGTCGGATGGATGTTGCGGGCTGGAGAACCGCTCCAGGCCGCGTTCGCGCAAGGGATTGATGGAAACGATGGTGGCGCCGCGCTTGGCGCATTCGCGCAGTTCGCCCATCATGCGCGGGTGATTGGTGGCCGGATTCTGGCCAAAGATCAGCAAGGTATCGGCCAGGTCGAAATCGTCCAGCGTTACCGTGCCCTTGCCGACGCCTACGGTCTCGGGCAAGCCGACGCTGGTCGGCTCATGACACATGTTGGAGCAATCCGGAAAGTTGTTGGTACCGTATTCGCGTACGAACAATTGATACAGGAATGCGGCCTCGTTACTGGTGCGGCCGGAGGTGTAGAACGAGGCCTGGTTCGGATCCTCCAGCATGTTCAGGTGATCGGCCATCAGCTGGAATGCATCGTGCCAGGAAATAGGTCGGTATTTGTCGCTGGCGGCGTCATACACCATCGGTTCGGTCAGGCGGCCGTGTTCTTCCAGTTCGTAATCCGATTGCTGAAGCAGCGCGCTGACGCTGTTCTGCGCAAAAAAGGCTGCGGTAACCCGCTTCGAGGTGGCTTCCGCAGCCACCGCCTTGACGCCGTTTTCGCAGAATTCGAAGGTCGACGCATGATCGCGGTCCGGCCAGGCGCAACCGGGGCAATCGAAGCCGTCCGGCTGGTTTTGCGCCAGCAAGGTACGCACGCCGCCGCCCGGCACTTTTTCTTTCAGCAAGTGCAAAGCCACATATTTCAAGGCGCCCCAGCCGCCGGCGGGGTGCGTGTATTTCTCAATCTTCTGGTCGCTCAATTTATTTCCTTGTGGCGCTGGTGATGGCAGCAATGCATGCCACGCAATGCAGATTGCACAAAATACGCAAAATGCGCAGAGTAGGGTGGAGTGTAGTCAGGGCTCGGATAAGCTGGCATATACAGCGGGAGCGGTATATTTAGAGCACAGTTACAGTTTATATTTAACTGTGCTTGTTTTTGCAATTTAAGGAAGGAATTGGCGGAGGGAATTGGCGGGTCGGCGAGGGTAAGGCAATATGGGCCTCGAAGCTCGCTATAGAGGCAGTATTTTCGTCTCTATAGCGAGCTGTAGTATTGATAACGGCTGCTTGGAGCAGACCATGCCAGAGAATTATCGGAGCGCTGCTGCGGCTTGATTATTTGTGACCGCCGCCGCTATGGCCGCCGCCGCTGGTAAAGTCGCCGCCACCCCCATGACCGCCGCCATGACCTCCTCCGTGATGGTGGCCATCGCCACCGCCGGAATATAACGGATTGGCAGCGACATAGGCGATGACTTTGTGGTCAAGAATGCCTGGCGGCGCAGTCTGATTCAAGTCGAATTTTTCAAGATATTCGGCGCCGTCAAAATTCCATGCAAATGCCTTGTCGCCGACGACGAATTTAATGATTTCGCCACCGGTTACATTGACGTAGCTGGTATCTGGCGTGATAACGATGGTTCGCGTGGCGGCAGTTACCACTGCCGGATCGCCCAGCAGATCGATTCTAGGCGGTAATGAGCATGCAGCGCATAGCGTGGCTGTAGCAATGGCTGGGATAAGCAATTTGGCGTTCATGGCGCCTCCTGAAATAGAGGTGGCGAGAGGGCAACATGCGAGTGTCGGGCCACACCTTATTAGAGTGCATCGCACCTGGCTTTGTTCATCGATGCTTGATAGAGAAAAAGCCCGGTGCTCCCCCCCAATTTGCAGGGGAGAGCGCCGGGCTTCGCTGTTTTTGAGTTTGCTGGATGTCTGTTCGACATCCAGCAAAATTCAATGAGAACAGTGAGCGTGTCTAGGCGTCGATCTAATACTTAAACCTCAAACGTTAAACAGGAAATTCAGTACATCGCCGTCCTTGACAACATATTCCTTGCCTTCAGCACGCATCTTGCCGGCTTCCTTGGCGCCTTGTTCACCCTTGTGGCTGATGAAATCGTCGTAGGCGATGGTCTGGGCGCGGATGAAGCCGCGTTCGAAGTCGGTGTGGATCACGCCAGCGGCTTGTGGTCCGGTGTCGCCGACATGGATGGTCCATGCGCGTACTTCCTTGACGCCGGCGGTGAAGTAGGTTTGCAGGCCGAGCAGCTTGAAGGCGGCGCGGATCAGGCGGTCCAGGCCGGGTTCTTCCATGCCCATGTCGGCCAGGAATTCGTGTTTGTCGGCTTCGTCCAGATCGGCGATTTCCGATTCGATCGCAGCACAAATTGCCACGATAGGCGCATTTTGCGAAGCTGCGTAAGCGGTCAGCTGATCTAGCAACGGATTGTTGGTGAAACCGTGGTCTGAGACGTTGGCGACATACATGGCTGGCTTGGCAGTGATCAGGCAAAGCGGCTTGATCAGGGCCATTTCTTCGGCGTCGAGACCGCAGGCGCGGACCGGTTTGGCTTGATCCAGTTCCGGCATCAGGCGTTCCAGCAGCGCTACCAGCTTGGCGGCGTCCTTGTCGCCGGAGCGGGCTTTTTTGTTTTCGCGATGGATGGCTTTTTCAACCGTGCCCATGTCGGCCAGCGCCAGCTCGGTCTGGATCACCTCGATGTCATCCAGCGGATTGATCTTGCCGGCAACGTGGATCACGTTGTCGTCTTCAAAGCAGCGCACCACATTGACGATAGCGTCGGTTTCGCGGATATGGGCGAGGAACTGGTTTCCCAGGCCTTCGCCCTTGGAAGCGCCAGCCACCAGGCCTGCGATATCGACAAATTCCACGGTCGCCGGCAGGATGCGCTCTGGCTTGACGATTGCGGCCAGCGCTTTCAGGCGCGGATCGGGTACCTCTACCACGCCGACATTCGGCTCGATGGTGCAGAAAGGATAGTTTTCCGCCGGAATGCCTGCTTTAGTCAGGGCATTGAAGAGGGTCGATTTGCCGACGTTGGGGAGGCCGACGATGCCGCATTGGAGACTCATGATATGGACTTTAAATAGAGTGAATTGTTTGAATTAACCCGCCATTTTACCGGAAGCTACTGCTTAAATCGTAAGCAATCGCTTTGGTGGCGGGTTACGGCGTTATTTGGCGGTATGCAACTGCATGGTCGCCGCTTCGAATTTGCCCTCGCACAGCATCGGGATGATTGTCAGGCTGTCGGCAATGGCTTCGTCGAGCAAGTGCTGCTCTTCCTTGCGCGGCCGGTGCAGGACAAAATCGGCGACCACTTGTTGCAGGTTCATTGCTCGTGGATGGCCGATGCCCAGTCTCAGCCGCCAGTAATCCTGGGTGCCGAGTGCGGCGGTAATGTCTTTTAAGCCATTATGGCCGCCGGAGGAGCCGCCTTTTTTCAGTTTTGCGCTGCCGGGCGGCAGATCCAGTTCATCGTGCACCACCAGGATTTCTTCCGCCGCGATCTTGTAGAAGCGGGCGATGGCGCCGACCGACTGGCCGGAACGGTTCATGAACGTCTGCGGTTCCAGCAGCCAGACTTCCTGGCCGGCGATGCTGGCCTTGGCGGCGAAGGCGTTGAAACGGGCCTCTCTGGCCAGCTTGCGGCCGAGCTCGTTGGCAAGATTATCGACCAGCCAGAAACCGGCGTTATGGCGTGTTTGCTCGTATTCCGGGCCGGGATTGCCGAGGCCGACGATGAGGCGGATAGACATGGGTTGCTTTTACTCTTTCTGACTTTGTCGATTTTGACTGTGCAGATTATCGCGGATATTACGCATTACCGTCCAATTTAGCCTGCCGCCGGCATCAGGATTTATCCGAAACCGGGCGCAACAATAAAAAACCCGCCACGAAGGCGGGTTTCTCGACCAGAAAAATGCTCTGGCAAATACGACGACTATTACTTCTTGTCAGCAGCGTCAGCAGCTGGTGCTTCTGCAGCGGCAGCAGGAGCTTCGGCTTCGACTTTGCCAGCTGGGATCGATGCAGTAGCGATAGTCAGGTTTTCTTGCGACACGGCTGCAACGCCCTTAGGCAGTTTCAGGTCGGCCAAGTGGATCGAATGACCGACTTCGATGTTGGTCAGGTCGACTTCGATGAACTCTGGCAGATCGGCTGGCAAACAAGTAACTTCCAGGTCAGCGAAAACGTGGCTGATGATGGCGCCGGACAGTTTCACTGCAGGAGCGATTTCTGCATTGATGAAGTGCAGAGGCACTTTAACGTGAATTGCTTGTTTTGCATCAACGCGCTGGAAGTCAGCGTGCAGGACCAGTTGTTTGTATGCGTGGACTTGGAAGTCGCGCAGCAAAACTTTCTGTACCGCGCCGTCGATTTCGAGGTCGAGGATCGAGGAGTGGAAAGTTTCTTTTTTCAGCGCGTGGTACAGCGCATTGTGGTCCAGCGAGATATTGACCGGCGCTTCGGAACCACCATAAACGATACCTGGGGTTTGGCCAGCATTGCGCAGGCGGCGGCTCGCTCCGGTCCCCTGCTCTTTGCGTACAAATGCGATTACTTTCATTTTGAAGCTCCATTGTGTGCCGGATCATTAATTATCCGGCGGTAAAAACCCTCCGCGACCAGAGGATTTAAGGTCATCTTCGCAGCTGTTGCCAGATGCAAGGACGATAAAACTTATTCTGCAAACAGCGACATAACCGAGTCGCCCTTGGTAATGCGCTTGAATGTTTCAGCCAGCAAGCCGGCGCATGACAACTGGCGGATCTTGCCGCAAGCCTTGGCTTCCGCTGACAGCGGAATGGTGTCGACCACCACCAGCTCATCCAGCGGCGAATTGACGATGCGCTCGAGGGCCGGGCCGGACAGCACCGGATGTGTACAGTAAGCCACTACTTTCTTGGCGCCGCGCTCTTTCAATACTTCGGCGGCCTTGGTCAGGGTGCCGGCGGTATCGACCATGTCATCCATGATCACGCAGTTACGGCCTTCGACTTCACCGATGATGTTCATGACTTCGGACACATTTGCCTTCGGCCGGCGTTTATCGATGATCGCCAGGTCGCAGTTCAAGCGTTTTGCCAGTGCACGAGCGCGAACCACGCCGCCAACGTCCGGCGATACGACCAGCAGGTCTTCGTAGTTCTTGCTGACCAGGTCGCCCAGCAAAATCGGTGATGCATAAATATTGTCGACTGGAATATCGAAGAAACCTTGGATCTGGTCCGCGTGCAAATCCATGATCAGGACGCGTTCGACACCGGCTTCCTGCAACATGTTGGCGACTACCTTGGCTGAAATGGCAACCCGCGCCGAACGTGGGCGGCGGTCTTGCCGTGCGTAGCCGTAATAAGGAATCGCAGCGGTAATCCGGCCAGCCGAAGCACGCTTCAGGGCATCGACCATCAACATGATTTCCATCAGGTTGTCATTGGTCGGCGCACAAGTCGATTGCAGCACAAAGACATCTTTGCCACGCACGTTCTCGTTGATCTCGACCATGACTTCGCCGTCGGAGAATTTGGTGACGTTGGCTTTGCCTAGCGGGATACCGAGTTGCTTGACAACTCCAATAGCTAGTTCCGGGTTTGCGTTGCCGGTAAAAACCATCAGGTTTTCGTTTGCCATGGAGATCCCTGGATACAGTCGTTAAAAAAATGGAAAGCAAATTGAAAAGCAAATTGAAAAGCCGACAATGCCCGACTAGTCTAGTCTTGCGTTGGCGGCTTAGGTATTCGCTGTGTGTTGTTGTATTTCTGAAGCGGCTTAATCTGGCTGCCGCTGTAAGGCCTGCAGTAACACTAAATGACTAACACTATTTTCCTGCGGGACACTTGCAGTCCGTATTTAATGGCAGGGGAAGAAGGATTCGAACCTTCGAATGCTGGAATCAAAATCCAGTGCCTTAACCAGCTTGGCGATTCCCCTACGCAACTTGTTGTCTATCATAAATCCGCGCGGTGTTCTTTATAAGTTTCTTATAAACCAACCGCGCTTGAATCTGATGCTAAACCGAATTCTGTATTTCTTTACCGATCCAATAACCCTGCGAGCGGATGTTCCTGCATCGCCTTGGCTTTCCATGCCTTCCAGTGATTCGGTAGCTGTTTCAGCACCTCATCTGCCTGTTCTTCTTGCGTAAAGCCGCAAAAAACACAGGCGCCGGATCCGGTCATTCTGGCTTCTCCATAATTGCTAAGCCATTTGATGGCGTCGGCAACTTCTGGAAACTGCTTGGCAGCCACGGGTTCCAAATCGTTTTTTCCGAAAAGTTTTTTAGTACCTATCGAAAAGTCCGTCATTTTGACGGGTTTCGTATTCCTTGTCAATTCCGAAGATGAAAAAATTAATGCAGTCGGAATTGTTACGCCGGGCTGAATTATAACGAACCATTGGGAGGGGGTGTCAAGCTTTTGTAAGGTTTCTCCGATTCCTTCTGCAAATGCATTCCGGCCGAATAGAAAAAACGGTACGTCGGCGCCCAGTTGCAGGCCCAAAACCATCAATTCTTCACGCGACAAGCCGCCTTGCCAAAGATGGTTCAGCGCCATCAGCGTGGTGGCGGCGTCGGAAGAGCCGCCGCCCAGTCCGCCGCCCATGGGCAATTTTTTTTCGATGCTGATGTTTGCGCCGAATCCGGCCGCGGTAATTCCCGCTGCGCCGGCTTTTTCACGAATCGCGTTTTGCAGCAATCGGGCGGCGCGTACGATCAGATCGCTTTCTTCCGGCACGCCCGGGATGTCTGTTGTGCGCCGGATCAGATCGTCCGCCCGCACTTCGAAATGCAACAGATCGCTGAAATCCACCAGTTGGAATACGGTTTGCAGCAGATGATAACCATCCGGGCGGCGGCCGGTGACGTGTAAAAACAGATTCAGTTTGGCCGGGGCGGGGCAATTGTTTAGCGTCAGTGTCATTACAAGATTGGGTTACAAGATTCGATCACAAGGTTTAGTGCGGCTGGCGGCTGTCGATGACGATGCGGATCGCAACGTCACCGGCTTGCGTGGCATTGCGCGCCAGGTCTATCCGTTTCGGATAGCTTTCGGCGCCGTTGGTCTGGTCTTGCCAGTTGCTGTATTGGATTAGCCAGTGGTCGGCGGTGGTGACGCTGAAATTACCACTGTCACTGTCGGCCGCAGCCGGGGTTGCAGTAAACCGCTGGCCCGCCACATTTTGACCGAAGCCCTGCAGCCAGTCACGCAAACCGGCAATCGGCAGCGGCCAGCCCAGCGCTTGTACAGTCAGCGCATCGACATCGCTAGCGCTGCGCAAGGGCTGATCGGCTTGCTTCAGGGTCGCCTGGTCAGCCCCGATATTAATGGTGGCCAGGGTTTGCCCCAGCGGCGAGAGCAGGGTGATCACGGTTTCCTGCCGGTCTTGCGACCAGGTAAAACTGCCGTGCATTGCCTGGTCCTTGCCGTTTTGCTGATAGCGTATTGACAGGCGGCCGCGGACATCGATGGCTTGGTGATATTGCCGCGCCGCGCCACCGGCGGTGGATGCAGCAGCAGTAGCTGCTGCCGATGTGGATGGCGGCGCCAGAGTGCTGCAACCGCTGAGAGCAATTGCGCCCAGGGCAAGCAGCGCCAGGCTGCAACGCTGGATTGCCGGCCATATCTGTTGTGCGGTCTTGCTTGGCGCCAGCATCATAACTTGGCGCCCAAGCGTGCCAAGGTGTTTTTCAGCGCATCGTTTTGCGGGTCTTTCTGACGGACTTCACGCCACAATTTCTGGGCATCGTTTTTTTGTCCCTTGACCCACAGCACTTCGCCCAGGTGCACGCCGATTTCAGGATCGGGCAGCATGCTGTAGGCATTGCGCAAGCGCGTTTCGGCTTCGTTCAGATTACCCATGCGGTACTGCACCCAGCCCATGCTGTCGACAATGAAGGGATCTTGCGGCGCCAGTGTCAGCGCTTTCTCAATCAGCACCAGCGCTTCCGGCAAACGGATATTGCGCTCCGCCAGCGAGTAGCCGAGGGCGTTATACGCCTGCTGATTCTCCGGCGCCAGCGCGATCAGTTTGCGCAGTGCGACTTCCATGGCGGTCAGGTTATTCAGCTTTTCCGCCGCCATGGCGTAGTCGTACAGCAGGTCTGGATTGTCGGGCTGCGCCTTGAGTGCTGTTTCCAGGACTTTGAATGCTTCTTGCGGGTGGTTGGCTTCACGCAGCAATTGCGCTTCGACCTGGGTTACCTGGGTTTTTTCGTGTTCGCCATTGGTGTCGATCTCGGCCAGCACCCTGCGCGCGCCATCCAGGTCGCCGCGTTTGGACAACAGCTGGGCCCGGCGCAATTGCGCATCCAGATAAGCGTCGCCCGGTTCGACTTGGGCCAGCCATTTCAATGCGGTATCGATATCGTTACGATCGGCTGCGATTTGCGCCAGGATCAGCAAGGCCTGGGTGCTGTCGCGCGCCTCGTCCGGATGCCTGGCCAATTGGTCGACGTAGCTGATCAGGTAGCGTTCGGCAGCCTTGAGATCGCCGATTTGCGCGTTCAACAGGCCCAGGGCCAGCAGAGTAGTAACGTCCTGCTTGTCGCTCTTGAGCAGGATTTCAAATTGGCTGCGGGCCTTTTCATATTGCTTCTGATCGATCAGCGTGCGGGCGTAAGCCACCCGTACTTCACGCGAGCCAGGATATTTCTTGAGGAAATCGGTCAGGATGCGCTCGACTTCAGTATTGTCGGCAGCAACCTGGGCGCTGGTCAGGATCGCCAGTTCGGAATCGGGCTTGATATTCAGCGCGATTTTTGCTTCTTCTTGAGCGCGCGTGCTGTTGCCAATGCTAAAGGCTTCCTGCGCCAGCGCCAGATGCGCTTCCGACATCGCGGTGTAGGGAGCGACCAGCTGTTCCAGCAAGGCAAACGCACCGGGCTTGTCCTGCGCCCGCGCCAGCAAACGCTGGATCTGCAACATCATGACGCCGCGCGCTTGCGGCGGCGCATCCAGCAGACGTTTTTCAAGAATCGGCCTGGCTTCTGCCAGATTGTTGCTGAGCATGATGAAGCCGAGATAATACTGGGTTGCCTCTTCCGAATCGGGAGCCAGTTCGCGCCACAGGCGGATGGCCACCAACGCTTCGTTGGCCTGCTTGGCGCTGAGCGCCATTTCAGCTGCGCGGCGGGCCAGGCGCGGGTCACGTGTCTGCTGGGCAGCTCCCAACAGCGTTACATAAGCGGATTGCCAGCTGCCGCGCTGGAAAGCGATTTCGGAGCTGAGTACCTTGTACAGGATTTCCTTGGTCAACGCTACCGACGGCAGATGCTCTTCCGGCGGCTTGACCGGCATCACCCTGGTCGCCAGCTTGCGGCTTGTGATTTGCTCGGGACTGGCGGTTGAAGCAGCCGCAGGAGTAGCGGCGGCGGGAGTGCTAGCGGCGGCAGCGGAACTTGTGGCATCGTTGCCCGGCGTTACACCGGCGCAAGCCGATAGCAAGGTGGAGAGCGTTACAATGGCAAGGGTTTTTTTCAAGGGATATATCCTGGCTTGGCATGCATTTGTAGGGATCTGATGTAAAAATTCAAAAAGAGGCGCCGGGTAAATAAATAAAACAGGAATTTAAAACAGATCCTTAGTCATTTCCTGAAAGCCGGCTTGCGTTTTGAGGCAGGTTTTCAGAGGTAGTCTTGATTTTACGCCCAACCCGGGGGCAATGCGCAGCCGCCATCTCCGGATTTGTTTCAAAAAGTATATAAATGGATGCGCTGACTATGCCATTTCAAACAGGACCGTTTTTGAGCCATGCCAGAATTACCTGAAGTAGAAGTGACCCGCCGCGGCATCGCGCCGCATATCGACGGCCGCGTCGTGACTGCCGTCACTTTTCGCCACCGCGGCTTGCGCTGGCCGTTCCCGCTCGATTTGCCGGAACTTCTGATCGGCCATAAGGTGCGCAGCAGCGGCCGGCGCGGTAAATATCTGTTGCTGCGTTTCGACCACGGCACGGTGATTATCCATCTGGGAATGTCCGGGCATCTGCGGATACTGGAGCTGGGGGCAGAACCGCAAAAGCATGATCATTTCGATCTGGTGGTCGGCCGCCAGTTGCTGCGGCTGACCGATCCGCGTCGTTTCGGCGCCGTGCTCTGGCATGCCGCCAGCGACGGCCCGGTGGAACAGCATGTGCTGTTGGCAGGGTTGGGACTGGAGCCGCTGGAAGAGTTATTCTCCGCGCAGATTCTTTATCAAAAAACGCGCAACCGCAGCGCACCCATCAAGCAAGTGCTGCTGGCTGGCGACATCGTGGTCGGGGTCGGTAATATCTACGCTTCCGAAAGCCTGTTCCGCGCCGGCATCAATCCGAAAACGCCAGCGCATCGCATCAGCCTGGCGCGTTATGAACGGCTGGTTGATGCCATTCGGATAATCTTGGCAGCCGCAATTGACAAGGGCGGCAGCAGTTTGCGCGATTTTATTGGCGCAGATGGTCAATCTGGCTACTTCCAACAGACTTATTTCGTCTATGATCGTGCTGGGTTGCCGTGTAGAAATTGCGGCACCCTGATTACGCAGATTAAACAGGGGCAGCGTTCGACGTTTTATTGCAAGAAATGTCAGAAATAAATATTAGACAGGCGAGAGAGATAGTGAGCAATTTAGTCCAAAAATTCCAGGAATACAGTGAATGGCGTACCGGTGTTGCCGGCGCGTTGCGGCGTTACCAGACATGGGCGAGCGCTTCGAAATTGTCGGATGTCGCCAGCGAACAGCGTATCAGCCGGGCTCTGGCGCGCCTGACCGACGATAAATTGTCGATCGCATTTGTGGCGGAATTTTCGCGCGGCAAATCGGAACTGATCAACGCCATCTTTTTCGCCGACTACGGCCAGCGCATTTTGCCGTCGGCTGCCGGCCGCACTACCATGTGTCCGACCGAACTGCTGTATGACGCCTCTTTCCCGTCATGCATCCGGCTGTTGCCGATTGAAACCCGGGCCGAATCGCAATCCACCAGCGACTACAAGGGCGAGCACCACGTCTGGACCGTATTGCCGCTGGATATTTCATCCACCGACGGCATGCTGGAAGCATTCAAGCAAGTCAGCCTGACCAAATGGGTGCCGGTAGAAGAAGCCAAGCGCTACGGCCTGTACGATGAAGACGATCCGGACGCCGCTATCGCCATCGATGCGCAGGGGCGCGTTGAAATTTCCCAGTGGCGCCACGCCATCGTCAATTTTCCGCATCCCTTGCTGAAAGAGGGGCTGGTGATTATCGACACACCGGGCTTGAACGCAATCGGCACCGAACCGGAGCTGACGCTCAACCTGATTCCTAACGCCCATGCAGTATTGTTCATTCTGGCGGCAGACACCGGCGTCACCAAAAGCGATATCGACGTCTGGCGTCATCATATCGGCAGCGGCGCCGGCCGCATGGTGGTGCTCAATAAGATCGACAGCATGTGGGACGAGTTGCGCTCGCCGTTCGAGGTCGAGCAGCAGATCAGCAAGCAGGTAGCTAGCGTGGCGCACACGCTGGGTTTGGCGGAGACGCAGGTGTATCCGGTCTCAGCCCAGAAGGGCCTGGTCGGCAAGATCAACGGCGAGCCGGAGCTGCTGAAAAAAAGCCGCTTGCCGGCGCTGGAAAACGCCTTGTCGCACGAGCTGATCCCGGCCAAGCGCGACATCATCCGGGCGCAACTGATCGGCGATATCCATGATCTGACAGTCACCAAGCAAGCGTTGATGTCGGCGCACATCCGTAGTGTGGTCGAACAGTTGCTGGAGTTGAAGAGCTTGCGTGGCAAGAATACTTCCATCATCAGCCACATGATGAAGCGCATCGATATCGAGAAAAAGGAATTCGACGAAAGCTTGCTGAAACTGCAGGGCACGCGCATGGTGTTTGCGCGTTTGTCGGCCGGCGTGTTCACCACGCTGGGCATGGGTTTGCTGAAAGAAGAAATCCGCAAAACGCGAGAGGTCATGGAAGGCAGCATGTTCACCGCCGGCTTCCGGCATGCGGTCAAGGATTTTTTTGACTCGGCTCAGGAAAACCTGATGCTGTCCGGCCACAAGACCGATGAAATTTCGGAAATGATGACCATCATGTACCGCAAATTCTCAACCGAGCACGGTCTGGCCTTGTCGACGCCAATGCCGTTTTCGCTGGATAAATACCGGAATGAGATCAAGATGATCGAAACCGCCTATCATCGCCAGTTCGGCACGGTGACTTTGGTGAAAACCAGCCAGGTAGTGCTGATGCAGAAATTCTTCGATTCGATTGCATCGCGCGTCAAGCAAAGTTTTCTGCAAGCCAACCGCGACGTCGATGCCTGGCTCAAGGTGGTGATGGCGCCGCTGGAAGAACAGATCCGCGCTCACAAATCCCAACTCAAGCAACGCACCGATTCGATCGAGCGCGTGCATGTGGCGATTGACAGCCTGGAAGAAAAAATCCAGTCGGTGGAGATGCTGCAAAACGAGCTGACTGCGCAGCGTAATACCTTGATGGCGTTGGAAAACGATTTGAAGAATGCACTGGGATCCGATCAGGCCCTGATGAAAGTTGCGGTATAGATGAAACGTGTAGTAATCGACAGTATTACCAGGTCAGAAGATGAAGCGGCATTTGCCGATCCATCTTTTTCCGCGGCAGTGATTCTCTGGCAGAAGCAGCATGGCCGCCATGCATTGCCGTGGCAGCAAACACGCGACGCCTATCGTGTCTGGTTGTCAGAAATCATGCTGCAGCAAACCCAGGTAGCGGCCGTGATTCCCTACTATCAGCGCTTCCTGTCACGCTTTCCCGATGTGCAGGCGCTGGCCGCTGCGCCCAGCGAAGAGGTGATGGCGCACTGGAGCGGCTTGGGTTACTACACGCGAGCGCGTAATCTGCATCGCTGTGCACAACGGGTAGTGGCTGAGCATGGCGGAATATTCCCGAGTGATCCCTTGCTGTTGCAAGACTTACCCGGCATCGGCCGTTCTACAGCCGCCGCCATCGCGGCATTTTCTTACGGCGTGCAGGCCGCCATTTTGGATGGCAACGTCAAACGTGTGTTTGCGCGGGTGTTTGGCATTGACGGTTATCCCGGCGCCAAGCCTGTCGAAGACGCTATGTGGCGCCGTGCCGTGGCCCTGTTGCCGGAGCAGGGCGTGGAGTCGTATACCCAGGGTTTGATGGACTTGGGGGCGACGCTTTGCACGCGCAGTAAGCCGTCTTGCCAGACTTGCCCGCTGGCGCAGCGTTGCGTCGCATTGGCCACCGACCGGGTCGGGCAACTGCCGGTGCGCAAACCGAAAAAAGCGATTCCTGAGAAACATACCGGCATGCTGGTGATCGTCGACCGGCAGCAGGTTTTGCTGGAGCAGCGTCCCGATAGCGGTATCTGGGGCGGCTTGCTGTCGCTACCGGAAATTGCGCCAGCAGTCGATTTCGAGGCGGCGCTAAATCGCGCCGTTGCAACCTTCGGCAGCATCGCTTCATGCGAGCCGCTGCAGCCGTTCACTCACGTGTTTACCCACTTCAAACTGCAGATATCGCCGTTCCAGATTGCGCTTGAACGACGGCTTGACGGCGTCGCTCAGGCCAACTACGTTTGGTATCCGGCCGCCAAGCTGGCAGACGCGCCGCTGCCGGCGCCGGTCAAGAAACTATTGCTGGAGGTTTTCCGCGAAGCCGATCTGTTTGCCTGATGCGGCGCGCGCTTTAACTTTAAAGATGATTTTTAAATGATATGGTGTTGTAGCAGATATTGATGGACGATAGCCAGGCGTTCGCGGCCGTCCGTCAGCTCCAGTAATTTCTGCCGCGCCTTCAAAGGAATCGGCAGGATTTCGCACCAGCGGTTGGCGACCCAGCTGGCGCTGTCGAACTGCAGCGGCAGCGAAAACGGGCTGGCGTATTCTGCGCCGTGGCTGGCCCGGCCTTTATTCTGGATATCGTCAATCACCAGCTTCAAGGTGCTGGCGCATAACAAATGAACCTGATCCGGAGCGCCCGGCAGGTCATCGGCGATCAGGCTGATTTGCGCTTCCAGCCGCTGATCGGCCAATACCCGCTGCTGCAAAATCCGGAAACGCTGGCTCCCCTCAACGCGCAACATCAGTACGCCCAGGTCTTGCATATCCCATTCGACGATGTGGGTCAGGCAGCCAATCTCTTCCGGCTCAGCTGCGGCTCCTACTTCGGCGCCGCTTTTGATCAGCACCACGCCGAACGGCTGCTGGTTTTTCATGCACTCGCGCAGCATGTCGAGATAACGCGTTTCAAATACCTTGAGCGGCAGCACGCCACCAGGAAACAAGACGGTATTGAGCGGAAACAGCGGAATCCAGGAAGTATTTTCAGGCATGGCAAAAGAAGATATGAACGGCGGCGGAGGGGGAGCCAGGGTTTGTTGGTTTAACGTTTAACCCAGTTCGCGATGGCGTCGCACCACGCGTTCGGTAACCTGAAAATATTGCGCCAGCTGTTCCACCATGTAGACCGAGCGATGCTGGCCTCCAGTACAGCCGATCGCTACAGTCAGGTAACTACGGTTGTCGTCCTTGAAAGCCGGCAGCCATTTCTCGACAAAGTTGCGGATGTCGCCTAGCAGGTCGGTTACTTTCGGCAAGCCCTCCAGAAAGGCGACGACAGGCTGATCGCGGCCGGTCAGCGGCCGCAGCTTCGCATCGTAATGAGGATTCGGCAACATGCGTACGTCAAACACCAGATCCGCGTCGAGTGGCACGCCACGCTTGAAGGCGAACGATTCGAACAGCAGCGTCAGCGGCGCCGGTTCGGTATCGACCAACTCCTTGATCCAGCCGCGCAGGCGATTGGCGCTGACATCGGAAGTATCTATCGTATGGCCGATGCCCTCGATCTCGACCAGCATCTCGCGTTCGTTCAAAATGCACTCGGTCAAAGTCAGGCGGTCTGCCGGATTCTGACCCGGCAGCAGGCGGTGCGATAGCGGATGGCTACGGCGGGTTTCAGAAAAGCGGGCGATCAGGGATTCGGTCTGGGCGGTCAGGAAGAACACCTTGACGTCGTGTCCCTCTGCTCGCAGTTGCTGGATATCGGACGGCAGGCCGGCCAGCGAGTCGGCGCTGCGCGCGTCGGTGGCTACCGCCAGCATTTGCGCGCCCTCATGCTGGCGCGCTGCGACCAGATCCCGCAACAAGGTCGGCGGCAGATTGTCGACGCAAAAATAACCTGCATCTTCGAGCACGCGAAGAGCAACTGATTTGCCGGAACCGGAGATGCCGGTGATAAGAATTATGCGCATCGGGCAATGATACCGTAACTACGGCGATCAAGAGTGTGGGGCGGAGGGCAGGCAAGTTTTTTTGCCCGCAAATATTACGGACGTTTAGAGATCGCTATCGCTATCCATCGCAATGCGCTGGCGGGCGATGAAATCCTTGAGCGTATCGATGCCGCGCAATTGCAGGATGGTATTGCGCACCGCGGCTTCCAGCAGTACCGCGATGTTGCGGCCGGCAGCCACCGGGATGATGACTTTGCGGATTGGCAGGCCTAGCACTTCCTGGGTGTGGGCGTCGAGCGGCAGGCGCTCGTAATTCTCTTCCAGCGTGGCGCGCCGGACCAGGTGCACGATCAGCTTGAGGCGCATTTTGCGGCGTACAGCGGTTTCACCGAAGATGGTCTTGATGTCGAGCAGGCCCAGCCCGCGTACTTCCAGCAGGTTTTGCAGCAGGTGTGGGCAGCGTCCCTCGATCATGTTCGGCGCGATCCGCGAAAATTCGACCGCATCGTCGGCCACCAGGCCGTGGCTGCGCGAGATCAGTTCCAGCCCCAGTTCGCTTTTGCCTAGGCCCGATTCGCCGGTAATCAGCACGCCGACGCCTAGCACATCCATGAACACGCCATGCATGGTGATCCGCTGCGCCAGCTTTTTCGACAGATATACCCGCAGATAATCGATTACCTGCGCGGCTGGCAACGGTGTCGAAAACAGCGGGATATTTTTTTCATCACAGATTTCAAGAATGTCCGGCGGCGTGGCCAGGCCTTGCGCGATGATGAAAGCCGGCGGTGCGCCAGCCACCAGTTCGGCGGTCTGATAGACCCGCGAAGTGGCTGAGAGGCGTTGGTAGTATTCGGTTTCCTGGTGGCCGAAAACCTGGATCCGGCCCGGATGGATCAGGTTCAGATGGCCTACCTGGTCGGCCGCCGAAGCCGCATCGCCGGAAATCAGCCGCTCGCCGCCGGGGAAACCGGCAAACCAGCCCAGTTGCAGCGATTCGCGGTTTTCGTCATACAGTTGCTGAATCGATAGGGGCGTGGAAACGGGCATGGTTGGCGATGGCGAAGTGAATAAGGTTGTGAATAAGATCGTGACCCAGATTGTGACTCAGATTGTCAGCAAGCTCGGCCGCAGGCGATGCGGGCGATTCAGACACGATGGGCGCTGTCCTAAGTTAAATCTACGCTAAAGTCTTACGCCAAATTATGTCGCATTTTCCGTGCCCATGGGCTGCCAGGAGACGATGTGGGTGTGCACCGAGGCCGGATCGGGATCGCTGGCCAGAATGGTGCGGAAGGCGTCGCTGGAAAACATTTCGGCGATTTCTGACAAGATCTCCAGATGTTGCTGAGTGACGTTGTCCGGAATCAGCAAGAACACCAGCAAGCTGACCGGCTGGCCGTCCGGTGATTCGAATGGAATCGGTTCGGCCAGGCGCACAAAGGCTGCCAACGGCGCCTTTAATCCCTTGACACGGCCATGCGGTACGGCGACGCCGTGGCCAAGGCCGGTAGAACCTAAGCGTTCACGCGCAAACAGGTTGTCGGAGACGGTAGAGCGGGCGATCCCGCAATTATTTTCGAAGAGTAAGCCGGCTTGTTCGAAGGCGCGTTTTTTACTGGAGACTTCCAGATCCAGCGCCACATTTTGTGCAGGCAGGATTTTTGCAAGATTAGTCATAATACAAATTGGTTGGCGGCACAATACGGGTGGTTGTGTCTAAGTCAGTGAATAAATCACCAAATAAGTCACCATTTGAGTCACCACTAGCAGCTACCGCGGCATTTCGGAAACATGCCAATCTCAGGGCTAGCGCTGCTGGTCGCTATCGTGCGGCCGCAGCTGTTTTAGCTGTTGTTACTACAGCGTCTCCCCCGATTTCGACCCAAGTCAACACAACTCAGGCTACGGTTTTAATGGCACCCAACCCGGATTATAGACTTGTTTCAGATCAACAACACCAACTTGCAGTCATGGTTATGGCTGAATCGGGGACGGTTTTACTTTACCTCAAAGCGCGCAAATACCAGCCAGACGTCGCCATTGCCTTTATTCTGCGACAGGCGCGGCACGTAAGACCCCATTAGTTTGGCGCCCTTGACGCCCAGCGACATCACTGGCAACGCAATCGGGAATGGGAAACCGCCGAAATAATCCTGGCGGCTCATCAACATGGCGGTATAGCCGGCGCCGACTTCGACTGGCGTCTTGGGAACGTTCCAGATCCACTCATAGGCATAACCAGCCATGATCTGCGGCTTGTAATGGGAGTCGCGGATTGCCAGCAGATACAGGGATTCGTCATTGCCGCTGGCGTTGCGGATAGTACGGCCGCCACCCAGGCCCCAAGCCTTTTCATTCAATTCTTCGATACGCTCTTTGGTATACGTGTGACGGCCGTGATAGGCGTAGCCAGACAGATACACTTCCATGTCGCCGTTTTCGACGATGTTGTCGAGCCGGTTTTTGGTCTGTGAGAGAGTGTTACTGAACCAGCCGGTGGTGTCCGGGGTTTCCTGAGCCTGGGCCGGTGAGCAGACGGCGGCGAATACGGTGATGCAGGAGAGCAATGCGGTACGCTTAAGAGCGATACGACGAAAAAAAATTGTCATAAGAAAAAGAATCCTTTGCGGCGAGGTCGTACGGTAGACGCTGATCCTTTGAGCGTCAATGTTCACGACCAAATTATTGTTATTTGGTTAATTAAGTGCTGTCTTTATACTACGGTTTGTTGCGAATCGTTAATTATTGCCTTGCCTGGCGCCAATTCAACGGCGGCTGCGAAGTGGAGAAATTACTGCGCCACGGATTGATATCGAGACCACCGCGCCGGGTGTAGCGCGCGTATACAGACAGCTTTTGCGGCGCACAGTTGCGCATCAGATCCATAAAAATGCGTTCGACGCATTGTTCATGGAATTCGTTATGGTCGCGGAAGCTGATCAGATACTTGAGCAAGCTCTCCTGGTCGATGGCGGCGCCGACATAGTGGATTTGCACGCTACCCCAGTCCGGCTGGCCGGTTACCAGGCAATTCGATTTCAGCAAATGGGAGACCAGGGTTTCTTCCACGACAACCTGGTTAGCATCGTTTTTCAAGAGCGTTGGATTCGGCCGGTATTCGCTGACTTCGATATCCAGCCGGTCCAGCAGCAAGCCTTGCGGTTCTTGCAGCTTAAGCTCGGCGAAGGCGTCAGCGGTTGTCAGTGTGACATGCACCGGCGCGCCGAAACCGGCGGATAAATCAGTGCGCAACAGTTGCAGCAAAGCGTCGGTATCTGCCAGCCTGGTCTGGTTGAAGGAATTCAGATACAACTTGAACGATTTCGATTCGACGATGTTGGGTGAATCTGCCGGCACCGTGAAAGTGGCGATGGCGACCTGCGGCTTGCCACGCAGATTGAGCCATGAGACCTCATACGCATTCCAGATATCGACACCGAAAAATGGCAGTGTGCCGCTGATGCCGATTTCTTCGCGCTTGCCCTGGCGGGCAATCGGAAACAGTAGCGATGGCTGGTATTGGCTCTGGTAGGCGGCGGGTTTGCCTAGCGGCGAGGCGTCAGGCGTATTTGAGATGGACATGGCTTTTGCTTGTGCTTAAAAGCAGTATTTTGCCAGATGGAGCGCAATGCCCGCTATAAATAGCGCATTTGCGGGGAAAGTGAGGAGCTTGCTTGCGGCGGCGGGCGCCGGCCGCAAGCGTGACCAGGCGTGTTAGCCCAGGAACAATTTATAAACCGGATTGCTGCTCTCATCCCAATAGCGATAACCCAGGCTGGACAGGAAAGTGCGGAAGATTTTCATTTCCTTTTTCGGCACTTGCAGCCCGACCAGGATACGGCCGACGTCGCCACCCTGGCTGCGATAGTGGAACAGGCTGATATTCCAGTCGGGCGCCATCGAATTCAAAAAGCGCATCAGCGCGCCCGGACGTTCCGGGAATTCAAAGCGATACAGCAATTCGTTTTGCGCCAGCGGGCTTTTGCCGCCGACCAGGTGCCGTACATGGACCTTGGCTAGCTCATCATGGGTCAGGTCGAGTGTGTCGAAGCCGTGCTTCTCGAAATTCCGGGCGATCTGAGTAGCTTCTTCAGCGCTCGAAGTTTGTACGCCGACAAACACGTGGGCGATTTTCTCATCGCTGATGCGGTAGTTGAACTCGGTGACGTTGCGCGGTCCGACCTGTTCGCAGAAACGGCGGAAACTGCCGTGCTGTTCCGGGATGGTGACGGCAAACACGGCTTCGCGCAATTGGCCGACATCGGCCATTTCGGCGACGAAACGCAGTCGGTCGAAATTCATGTTGGCGCCGGAAGCAATGGTGATCAGGGTCTGGTCCTTGATCGGCTTGCGCGTGCCTTTGGCGCGTTCGACATAGGCTTTGGCGCCGGCCACCGCCAGCGCTCCGGACGGCTCCAGGATGCTGCGCGTATCCTGGAATACATCTTTGATCGCGGTGCAGACCGCATCGGTATCGACCAGGATCACTTCATCCACGTACAGGCGCGCCAGGCGGAAGGTTTCTTCGCCCACCAGCTTGACCGCGGTGCCGTCGGCGAACAGGCCGACATCCGCCAGCGTAACGCGGCGGCCAGCCTTCAGGCTGCGCGCCATGGCGTCGGAATCGGTGGTTTGCACGCCGATGATCTTGATCTCCGGCCGCACCGCCTTGACATAGGCGGCAATCCCGGCAATCAGGCCGCCGCCGCCGATCGGTACGAAAATCGCGTGGATGGGCCCGGCGTGCTGGCGCAGGATTTCCATGCCGATGGTGCCCTGGCCGGCGATGACATAGGGATCGTCGAAAGGATGGACGAAGGTCAGCTTGTGCTTTTTTTCCAGCGTCAGCGCGTGGTTATAGGCATCTGTATAGGAGTCGCCGAACAACACCACTTCGCCGCCGCGCGCCTTGACGCCGTCGATCTTGATCTGCGGCGTGGTCTTCGGCATCACGATGACGGCGCGGCAACCCAGCTTGGCCGCCGATTGCGCCAGGCCCTGGGCATGGTTGCCGGCCGATGCGCAGATGATGCCGCGCTTGCGCTGCGCCGGCGTCAGGCTGGCGGCCTTGTTGTAGGCGCCGCGCAATTTGAAGCTGAACACGCTTTGCATATCCTCGCGCTTGAAATAAATCTGGTTTTCAATTCGCTGCGAGAGCGTTGTCGCCAGTTCAAGCGGGGTTTCGACCGCGACATCGTAGACGCGGGCGGTGAGGATTTTCTGCAAATAGTCAGTGGTCATGTCGTAGGTCTTGTAGCGTTGCAAGGGCGCCGCCGGAACAACCGGTAGCAGGATCAAAGCGGGATCAAGGCAAAATCAGGTCAGAACAAACAGCCGATCATTATAATGGACGGCTTTTTAAGCGCCAGCGGTTTTGCCGGTAGCTGCCGAATCCTAGAATTTTCTGAATTGTTCCCCATGATCGAATCCGCAGTTTTATGGTTGCTGAAGACGCTCGCCGTGCCAACGGTCGGCCTGACTTCAGTCTTTATCATCAGTTTTGTCGCCGCCACCCTGCTGCCGCTCGGCTCGGAGCCGGCCGTGTTTGCCGTGATCAAGGCCAACGGCGGGTTGTTCTGGGCGGTGATTTTGGTGGCGACCGCCGGCAATACGCTGGGCGGCGTGGTCGATTATTGGATGGGTTACGGCGCCAAGCAGGCGTTCGCGCGCGAGCGCGACAGCAACTGGTTCGGCTGGCTGCAACGGTATGGCGCGAAAACCATGCTGCTGGCCTGGGTGCCGGCCATCGGCGACCCCATCTGCACCTTGGGCGGCTGGCTCAAGCTGCCGTTCTGGCCTTCCGTCATGTACATGGCGATCGGTAAATTCGTCCGCTACATATTGGTGGTCTGGCTACTGCTGCATGTGCCGGACGGTTTCTGGCGGCAAGTCGCGAGCTGGCTGGCGTAAGCTGAATCAGCCTTTGCACTGACCGTAATCGGCCAACGTGAGGGCAATGCTTTCCATGATTTCGCTGACGATCTGGCTAAACATAAGGGCTCCTGAAGTAGTGGATATGGATGCATTGTAGTTAAAAGCTATTAATAAATAACAATTGATTGTTTTTATTGATTTAATTGGGTTTCGCTATCCGGGCGGGTATTGTCTTTTGCGCTGCACAAATCCGCATGTTGCCGTCGCGAAGTTGCGCGATAAGCTAAAATGCTGATTCAGCAGCAGTAGCCACGCAGTCGTCACTTCAATAGACCAATGAACGCCCCCGTAAAAATCCAGGCACTTTTGTCAGATGCGCCACACGGCGCCACTCCTACGCGTTTGCGCGAAATCCCCTATAACTACACCTCGTTTTCAGACCGTGAAATCGTGATCAGGCTGCTCGGCGAAGAAGCCTGGCAGTTGCTGGACGAGTTGCGCAGCAAGCGTCAGACCGGCCGTTCCGCCAGGATGCTGTATGAGGTGCTGGGCGACATCTGGGTGGTGCGGCGCAACCCGTATCTGCAAGATGACATGCTGGACAATCCAAAACGCCGTCAGGCGCTGATTGATGCGTTGCATCATCGCTTGAGCGAGGTCGACAAGCGGCGCATCGTGACCGATCAGGCCGATATTGCCGATACCGATATTACGACTGATGCCGAGGCCAAGAAGCGCAGCGAGAATGTCGAGGCGCTGCTGGCTGCGGCGCGCAAGGCGATTGCCGCCTTCTCCGACGAATTCCGCCAGACCTACGATTTGCGCAAGCGCACCAATAAGATCCTGGGGCGCTACACCGCCAAGGACAACATCAAGTTCGACGGCCTGTCGCGCGTATCGCATGTAACCGACGCCACCGACTGGCGCGTCGAGTATCCATTCGTGGTGCTGACCCCGGACAGCGAAGATGAAATGGCCGGCCTGGTCAAGGGCTGCATCGAACTCGGCCTGACCATCATCCCGCGCGGCGGCGGCACCGGCTACACCGGCGGCGCGATTCCGCTGACACCATTGTCAGCCGTCATCAACACCGAAAAACTGGAGCAGCTGGGAGCAGTCGAAATGGCCGTGCTGCCCGGGCTGGATAAAGAATACGCCACCATTTATTCGGGCGCCGGCGTAGTCACCAAGCGAGTTTCCGACGCCGCTGAAAAAGCCGGTTTCGTGTTCGCGGTCGATCCGACCTCGGCTGAAGCATCCTGCGTCGGCGGCAATATCGCCATGAACGCGGGCGGCAAGAAAGCCGTGCTGTGGGGCACCGCGTTGGACAACCTGGCCAGCTGGCGCATGGTCGACCCGAACGGCGACTGGCTCGACGTCACCCGTCTTGACCACAACCTCGGCAAGATCCACGACACGCCGCTGGCGCGCTTCCAGCTGGAATGGCGCCACCCGGCTGAAAAAGGCCGCCCAAGCGAAAAGCCGTTCAAGACCGAAATCCTGGAAATCGCCGGCCGTGTATTCCGCAAGGAAGGCTTGGGCAAAGACGTGACCGATAAATTCCTGGCGGGTTTGCCGGGGATTCAAAAAGAAGGCTGCGACGGCCTGATTACATCCGGGCGCTGGATTCTGCACAAGATGCCGAAGCACACGCGCACCGTCTGCCTGGAATTTTTCGGCCAGGCGCGCGACGCGATTCCATCGATCGTCGAGATCAAGGATTTCCTCGATGCCGAAACCCTGAAGGGCGGCGCGATCCTGGCCGGCCTTGAGCATCTGGACGAGCGCTATCTGCGAGCCGTCGGCTACACCACCAAATCGAAACGCGGCGTGCTTCCGAAGATGGCCTTGTTCGGCGATATCGTCGGCGACGATGAAAACGCGGTAGCGCACGCAGCATCGGAAGTGGTGCGCATGGCGAACAACCGGGTCGGCGAAGGTTTTGTTGCGGTCAGCCCGGAAGCGCGCAAGAAATTCTGGCTCGATCGTGCGCGCACAGCCGCCATCGCGAAACATACCAACGCCTTCAAGATCAATGAAGACGTGGTGATCCCGCTCAATCGCATGGGCGAATACACCGATGGCATCGAACGCATCAACATCGAATTGTCGGTCAAGAACAAGCTGCAATTGCTGGGCGGATTGCGCGATTTTCTGCTCAATGGCAATCTGCCTTTGGGCAAGGGCGACGACGCCGACGGCGACGACATTCCCGCCACCGAAATCCTGGAAGACCGGGTCCATCAGGCTGAGCAGCTGCTAAGCGGAGTGCAGGCGCGCTGGACTTATCTGCTGGGGCATCTGGATACGCCGCTGAAGGACGCCATGCCGCAATTGGCCGCATTGGGCCTGGAAAAACTCGGTCTCGTGTTCGAGCAGCGCCTGGCGCAGCAACCGGCAGCCACCGTGTTCGACGTGGTGCAGGACCGCACCGTGCGGGTATCCTGGAAACAGGAAGTACGCGCCCTGTTGCGGCAGATTTTCAACGGCGCTTCGTTCAAGCTGATTCTCGACGAATGCAGCGCGATTCATAAACAAGTCTTGCGTGGCCGCGTGTTTGTCGCCTTGCACATGCACGCCGGCGACGGTAACGTCCACACCAACTTGCCGGTCAATTCCGATCACTACGAAATGCTGCAAGATGCGCACGCCGCGGTGGCGCGCATCATGACTCTTGCGCGTTCGCTGGATGGCGTGATTTCGGGCGAACACGGGATCGGCATCACCAAGCTGGAATTCCTGACCGAAGACGAGATCAGCGATTTCCGCGACTACAAAATGCGGGTCGATCCGGAAGGCCGTTTCAACAAGGGCAAGCTGCTGAATCTGCCTGGCTTCGAGGCCGACTTGCGTAATGCCTACACGCCATCGTTCGGCCTGATGGGCCATGAATCGCTGATCATGCAGCAAAGCGATATCGGCGACATCGCCAACAGCATCAAGGATTGCCTGCGCTGCGGCAAATGCAAACCGGTCTGCGCCACCCACGTGCCGCGCGCCAATCTGCTGTACTCGCCGCGCAACAAGATCCTGGCGACTTCGCTGCTGGTGGAAGCCTTCCTGTACGAAGAGCAGACCCGGCGCGGCATCTCGATCAAGCATTGGGAAGAATTCGAAGATGTGGCCGACCATTGCACCGTCTGCCACAAATGCGTGACGCCATGCCCGGTCGATATCGATTTCGGCGATGTCTCGATGAACATGCGCAACCTGCTGCGCAAGATGAACAAGAAATCGTTCAATCCCGGCACCACGGCCGCCATGTTCTTCCTGAATGCAACCGATCCGGCCACCATCAACATGACCCGCAAGGTCATGACTGACTGGGGTTTCAAGGCACAACGCTTCGGCAACGAAATGTTGAAGAAATTCGCCAAGAAACAGACCAAGAAACCGCCGGCCACGGTGGGCAAGGCGCCGATCAAAGAGCAGGTGATCCACTTTATCAACAAGAAGATGCCGGGCAATCTGCCGAAGAAGACCGCGCGCGCCTTGCTCGATATCGAAGACGACAAGATCGTGCCGATCATCCGCGATCCGAAGAGCACCACCGCCGATACCGAAGCCGTGTTTTATTTCCCCGGTTGCGGTTCCGAGCGCCTGTTCTCGCAAGTGGGTTTGGCGACCCAGGCCATGTTGTGGCAGGTTGGCGTGCAAACCGTGCTGCCGCCGGGTTATCTGTGCTGCGGTTATCCGCAACGCGGCTCGGGCGACTTCGACAAGGCGGAAAAGATCATCACCGACAATCGCGTGCTGTTCCACCGCATGGCGAATACCTTGAACTATCTCGACATCAAGACCGTGATCGTATCTTGCGGTACTTGCTACGATCAGTTGCAAGGCTACCAGTTCGACAAGATCTTCCCAGGCTGCCGGATTATCGACATCCATGAATACCTGCTGGAAAAAAATCTCAAGCTGGAGGGAGTCAGCGGCACGCGCTACATGTACCACGACCCCTGCCACAGCCCGATGAAATTGCAGGATCCGATGAAGACCGTGAATGCGCTTATCACCACCGACAACGGCGCCAAGATCGAGAAGAACGAACGTTGCTGCGGCGAGTCCGGCACCTTCGGCGTGAGCCGCCCGGATGTCTCGACCCAGGTCCGTTTCCGCAAGGAAGAAGAGATGACCAAGGGCGCGGATAAACTGCGCGCCGACGGTTTTGGCGGCGACGTCAAGATCCTCACTTCCTGCCCGTCCTGCCTGCAAGGTTTGTCACGCTACAACGACGATTCCGGCACTACTGCCGATTACATCGTGGTCGAGATGGCGCGTCATCTGCTGGGCGAGAACTGGCTGCCGGATTATGTGGCGCGCGCCAACAATGGCGGCATCGAGCGGATCCTGGTTTGATCATGACAGCCATGACACCCCATGCGGTTGATTGCGAACTGTGCAGCGGCGACGGCGGAGAAATTCTCCACCGCGCCGAGAAATTCCGCGTGGTGCTGGTCGACGATCCGCTGTATCCGGGATTCTGCCGCGTCATCTGGCATCGGCATGTCAAGGAAATGACGGACTTGTCGGCGGCTGACCGCACTGCATTCATGGATGCAGTGTGGACAGTTGAAACCGCCGTGCGCAATATCATGCAGCCGGAAAAAATCAACCTGGCCTGCCTCGGCAACATGACGCCGCATCTGCACTGGCATGTGATTCCACGCTATCTTGACGATGCGCATTTCCCCAGCCCGGTGTGGGCGCAAGCTCGGCACCAGCCTTCGCCATTAATCCTGGAGCAGCGTCAGGCCTTGCTGGTGGCTTTGCGCTCGGCGATCTCCGAGCAGTTTTAATTCTCTATTCAGGCCATCCAATGACCGGCTCCAAACAATCAGCACCGGCGCCTGTGCCGGTGTCATTCACAGTACATAAGCAATCGTGCAAGCTGGAAGTTGCTTTCGATGACGGCGCGGTTTTTTCGCTGCCGTTTGAATTGATGCGGGTTTATTCGCCATCAGCCGAAGTCAGCGGCCATGGTCCGGGGCAAGAGGTATTGCAAACCGGTAAGCGCAATGTCGAAATGGTTGCACTTGAACCGGTTGGCAACTATGCGGTCAAGCCGGTCTTTTCGGATGGTCACGTCAGTGGGATTTATACCTGGGCGTATCTGTATAAATTGGGGCGCGATCAGGATGCGATGTGGGAAGATTATTTGCAGCGGCTGGAGGCTGCTGGTCATACGCGGGAAGCGGGGCGGGATCTGTCCATGACAAGCAAGACTGCTGGTGGTCATGGCTGTGCGTAAGTGAGCTGGAATGCCGGGAGCGGCCTGGCAGCTACTCACTTTCTTAGTCAATTGGGGTCAGAGTTTTTTTTCGCGGCCCTTTGCGAAAATTACTCTGACCCCAATTGACGGGCCACGGAGTACATGTCGTTGCATCCGATGATCGGTCGTCGCTACTTAAAACGTTTGCTACTCCGTGGATGCACGCCGGGGGTAGCCCGGCAGCTAGTCACTTTTTCTTGCTTCGCTGTATAGACCGGACACATGGGTAACACCTGTGCCGGGACATGGGTAACATATTTAAGCCTTACTTTCGTGGTTATGCAAGTC
>NZ_DATMRK010000061.1:0-27128 GCF_035566375.1 Collimonas sp.
GCGGGCACTGCCATTGGCCAGGTTCGGGTTGCCTTCGACGTAGCCGCCCAGTTGCGTTGCGGTGATGGTGCGGGCGTTGTTCAGGATGACGCCGTTGCTATCGACGTTGTACTGCTCGTAGCGATTGTGGCTGACGCCTGCCGCATTCGGCGTGACGATCTGGACCAGCGGCCGGCCATTGGCGCTTTGATCGATAGTGGGACGCGGGCCGCCATTCTTATACGCCACCATTTGCGCTTGTACCACGGTGACGGCGCCGAACAGCGCCACTACCAGCAAGCCCAGCGTGGCAAAGCGCAGCAACGGCGGCCCGGTCGCGACGGCTTCGCATCCAGCGCCCTTCACTTTACCCTGGCTGGACACGTTCTCCGCGACCGCCACCAACATGCCACGGTTCTTGTTGAAAATGACGCGGTAGGCCTGCTGATTCATAGCTAATCCAATTCAAGAGTTAGACTGAAATTGCTGTCTTTTTGTAAAGACGTAATTTCCCACTCTACAAAGTGAATTGCTATTTAGATATAAGAATTGTCTTGTATTTACTGCAATTTCTATTTCTTTACAAATTTATTGGCAATTGAAGAAAGTTAAAGAGTGACATTTGCGTCCGTAGCCCGGCCGGAATTTGCGCGACGCTTCCTGGACGCTAGCATTATCTAAATCATAAAATTGCTATAAAGATATAAAGATGCGGTATCCTCGCAGATTCATATTTCAACCATTCCTAGCCCGAGGATCGCTATGCAAGCAGCGACAGCAGCAAAAACCACCAGCAGCACCGTGATATCCCCGGAGCTGTTTTTTTTCGGCCGTAAACTTTCTGGCGCCGTCACCGGGGCGCGAAACGCCTTGGCGCTACTCATGGTTTTGCTGGGCGGCCAGATGGCGCAAGCAGCGCACGCGGCCGGCGTCACCAGTTTTTCGCCGCAAGGCGAAATCACCCAGGTGCGCCAGGTGCGGGTAAATTTCTCTGAAGCCGCCATCAAGTTCGGCGATCCGAAGGCGCCTGCGCCATTCGATATCAGCTGTCCGGAAGCCGGCAGCGGGCGCTGGGCCGATGAACGTAACTGGATTTATGATTTCGTGCGCGACGTGCCGCCGGGAACACGCTGCAGCTTTGCCTTGAAAGCGGGATTCAAATTATTGTCGGGCGCCGCGGTCAGCGGCAAGAGTACGTTTCAATTCAATACCGGCGGTCCTGCCGTCATCAATGTCATGCCATCGGGCGGCACTATCGATGAAGAGCAGATCTTCGTCCTGGTGCAAAACGGCGCCGCCACCAGCGACAGCATACTGAAACATGTGTATTGCGAAGCCGAAGGCGTGCATGAGCGGATCCCGGTCAAGTTCATCGCCGCTGCCGACCGCAAGCAGCTGCTCGACAAATTTGCCGACAAGATCAATCCCGAACGTGTCAGCACCCTGCAATGCCAGCAACGCTTGCCCAACGACAGCGCGCTGCGCCTGACCTGGGACAAGGGCGTGAGCACGCCGTCAGGTATCGCCAGCAGCCAGCCGCAGGTATTCAAGTTCAAGGTGCGGCCGGTTTTTACCGCCAGCGTCAGTTGCGAGCGCGAGAACGCCAACGCCGCCTGCGCGCCGATTCTGCCAATGCGCATATTGTTTACCGCACCGGTCGCGCGCAAGCTGGCCGAGGGCGTGACGCTGAACGCCGCCAACGGCAAGCTGAAGCCGTTTTTTGAGAAAAACGATAACGAAGATACCGTCACCCAACTCAGCTTCAAGCCGCCGTTTGCAGAAAAATCGGAACTCAGCGTCGACTTGCCGAGAGGTTTCCAGGATGAGAACGGACGGCCGCTGTCGAACGCCGCCGCGTTTCCGCTGAAGGTGCGGCTGGCGGCATATCCGCCCCTGGCAAAATTCCCGTCGGCGCCGTTCGGCATCATTGAGCTGAATGCCGACGCCACGTTGCCGGTGACCTTGCGCAACGTTGAAAGCAGCATGCTGGCGCGCAGCGCCGACGGCAAAGTCAATCCAGGCACGGTCAGCAATCTGAAAGTCAGCGATGACCAGAACATCATCGCCTGGCTGACCAAGCTCAGGCGTTATCACGAAACTACCGTCACCGTCGGCAAGAAGCAGGTGGAAACGCGCAGCATCGGTTTGCTGGCGAAGCAAAGCGGCGCCAAAACCCTGACCCTGCCGCCGTCGCCGGACAGCAAGGACGGTGTGCGGCCGTTTGAAGTGATCGGTATTCCGCTCAAGGATCCGGGATTCTATGTGGTCGAACTGGAATCGCAAAAGTTAGGCGCGGCTTTGCTGGGCAAGACCGCACCCATGTATGTGCGGACCAGCGCGCTGGTGACCAACTTGTCGGTGCATGTCAAGATCGGCCGCCAGAACGGCGCGGTGTGGGTCACCACGCTGGATAGCGCCAAGCCGGTGAGCGATGCCGATGTCAGGATTTCCGATTGCCGTGGCACTGAACTGTGGCGCGGCAAGACCGATAAGACCGGGATTGCCTCGGTGCCGGAATTTCCACTAGACGCCTGTCGTAACGGCGGCAGCAGTGAACCGGGGCAGATCGACGGTTTTTTTGTCAGCGCCCGCAAGACCGATGAAAAAGGCCGGCCCGACATGGCTTTTGCTTTGACTTCGTGGAATGACGGCATCGAATCCTGGCGTTTCAATCTGCCGATGGACTACGACAAATCGGCTACGGTGCGTGCTCACTCGGTATTCGACCGCACCCTGTTCCGGGCCGGCGAAACGGTCTCGATGAAACATGTGATTCGCACCGAAACCATGCAGGGCTTCGGCTTGCTGCCGAATGATAAATTGCCGACGCGGGTGCGTATCACGCATCAGGGCAGCGGCCAGGAATATCAGTTTGCGCTGAGCTGGCGTGGCCAGAAAAATGCCGAAACCGTATTCCAGATTCCGAAAGAAGCCAAGCTTGGACGCTATGAAGTAGTGCTGGACGGCGGCCAGGTCAAGAGCGGCGTCAGCGGCGCTAACGGAGCTCAAGCCGGCGCCGACTCTGATGCTGAATCTGACGCCGAGACTAACGCCGATGCCGGCGGTTACGACGCCAATCGGCGCAGCTATAGCAGCGGCAGTTTCCGTGTCGAAGAATTCCGTCTGCCTTTGCTGCAGGGACGGATCACGCCGCCGAAGATCTTGATCGCACCCAAGGAAGTGCCGCTAGCTGTGCAACTCAATTATCTGAATGGCGGCGGCGCTGCCGGCCAGTCGGTGCATATCACCAGCCTGTTGCGCAGCAAGGCCGTGAGTTTTTCCGGCTACGATGATTATTCCTTTGCGGTTGCGCGCAATGAGGATGAGGGCAGCGCCGACGACCAGAAAATCGTGGCCGATAAATTGCCGGTGACCCTGGATAAAAACGGCGCCGGAAAAACGCTGGTGAAGGAATTGCCGGCCATCGCGGCGCCGAAGGAATTGCTGACTGAAATGACTTACGCCGATCCGAACGGCGAAATCCAGACCATATCGAGTGTTACGCCGATGTGGCCGGCGGCGGTGGTGGTCGGCCTGAAAGCGGGGGAGTGGGTATCAGTCAAGAAAAAACTGACCTTGACCGCGGTCGCCCTAAATCCGGCCGGCCAACCGCAAGCCGGCGTGCCGATTGACATCAGCGCCTCGTCGAAACAAACCAATTCGCATCGCAAGCGCATGGTGGGCGGTTTCTACGCCTATGAAAACACCACCGCCGGCAGCGATCTCGGCGTGCTGTGTTCCGGCAAAAGCGATGCGCGCGGTTTGATGATCTGTACCGTGGAGTTGGCCGAGCCGGGCAATATCGTGCTTACCGCCAAAGCCAAGGACGAGAGCGGCAAGTTGGCACTGGCTAGCAGCTCGGTCTGGGTCACCAGGCAAGGCGAGCTATGGTTCGATGGCGAGAACCAGGACCGCATCGACATCCTGCCTGAGAAGAAAACTTATCAACCAGGCGAAAGCGCCAAGTTCCAGGTGCGCATGCCGTTCCGCTACGCCACCGCCCTGATAGCGGTGGAGCGCGAAGGCGTGATCGAAACCCAGGTGGTGCAACTGAACGGGCAAGACCCCACCTTCAGCCTGCCGGTTAAAGCCAGTTACGGTCCTAATGTATTCGTCTCGGTGCTGGCGGTGCGTGGCCGCATGCGCGAGGTGCCGTGGTATTCCTTCTTTATCTGGGGCTGGAAAGAACCGCTGAACTGGTGGAGCGAATTCAAGGAATATCAGGCGCCCAGCGCTACCGTCGACCTGGCCAAGCCAGCCTATAAATACGGCATTGCCGAAATCACCGTCGGCACTGCCGCCAACCAGCTGGCGGTAACGGTCAAGGCGGATCAGCCGAGTTACGCGATCCGCACCACGGCCAAGGTGACTATCCAGGCCAACCTGCCGAACGGCAAACCGGCGGCTGGCGCCGAGATTGCTCTGGCGGCAGTCGATGAAGCCTTGCTGGAGCTGGAGCCCAACAAGAGCTGGAATCTGCTGGAAGCGATGCTACAGCGCCGCAGCTATGGCGTGGAAACCTCGACTGCGCAAATGCAGGTAGTCGGCAAGCGTCATTACGGCCGCAAGGCGATTCCTGCCGGCGGCGGTGGCGGCCAATCGCCAACCCGTGAATTGTTCGATACCCTGTTGCTGTGGAAGCCGGTGATCGTACTGGACGCCAATGGCCGGGCTCAGGTCGACGTACCATTGAACGATTCCTTGACCAGTTTCAAGATAGTCGCGGTGGCGCAAAGTGGCAACAGCCTGTTCGGCACTGGCGCCGTCAGCATCCGCGCGACCCAGGATTTGCAACTGATCTCCGGCTTGCCGCCGTTGGTGCGCGAAGGCGATAATTTCAGCGCGCTGGTCACCGTGCGCAACACTACCACCCGCGCCATGCAAGTCCATGCCACGGCGCAGGCTGCCGGCTTGACGGCGGCGGCGCCGTTGCCAGACAAGGATGAGAGCATTCCTGCCGGTGAAACCCGCGAGCTGGTGTGGCCGGTCACGGTGCCGGCAGACGTCAGCCAGA
This sequence comes from Collimonas sp., assembly GCF_035566375.1. Lineage (GTDB taxonomy): Bacteria > Pseudomonadota > Gammaproteobacteria > Burkholderiales > Burkholderiaceae_D > Collimonas. The sequence goes on from NZ_DATMRK010000061.1 coordinate 4,994, forward strand.
TGGTGTGGGAAATCAACGCCCAGGAACAGGGCGGAGCCAAGGTCAAGGACAGCATCAAGTTCACTCAGCGGGTGGTGCCGGCAGTGCCAGTGACGGTGCAGCAAGCCACCTTGTTCCAACTCGACAAGCCGTTCAGCATGGCGGTAGCGCCGCCTGCCGACGGCCTGCCCGGGCGGGGTGGTCTGGCGATCTCGCTGGCGCCGTCGCTGGCTTCCGGCAATGAAGGTTTGCGCCGCTACTTCATCAACTATCCGTTCTCTTGCCTGGAGCAAAAGACCACGCGCGCGATCGGTTTGCGTGACGAGGCCATGTGGCAAAAAGTATTGAACGATTTGCCGACTTATCTGGATAGCGACGGCCTGGCTTATTACTATCCGCCGAATGAAGGCAACGCCCGCCGCGGCAGCGATACCCTGACCGCTTATCTGCTGGCGGTGACGCAGGAATCCGGCTTTGCGATTCCGCAGCAGAGCCGCGACAAGATGCTGGATGGCTTGGCGGCGTTTGTGGAAGGCAAGATCACACGTGAGTTCTGGTCGCCGCAGAAAGACCTGGATGTGCGCAAGCTGGCGGCGCTGGAAGCGTTGTCGCGTTATGAGCGGGTGCGGCCGGCGATGCTGGATTCGATCCAGATCTCGCCCAATCTGTGGCCGACTTCAGCGTTGCTGGACTGGATCAACATTCTGCAGCGCGTATCCAACATTCCAGATCGCGCAAAACGCCTGGCCGAAGCGGATCAGATCATCCGTGCGCGTTTGAATTACCAAAGTACGCGCATGGGTTTCTCGACCGAGAGCAGCGATTACTGGTGGTGGCTGATGGCCAGCGCCGATGTCAACGCTAATCGCTTGGTGCTGACCATGCTGGAGAATCCGGCCTGGAAAGAAGACATGCCGAAACTGGTCAATGGCGCCATCCAGCGCCAGTTGCGCGGCCATTGGTCTACCACTACGGCCAATCTGTGGGGTTCGCTGGCGCTGCAAAAGTTCGGCCGCAAATTTGAATCCGTGAAAGTGGCGGGCGTCACCAAAGTCAGCCTGGAGCAGGGAGCCAATGTGAGCGGCAGCCAAAGCTACAACTGGCCCGCCAGCGTCAGCACGAGCACAAACGCCACTGCGGCGGAAGTCGGCAAGTTGCAATTGCCGTGGCCGCCATCCGCTACATCGGCAGAATTGAAACTGAGCCATGCCGGCAGCGGCGCGCCGTGGGTTACCGTGCAAAGCCTGGCGGCGGTGGTATTGAAGAAGCCGTTCTCCAGCGGCTACCGGATCAATAAAAACATCGTCCCGGTCGAGCAGAAAGAAAAGGGTAAATACACGCGTGGCGATATCGTGCGAGTCGATCTAGAAGTCGACGCGCAGACCGATATGACCTGGGTGGTGGTGACCGATCCGATCCCGGCCGGCGCCACCTTGCTCGGTTCCGGCCTGGGACGCGATTCAGCGATTGCCACCAGCAGCGAACGGCCTAGCGGCAGCGCCTGGCTGGCGTACGAAGAACGCAGTTTTGAAGCGTTCCGCAGTTATTACGAATTCGTGCCGAAAGGGAAATTCACCATGACGTATACCTTCCGCATCAATAACCCGGGCGAATTCAGTTTGCCGCCGACCCGGGTGGAAGCGATGTATGCGCCGGAAATGTTTGGTGAAAGCCCCAATCCGAAATGGATGGTGAAGTGAGTTCGACTGGCATTTCATCTTGCGTCAAGCGCTGGTCGTCGGGGGCTGTACTGATGCTGGCCCTGAGCGCCGGCCCGGTGCACGCCCTGCAAAATTTCGCCGATGTGCAACAGGAATTCCGTTCATCCGAAGCCAGCTTGTATGACCGCAAAGGCCAGTTGCTGCAGCAGATCCGCATGAATCCAAATGAGCGCCGCTTGTCATGGGTGGCGCTGGAAGATGTATCGCCGGCCTTGCGCAATGCCTTGGTGGCGTCGGAAGACCGGCGCTTTTACCAGCACAGCGGGGTCGACTGGAGCGCGGCGGCCGCTGCTGCCTGGGGTAATTTGTGGAACACCAAAACCCGCGGCGCCTCGACCATCACCATGCAACTGGCGGGTTTGCTGGATGACGATTTGCGGCGTCGCACCGCACCGCGTTCGATCCAGCAGAAAGTGTCGCAGGTGATGGTGGCCCGGCTGCTGGAGCGCAACTGGCGCAAAGACCAGATCCTGGAAGCCTATCTGAACCTGGTCAGCTTTCGCGGCGAGCTGGTTGGCGTAAATGCTTTGTCGCGGGTCTTGTTTGGCAAGCATCCCAGCGGTTTGAACCAGCGTGAAGCGGCGATCGCCGTAGCCTTGATTCGCGGTCCGAACGCGACCCCGGCCCGGGTCGCGCAACGCGCCTGCCGCATCTTGCAGGAACAAAACGCGGCACAGGAATGCAAGGGTCTGGAAGATTTTACCTTGCTGGCGCTGGTCCGCAGCGGTTCCAATTCCGAAGTGATCGTTACTACCACCGCGCCACAACTGGCGCCGCACCTGGCGCGCAAACTGTTGCGTACCCCCGGACAAAGCGTGCGCTCAACGCTGGATGCGGGTGTGCAACGCTTCGCCAACGACGCGTTGCGGCGACAACTGGCGGCCCTGGTTGAACGCAACATCGAAGACGGCGCTGTCGTGGTGCTCGATAACGCCAGCGGCGACGTCCTGGCCTGGGTCGGTTCCAGCGGCTCCTTTTCGAATGCTGCCGAGGTCGACGGCGTGCTGGCTTTGCGTCAGGCCGGCTCCACCTTGAAGCCCTTCTTGTATGAGCTGGCCATCGAAAAAAAATGGATGACCGCAGCCTCGATCCTGAACGACGCGGCGATCAATCTGCCGACCGCCAGCGGTTTGTATATTCCGCAAAACTACGACAAGCAGTTCAAAGGCCTGGTGAGCGCGCGTACGGCGCTGGCCTCGTCCTTGAACATTCCGGCGGTGCGGACTCTGGTAACCGTTACGCCCACCACCTTTTTCGAACGCTTGCAGGAGTTGGGTTTTCAGCTGCGCGAATCCGGCGATTATTACGGTTATAGCCTGGCGCTGGGCAGCGCCGATGTCAGCCTGCTGGCCTTGAGCAATGCTTACCGCGCGCTGGCCAATCAAGGGCGCTACAGCGGCGTGCGTACTACGCTGAGCGATCCCGCGGTAAAAATACACAAGGTGATGGACCCCGGCGCCAGTTTTGTCATTGGCGATATCCTGTCCGACCGCAGCGCCCGCAGCCGCACTTTCGGCCTTGAAAATGCGCTCTCGACGCGGGTTTGGGCGGCGGTTAAAACCGGCACCTCGAAAGACATGCGCGATAACTGGGCGGTTGGCTATTCGGACCGGTACACGGTCGGCGTCTGGGTTGGCAATGCATCCGGCTTGCCGATGTGGGATGTGTCCGGCGTGACCGGCGCCGCGCCGATCTGGCAACAGGTGATGCAATACCTGCACACGCGTGACCAGCTACGCCAGCAGATTCCGCAAAAGCCAGCCGGGGTGGTGCAACAAGATATCCGCTATGCCGACAAGATCGAAGCGCCGCGCCAGGAATATTTTCTGGCGGGAACCGAGCAAAGCCTGATCACCACCGCCAGATCGGACGATATCAACATCGCCATACGCTACCCGACGCCGGGCATGCTGGTGGCGCTCGATCCGGATATTCCGCCGCAGCGGCAGCGGCTGCGTTTTGCGGCAGATGGTTTGAGCAACGGCTGGTGGCGGCTGGATGGCAAGTTGCTGACGCCGTCTGCGCTGAAGGCCGGCAAGAAAACCAGCCGTCAGACAACGACGTCAGATTCGCAACTGGCCGTCGACTGGATGCCGTGGCCCGGCCGGCACGTGCTGGAATTGCTGGACCATAAAATGGCCGTCGTTGACCAGGTGCGTTTCGAGGTGCGTGGCGCGGTCGAGAATCCGGCGTCGCAGAAAGCCGGCCGCGCGGGGAAAAAATAGCCGCTGTTCCTGCCTTGAGTGGACCCGGCGCTGGCGATTTAACTTATCAGGCGTTGCTCCGCCGTTTTGCGACGGTATCTTCCGCGCCCTGTTTGCGCGCCGCAGCCGCCACTTCTTTCGGCACAATGGTTTTACCTATCGGCGCCAGCGCAATGCCGGCCAGTTTCAAATGCTGGATGCCGAATGGAATGCCGATGATGGTAATGAAGCACGCGATAGCCGACAGCACATGGCCGATAGCCAGCCAGACCCCGGCCAGCAGGAACCAGACAACATTGCCGATCAGGCCCAGGTCACCGGTACCGATATCGTCTTTTCCCGTCAATTCTTTGCGGCTTACCGCTTCTTTACCGAAGGGGAAGAAAGTGAACTGGCCAATCACGAAACAGGCTTTACCCCAAGGGATGCCGACTATGGTGATGAAGGCCAAGACGCCAATCAGCCACCAACCCAGGCCCATAAACACCCCGCCCAGAACAAACCACAGAAAATTACCGATGGCGCGCATATCTTTTCTCCCTGATGAAAGCATGACAAAGGCTTTTCGTGCTTTGTCGTTAGAAATTGCAAAGAAGGAAATGTAGCATCGCGAGTAACTGATCACAAGAAAATCCTTGCCTGCTCTGCTCATCGTTATGGAAGCGCTGCGTAGCGGTCAGGCCTACCACTTGCATCCGCCATTTTTCTTCGACAACACCGCGTCAGTAGCCCACGCCAGAGGCGCTAATAAGCCGAAGGAACGGCCGGTATCGAGGCAGTCGGCACGCGCGCTGCGTTGGATATCTTGCGTAAGGCGGCTGTCCGGCTGCCTGGCTTCGAGCGGGTGCGTTTGCAATTGAGAGACTGCAGTGCCGTTACGCCGGCTATCCGGATCTGTCGCTATCTGCCTGGCCATTTTCACCGCCGCATCCAGATCCAGGCGCGGCTGCTCTACCGTCGGCGGATGGGGGACTGCTGCATCATTAATGCTGCTCTCTTGCGCTGCGGCGGGCAGCGTTGGCGTGACCGGATTTACGCGAACAGAAGATTTAGCGGGGTGTGAATCGCGCTGCACGATAGGCGGCATGACTACTCGCGCTGCTCGTACCTGAGCTGGCGTGGTCGGTGTGGCCGGCAACAGCATTAAGGTCAGCTCCGGCTGCGAGTTTGGGGGCCGGGCGATATCGGCCGCTTCATGCCGCCAAAACAATTGCATCAAACCGATATGCAATAGCAGGGACAGCAGTATGCCCCAGCGCATTGCACGTGGATGTACGGCAAGCGGCCAACGGGTCTCGTCAGACATTTTTATCAGAATCGTTCAAGGTGGGGAATCTGTTTCACTTGCAGCGGCGCTGTTATCCGGCTGATAGCTCAGCAGGTCGCCCGGCTGGCAATCCAGGTAGCGGCAGATCGCCTCCAGGGTTTCCAGGCGCACTCCTTTTACCTTGCCTTGTTTTAACAGCGACAGATTCTGTTCGGTGATGCCGATAGCCGCCGCCAGATCCTTCGACTTCGCCTTGCGTTTTGCCAGCATGACGTCCAGCGTAATGACTATGCTCATCTACAACCTCATACAAACTGCCGATTTTCGGCGTCGACTTCGCTGGCTCGTTGCAGGATGCGGGCGATCACGGTAATGCAGGCGGCCATGAACAAAGCGACTATCGCATTGGCGTCAAAGCTGATGTTGATCAGGCGGTGACCCACCGGCCGGGTGATTGTCAGCCACACTGAAGACAGCGGACCGCATAGAAAATCCAGCAATACCCACCACGCTATGCCGTGACCGACGCGGCCCAGATGGATGGCGGCCGCCTGCGAAAAATACTCGCCTTGGGCATAGCGCTGGAACAATGCGCGCAACTGGAACAAGCCGTATCCCAAGGCCAGCAGCGGGATATTGGTAAGCACAATGGCGCCCAGTAATTGCCATAACGGCAGGCTGGACAGAACGATGCCAAGTTTAGTCCCGGCATTGGAAAAACTGGATATTTCGGACAGCGCATCAGGGAAAAACCAACTGCCGATATTGAAGGCCAGTATGGCAATCAGCAACAGCATGGTGAGGCTCGCCATGCGCTGGCTGCTTTGAGCGATGCGATCTTGTTTCATGGAGCGTCCTTTGGGGTGATCTTATTGTTTGTCATTGATGCGAATGGAAATCCGGAAAGTATTGCCGAGATGCGTCACGGCCTGATCGGCCAAGCTGCTATGGAAGGCCATATCGAGTGAGGCGCTGACGCCAAGATGCGGCATGATCCTGGCGCCGAGATAGAGCGCCAGGATGGCAATCGCCAGCCATGAGCAGAGCGCGGCCAGGAAGCGGCGGACTAGAGTGGTGATGTTTTGCTGCACGGCGCCTCCTTTTCGATAGGATCGCCGTATTCTAATCTAAAATTATCGTAGAACGATAATAAATGACTGTATTTTTATTATTTTTCGGTAATTTTCAAATCGGATTCCTGTTAATGGGAGCGCGCTGCGTTTGTCATGGATGATTGCTTAAGGCCGATTTTGCTTTGCGTCTTGCTGCCAGTAAACCGCTCAGCTTGCCGCTGGCAAGTGCAGTCCCGAGCAGCGTGATGGCGCAACCCGCGAGCATGGTGGGCGTGACTTTTTCATTGAGAAAAAAGGCGCCCCAGACCAGCCCGAAAATCGGAATCAAAAACGTCACGGAGGCCGCGTAGGCAGCACCCGCTCGCTCGATCAGCCGAAAATACAGGATGTAGGCAAAGCCGGTGCAGACCACGCCAAGTGCGGCAACGCAGACCCAGATCGACGGCGCGATATGCTGTTGCGGCCAGAATAGCAGCGCCGGCGGCAGCAGCACGACAGAGGCAAAGAACTGGCTGCCAAAGGCGACTACCAGCGGCTTGACTCCTGCCAGATGACGCTTCGAATAATTTACTGCGAAGCCGTAACACACGGTGGCCAGCAATGCGGCGGCGATTGCCAGCGGTATGCCTGCGACGCCGGCGCCGATGGTATCCCACACCAATACCAAGACACCGGCCAGGCCCAGCATGAGGCCGCAGATCTGGCCGCGATTCATGACTTGCCGAAACCACAGCGCCGCGATCAAGGCAGCCCAGATCGGCGTAGTCGCATTCAGAATGGAGTCGATGCCGGCATTTACGTATAGCGTCGAATACGCAAACAAACCAAACGGAATTGCAGAATTGCTGACGCCAACTACAAATAGAGGCCAGGCCTTGCTGTGGCATTGGCTGCGGGCGACAGCGGAACGCAGCACCGGCGCCAGCACCAATGCGGCAATGCCGACGCGCAGCGCGATCAGCGCGAAAGGGCCGAATTCGGGCGCGGCAATCCGCAGAAACAGAAAGGATGCGCCCCAGATCGCGGCAAGCAACAGGAGTTCGATAAAGTTCATGGCGGGTGTCCATCAATTGGCGAGCAGCGGCTGCCGCACAACTGAAACATAGGACACGTCGAGATTCCGCGCACTCTGGTTCTTGCGCTCGAATTCGGCGGCTCCGGCTAGCGCCGGAGCCGATTTAACTCAATGCCTCATTGCGCCAGACGCTTCACCAGCCGGTAAAGAAATTCACGGCTGTCGTACAGGCGCTGGATTTCGACCCGCTCGTCGAGGCCGTGGGTGCGGTAGTCGGCCGGATCGACAAACAGGCCGGTGACGCCATACATGGGAATGCCGGCATTGCGCATGAAGCGGCTGTCGGTAGCGCCGGTGCTCATGGCCGGCACTACCGGCACGCCTGGCCACATCTCCTGCGTCAGGGTTTCCACCGTCTTCACCAGATCGCCGGCGAGCGGCGAGGCCGGGCTGCGCAGCGGCTGGTTGACGTAACGCACGCTGATCTTGTCGTTATTGATCACCTGTTTGAGCTGGCGATCGATGTCTTGCGGATCGTCTTGCGGCAGGATGCGGCAATTTACTGTTGCCTTGGCCGATTGCGGCAGGGCGTTTTCGGCGTGGCCGGCGTTGACCATGGTCGCCACGCAGGTTGTGCGCAGCTGCGCATTGTAGGCGGGAGTGGCCGACAGACGGTCGATCGCGGCAGCATCCGGTTTGCCGCCGCCGACTGCGCGCATGTCCGCCGCCAGCTGGCCGCTGGCAAACGCCGCGCTACGGGCGAAATAGGTTTGGGTGACGTCGGCCAGGTGCACTGGAAAGCGGTAGGCGCCCAATCTGTCGAGTGCGGCGGAGAGCGCGTAAATCGGATTGTTGGCGGTCGGGATAGAACTGTGGCCGCCGACATCGCGCGCTTCCAGTTCATAGGTGGTGTACATTTTCTCTGCGACTTGCAGCCGATGCAGATTAGGTTTGCCGCCGCGCAGTTCGCCGCCGCCGCCTTCGTTGATGCCAAACTCGGCTTTCAGCAATTCGGGTTTGTTATTGATCAGCCAGTAAGCGCCGTTGCTCGGCACATCGCCGCGTTCTTCGTCGGTAGTCAGGGCCAGGATGATGTCGCGGCTGGGTTTGAATCCTTCCTGTTTCAGCTGGCTCAGCACCGAGACGAAGGCCGAGGCCATGGCCTTGTCGTCGATAGAGCCGCGGGCGGTGAAGTAGCCGCCGCTTTCCTGTAATTGGAAGGGGTCGGTCTTCCAGTCTTCGCGCTTGGCTTCGACCACGTCGATATGCGCCAGCAGTAACAACGGCTGCTTGCTGCCATTACCCTTGAAACGCAGCACCAGGCTGCCCTTGCGCGGAAACGGTTCGAACAGCTGGATATCGCTGTTGGCGAAGCCGGCGTCCAGCAAATGTTTTTGCATGGCGCGCGTGGCTTTGGCAGTGTCGCCCGCGGAATGCGTGGTGTTGATTTCGACCAGCTCTTTGTAGATGTCGTGGTAGCGCTGGGTTTCCGGCGTCAGCGTTTGCGCGGAGGCTACGGCTCCGAGTGTGGCAAGGGTCAAGGCGAGGGGTAAAGCGAGGGTCATAGCGAGTGCGGTGCGGGCGGGCAAGCGGCGAATCTGCGTTCTCATGGACTTCCTTTCTTGGCGGGATGGATGCGTCAGGATGGTGTAGCGATATGATCGGGGATTTCCAGGCTCATTATCGCCGAACTCAGGCATTTTCCGTGGGCGTCCAGCGCCAGCGAACGTGTGACGCCGCCGCCTAGGGCGCGTTGCATGACGAAATTCAGCGCGCCCAGAGTTGGCAGAGCATAGCGCAGCACGTCGCCGCGCACGATGTCTGAAAAATGCGCTTTGACTCTTTCCGCAGTCAGGTATTTTTCCAGCAGCGCATAGTCTTTTTCCTGATAGGCAATCACTGAAATATTCGAAATGTCGCCTTTGTCGCCGGCGCGGGAATGGGCAAGTTCGCGTAGTTTCATCTTGGTTCTCACTCGAAATGAACAGAGGTTTTCACCAGCTGGCGTGGCAGCAAGGTGGATTGCACCGCGACCACTTCCTTTGCCGTTTTGGTGACGCCGCCGCCGGCTGCCGGTCCGCAGGTGTACAGCGTTTCGACTTCGTTGCCGATGCGGATCGCGTCGCGCATGTTATCGCTGCGGGCGGCCACCCTGGCGCGCACTTCATACGGTTCGGACGGCTGTTCCGATAAAGTGGCGCCGTGGATGGCGTCGACTCCCAGCAGGTCGTAGCGGATTTCATCGAACGCTACCGCGCTCAGTGCCAGTCTTTCCGCAACGATGGCTTGCGCCAGTCTGGCGCGCGCCAGCGCTCCCGGTCCGGCATAGGAAATTTGTCCTTCGCCGATATAGCTGTCGATATAACCTATCGATACTTTTAACGTATCGGGCCTGGCGCGCCCGCTGGCGCCTTGCACCAGGACCCGGTCGGGGCCGATTTCCGTCACGCTCACTGCGGAAAAATCGGCCACCACATCCGGCGTCAGATAGTTGGCGGGATCGTGTATCTCGTATAGGAGTTGTTCTTTGCAGGTGGCTGGCGTCACGTGGCCGCCGGACCCCGCTACTTTTGTGATGACCAGCGAGCCGTCTTCCGCCACTTCGCCAATCGGAAAACCCAGTCGCGCCAAGCCTTGCACATCCTTGTAGCCGGGATCGGCGAAATAGCCGCCGCTGATCTGGCCGGCGCATTCCAGCAAATGGCCGACCAGCGTACCTTGGCCCAGGCGATGCCAATCGTCCATGGCCCAGTTGAATTCATGAATCAAAGGCGCCAGGAACAGCGCCGGATCGGCGACGCGGCCGGTGATGATGACATCGGCGCCTTGCGCCAGCGCCTCTACCAGCGGCGCGGCGCCGATGTAGGCATTGGCCGACAGCAGCTTGTCGCCTAATGTATTGACTGGGATATTTTGATCGCTGATGTAGGCGCCTGCTTTTAAGATCTCCAGCACGTCGTCGCCGCACACCGCCGCCACCTTCAGCTTGAGGTTCATGGAGAGCGCGATCTGCCTGACCATGGCGGCCGCGGCCAGCGGATTGGCGGCGCCCATATTGGTGATGATCTTGATTTTCTTTTCACTGCAGATGCCAAGCACCGCTTGCATCCGCTCCGCCAGCAACGGATCGAAGCCCAAGGCTGGATCTTTCATCCTGGTCTGCTGGGCGATGGCGATGGTGCGCTCGGCCAGGCATTCAAAGACCAGGTAGTCGATCTCGCCTTTTTCCGCCAGCTCGATGGCGGGTTCGATGCGGTCGCCGGAGTAGCCTGCGCCGGCGCCGATTCTGATATGCCTCACGATAAATTCCTCAATCCAGGTACTCGTTTTATAAAGGAAAGACGCCGATCACGACACAGGTGATCGTCATGATGACGGATGCCGCGAACAGATATTTAAACGTGTATTTCTGGTGATCGGCCAAATCGATACCGGCCAGGCCGGCCACCAGAAAAGTTGCGGGTGTCAGCGGACTGACTGGAAAGCCGGTGGTCATTTGACCTAGCAGCGCGGCTTGCGCCACATGCAGCGGTTGCACCCCCAGCATATGGCCGACTTCCGCGATCACGGGCAGCACACCGAAGTAAAAGGAATCGGGATCGAACAGCATGGAAAGCGGCATCGACAGCAGGCCGAGCAGCACCGGAATATGCGACGCCATGGAAGGAGGAACCAGGCCGACCGCCATCTTGGCCATGGCGCTCAGCATGCCGGACTTGCTCATGATGCCCGTGAACACGCCGGCGGCAAACAAGATGCTGGCCATCAGCAGAGCGGCTTTGGCATGGGCGTCGATACGCGTGCGCTGCATGTCGGCATTGCGATAATTGATCATCAAGGCCAGCACCACGCCGACCATGAACATCACCACCGGATCGATTTTTCCGCTGATCATCAGACCCAATACAAAAACGGTCAGCACGATATTGATCCAGAAATTGTGCGGCCGGCGGATGCTCTTTTCTGCTTCTGACAATTCATGGGTGTGGACGAAACCGACGGCCGCGCCCTGGCTCAGGCCGAGACGCCGTTCTTCTTTCAAGCCCAGGTAATAGGCCACCGAAAAAACGAATATCAAGCCGACGATCTGCACCGGAATCAAGGGCGTGAAAATCTCGCTGACCGGGATATGCAAGGCGGCGGAGGCGCGAATCATGGGGCCGGTCCAGGGCAGGAAATTGACGCCGGCGGCAAGCGAGGCGACGCAAGCCAGGATGCGCTTGTCTATCCCGAGGCGCTGGTAGAGCGGCAGCATGGCGGGAATCGTCACCAGGAAGGTAACCGCGCCCGAGCCGTCCAGATGAATCAGCAAGGCCAGCAGCGCGGTGCCCGGGACGATGCGGGTAGGGCGGCTGCCGACGATGCGCAGGATGGCGGAAATGATCGGATCCAGCATGCCTGCATCGGTGACTATGCCGAAGAACAGGATGGCGAATACGAACATGCCTGCCACCGGCGCAATATTGGTGATGCCGGCTACGATGAATTTCGACGTGTCGAGGCCAAAGCCGCCGATCAGGGCGGCAGCGATGGGAATTGCGATCAGGGCCACCAATGGCGACATTTTTTTTGTGAGGATCGCCGCCAGCAAGGTGACGATGGTGATGAAGCCGAGTAATGCCAGCATGTTGTCTGTCTCCTATCCCTTGGATATTTTTTAGGAATGCTTGTTATTGATCTTGTTTTACTCGCATTCTGGTAGTTGAGGTTTGTGCTGTAAAATGGTTTTTTCCGATGGATTAATCGTTTATTCCGATTAATGGGCGGTCCAACAAGCAGCTTGGTTAGCAGATCCGTCAATGAAGCTCAATATCTCCACCCGCTCGCTGCACGCCTTCCTGGCGCTGCAGGAATGCAAACACTTTACCCACGCCGCAGAGCGCTGCTTCATGTCGCAATCTGCTTTCAGCGTCATGATCCAAAAGCTGGAAGAGGCGGTCGGCGCTAAACTGTTCGAGCGCGATACACGTAACGTCACGCTGACTGCTGAGGGCGAACTGTTTGCGGAAGTGGCGCGCTCGCTGGTCACCGATATCGAGGCAGCGTTTGCGGATATGAGTGACTACGTCGCACGGCGCAAGGGCCGGGTGGCGATTGCCGCCTTGCCGTCGCTGGCGGCGAACGGTTTGCCAGCGGTGATTGCCGAATACAAACGGACTTATCCAGGGATTACGGTGCAGTTGTACGACGCCTTGTCGGACCAGTGCCTGGCCATGCTGCGCCAGGGAAAAGTGGATATTGCCTTGACCGCACCGGGTTCGGGCCTGACCGAGTTCGATACCAAGACCCTGTGCAGCGATCCGTTTTATCTGGTGTGCCGCCAGGACCACGCGCTGGCTGGCAAGCGTCGTATCCGGCTCGCTGATTTAAGCGGTTGCGAGCTGATACATCTGGCGCGCAGCACCAGCGTGCGGCAGCATGTCGAGCTGCTGCTGCGCGGTATTCCGGTGATGAATTCCGGTCTGGAGGTGGAGCATCTGGCTACTGTGGCGGGTTTGATTGAATCCGGGCTGGGCGTAAGCATTGTGCCGGAGCTGACCTTGTTTCAGTTCCGTCACATGAATCTGGTCAGCATCCCAATCGAGGCGCAGGAAGTGGTGCGGCCGATCCTGATCGTGAAAAAGAAAGAGCGTTCTCTTTCTATCGCGGCGCAGGGCATGTCGGAATTGATTGAAAAGCGGCTGCATGATACCGGCAGCCGCGCAGTGAAATCCAGGCGTTGATGGTATTAACTTATTAATGCAGTTGCATGCCGAAGCGTTCGGTTCTCGGCAGCCAGTTGCCTTTGATGTCGGCCGATACCAGCACGCGTTCGGCGCGTCCGATCAGCAATTCGCGCGGCACGAATCCAAAATGGCGGTAATCGCCGCTATTGTCGCGGTTATCGCCTAGCATCAGGTAGTGATCCTGCGGCACTGTGATCGGGCCGAAATTGCGGTTGGCGTTGACTTGCGGCAGCAGCTGGATCCGGTGTTGTTCCGTTCCCATCTTTTCGTTCAGGCGCAAGGCGACCAGGGTGCCGCCTTGTTCGAGCGGCTCACGGGCGGTGCCGAGCATGGCGTAGCTGGCTTGATGGCCGTTGATGATCATTTTTTCATCGCGCATTTCGACTGTGTCGCCGGGTAGCGCAATTACTCTCTTGATGAGCCTGGTGTCGTCGAGGGGTGAGAAAAAGGTGACGATGTCGCCGCGTTTCGGTTCGCCCAGATGGCTGATGACGATATTGGTGAGCGGGACCTTGAGGTTGAATGCGAGGCGGTTGACGAACACCACATCGCCTTCCAGCAGATTGGGGCGCATCGAGCCGGAGGGGATCGGATTCCAGTCGGCGACTGCGGTGCGGAAGATGCCGAATAGGAAAAGGAATAACAAAAATCCCTTGTTGAGACGAATCCAGTTTTTCATTTCTATTCCGCCTTTCAGTGGTTGCCGATGTTTTGTCATCCAGCGTATCCGGTCTTGCGATCCGCACAGTATGCCACCTATTTCTCCCACGATTCTTTACTCGCCACGCATCTGTCAAAGTTAATTGGGGTCAGAGTCGAATATTTATGCACGAAAATATTCGACTCTGACCCCAATTAGCGCTGACCCCAATTAGCGCTCGTTAGCTGTCGATGACGGCGTAGCTTTCGTCGGTTCAGACCAGGGGCAATTGCAGGATCTGCGCGGTGGTCATGACATCACCGAAAGTATCGGCGATGGTCGCCAGCGATGCGAGGTGCAGCGTGGCGTGCGGCAGCACGGCGCCATCGGCGGTATCGAGATCGCGCGTGGCGCAGGCGTCTTCGGCCACCAGCACTTGATAGCCGAGCGGCACCGCATCGCGCGCCGCGCCGGCTACGCAGGCGTGGGTCATCAGACCGCTGATGATCAAGGTCTTGATGCCGGCGGCCTTGAGGCGGCTGTCGATATCGGTAGTCGGAAACACGCTGACGGAGGACTTCTGCAGCACGGTATGGTGGGCCGCGGGCTGCAGTTCATCATGGAATTGCGCGGTGGCGCCGTCTTCGGCAAAAATCGGCGTGCCGGCAGGGGTGACATGCTGGACATGGAACACCGGGATGCCGGCCCGGTCGGCGAAGGCGACCAGGCGCCGGGCGTTGCCTAGTGCGCGTGCGCCGTCCGGGATCGGCATCTTGCCGTTGAAGTATTCGTTTTGAAAGTCGATGACTAGCAGGGCGCTGTTGCCGGTTTCTATGTTGGCTGGTGCGGTCGCGCCGGCGATGGTGCGGATGGTGGGATGGTGCATCTTGAAACTCCTGTTTGAGCGGGCATGATGAGCGCCAATCGCTCATCTCTGCTGTTCCTTGGCGCGTTGTGCGGAACACCGGAACAGGACGAAGTATCGGGTTTCACGGCGATGCGCGAAAGCGTCCCGAAGGACGCAATATGATAGGATCGGGCCATGTTAAAACCAGCCCAGCTTCCCGAAACTGCCCCCGAAACTGAGCCAGAATCCGCTCACACCATAGCGGTGATCGCCTTCGAGGGCATCAGCCCCTTCCACCTGTCCGTGCCTTGCATGGTGTTTGGCGACGACCTGGCCAGGCTGGGCGTGCCGCGTTACCGCTTGCTGATATGCGGCGAGAAGGCGGGCCTGATTGCGACCATGTCGGGATTCGACATCAATGTGCAACATGATCTATCGGCGCTGGCGGAAGCCGATACCGTGATCGTGCCGGCCTGGCGCGATCCCGACGAACGTCCGCCCGAAGCCTTGCTGCTGGCTTTACGCAAGGCGCATGCGCGCGGCGTCAGGATTGTCGGTTTGTGCCTGGGCGCTTTTGTGCTGGCCGAAGCCGGTTTGCTGGATGGCCGGGCGGCCTCCACCCACTGGGTGTGGGCTGACGATTTTGCCCGGAAATACCCGCGCGTCAAGCTGGATCAGAAAGTACTGTACGTGGATGACGGCGACATCCTGACGTCGGCCGGCACCGCGGCAGCGATCGATTGCTGCCTGCATCTGCTGCGCCGCGACCATGGCGCCGAAGTGGCGAATCGTATCGCGCGACGCATGGTGGTGGCGCCGCATCGCAACGGCGGCCAGGCGCAATATATCGAACAGCCGTTGCCAGAAACCGGCGGCAGCGACCAGCTCGCCGTCACCCTGGATTGGGCCATCGAACATCTCGACCAGCCGCTTTGCCTGGACCTGCTGGCTGCCAGGGCCGCCATGAGCCGGCGCAATTTCACCCGCCGCTTCAAGATGAAAACCGGGGCCACGGTATCGCAATGGCTGCTCAACCATCGCCTGGCTTCAGCGCAGCGGCTGCTGGAGACCAGCGACAAGGCGATAGACCGTATCGCCGAAATAGTCGGCTTCGGTTCCACTGTGTCGCTGCGCCAGCATTTCACTTCCGCGTTTTCGGTTTCTCCTGCCGCTTACCGCAAACAATTCCGGCGCCAGTGAGCCGCCGCGCTTTGTACTATACAATTCGGGTTTGCCGGCTTCGCTTGCCGGCTTTTCTTCGGCTCTCTTTCTTGTATCCCTATTAGCAGTGAAGCATTCCGCAATGACCGATAATTCCGCAGCAACTCCCGACCAACACACTGACGCCGCTGGCGATGATCAGCAAAATCAGAAAACCCAGGAGCCGCGCTTGTGGCGCGACGATGGCTGGACTGCGCGCATTATCAAGAATGACGATGACGACGGCTGGGCGGTGGCGATGATCAAGGATGGCGAACCGGAACCGGCGTTGATCGGGCCTTGGACCATGGGGCGTGATAAAAAAAATCCGAAGCCGTTGGATGCTTCGGCCTTTATCACGCTGGTCAAGACAGCTTCGGAATTTGTGCGCAGGCACGAGCAGCAACTGCATGCCATGCTGCATAAGAGCATCTTCGTCAGCGATGCCGAGGCAACGCTGAATGTCACGCTGGATATTATTCCAGACGACGATTTTCCGTATGCCTTGCTGACCGCGCACGATGCAGATGGCGAACAACTGGCGCAGGTGCGGGTAGCGGCGACTTTTAAATTGAGCCAGAGTAGCGCAAGCGCCTGGGTCGCCAACGAATTTCGCACGCCGCATTAACAGCGTCAGTAAAAACAACGTCAGCAAAAATCCTGGGATAGTACTTGGAGCAGTTTAAGTAAAACCTTATACTGGGTATTTATACAGTTTTGGTGAGCGATGCTGCACAAGTTACGTTATTTCCTGGTTTCCCTTTTCTTTCTCAGTTCCGCGGTTCTTGCCACAGATTGTCCTTCGCATTACGCCGCCGGTCTAGCCCCCCAAATTCTCAACGACAAGCTGGCGCGCCAGACGCAGGAGTTGTGTTACCAGGCTTTTGCTGTCATGCATTCAGGGATCACGCGCACTCCTTTATGGTCGGCCGAACATTTGACGCGCGATAATATCGACGCTGCCCGTACGCTGTCGCGCGAAAATTCGTTTCATCCCGAGCCGGCGCTGCTGATCAATGGCCGTGCCGAACTGAAAGACTACGCGCGCTCCGGTTTCGATCGCGGCCATATGAGCCCCAACGGCGACATGGCGAACCGCACTTCGCAGTATGAAAGCTTTACTCTTGCCAACATGGTTCCGCAGAATCCGCAAAACAATCGTCATATCTGGGCCGAGATCGAGAGCGCTGTGCGGCGTCTGGCGGTGAAAGACGGTGAGCTGTATGTGGTTACCGGGCCGGCTTTTCTCGGCCAGGATTTGCAAAAGGTCGGTAATGTGCTGGTGCCGACCTATCTCTATAAAGTGGTCTATAGTCCGAAGAGACAGCAGGCCGGCGCCTATTTCATCAAGAACGAAGACACTTCCCACTATCAGGCTTTGTCGGTGAGCCAGCTGGAAAATACCTTGCGCATCGATCTGTTGCCCGGCGTGCCGAAACGCATCAAGGATGTGGCGATGCCATTGCCTGGGGCTCGAGGTGGGGGCGGGGGTGGGGGTGGCCAGTACAGCGCCAGGCATGCTCCTGAGAAAACAGAGCAGCCGGCGGCCGCCCAGATTAAAAAAATAGAGACCGATCTGCTGACCAGGTTATTTAACGATATGTTGAAAATGCTGCTCGATTCCGTCACAAACCTGATGCATAAAGGATAGTCACATGTCTAAATTTATTCCGTTCTCGGATGAAAGCTCAACCCTCACCATAGGCCAGCTGAATGTAGAAAATCGTCTGGACCGGGTCAGCCTGTTCGGCGATCTCGATCTGACGCTGGACCAGCACGGGCTGGAGCAAGCCAAAACCTTGCAGTCGCTGATCAATCGGGTGGTGGAAGAACTTGAATCGCGGACCTTGCCTGAGGTTTTGCCTGCTGCACCGGTGGTAAAGGTCAGCAATCCATTTTGAAGCAGAGAGGTAAGCACGATGGATGACACAACAGCCGATGCAGGGCTAAGCACGGTCGGCATGCTGGGCAACGGCGCGCCCGCCAGCCAGGTGCTGGAGGCGGTGGCGATGCGCAAGCATGGCGATCCGGCTTGGGAGCCTTTTCACTACGAGAAAATTTCTGAAACCGAATATGAAGTCAGCGGCGGCACGCCGGCTGTGATCGGCGGCGTCAAGAAATGGCCCGGGCCGCATAGTTCGGTGCTGGTGTCGGCGGATGAAATCGCCGAGGAACAGCAAGCGCGATTTCCTGAAGCAGCTGTGCCGGTACCGCTTCAGCCGGAAGTGGCGCAAGCAGCACTACGGCTGCCTGTATCGGATAGCCAGTCGAACGCTGCAACGCCAAACTATCTGACGGTGGTGCTGCAACTGCCAGCCGATGAGCAAGGCCGCAAGCGCATCTGCAATGCGCTTAGCCTGGACGCGGATTTTTTCGGAGCCAAGGTAACGGCAACCTCGCTGGCGGACGAGATCGCCGTCAATCAGTTGCTGGAACTGCGTTGCGAACCGGCCGATGTGCAAGATGTGCGGGCCCGCGTGGCAAAACGTCATCAGGCGGTTTGAGCGTCGGCCGCCTCAGAGAGAAGTCCGCAGCGAAAACAATTCCGGAAACAACACCACATCCAGCATCATCTTCAAATAGCTGGCGCCTTCGGTGCCGCCGGTGCCTTTTTTGAAACCGATGATGCGTTCCACCGTGGTCAGGTGGCGGAAGCGCCAGTAGCGGAAAGAAGTTTCGAGATCGACCAGTTTTTCGGCCAGCTCGTATAACTGCCAATGTGTATCAGGCGCCTGGTACACCGCCAGCCAGGCTGTTTCCACTGAGCTGTCGGCGGCGGTGGCCTGGCTCCAGTCCCGGCTCAAACGCGCTTGATCGACCGGCAAGCCGGCGCGCGCCATCAGCATCACCGCTTCGTCGTAGATCGACGGCTGCAGCAGTGCATCCTGCAGCCGTGCATATGACTCAGGCGAGTGCTGGTGTACCTGCAGCAACGCGGGATTCTTGTTCCCCAACAGGAATTCGATCTCACGATACTGGAACGACTGGAAACCTGACGATTGGCCGAGGTAGGGGCGGATCGCGGTGTACTCTGGCGGCGTCATGGTCGCCAGAACATCCCAGGCGTGCACCAGCTGGTCCATGATGCGCGCCACCCTGGCCATCATTTTGAACGCCGGCGCCAGATCGTTGTTGCGCATCTGCGCGCGCACCGCGTGCAACTCGTGCAGCATCAATTTCATCCATAGTTCGCTGGTCTGATGCTGGATGATGAATAGCATTTCATTGTGATTCGGCGAGCGCGGCCGTTGCGCCGACAAAATCTGATACAGCGCCAGATAATCGCCATAACTCATGGTGTCGCCGACATCCATCTGGGCGCCATGCCATGACTCTTTTGGGTTGAACGGGCATTCCATTTCGTCACTCCTGAATAATTAGGTAACTGCTTCCTGTTGCGCGTTGATTTCGTAATCCTGGTCCACCAGAATCCGGTACAGAGTATCGACCGCATCCCAGACATCGGTGAACTGCGTATACAGCGGGGTGAAGCCAAAGCGCATCACTTGCGGCTCACGGTAATCGCCGATGACGCCACGGGCGATCAGTTCGCGCATGACGGCGTAGCCGTGCGCATGGGTGAAGCTGACGTGGCTGCCGCGTTGCTGGTGCGGGCGTGGCGTGACCAGCGTCAGGCCGAGACCGGCGCAGCGGCTCTCGACCAGGGCGATGAACAGATCGGTCAGCGCCAGCGATTTGCGGCGCACGGCTTGCATATCGGTTTGCGCGAAGATGTCGAGGCCGCATTCCACCATCGCCAGCGAGACGATCGGCTGAGTGCCGCACAGTGCGCGGCGTATGCCTTCGGCCGGCGCGAATGCTGGTTGCATGGTGAATGGTGCGCGATGACCCCACCAACCGCTCAACGGCTGCCGGAATTGTGCGTGGTGGCGTGGCGCGATCCAGGCGAAGGCCGGTGCGCCGGGGCCGCCGTTGATGTATTTGTAGGTGCAGCCCACCGCAAAATCGGCATTTGCAGCGTGTAGATCGATCGGCACCGCGCCGGCCGAGTGCGCCAGGTCCCACAGCACCAGCGCGCCTTGTTCTTGCGCAGCTTGGGTGACGGCTTGCATGTCATGCAGATGACCGCTGCGGTAATTCACATGGGTCAGCATCAGGACCGCGGTTTCGGCATTTACGGCGGTGGCAAGTTCTTGCGGCGTGTCGATCAGCTGGATGCGGTAGCCGCGATCCAGCCATTCGGTCAAGCCTTGCGCCATGTAGATATCGGTCGGGAAATTATCGCGCTCGGTAACGATTACCTTGCGCTGCGCTGCATCCGGTCTGGCGGCCTGGATTTGCAAGGCGGCGGCCAGCAGCTTGAACAGATTGATGGAGGTGGAATCGGTGATGACCACTTCGTTTTCGCCGGCGCCGATCAACGGCGCCAGTTGGTTGCCGAGCCGGCTTGGCAGCTCGAACCAGCCGGCCTTGTTCCAGCTGCGGATCAGGTCCTTGCCCCATTCTTGCTGGATCACTTGTTGTGCGCGTTGCAAAGCCGCGTGCGGGCGTGCGCCTAGCGAATTGCCGTCCAGGTAAATCACGTCCGGCGGCAAATCGAATAAGCTGCGCAGCGGCGCCAGCGGGTCGCTTTTATCCAAGGCCTGGCAATCTGCGCGGGTGCTGTTGGTCATGGTCGTATTCCTGAAGACTAAAGAGGGCGCAAAATGGCGCGCACCGGACTGGCGTCCATGCCGGCCAGGCGCAAGGGCAGCGCAATCAGTTCATAGTCGCCGGCGTCTATCGCATCGAGCACGATGCCTTCGAGGATGGCCATGCCGTGCTGCCTGACGGCATGGTGCGCCAGCATGGTTTTGGAATCCTGCGGATCGAGCGAAGGGGTATCAATGCCGATCAGGCGCACCCCATGCTGCGCCAGCAGCGCGATGGTTTCGGGCGCTACCGCCGCAAATCCTGCGTCCCATTGCTCTTGCGGCGCGCTGGCGTAAGTGCGCAGTAGCACCCGCGGCGGCAGGTTTGCTAATGCATGGGCAATGTCCTGCGGTGTGACCGGCGTAGTGGCAGTAGCGCCTATGCAATGGATCACGCGGCAGGGGCCGATATAGGCGTCCAGACTGACCTGGTCGATAGTCTGGCCTTGTGCATCGTAGTGGCTGGGAGCATCGCAGTGCGCGCCGGTGTGGGTGGATAGCGTGATGCGGCTGACGTGTACCGGGCAGCCGTCACCTATTGCCCAGGTGGTTTGCGCGCTGTAGGCGGTGTCGCCGGGCCACACGGGAATCCGGGCGGACAGGGCGGGACTGATGTCCCAGATGGGTTTTGAAGTGGCGATGGCTTTCTCCCATGCTGAATCAGACGGCATATTTTAGGCTAGCTTACTGGAATTTTTATACGAAATTAATGGATGGATTTCATATTATTTAGAATAAAATCAACAATATTTAATTAATATTGAAAGATAATTTCAATGCAGCTCGATACCATCGATTTAAACATTCTGACCTTATTGCAGCAGAATGGCCGGATCAGCAACCAGGATCTGGCGGAACAGGTTTTCCTGTCTCCTTCGTCGTGTTTGCGCCGGGTGCGGATTCTGGAGGAGGAGGGCATTATCAGCCGCTATAGCGCGCTGCTGAATCCGGAAAAACTGGGGCTGGAGCTGGATGTATTCGTGCAGGTGACGATGCGGCGCGATGTCGAGAGCTGGCATGAGAATTTCATGCAGGCGCTGCAGAATTATCCGGAGGTGGTGGGCTCTTACATCATCACCGGCGATGCCAATTACTTGCTGCGGGTGAAGGCGCGCAACCTGAAGCACTATTCCGCTTTTGTGCTGGAAAAGTTATATAAAATACCGGGCGTGCAAGATATCCGTTCGAATATCGTGTTGCAGGCGATTAAGGAAACCTATGAGCTGCCGCGTGAATTGTTGCGCGATGCTTGAGGCTCTATGTCCTTGGCGCTGTCGCGATAATAAGTAAGTAACCCCTCCAATAAATCAGATTGAAATTATGGCAAAGACGATTGAAGAAGTTCTGGCAAGACAAAAAGAGGGCGCGCAATTTGTGCTGTCGGCGCCGCTGCTTGGGCTGGAGCTGGAGGATTTCGATACGGTTGCCAAGATCTGGGTGGCTGAGGGTGGGCCGGGATTCAAGGTGGCGGGGGTGCCGCATCGGAAGTGTGTCGATGGCGAATTTTTCATCGACCGGGTGACTGTACTCAAGCTGCCGGCGCAATAGTTAAATGGGGGCGGAGTTTTTTTTCGCGGCCCTTTGCGAAAATTACTCTGACCCCTTTTAACGGGCCACGGAGTAAGTGCGTGCGCATGCAATGAACGGTTAGAGCGTAACTAAAACGTTTTCTACTCCGTGGATGCACGCCGGGGGTAGCCCGGCAGCTAGTCACTTTTTCTTGCTTCGCTGTATAGACCGGACACATGGGTAACACCTGTGCCGGGACATGGGTAACATATTTAAGCCTTACTTTCGTGGTTATGCAAGTC